>NZ_JBIWKH010000006.1:346538-518704 GCF_044765585.1 Streptomyces sp. NPDC102441
CCGGCGCTGTGCGCCCCCCTCACGGTGCGCCCCGCCCCCCCCCCCCCCCCCGGCCCCCCCCCCCCCCCCCCCCCGGGGGGGCCCCCCCCCCGGGGGGGGGCCGCCCCTCTCGGCCTGCCGGCCCGGTGAGCCGGTCAGTTGTGGCCGAAGCGCTTCTGGTGCTTGCGCGCGACATCGGCCGGGCTGCCCTGGGCCTGCGACTGAGGCTGGGTCTGCGACTCGTACGCCGTCGACTTCGCCTCCTCGGCGCCGCGCTCGGCGGCGGACGCGCGGTCCTGCTCGCTGCCCTGCTTGCGGTTCTTGTTCTTCGCCATCGTGATGCCTCCTGTGGGGGATCTGGGGGTCCAGAACCGCTGTCAGACTCACATGGCACCGCAAAGGCCGCATGTTGGATCATTACCGAGCGTAGTAGGCGGGGTATCATGCGCCGCTTCCGGATCCGCCACGCCGATGATCGAGTTCCGGACCTTAACCCCCCTGCCGTCGGGCAGACTCGAAGGAAACCCTGAGTAAGCGAACCCGGGACGGCGGACCTACCCCCCATGTCAGGGCCCGCTGATCCGCTCCCGAATTGGAAGAGGGTGGAACGCGTGGACCGTTGCGTCGTCCTGGTGGACGCCGGCTACTTGCTGGGCGCAGCCGCGAGTCTGCTGGCCGGGGAGCCCGCCCGTTCCCGCATCACCGTTGACCACGCGGCCCTGATCCAGGGCCTGCGCGAGCGCGCGGAGGCCGACACGGAACAGCCTCTGCTGCGTATCTACTGGTTCGACGGCGCCCCCGACCGTGTGCCGCAGCCCGAGCACCGCAGACTGCGGGTCATGCCTCGGGTGACCGTCCGGCTCGGCGCTCTCACCCGCAGTGACGGCCGGTGGGCACAGAAGGGTGTCGACGCTGCCATGCACGCCGAACTGACCGAGCTGGCGAGGAACCGCGCCTGCTCCGACGTGGTGCTCGTGACCGGTGACGGCGATCTGCTGCCCGGGCTCATGTCGGCCAAGGAGCACGGCGTCGCCGTCCACCTCTGGGCCGTCCAGGCCGCCGACGGCGACTACAACCAGTCCGAGGACCTCGTCGCCGAGGCCGACGAGCGGCGGGTGCTCGACCGGGCCTGGATCACCAAGGCCGTACGGGCCAAGGAGACGGGCGGCGTGTGCGCGCCCCCGCCCGTCCCGCGCCCCGAGATCGCCGCGATCCTGTCCGCCCCGCTGCCCGAGGCGGCCCTCGCCGCCTCCGCCGAGCGGGCGTCGGAGGCCCAGGCCGCCGCGGCCCGTAACGGCACCGGCGCGGCGGACACGGAGACCGCCCCGCACACTCCGCCCGCCGCCGCGCACAAGGGCGTCCCCACGCCCAAGGACCTGGCGAGCCTGCGCGCACCCGGAACACAGACCGCGCAGCACACCGCGCAGCCGCCTGCCCCGAACGCGACGCTGCGCTGGTCGTCCGACAGGGGCTGGGTCGAGCGAGGCGGGCCCCTCGGCGAGCCGGCCGAGACCGCTTCCCTGCCGACCCTGGCCCAGCTCACCAGCGCCGAACAGCGCTGGGCGGACCGGGAGGAGGACATCACCACCGTCGGCGGCGACCCCTTCGAGGTCGGCCAGGTCTTCGCCCGGCGCTGGATGGAACGGCTGCCTGAAGCCGTCCACCTGCAGAAGCTCTCGACGATGTACCCGCGCATCCCGCACCGCATCGACGGCGAAGTGCTGAGATACGCGGCCCGCTTCGGGCTGCTCGCGCACAAGGACGACCAGATCGACGAGCACGACCGCTATGCCATCCGGGCGGGGTTCTGGCGTGAGATCGACGTACGGGCCGCCGCCGAGCCCGCCACCGCGGGGGAGTGAGCGGGGCGCCACTGCCCCGCCCCGGACGCAATACGGGGCATCCGACCCCGTAGGCTCATCCCTCGTGAGTACGGGCACAGCACAGGCACAGGCACAGACCGGGACCGTGTGCGCGGTGCGTGATCTGGTCAAGACCTACCCCGCCGTCCGCGGCCGCCGCGGCCGGGCCGCCACCCCCGAGGTGCGCGCCACCGACGGGGTCCGCCTCGATGTCCGGCGCGGCGAGATCTTCGGACTGCTCGGGCCCAACGGCGCCGGCAAGTCCACGCTCGTACGCCAGCTCACCGGACTGATGCGCCCCGACTCCGGGAGCGTCGAGGTGCTGGGCCACGACCTCGTGCGCCACCCCGAGCGGGCCTCGCGGCTCATCGGTTACCTGGGCCAGGAGTCCACCGCCCTCGACGAGCTGACCGTGTCGCTCGCCGCCGAGACCACCGGCCGGCTCAGGGGACTGCCCGTACGGGAGGCCCGCGCCGCCCGCGACGACGTGCTGGAGGAGCTCGGGATCACCGGCCTCGCCGGACGCCCGCTGAAGAAGCTGTCCGGCGGGCAGCGGCGGCTCGCCTGCTTCGCCGCGACACTGGTCGGCGCCCGCCCCCTGCTGGTGCTGGACGAGCCGACGACCGGTATGGACCCCGTCGCCCGGCGCTCCGTCTGGTCCGCCGTCGACCGGCGGCGGGCCGAGCACGGGGCGACGGTGCTGCTCGTGACCCACAACGTCATCGAGGCCGAGACCGTGCTGGACAGGGTGGCCGTCATGGAGCGCGGCAAGGTCATCGCCTGTGACACCCCGTCCGGGCTGAAGGAACGGGTGGCCGGCGAGGTGCGCGTCGAGCTGGTCTGGCGCGAGCGCGCACCGCTGGACGTCCCCGAGGTGGCCGCGCTCCGCGAGTCCGCGCAGGAATCGGGGCGCAAGTGGGTGCTGCGGCTCGGACCCGACGAGGCGCGTGCCGCGGTGGCCGCGGTGACCGGCGGGGCGGCCTTCTCCTCGCTCGACGACTTCACGCTGGCCACGCCCAGCCTGGAGGACGTCTACCTGGCGCTCGGCGGGGACGCCGCCCGGGCCACCGACGGTCTGGTGAAGGCGTGAGCAGGACGGTGAACGTGTCGCGATACGTGTCGGAGTCGAACGGGAGCACTGCCAGGTGACGAGCATCGTTCCCACGGAGTCCGCGAAGGTCACCGGGCCGAAGGTGCGGACCTCCCCGGCGCGGAACGGCCGGCCCGCACATACCGCGCCCGCGGCCCTCGCGCCGAGGGCCAGGCTGTTTCCGTCGCTGGCCGCCGTGTACCGGGCGCAGCTCTCGCGGGCGAGGGTCGCGCGGATCCCGCTGCTCTTCGTGGCGACCTTCCAGTCCGTCGGGATCATGGTGCTGATGCGTGGCGTCGTCGACGGCGGTGCGGAGGCCCGGGCCGTCGTCGCGGGCTCCAGCGTGCTGGTCGTGGCCTTCGTCGCGCTCAACCTGCTCGCCCAGTACTTCGGCCAGCTCCGGGCCGGCGGCGGGCTCGACCACTACGCGACGCTGCCGGTGCCGCCGGCCGCGGTGGTGCTGGGGGCGGCGGGCGCGTACGCCTCGTTCACCGTGCCCGGCACGATCGTCACGGCGGTGGCGGGCAGCGCGCTGTTCGGCCTTCCGATGACGCACCTGTGGGTGCTCGTCGCCGTCATCCCGCTCTCCGGGGCCGCGCTCTCCGGCCTGGGCGCCGCGCTCGGGCTGCTGGCGCCACGGCAGGAGGTCGCGACGCTGCTCGGGCAGCTGGGCATGTCAGCGGCGCTGCTGCTGGGGGTGCTGCCGGCCGAGCGGCTGCCCGGGCCGGTCGGGTGGGCGCGCGACCTGCTTCCCTCGACCTACGGCGTCGAGGCGCTGGCCCGGTCCTTCGACGCACACCCCGACTGGGCGGTCGTCGCCCTCGACCTCGCGGTGTGCGCGGCGGTCGGTGTGCTCTCGCTGGCCGTGGCCACGTGGGCGTACCGGCGTGCGGCGGTCCGGTGAGGCGGCGCACGTGTCGGCCTGGCACGATGGCACCGTGACCGCACCGTTGACGCCGCCGCACCAGCCCCAGCCCGACGACCCGTGGCAGGCCCCGCCCTCCGGGTCGCATGCCGTGCCCGGCGAGCGGCCGGGCCCGCACGAACTGCGTGCGGAGCTACGGCAGGGCGCGGTGATCACCGCGGTGCTGACGGTTGCGGGTGCCGGACTCGGGCTGCTCTGGCTGTGGCTGGCTCCGCGGGTGCCGCTGGTCTCCGACGACACCGCCGTGTTCCTCAAGAACAGCGAGGGCGAGGAGGCCATCGGGGCCGACGGCACCTTCGTCCTGCTGGCCCTCGCCTTCGGCCTGGTCTCGGCCGCCGTCGTGTTCCTCCTGCGCCGGCGCGGGGGCGTTCCGCTGGTGGTGGGTCTCGCCCTGGGCGGGCTGCTCGGCTCCCTGCTGGCGTGGGGGATCGGCACCTGGTTCGGGCCGACCTCCGATGTGGTGGCCCACGCCAAGGAGGCCGGCAAGGGTGTCACCTTCGACGCGCCGCTGGAGCTTCACGCGGTGGGGGCGGCGATGCTCGCCTGGCCCATCGCGGCGATGCTCGTGCACCTGGGGCTGACCGGGCTGTTCGGGCCGCGGGATCCTGAGCCGGAGTGGGAGCTCACCTACGGTGCGCCCCAGGCCGAGGAACGGGCCGAGCCCGCTGCCGGTGGTGCCGAGTGGCCGGGAGCCGAGGACGGCCTGCCGGCGGACAAGCCGGACCCAGGGCGTCCGTAGCGGTTCCCGGAGGCCTCGTACGGGTTTTTCCCGGCGCTGTCCTTCCGCTCGCGTCCGGGTCGTTTCCGCCTCGCGGTCAGGGGCAGGCGACTGGGTGAGCTCCTACGAAAGGACCGACATGAGCGCCGGAGAGAAGAGCAAGGCCAAGACCGAGCAGATCGTCGGGAAGGCCGTACGCAAGGTTGCCCACGCGGTCGGTGACGAGACCACCGCGGCCAAGGGCGCGGCCCTGGAGGCCCGGGGCAAGGGCCGGGACACCAAGGAGAAGTCGAAGGGCGTCTTCAAGCGCTGAACCGGGTGCCCGCGGAGGCGGTCCGTGTCTCCGGTCCGGTGTACGTCAGCGGGGTGCGGCGGCAGCGCACCGCACACAGGTCGTCGCTGCCGGACGTACCTCCAGCCGGTCCGGTGGGATCGGCTCACGGCACGCCTCGCAGCGACCGTATTCGCCCCGCTCCAGCCGTTCCAGGGCCCGGGCCACCTCTTCCAGGTGGTCCCGCGCCCGGTCCAGCAGTGAGGCGACATGGGCCCGCTCGAAGGCGGTGCTGGATCCCTCCGGGTCGTGCTCGTCGTCGACCGCCACCAGCGCGTTCGCCTCGACGATCCCGTCGAAATCACGCTGAAGGGCCGCGAGCAGGGACTCCGTGTCACGGCGTTCCGCGAGCAGCCGCTCGCTGGCGGACACGCGTTCGTCCGGTCCGGCACGCTCCGGAGAAGGAAATTCGTTCACCTGTGCGGCAACGATCGCGTCCGGGTCCGCATTCCGCGCGCCCCCTCCGGCAGACGTCGGAGGGGGCGCGCGTCTACGTCCGGCCGATCGGCGCCAGGGTGGCGTCCGTCAGGGCCGCCAGGTCCGTGGGGGAGAGTTCCACCTCCAGGCCGCGGCGGCCCGCCGAGACGCAGACCGTGGGGTGCGACCCGGCCGACGCGTCCAGCACCGTACGCAGGCGTCTGCGCTGGCCCAGGGGGGAGATGCCGCCCCTCACATAGCCCGTGGTGCGTTCCGCCGCCGACGGGTCCGCCATGGCAGCCCGCTTGCCGCCCACCGCCGACGCCAGCGCCTTCAGGTCCAGGGATCCCGCGACGGGGACGACGGCGACGACCAGCTCGCCGTCGACGTCGGCGACCAGGGTCTTGAACACCCGGTCGGCGGAGACCCCGAGCGCTTCGGCCGCCTCCTCGCCGTAGGACGGGGACGAGGGGTCGTGGTCGTACGAGTGGACCGTGAACGCGGTGCCGGACGCGGTCAGCGTGACCGTGGCAGGGGTGGAGCCGGGCTGCTGCTTCCTGGACTTCTTCGCCACCGGGCAGGTCCTCGGGGTCAGTTGGGGTACGTCGGGTCGCGGGTCAGCTCGGAAGCCGGCAGCGACGGCAGGTGCCGGATGACGGCCGTCTCCCTGCGCAGGAGCGCCAGCTCCTCGCGCAGCCGGGTCGCGGTGTCCGGGGCCTGGAGCAGCCGCTGCTTCGTCGGGATGTCGAGCACGGCGGCGGCGGCCACGAGATACGAGACGACGGACGGGTCGTCGGGCAGGTCCGCGCCGGTCGTCAGGGAGCGCTCGCTCGCTCCGGCCAGCCGCTTCTGGTAGCTGCGGAAGGCGCGCAGGACGCCCTCCGCGAGTGCCCCCGCCTCGTCCGTGGGCGAGTCCTCGCCCTCCGCGGCCCCCGGGTCCTCGGGCAGCTCCTCGACCTCGGCCGTCAGGAAGGGGCCGCTCGCGTCGACGGAGAGCAGCCGGACCCGCGTGGTGCCGGTCGCCAGGACCTCGTAGCTGCCGTCGGCGCGCTCACGGATCTTCGCCGCGTCCGCGACGCAGCCGACCCGGTGGAAGGTCTGGATGGGATCGGGGCCGAAGCCGTCGGCCGGGGCGCGCTCCGTGGGGGGCGCGACAGCGGCCGTGTCCGGCATTCCGGTGGTCGTCGGGGCGGTCTCGCGGCCGTCGCGGATCGCGACCACCACGAAGTGGCGCGGTTCGTCCTCGTCGATCTCGACGAGGACGCGCATCATGGCGCGATAACGCTCCTCGAAGACGTTGAGCGGCAGCACGAGGCCGGGGAACAGCACCGCGTTCAGCGGGAAGAGGGGCAGGCGAGCGGTGGTCACAACGGCCAAGCCTAATGGCCGCGGCGCCCGTTGTGTTCCGGCCGCCCGCACAGGGGCGTGGAAGAGGCCACCCGGAGCCGGACATCCGCCCGCGCGTCGAGGAATCCGCCGAGCGCCTCCCCTGTCACGGACGCCCACGGGAACGATGTCGCGTACGGCCCGATCAGCCGGAACTGCTCCAGTGCCTCCACCGCGCGGCCCCGCGCGACCAGGACGTAGGCCAGGAGGTTACGGGCCTCCGCCGGCCAGGGATCACCGGCGGGGAACCCGGCAGAGAGCCTGATGGCGAGGTCGGCAGCGGCATCGATCCGGTCCGTCTGCACGGAGGTCGCCCGGGCGGCCGCCCTCCCGTCCCGCAACAGGGCGAAGGCCGCCCGTACGGGGAGCGCCTGCACCAGGGAGTCCCCGGCGGCGTCCTCGGCGGCCCGCTCGGCGAAGTCGAAGCATTCGCGGTGGGAGCCGTACCACTCGGCCGAGAGGTAGCGCAGAGCGGCGACATGGCTGCCGTAGTGGTGCGGGGAGCGGCGCACGGCCTGCTCCCACAGCGACTCGAAGACCGTGTGCGGGGCATGCGTGCCCCGCGCGTGGTCGAGCGCGAGCCGCCACGGCACCGGGTCATGGGGATCGGCCTCCGCCGCCGCGGTGATCAGCGGGCCCATCTCGCGCAGCAGCTCGGCGTGGGCGGGGGACTCCCAGGCGCGGCGCACCGCCAGCGCCGCCTTGACGAGCAGGGCGTCCGGGTCGCGCGGGGCCGCGGCCAGCCAGCAGGTGAGCCACCCGTCGCGGCTGCGCGCGAAGGCGACCAGCCGCGCCAGGGTGCGGTCGCGGATCTCCCAGTCGGCGGCGTCCCGGGTGGTGGCGAGGAGCTTCGCCGCGGGCTCGAAGTCACCCAGGGCCGCCGCCACCAGCGCGGGGGAGAGCCGTTCGTCGGGGGCGTCGAGCATCACCGCGTCGTCCGCCGGCAGCTCGGCCGTCAGCCCGGGGCCGTACCGGAACGTGCGCGCGGAGCTCAGCAGTGCGCGGAGGAAAGCCATGGTGCAGACCATTGAAAAGCCCTGGTGGGGGCTGCGCCAGAGGGGCACTGTGAAGCTTCTGTAGCGAGTGGGAGGGTTGCCCTGAACGAGGTCAAGAAAGGGCAAAGGAAGCGGGTTTGGCCGGCTTGATTCCGACCGTACGGTTGCCGATAACCGCCCGTCCGGCCGGACCTCGATCAGCCTTTCGACCGCTGTGCCGACAGGGGTCCGGCCGGGCGGGGCGCCGCTCCCCGGTCAGCCTCGCCGCAGCAGCCGGGACGCGCCCGCCGCCACCGTCGTGGCCAGTATCCACCCCAGCAGCACGAGGGCGGCCGCTGTCCACTGCCAGCCGCCCTCCAGCAGCCAGTAACCGTCCTGCCCGAGATCGATCACCGGCACCAGCAGATCCAGCGCGTACAGCGCGGGATTCCACTCCGGATGCTCGCTGCCCTTGATCGACTCCGGGCGGTACTGCGAGAAGGCCACCGCCCCCGCCGCCCACAGCACCGCCATCCAGACCAGCGCGCGCCCCGGCCGGTAGCCGTACGCCACCGTCCAGTCCTGCAGATAGCCCCACATCCTCCCGGCGGGCGGCAGTGTCTCGCGCCGGCGCCGCTGCTTGGCCAGCAGCACCTCCCGGGCGTCCGCGTCCTCCCCGCAGCTGCGGAGCACCGCCGCGAGACGCTCGTACGGCTCCGGCACGTACTCCGGGGTCGCGGCCAGCACCCACTCCAGGCGCCGGGAGAGCGGGAAATGGCCGTACGGCACGAGGTTCTCGTAGACGAAGCCGCCCATCGCCAGGCCGCCCGGGCCGGGCCAGCTGGTCGACACGTCGATCAGCGTGACCACCTTCGCGCCGTTCAGCACGACCCTGCCCTCCTGCGGGCGCTCCGCGTTGAAGCGCAGCTCGGGCGTCACGATCCGGCGCATCGACAACTCCTCGCGGTCGCCGAGCACGAACCGGGCCTTGTGCAGGTCCACCGCGTCCCCGAACCGGCCGTCGTCGAGCCGCACGGCGCCCCGGCACTCGAAGACCTGCGCACGCGCCGCGCGCGCCGGACCCCCGCCACGCGCGATACCGAACGGGGGAGTGGTGCCCTGGTTCCCCGTGTCGATGCTCACCCAGGCCTCGGTCATGTACAGCGTGCGCTCCACGCTCAGCTGCGGGGCGTTCAGCGCCCGCCGCCCGTCCGTGGCGCGCAGCCTGCTGCCGCGCAGGCTCAGCGAACCGCCGACCTTCGCCCCGCGCAGGCTCAGCTCACCGCGCGTCTCGATCATCTCGGCCTGCAGGTCCTGCGCCACACACATCCCGTCGCCCACGAAGGCGCGGCCACGCCGGTCGGGGCCGATGGCGATCTGGTTGATCAGCAGGTCCGTGCCGATCTGGGCATCGGTCAGCCGGATACCGCGCTCGATCCGGCAGCGCGGCAGATGCAGATCGCCCTCCGTGTGCAGCCGGGCCGCGTCCAGCCTCGGCACCGCGCAGCTCACCATCCGCAGCGTGGTGAAGTGGCACTCGGGCAGGACGACCTCCTGCTCGAAGCGGCAGGCCGTGAGCTCGACGTACGGAGACACCCGGCCGCCCGCCAGGTCCAGCTTCCCGGTGATCCGCACGCCCCGGAGCTTCAGCGCGGCCACCCGCCCCGGCCGTGCGGGCGGGCCGTCGAGGAGCAGGCGCGCCACCGTACGCGCGCCGACACTGCGCTCGGGGCCCCAGGTGTGCGGGGCGAAGGGGTCGTCGCGCACCGGATCGTGGACACGTAGATCGTAGGTCGTGCCATTACGGAAGGACTGCCACATACCCAGCTCCGCGGCGCTGAGCCCGTCGGGGATCTCGCCGTCGTGCGGTTCGGTCACTGCCTCACCTCCGCCTGCGCGGTCCGACCCGCGCTTCGTACAGTCGTTCTTCCCTCTGTGTGACCAAGTGAACGCTAATGGTCAGCAGTGACAGCCGGGACATGTATCAGCCAGTGATACGGGCGACCGGACGCCTGAAGCGGTCTGAGAGAATTGCGGTGTGATCTCTCGAATCGATCTGCGCGGTACCGCCCTCCCCGAGGGCGGCGCCCTGCGCGACCTGCTGCCCCGTGCCGAGTTCGACGTGGAAGCCGCCCTGGAGACGGTGCGGCCCATCTGCGAGGACGTACGCCATCGTGGATCGGCGGCAGTGATCGAGTGGGGAGAGAAATTCGACGGTGTGCGCCTGGACTCGGTCCGGGTGCCCGCCGACGCGATCACCGGGGCGCTGGAGCGTCTCGACCCCGCCGTGCGGGCAGCGCTCGAGGAGTCCGTCCGCCGCGCCCGCCTCGTCCACCGTGAGCAGCGCCGCACCACGCACACCACCCAGGTCGTCCCCGGCGGCACGGTCACCGAGAAGTGGGTGCCCGTCGAGCGCGTCGGGCTCTACGTCCCCGGCGGACGCTCGGTCTACCCCTCGTCCGTCGTCATGAACGTCGTCCCGGCCCAGGAGGCCGGCGTCGAGGGCATCGCCGTCGCGTCCCCGCCCCAGAAGGAGTTCGGCGGACTGCCGCACCCCACGATCCTCGCCGCCTGCGCCCTCCTCGGCGTCGACGAGGTCTACGCCGCGGGCGGCGCCCAGGCCGTCGCGATGTTCGCGTACGGCACCGAGGACTGCCCGCCCGTCAACCTCGTCACCGGCCCCGGCAACATCTACGTCGCCGCCGCCAAGCGCCTCCTCAAGGGCCGCATCGGCATCGACGCCGAGGCCGGACCCACCGAGATCGCGATCCTCGCCGACGCGAGCGCCGACCCGGTCCATGTCGCCGCCGACCTGATCAGCCAGGCCGAGCACGACCCGATGGCCGCCGCCGTCCTCGTCACCGACTCCGAGGCACTGGCCGCCGCCACCGAGGCCGAGCTGAAGCCGCAGGTCGCCGCGACCAAGCACGTCACGGACCGGATCGAGCCCGCGCTGGCCGGCCGCCAGTCCGCGATCGTCCTGGTCTCCTCGATCGAGGACGGCCTCAAGGTCGTCGACGCGTACGCCGCCGAGCACCTGGAGATCCAGACGGAGAACGCCGCGGCCGTCGCCGGCCGGGTCCGCAACGCCGGAGCGGTCTTCGTCGGACCCTGGTCGCCCGTCTCCCTCGGCGACTACTGCGCCGGCTCCAACCACGTCCTGCCCACCGGTGGCTGCGCCTGCCACTCCTCGGGCCTGTCCGTGCAGTCCTTCCTGCGCGGCATCCACATCGTCGACTACACCCGCGACGCCCTCGCCGAGGTCACCCACCACGTGGTGACCCTCGCCGAGGCGGAGGACCTCCCCGCCCACGGCGCCGCGCTCAAGGCCAGGTTCGGCTGGAAGGTTCCGCAAGCGTGACGAACAGCAGCAACGCCTGGGACGCGCTCCCGATCCGCGACGAACTGCGCGGCCAGTCACCGTACGGGGCGCCCCAGCTCGACGTGCCGGTCCGGCTGAACACCAACGAGAATCCGTACTCCCTGCCCGACGCCCTCGTCGACCGCATCGCCGAGCGGGTCCGCGAGGCCGCCCGAGACCTCAACCGCTACCCCGACCGCGACGCCGTGGAGCTCCGCACCGAGCTCGCCCGCTACCTCACCCGCACCGCGGGACACGAGGTCGCCGCGGCCAACGTCTGGGCGGCCAACGGGTCCAACGAGGTCCTCCAGCAGCTGCTGCAGACCTTCGGCGGTCCCGGGCGCACCGCGATCGGCTTCGAGCCCTCGTACTCCATGCACGCCCTCATCGCCCGCGGCACCGGCACCGGCTGGATCTCCGGACCGCGCAACGAGGACTTCACCATCGACGTGGAGGCCGCGAAGAAGACCGTCGCCGAGCACCGGCCCGAGGTCGTCTTCATCACCTCGCCCAACAACCCCACCGGCACCGCCGTGGACTCGGACACCGTCGTCGCCCTGTACGACGCGGCCCAGGCCGCCCGGCCCTCGATGGTCGTCGTCGACGAGGCGTACGGCGAGTTCAGCCACCACCCCTCGCTGCTCCCGCTGATCGAGGGCCGCCCGCACCTGGTGCTCTCGCGCACCATGTCCAAGGCGTTCGGCGCGGCGGGCCTGCGCCTCGGCTACCTCGCGGCGGCCCCCGCCGTCGTCGACGCGGTCCAGCTGGTGCGCCTGCCGTACCACCTGTCGTCGATCACGCAGGCCACCGCGCTCGCCGCCCTGGAGCACACCGATACGCTGCTCGGGTACGTCGCGCAGCTCAAGCGCGAGCGCGACCGGCTGGTCGACGGCCTGCGGGAGCTCGGCTTCGCCGTCACCGACTCGGACGCCAACTTCGTCCAGTTCGGCCGCTTCGCCGACAGCCACACCGCCTGGCAGCAGATCCTCGACCGGGGCGTCCTGGTCCGGGACAACGGCGTACCGGGGTGGCTGCGGGTATCCGCGGGAACCCCGGCAGAGAACGACGCGTTCCTCGATGCGGTGCGCGAACTGAAGAAGGAGCACGACGCATGAGCCGCGTAGGCAGGGTGGAACGGACCACCAAGGAGACCTCCGTGCTCGTCGAGATCAACCTCGACGGCACAGGCAAGGTCGATGTCGCGACCGGGGTCGGCTTCTACGACCACATGCTCGACCAGCTCGGCCGGCACGGGCTCTTCGACCTCACGGTCAAGACCGAGGGCGACCTGCACATCGACTCGCACCACACCATCGAGGACACCGCCCTCGCGCTCGGCGCCGCCTTCAAGCAGGCGCTCGGAGACAAGGTCGGCATCTACCGCTTCGGCAACTGCACCGTCCCGCTGGACGAGTCGCTCGCCCAGGTCACCGTCGACCTCTCCGGCCGCCCCTACCTGGTGCACACCGAGCCGGAGAAGATGGCGCCGATGATCGGCGAGTACGACACGACGATGACCCGGCACATCCTGGAGTCCTTCGTCGCCCAGGCGCAGATCGCCCTGCACGTCCACGTCCCGTACGGCCGCAACGCCCACCACATCGTGGAGTGCCAGTTCAAGGCGCTGGCCCGCGCCCTGCGCTACGCCAGCGAGCACGACCCGCGCGCAGCCGGAATCCTTCCGTCCACGAAGGGCGCACTGTGACCGGCCTCAACACCGTTCTGATCCTCGTCGGTCTCTTCCTGGCCGGCGGCGTGTACTCCTTCTGGAAGCAGGGCATGCCCAAGGGCGTCGTCGTGCTCCTCGGGATCGGCTCCGTGATGTGCCTGGTGGCTGGCGTCATGCGGATCCAGGGACTCTGGGACTGAGGTAAGAGGACTGTGAGCGACAAGAAGAAGATCGTCGTCTTCGACTACGGCTTCGGCAACGTCCGATCCGCCGAGCGGGCCCTCGCCCACGTCGGCGGGGACGTGGAGATCACCCGCGACTTCGACACCGCGATGAACGCCGACGGGCTGCTCGTCCCCGGTGTCGGCGCCTTCTCCGCCTGCATGGCGGGCCTGAAGCAGGCGCGCGGCGAATGGATCGTCGGCCGCAGGCTGTCCGGCGGCCGTCCCGTCATGGGCATCTGCGTCGGGATGCAGATCCTGTTCGAGCGTGGCATCGAGCACGGCGTCGAGACGGAGGGCCTCGACGAGTGGCCCGGCACCGTGGGACCGCTGAAGGCCGACGTCGTGCCGCACATGGGGTGGAACACCGTCGAATCCCCCGAGGGGTCCCGGCTCTTCGCAGGTCTGGACGCCGAGGCCCGTTACTACTTCGTGCACTCCTACGCGGCGCACGACTGGTCCCTCGAAGTGACCAACGCCAAGATCCGTGCCCCCAAGGTCACTTGGGCCACCCACGGAGAGCGGTTCGTGGCCGCCGTCGAGAACGGCGCGCTGTGGGCCACCCAGTTCCACCCCGAGAAGTCCGGCGATGCCGGCGCCCAGCTGCTGACCAACTGGATCGAGACGCTGTAATGCCGAAGCTTGAACTGCTCCCCGCCGTAGATGTCCGCGACGGACAGGCCGTCCGCCTCGTGCACGGCGAGTCCGGCTCCGAGACCTCCTACGGCTCCCCGCTCGAGGCGGCCCTCGCCTGGCAGAGCTCCGGCGCCGAGTGGCTGCACCTCGTCGACCTGGACGCCGCCTTCGGCACCGGCGACAACCGCGCGCTGATCGCCGAGGTGGCCGGCGCCATGGACATCAAGGTCGAGCTCTCCGGCGGTATCCGTGACGACGCCTCCCTCGAAGCCGCCCTCGCCACCGGCTGCCGCCGGGTCAACCTCGGCACCGCCGCCCTGGAGAGCCCCGAGTGGGTCGCCAAGGTCATCGCCCGGCACGGCGACAAGATCGCCGTCGGCCTCGACGTCCGGGGCACGACGCTGCGCGGACGCGGCTGGACCCGCGACGGCGGCGACCTCTACGAGACGCTCGCCCGCCTCGACTCCGAGGGCTGCGCGCGCTACGTCGTGACCGACATCGCGAAGGACGGCACGCTGCAGGGCCCCAACCTCGCCCTCCTGCGGGACGTCTGCGCCGCCACCGACAAGCCCGTCGTCGCGTCCGGCGGCGTCTCCTCGCTGGCCGACCTCCGCGCGATCTCCCTGCTCGTCCCGGAAGGCGTCGAGGGAGCGATCGTCGGCAAGGCGCTGTACGCCGAGGCGTTCACCCTGGAAGAGGCCCTCAAGGCGGTCGCCGGATGACGGACTCCGTACGCCGCGTCTCCTCGGGCGGGCCCTGGGAGGAGAAGTTCGGCTACTCCCGCGCGGTCCAGCTGCCGAACGGGCTCGTCCTCGTCGCGGGCTGCACGTCCGTGGTCAGCGGCGAGATCTCCGCAGGCGGTCCGTACGAGCAGGCCGTCGGCTCCTTCCAGCTCGCCTTCGACGCCCTGAAGCAGGTCGGGCTCGGCCGTGAGGACGTCGTCCGCACCCGGATGTACATCACGCACGCCCGCGACGTCGACGAGGTGGGCCGCGCCCACAAGGAGCTCTTCGACGACGTCCGTCCCGCCGCCTCCATGATCATCGTGTCCGGCTTCGTCGACCCCTCCCTCGTCGTCGAGGTCGAGGTCGAGGCCTACCGGGCAGGTGAGCGATGACCCTCGCCGTACGGGTCATCCCGTGCCTGGACGTCGACAAGGGCCGTGTCGTCAAGGGCGTCAACTTCCAGAACCTGCGCGACGCGGGCGACCCCGTCGAGATGGCCAAGCTGTACGACGCCGAAGGCGCCGACGAGCTGACCTTCCTGGACATCACCGCCTCCAGCGGTGACCGCGAGACGACGTACGACGTGGTGCGCCGCACCGCCGAGCAGGTCTTCATCCCGCTCACCGTCGGCGGCGGGGTCCGCACCCCCGACGACGTCGACAAGCTGCTGCGCGCCGGGGCCGACAAGGTCGGGGTCAACACCGCCGCCATCGCCCGCCCCGACCTCATCCGCGAGATCGCCGAACGGTTCGGGCGCCAGGTGCTGGTGCTCTCCGTCGACGCCAGGCGCACCCCCGAGGGCACCTTCGAGGTGACGACCCACGGCGGCCGCAGGGGCACCGGCATCGACGCCGTCGAGTGGGCGCACCGGGCGGCCGAGCTCGGGGCGGGGGAGATCCTGCTCAACTCGATGGACGCCGACGGCACGAAGGACGGCTACGACACCGAGATGATCAAGGCGGTACGTGCCCAGGTCACCGTCCCCGTCATCGCCTCGGGCGGCGCGGGCCGGCTGGGGGATTTCGCCCCGGCCGTCGGCGCGGGTGCCGACGCGGTCCTCGCCGCGTCCGTCTTCCACTTCGGTGACCTGCGGATCTCCGAGGTCAAGGGCGCTCTGCGCGAGGCCGGACACCCCGTTCGCTGAGCCCGGTCGGGGAGATCGCCGGTCGCGAAGACCGGCGATCTCGCCGATGTGGGCCCGGAGGGAGCGCCGCCAGAGTGGCGCCGTCAACGAATGACGGCACCACCCACGCGGTGCTCCCCCGATGGCCCCCGGACGACGGGGCCGCCGGATGCCGCGGTGTGGTTCGCCACAACCGAGAGGATCCCCCCTCGTGCAGCAGCACCTCCCCTCCGGCGACATCTCCCCCCACCGCCACCGGATGTCGAAGAGCCGCTCCCGCACCGTCAAGTTCGCGGTCGCCGCGGCGGCCGCCACGGCCGGTCTGGTCACGGCGCTGATGCCGGGCGCGCAGGCCGCCGACAACCCGTACGAGCGCGGTCCCGCCCCGAGCAACTCGAGCATCGAGGCGAGCCGTGGCTCGTACGCGACGTCCCAGACGACCGTCTCCTCGCTGAGTGTCAGCGGCTTCGGCGGCGGCACGATCTACTACCCGACGTCCACGTCCGACGGTACGTTCGGCGCGGTCGTCATCTCACCCGGCTTCACCGCCTACCAGTCGAGCATCGCCTGGCTGGGCCCGCGTCTGGCCTCCCAGGGCTTCGTGGTGTTCACCATCGACACCAACACCACGGCGGACCAGCCGGCCAGCCGGGGCGACCAGTTGCTCGCCGCGCTGGACTACCTCACCGGGGACAGCTCGGCCCGTACCCGGGTCGACTCCTCCCGGCTCGGTGTGATGGGGCACTCCATGGGCGGCGGCGGCACGCTGGAGGCCGCGAAGGACCGTCCGTCGCTGCAGGCGGCGATCCCGCTGACCGGCTGGAACACGGACAAGACCTGGCCCGAGCTGAAGACCCCGACCTTGGTCGTCGGCGCGGACGGCGACACGATCGCACCCGTCGCCTCACACTCGGAACCGTTCTACAACTCGCTGCCGAGCTCGCTGGACAAGGCGTATCTGGAGCTCCGGGGTGCCACGCACTTCACCCCGAACACGTCGAACACGACGATCGCGAAGTACAGCATCTCGTGGCTGAAGCGCTTCATCGACAACGACACCCGCTACGAGCAGTTCCTCTGCCCGCTGCCGTCGACGAGCCTGACGATCGCCGAGTACAAGGGCAACTGCCCGCACACCTCCTGACCGACAGGACCAGGGGCCGGACCGCGTGCACGCGGTCCGGCCCCTGGTCGTTGTCCGGCCCCTGGTCGTTGTCCGGCCCCTGGTCGTTGTCCGGCCCTTCGCGTTGTCCGGGACGGCCGGCCGGCCGGTAAAGCCCGCCCGCCCGCCGGCCGTGCGGAGCGAAGACCGGCGATCTCGCCGATGTCCGCGCGGGGGACCCCCCGCGACAGTGGCGGCAGGCCAATGAAGGACGGCGCTACCGACGCGGTGCACGCCCGAGGGTCCCCGGACGACGGGGCCGCCGGCTGCCACGGTCCGGTCCCGCCGCAACCGAGAGGAATCTCCGTGCAGCAGCACCTCCCCTCCGGCGACATCTCCCCGCGCCCCCACCGGATGTCGAAGAGCCGCTCCCGCACCGTCAAGGGCGCCCTGGTGGCAGCGGCGGCGACCGCCGGTCTGCTCACCGCGCTCGTCCCCGGCGGAGCCCAGGCCGCCGACAACCCGTACGAGCGCGGTCCTGCCCCGAGCAACTCGAGCATCGAGGCGAGCCGCGGTTCGTACGCGACGTCCCAGACCTCCGTGTCCTCGCTGAGTGTCAGAGGCTTCGGCGGCGGCACGATCTACTATCCGACGTCCACCTCGGACGGTACGTTCGGCGCGGTCGTCATCTCGCCCGGCTTCACCGCCTACGAGTCGAGCATCGCCTGGCTGGGTCCGCGTCTGGCCTCGCAGGGCTTCGTGGTGTTCACCATCGACACCAACACCACGCTGGACCAGCCGGCCAGCCGGGGCGACCAGTTGCTCGCCGCGCTGGACTACCTCACCGGGGACAGCTCGGTGCGCAGCCGGGTCGACTCCTCCCGGCTCGGTGTGATGGGGCACTCCATGGGCGGCGGCGGCACGCTGGAGGCCGCGAAGGACCGCCCCTCGCTGAAGGCGGCGATCCCGCTGACCGGCTGGAACACGGACAAGACCTGGCCCGAGGTGCAGACCCCGACCCTGGTCGTCGGGGCGGACGGCGACACCGTCGCTTCCGTCACCACGCACTCGAAGCCGTTCTACAACTCGCTGCCGAGCTCGCTGGACAAGGCGTATCTGGAGCTCCGGGGTGCCACGCACTTCACCCCGAACACGTCCAACACGACGATCGCGAAGTACAGCATCTCGTGGCTGAAGCGCTTCATCGACAACGACACCCGCTACGAGCAGTTCCTCTGCCCGATCCCGTCGACGAGCCTGACGATCGCCGACTACAAGGGCAACTGCCCGCACTGATCCGGGGGCGACCTGGGCCGGACCGCGCGTACCGCGGTCCGGCCCTCTCGCGTTGCCCGGCCTCAGCCGCGCGAGAGGAACGCGGCGATGGCCCCGGCGAATCCGGGATCGCGCACCGCCGTCAGATGGTCTCCCGGCAGCACCGTCAGCTCCGCCCCCGCGATCGCCGAGGCCAGCACCTGGGGCCGGGTCGCGAGGGGGTCGTCCGCGCCGGCCAGGACCAGCGTCGGGACCACGATCCGGTCCAGCGGCAGGGCGTCCCGGTGTACCGCCCGTATCTGCGCGGCCAGCGCCAGCCGGTCGCCGCCCGCCATGTCGGCCAGCACCCGGAAGGCGCGGGTCCGCTCGGGCGCGTCCGCCGCGTCGTCGGCCGTCAGCGCCGCCGACACCAGCTCCGGAGGCATCACCCGGGTGTCCAGGCCGCCCACCTCGACCGCGCCCGCACCGATCCCCCCGGCGACCAGCCGGCTGACGCGCGTGTCCTGTGCCGCCGTCAGGACCGCCACCACCGCGCCCATGGAGTACCCCACGAGATGCACATGGTCCGCGCCGATACGGTCGATGAGCAGACCCACGTCCCGGGCCATCAGCGACTCGCCGTAGTGGGTGTCGTCATGCGGACGGTCCGACTCGCCGTGGCCCCGCGCGTCCAGGGCGTACACCCGCCGCCCCTGCGCCACGAGGGACTCGACGACGCCGGGGGCCTCCCAGTTCAGCCGGGCGTGCACGGCGAAGCCGTGCAGCAGGACCACCGGGGGCAGGGCACTGTCCGGGTTCCGCGACCAGGACCAGTAACGCAGGGTCAAACCGTCGTGTGTACGCAATTCATCAGTCATGCGGCGACGTTACGGGCGGCGGCCACGGAACGGGCCCGGACTGTGCCCCCGCACAGGGCGGACGCCGTTCCGTTGGGAGCCCGCACCTGTCCGGGCCGACCGGGAACAGGGAGCGGACGCGAGCCTTCCGACGCTGTTTACGCGGAAGTAACGTGAGGGCGTGACCTCATCGACGACCGTGCACAGTCCGCTCCGGCTGTACGGCCGCAGCGGTGAACTGGCCATCCTGGCAACCCTGTTGACTCGGCTGCGGGCAGGTGACGGCGGAGCGCTCGTGCTGACCTCGCCGCCCGGCCTCGGCCGTACCGCCCTGCTGCGGCAGGCCGCCGCACACTACCTCGGAAGGCACGGCGGCCCCGTGCTGTACGCCGCCGCGGCCCCCACCGAACGCCGACTGCCCTACAGCGGGCTGCACGCCCTGCTCTGCTCCGCCCCCGGCCCGCTGCCCGTCACCCCCGACTCGATCCTGGGCTCGGGGATCACCCCGGGCGGGCTGCTCGGTCTCCTGCGGGGTCTGGGGGCCGAACAGCCCCTGCTGGTCTGCGTGGACGACGCGCACGACTGGGACCCCGACTCCCGCGCCGCACTCGGCTTCGCCGCCCGCAGACTCGGCGCGGGCAGCCGGGTCGCGGTGGTGATCGGAGCGGCCGACGAGACCGCCTTCGCCGGACTGCCCGCACTGCGCCTCGGCCCGCTCGACGACGACGCGGCGACCGCGCTCCTGGACCGGCTCACCGAGGGCACGGCCGATGTCGACCCCGTCGTACGCAGCGAACTCCTGCGCGAGGCGGCGGGCAATCCGAGACTGCTCGCCGGACTGGCCGGCCGTCTCAGCCCGGGCCAGCTGGCGGGGCGCACCGCGCTGCCGTACCCGCTCCCCGGGGCCGAGAGTGTCCTCGACGCCCACGCCGGGCATCTGGACGGGCTGCCGCCCGACACCCGTACCCTCCTCCTGCTGGCCGCGGCCGCGGAGGAGCACGAGCCGGACGGTGCCGGTGCCGACGCGGCCCTGCTGCTGCGGGCCGGCGCCCGGGCCGGGCTGGCCACCGCACACCTCGACCGTGTGCTCTTCGCGCCCGCCGGCACCGCCGGGGCACTCCAACGTGCGGGAAGCCGCGTGCACTTCAGCCATCCGCTGCTGCGTCGCGCGGTCCTGCACCGGGCGCCGCCGGGCCGCCGCCGGGCCGTGCACGAGCTGCTCGCCGGTCTGCTGACCGGGCCCGGCCCGGCCCCGCTTCCCGCGCTCGTCCAGCGGGCCTGCGCCGCGACCGGGCCGGACGCCGCACTCGCCGGGCAGCTGGAGAGGGCCGCCGCGGCCCCGCGCCCGCACGGCGAACGGTCCGCCGCGCTGGCCCGCGCCGCCGCGCTCTCCGCGGACGACACCCTGCGCGCCGCACGGTTCACCGCCGCCGCCGAGCAGGCGCGGCTGGCCGGCGACACCGGCCGGGCCCGCGCGATGCTGGCCCGCGTCGGCCCCCACCTCGCCGGAGGCGCCGCACCCTACGTACGCGGGATGCTCGCCCTGCGCGACGGACCGGCCGCCGACGCCCGAGAGGCACTCCTGACCGCGGCGGAGCTGCTCGCCCCGCACGATCCGCGCCGCACCCTGGACGCCCTGTTCGGCGCGGCGGAGGCGGCGTGGGGCATGGGGGACGCCATCGCCTATCTGGATGCCATGAACCGCATCCCCGTCGCCGCCGCCGACCGGTCCATGGCGCAGTACCGCGCCGGAATGTGCGCCGTGCTCGCCGGGCACCCCGACCGGGGCCACGCCCTCCTGCGGTGCTGCCTCGACGCCGCCGACCGCGCCGAGGACGCCGGGGAGCTCCTGCGTGCGGGGGCCTCGGCCCTGGTGCTCGGCGAGGTCGACGCGGCCTGCCGCGCGGGGGCCCGCGCACTCGCCGTCGTACGCACCCGGGGGCCCGAAGCCCTGCTGCCGCACGCCCTGGAGCAGCTCGCCTACGCCGAACTGCGGGCCGGGCAACACGCCAGGGCCCGCGCCCACGCCCTGGAAGGGCTGCACGCTGCCCGGCGGACCGGGCAGCAGAACTCCGCCACCCATCTGCACTCCGTGCTCGCGCTCGCCGCCTCGGTGGAGGGGCCCGCCGAGGCGTGCGCCGCCCATGCCGACGCAGCGCTGGCCGGGGCGGGGCCGCACGGTCTGGCCCAGGCCGCCATGCTCGCCACCTGGGCTGTGGCCCGTGCGGACCTGGCGGCCGGGCGGCCCGGCGAGGCGGCGGCCCGGCTCGGCCCGCTGGTCAGGCCGGGACCGGCGACGGGGCACTTCGCCACCCGGATGCTCGCCGTGCCCTGCTACATCGAGGCGATGGCGCTCTCCGGCCGCGCGGAGGGCGGCGCCGGCGCACTCGCCGTAGCGGTGGACGAGTTCGCCCTGTGGACCGCCCGGACGACCGACCCCCAGGTCCCCGCCCAGCTGGCCCGCTGCCGCGCCCTGCTGGCACCGCCCGAGGAGGCCGCCGCCCTGTACGAGGAGGCGCTGGCCCACCACGACCGTGCGGGCGGCGACTTCGAGCGCGGCCGTACCCAGCTGCTCCACGGCAAGCTGCTGCGCCGGCTCCGCCGTACCAGGGAGGCCCGCGGCCCGCTGCGTGACGCGCTGGTCGCCTTCGAACGCTGCTCCGCCCGGGTCTGGGCCGAACGGGCGGGCGGGGAGCTGCGGGCCGCAGGGGAGGCGGTGGACGTGCCGGACCAGAGCGGCCCGGGGCCGCTGGCCGGCCTGACCCCGCAGCAGCAGCGGATCGCCCGCTGCGTCGCGGAGGGCGCCACCAACCGTGAGGTGGCGGTGCGGCTCTCGGTGAGCCCGCGGACCGTTGACCACCATCTCCGTAACGTCTTCGCCGCTCTCGGGGTCCGGTCACGGACCGAGCTCTCCAGACTGCTGGACCGCTGAGGTCTCCCGTCCGGATCGGGCCGGCCCGATCCGGACGAAAGGCCTTCGGGCGGTGCGAGGTTGCAGGACCGTGATGAGAAGAACCGCGCATACCTCTAGGTACCGACCGGGCGGTATGCCATTCTGCGGTCGTCAGGATCAATCGGTGTGCGCGCGCCCAGTGCGGGCCGGGCGCACACCGGGGCCGGCCCAACCTCGGTCGGCCGATTCCCGGTGGAGGCCGCCATGCCGCAGGTCGTACGTTCACGGATCAGGGCGCTGCACGGGCCGCCCCCCGTAGCACCGTTGCCGCACCGAGTCCGCTCCCTGGCCGACAGCGAGGCCGTGGCGGTGCTCCACCGGGCGGCCCGTGGGCTGCTGGACGCGCTGCCGGAGCTCACGGACCGGCTGGTCGAGGCGCTGCGGGAGCAGGAGCCGGCCTACCGTGCCGCGATGGAGACCGAGCCCGCCGAGATCTGGCAGGAGGTCCACCACTCCCTGCGGCACAACGTCGCCTCCCTCATCCAGCCCCGCGAGTTCCGGGAGGCCGCCCACCGCACCTCCCGGTGGATCGGCGAGACCCGGGCCGAGCAGGGCGTACCGCTCGACGCGGTGATGCACGCCTTCCGGATGGGTGGCGCGATGGTCTGGCAGGACTTGGTCGACGACACGGCCCGGCGCCACCCCGAGGACACCCGGCTGCTGGTCCATGTCGCCGCGGACGTATGGAACTTCGTCGACGAGCACTGCGGCGTGGTGGCGGAGGCCTACCGGCAGGCCGAACGGCGGCTCTCCTGGCGGCGCGAGAACCAGCAGCGCCTGATGACGGCGGCCCTGCTGGACGGCACCGCCCGGATAGCGGACCTGCCGGACGCCGCGGCGATGCTGGGCCTTCCGGTGCAGGGACGGTACGCCGTACTCGCGGCCGCCGGTGCCTGCCGCGCCCCGCACGGCACCGGGCGTCCGCCGCTCGCCCTGGCCGAGGGGGCGCCCGCCCTCTGGCACTCGGCGGGGGACGTGGAGCTGGCGATCCTGCCGCTGGGGACGGTGCCGGTGGCGGACGAGCCGGAGCCTGCGGGCGACGGCGACGGCGACGCCGAGGCCGCGCGCGCCTCCGCCCCGGTCCCCGACGGTGAACTGGCGGCGCTCGCCAAGGGCCTGACAGTGCCTCCGGGCACCCGCGTCGGCATCAGCTCCGTGGTCGAGGGGCTGGCCTCCGTCGGTGACGCGCGGCGCCACGCCGAGACGGCGCTCCGCGCCTGCCCGGCGTCCGGCGGCACCGTGCTGCTCGACGAGCATCTGCCGGCCGCGCTCGTCGTGTCCTCGCCCGGCCTCGCGACGGCGCTCGCCGACCGGGTACTCGGGCCGCTGGACCGGCTCGACCCGGCGGACCGGGACGTGCTCATCGAGACGCTGACGGCGTGGCTCGACTCGGACGGCTCGGCGCAGCGGGCGGGGGCGAAGCTGTACTGCCACCGCAACACGGTGCTGAACCGGCTACGGCGGTTCGAGCAACTGACGGGCCGCTGTCTTACACGCCCGTCCGACGCGGTCGAGGTGTCCCTGGCGCTGGCGGCGCGGCGGCTGCTGCCGGGCTGAGGGCGGCTGCGCGCGGAGGCGGGGGCGCCCTGGCCTCGGGGGCGGTACTCCCCGGACCGGGGCCCGCCGACTGTGCGGCGGCACAGTCCTTCACCGGGCCGGCTGTACCCGCGCCGCGCCCCGTCCCGGCCCCCTGTGCCGCACCCGCCTCGGCTGATGCCATGGCGCGCATGCCTTCAGCTGCCCCTTGCACAGCCGTACCGGCGGAGCGAATCCGGTGAGCGGCGCGATCGACGCCCGGTCCCTCGCCGTGGTCATCTTCCTCGCCTTCGTCGCCGTGTCCCTGCTGCTGTGCGGACTCGCCGCCGCCGACCAGGACGACCCGGAGCACTTCTACGCGGGCGGCGCCACCCTCGGCCCCGTCGGCGCCGGACTGGCCATCGCCGGGGACTACGTCTCCGCCGCCACACTGCTCTCCACCACCGGATCCGTCGCGCTCGCCGGCTTCGACGGTCTGCTGTTCGCCGTGGCGACGGTCGCCTCGCTGGCCCTAGTGATGCGTCTCTTCGCCGAACGGCTGCGCCGCAAAGGCGTCTTCACCATGGGCGACTTCCTCGCCGACCGGCTCGGCGACGGGTCCGTACGCCGTGCGCTCGGCGTGGCCACCCTCGTCGTACTGGCCCCGCTGCTGCTCGTACAGCTCACCACCGCCGGGCGTGTCATGACCTCCATGTTCGGGCTGCCCGAGGGTGCCCTCACCGGCTGCACCGTCGCCAGTGGCGCACTGATGGTCTGCTACTCGGCGTTCGGAGGGATGCGGGGCACCGGCTACATCCAGATCCTCAAGGTGGCCGTCCTCCTGGGAGCGGTCACCCTGCTCGCGGGGCTCGTCCTCGCCCGCTTCGACTGGTCGCCGTTCGCCCTCTTCGACGCGGCCCGGGCAGGCAGCAAGGCGGGCGGCGACTACGCGCGCCCCGGGCTCCAGTTCGGCCATGGGCTCGCGGGCGGGCTCGACCTGGTCGGCTTCCAGGCCACCCTCCTGCTCGGCGCCGCCTGCATGCCGCACATCATGATGCGGCTCCACCCGATCCGTGACGCCTGGACCGCCCGCCGGGCCGGTATCTGGGCCGTGAGCCCCGTCGCCCTGCTGTGCGTCGGCATCGTCGTCGTCGGACTCGGCGCGTCCGCGCTGCTGGGCCGGGAACTGCTGCACGCCGCCGACCCGGCCGGCGGCACCTCCCTGCTGATGGTGACCAGTGCCCTGGACCCGGGTGCGGCCGGGCCACGGGACAGCCCCCTGTTCGCGCTCGTGGCATGCGCGGCGTTCGCCACCACCCTCGCCGCCGTCGCCGGGATCACGCTGGCCGCCGCCTCGTCCCTGGCCCGCGACTTCACGGTGAAGTCGGGCGCCCAGGGCGAGGGCAAGGCCTCCAGCAGGGAGATCAGGCGCGCCCGCTGGGCCGTCGTCGGCATCGGGGCGCTGGCCGTCCTCCTCTCGGCGTACACCCACGACCGGAACCCCCAGGTGCTGCTCTCCCTGTCGTTCGCGGCGGCGGCCTCGGTCCTGCCGCCCGTCCTGCTGTACGCCCTGTTCCGGCCGCGCTTCAACGCCCGCGGGGTGCGATGGACCGTCTACGGCACGCTCCCGCTGATCGGGATCCTGATGGTCCTCTCGCCGGCCTTCTCCGGCACACCGATCGCGCTCTTCCCGGAGTGGGACTTCGACGTCTTCCCGCTCCAGACCCCGGGCCTCGTCACGATCCCGGCGGGATTCCTCCTCGGACTGCTGGGATCGGGACAGGCCCCGGACGCGGCGCCCGACGACCGCCACCGCCCCCACCGGGCGCCCGTACGTGCCCGCGACGGGGCGTGAGCGGCCGGTACGGGGCGCGGACGGCGCCCGGGGGAGCCCGGCCCCGGGCTACAGGCCGAGCTCGGCCGTGTGCAGCCGGGCCAGCGCGTCCTTGTCGCCGTCCAGCTCCACCCGCGCCGCGTCCTGCCGCCCCGCGGCGAACAGCAGCAGCTCACCCGGCTCCCCGGTGACCGTCACCACCGGGGTGCCCTTGTGGGCCACCGCCGTCTGGCCGTCCGGGCGCCGCAGCACCAGGCCCACCGGGGCCCGGCGGCCCAGCATCCGCGCCGTCTTCTCGGTGCGCGACCACAGCACATCGGCGAAGACGGGATCGAGGTCCCGCTGCGACCAGTCGGGCTGGGCCCGGCGCACATCCTCGGTGTGGATGTAGAACTCGACGGTGTTGGCCGCCTCGTCCAGCTGCTTCAGGCCGAAGGGCGAGAAGCGCGGGGGACCCGTACGGATGAGCTGGATCAGCTCCTCGTACGGTTTGGCGGCGAATTCGGCCTGGACCCGCTCCAGCCTGTTCTTCAGGGCACCCAGCATGATCCCGCCCGCCGCGTCAGCACGGCGTTCACGCACCACTACATGGGCGGCCAGGTCACGGGTCTTCCAGCCGTTGCACAGGGTCTGGGCTTCGGGACCCGCCGCTTCCAACAGGTCAGCGAGCAGAAGACGTTCACGCTTCGCATGGGTCGACATGCCCGCCAGCGTACGACCGCCGCCCGAGGTCCGCCCAGTGGACGCACGGCCGGACGGCCCCGCTAGGCGCGGCACAATGGGGCCCATGACCAGTACGCCCGGCTCCACGCCCGCCAGCAACCTCGACCCGGCCGTCGCCGCCCGCCTCAAGCGCGGCCCCGACGGGCTCTTCCCGGCCATCGCCCAGCAGTACGACACCGGCGAGGTGCTCATGCTCGGCTGGATGGACGACGAGGCGCTGCACCGCACCCTCACCACGGGCCGCTGCACCTACTGGTCCCGCAGCCGCCAGGAGTACTGGGTCAAGGGCGACACCTCGGGCCACATCCAGCGGGTCAGGTCGGTCGCGCTGGACTGCGACGCCGACACCGTCCTGGTGAAGGTCGACCAGACGGGTGCCGCCTGCCACACCGGCGACCGCACCTGCTTCGACAAGGACGTCCTTCCGGTCGCGGCACCCCGGTAAGGTCAGCCGCCATGGATCTCGAGACGTTCCGCAAGCTCGCCGTCGACCGGCGTGTCATCCCCGTCAGCCGCCGGCTCCTCGCGGACGGTGACACCCCGGTCGGGCTGTACCGCAAGCTCGCGGCCGAACGCACCGGCACGTTCCTCCTCGAATCAGCGGAGAACGGCCGCACCTGGTCCCGCTACTCCTTCATCGGCGTACGCAGCGCCGCCACCCTGACCTCGCTCGACGGGCAGGCGCACTGGCTCGGCACCCCGCCCGTCGGCGTCCCCGTCGAAGGCGACCCGCTCCAGGCCCTGCGGGCCACGATCGAGACCCTGCACACCCCCCGCGACCTGGTCGGCGACGACGGTCTGCCGCCGTTCACCGGCGGCATGGTCGGCTACCTCGGCTACGACGTCGTACGCCGGCTGGAGCGGATCACCGAGCACGGGGGCGACGACCTGAAGCTCCCCGAGCTCACCATGCTGCTCACCTCGGACCTGGCCGTGCTCGACCACGGGGACGGCACCGTCCTGCTGATCGCCAACGCGATCAACCACAACGACCTGGACACCGGCATCGACGAGGCCTACCAGGACGCGGTCGCCCGGCTCGACGCCATGGAGCGCGACCTGTCCCGGCCCGTGGAGAACACCCCCGCCGCGCTGCCGCCCTCCGAGCTCCCGCCCTACACCGCACTGTGGGGCGGCGAGGCGTTCAAGGACGCCGTCGAGGACGTCAAGGAGCGCATCAGGGCCGGCGAGGCCTTCCAGGTCGTCCCCTCCCAGCGCTTCGAGACGTCCTGCACGGCGAGCGCGCTGGACGTCTACCGGGTCCTGCGCGCCACCAACCCGTCGCCGTACATGTACCTCTTCCGCTTCGACGGGTTCGACGTCGTCGGCTCCAGCCCCGAGGCGCTCGTCAAGGTCGAGGACGGCCGGGCGATGGTCCACCCGATCGCCGGTACCCGGCACCGCGGCGCCACCCCGCAGGAGGACCAGGCCCTCGCCGACGAGCTCCTCGCCGACCCCAAGGAACGCGCCGAGCACCTGATGCTCGTCGACCTCGGCCGCAACGACCTGGGACGGGTCTGCGAGCCCGGCAGCGTCGAGGTCCTCGACTTCATGTCGGTCGAGCGGTACTCGCACGTGATGCACATCGTCTCCACCGTCACCGGACGCGTCGCCGGGGGCCGCAGCGCCTTCGACGTCCTCACCGCGTGCTTCCCCGCGGGCACCCTCTCCGGCGCGCCCAAGCCCCGTGCCCTGCAGATCATCGAGGAGCTCGAACCCAGCCGCCGAGGCCTGTACGGCGGCTGCGTCGGCTACCTCGACTTCGCCGGCGACTCCGACACCGCCATCGCCATCCGGACCGCCCTGCTCCGTGACGGCACCGCGTACGTCCAGGCGGGCGCGGGCATCGTCGCGGACTCCGACCCGGTCGCCGAGGACATGGAGTGCCGGAACAAGGCCGCCGCGGTCCTGCGGGCCGTGCATACGGCGAACCGGCTCCCGTCCGTCTGAGCCGGTAGGGGATAGTGGAGTACGTGAGTGCTGTCCCCGTACCCCAGCCCCGTGCCCGAGCCGCCTCCGCGCCCGACAGCGCAGGAAGCCGCCGAAGCCTGGCCGCCGCCCTGCTCCTCGGGGCGGCCGGCGCCACCGTCGTCCTCCTCGCCTCCGGGCAGACCTGGGCCGAGGGCAGGGCGGCCGTCGGCGGAGGCACCCTGCCACTCAGCGCCGACGGGCAGGACGTCACCGGCGTCCCGGCCGCCCTGGCCGTCGTCGGCCTGGCCGCCCTCGTCGCCGTCTTCGCCGTCCGTGGCGGCGGCAGGCTGATCGTCGCCGGACTGCTGGCTCTCTCCGGCCTCGGCGCCGGCCTGAGCGCCTACGCCGGCGCCTCGGACCGCGCGGCCCTGGACGAGCAGGCCGCGCAGACCACAGGCAACACCGCAGCCACCGTCGACGCCCTCAGCCACACCGCCTGGCCCTACGTCACCGCGGCCGGCGGACTGCTCCTCCTGCTCGCCGGACTGCTCGCCCTGCGCTACGGCAGCCGCTGGCCCGCCATGTCGGGACGGTACGAACGCGACGGCACCCCCCGCCCCCGCAAGGCCCCCCGCACAGCCCCGGACCCCGACCGGCCCGAGGAACTGTGGAAGGCCCTGGACCGCGGCGAGGACCCGACGCGCGAGGCATGACCCCCAGCCTCACCTCCACCGGCGCGTACGGGACAATGGGAGCAAGCTCTCTCAGCAGCGACACCTTCAGCGCAACACCAACAAGGAGCAACTCATGGCGGGCAGCAGCCACGGACACACCCCGGCCGCCTGGACCGGTGTCATCATCTCCTTCATCGGCTTCTGCATCGCCGGCCTCTTCATGGTCGCGGCGAACACGCTCGGCTTCTGGGCCGGTCTCGTCGTCGTCGTCCTCGGCGGGGTCGTCGGTCTCGCCATGAAGATGGCCGGCCTCGGCATGCCGAAGGAGTCCGCCGAGATGACGGCCGCCAGGGACCGAGCCTCCGAGGCCCAGGTCACGGCCTGACAGGCACCCGGGGCCTCCGGCGGTTCTCGCCGGCCCCAGGACACGACGCGAGGCGCAGCCCGGACCGGGCTGCGCCTTTCCTCGCGAGCGGGGACAATCG
Organism: Streptomyces sp. NPDC102441; assembly: GCF_044765585.1. Lineage (NCBI taxonomy): Bacteria > Bacillati > Actinomycetota > Actinomycetes > Kitasatosporales > Streptomycetaceae > Streptomyces > Streptomyces sp. NPDC102441. The sequence continues at coordinate 375,264 of NZ_JBIWKH010000006.1, forward strand.
CCCCGTGGACGCCTCAGCATCTCCCGCAGCCGCCGCCCCGGACCCGGCCCCCGTGCCGGGGCCAGGCCTGCCGGCCCCCGCCCCGGTCTCCCGGCTCCGCCGGCTCGCCACGCCCGTCGGAGTCATGGCCGTCGTCGTCGGAGCCTTCGGTTACGTCGCCACGGTCGACCCCAACGAGCCCGGCCACTACCCGGTCTGCCCGATGCTCCGCCTCACCGGAGTGCTCTGCCCCGGATGCGGAGGGCTGCGCAGCGCCCACGCGTTCGCCCACGGAGACCTGGCCGCCGCCCTGGGTGCCAATGCCATGGCCGTCGTCGGCTATCTCGTCCTCGCCGCGGTCTGGCTGCTCTGGGCGGTGCGTGCGAGCCGCGGCCGGACGATGCGGATCGGCCTCGCACCCCGCTACTGGTGGGGCATCGGCGCGGTGCTGCTGGTCTTCTCCGTGGTCAGGAATCTGCCCGTCGGCTCGGCGCTGGCGCCGTGAACAATGACCAGGTACTGGGACGTAACGCCGTTGGATGCGGGCCCTGAGCCCTCCTGCGGATACCATCGGGATGGCTGATCCTGTACCCATCACCGCTTCGGAAGGGGGCCGCTCGCGTGAGTGTGCTCGACGAGATCATCGACGGCGTTCGCGCCGACCTCGCGGAGCGGCAGGCGCGTGTCAGCCTCGACGAGCTCAAGGAACGCGCCGCGCGCGCTCCCCAGGCCAAGGACGGAGTCGCCGCACTGCGCGGCGAGGGCGTGACCGTCATCTGCGAGGTCAAGCGCTCCAGCCCCTCCAAGGGGGCTCTCGCCGCCATCGCCGACCCGGCCGCGCTCGCCGCTGACTACGAGGCCGGCGGGGCGTCCGTCATCTCGGTCCTCACCGAGGAGCGCCGCTTCGGCGGTTCGCTCGCCGACCTGGAGGCCGTCCGCGCCAAGGTCGACATCCCGGTCCTGCGCAAGGACTTCATCGTCACCTCGTACCAGCTGTGGGAGGCACGGGCCCACGGCGCCGACCTCGCCCTGCTGATCGTCGCCGCCCTCGACCAGGAGGCCCTGGTCTCCCTGATCGAGCGGGCCGAGTCGATCGGCCTGACGCCGATCGTCGAGGCCCACGACGAGGAGGAGGCGGAGCGCGCGGTGGACGCCGGAGCGAAGATCATCGGTGTCAACGCGCGCAACCTCAAGGACCTCAAGGTCGACCGTTCCACCTTCGAACGCGTCGCCCCCGAGATCCCCGACCACATCGTCAAGGTCGCCGAGTCCGGCGTCCGGGGCCCGCACGACCTGATCGCCTACGCCAACGCCGGCGCGGACGCCGTGCTCGTCGGCGAGTCCCTCGTCACCGGCCGCGACCCCAGGTCCGCCGTCGCCGACCTGGTCGCCGCCGGTGCCCACCCGGCGCTCCGGCACGGACGGGGCTGATCCCGACCGTGCCCGCCGACCGTCCCGCCGCACTCGTCCGGCCGGGCCTGCGCTCCGCCGGACAGGGTGCGCAGGACCCGCACGCGCCGCTGGCGCGCGGCTGTCGCCCCCGCGGCTGCCGCGCCCCCGCCAGGCGTGTGCACGGCAGGCGCGTCCGCTATGTGATCGGCGACGAACCAGGACAGGTCAACGGCATGCGATGGCGCACGGGGTCCGCGCCGTAGCGAGCCCCGGCCGTCGCCCGTCCCTCCGTACAGGGATCCGCACGCCCCACCGCACCGACCGTCCACCGGCCGGCGTGGCGCTCAGCTCACGGCGCATACGGTGTCATCACCCGTTGCGATTCGAGGAGCACGTCGCATGTCGTCCGACTTCTTCATCCCGGACCCCGAGGGTCTGATCCCCAGCGCCGAGGGCTACTTCGGCGCGTTCGGTGGCAAGTTCATCCCGGAGGCGCTGGTCGCCGCCGTCGACGAGGTGGCCGTCGAATACGACAAGGCCAAGGCGGACCCCGCGTTCGCCGCCGAACTCGATCAGCTCATGGCCGACTACACGGGGCGGCCCAGTGCGCTGACCGAAGTCTCGCGCTTCGCCGAGCACGCCGGAGGGGCCCGCGTCTTCCTCAAGCGTGAGGACCTCAACCACACCGGCTCGCACAAGATCAACAACGTGCTCGGCCAGGCCCTGCTCACCAAGCGCATGGGCAAGACCCGCGTCATCGCGGAGACCGGAGCCGGCCAGCACGGCGTCGCCACGGCGACCGCCTGCGCCCTCTTCGGGCTCGAGTGCACCATCTACATGGGCGAGATCGACACCGAGCGGCAGGCGCTGAACGTGGCGCGCATGCGGATGCTCGGTGCCGAGGTCGTCGCCGTGAAGTCCGGCTCCAGGACCCTCAAGGACGCCATCAACGAGGCGTTCCGCGACTGGGTCGCCAATGTGGACCGCACCCACTACCTCTTCGGTACGGTCGCCGGACCGCACCCCTTCCCGGCGATGGTCCGTGACTTCCACCGGGTGATCGGCGTCGAGGCCCGCCGCCAGATCCTGGAGCGCGCCGGCCGGCTGCCGGACGCCGCGGTCGCCTGCGTCGGCGGCGGCTCCAACGCCATCGGCCTCTTCCACGCCTTCATCCCGGACGCGGACGTCCGGCTGATCGGCTGCGAACCCGCCGGGCACGGTGTGGAGACCGGCGAGCACGCGGCGACCCTGACCGCGGGCGAACCCGGAATCCTGCACGGCTCACGCAGCTACGTCCTCCAGGACGAGGAGGGCCAGATCACCGAGCCCTACTCGATCTCGGCCGGGCTCGACTACCCGGGCATCGGCCCGGAGCACGCCTACCTCAAGGACATCGGCCGCGGCGAGTACCGCGCCGTCACCGACGACGCCGCCATGCAGGCGCTGCGTCTCCTCTCCCGCACCGAGGGGATCATCCCCGCCATCGAGAGCGCGCACGCGCTGGCCGGGGCCCTGGAGGTCGGACGGGAGCTCGGCCCGGACGGGCTGATCCTGATCAACCTGTCCGGCCGCGGCGACAAGGACATGGACACGGCAGCGCGGTACTTCGGTCTCTACGACGGCGCGGACGCGGTCGTCGAGGCCGACGTGGCCGACGGAGAGGAAGAGGTCACCAAGTGAGCGGCAACCGAGAGCTTCTCGAATCGACGCTGGCCAGGGCCGCTTCCGAGGACCGGGCGGCGCTCATCGCCTACCTGCCCGGCGGCTTCCCGACCGTCGACGGCGGCATCGCGGCCGTCAAGGCGGCCGTCGCGGGCGGTGCCGACGTCGTCGAGGTGGGACTCCCGCACAGTGACCCGGTGCTCGACGGGCCGGTCATCCAGACCGCGGACGACATCGCGCTGCGCGGCGGCCTGAAGATCGCCGACATCATGCGCACGGTCCGCGAGACGCACGAGGCGACGGGCGCGCCGATCCTCGTCATGACGTACTGGAACCCCATCGACCGGTACGGCGTGGAGCGCTTCACCGCCGAGCTCGCCGAGGCGGGCGGCGCCGGGTGCATCCTGCCCGACCTGCCGGTCCAGGAGTCCGGGCTGTGGAGGGAGCACGCCGAGAAGCACGGTCTCGCCACTGTCTTCGTCGTCGCCCCGAGCAGCAAGGACGCGCGCCTCGCCACCATCACGGCGGCGGGCTCCGGATTCGTGTACGCGTCCTCGCTGATGGGTGTCACCGGCACCCGGGAATCGGTCGGCGAGCAGGCGCAGGACCTGGTGCGCCGCACCCGCGCCACCACGGACCTGCCGGTCTGCGTGGGCATCGGCGTATCCACCGCCGAGCACGCCCGGCAGGTCGCCGGCTTCGCCGACGGGGTGATCGTCGGCTCGGCCTTCGTCAAGCGGATGCTGGACGCCCCGGACGAGGCCGCCGGTCTCGCCGCCGTCCGCGCGCTGGCGGCCGAACTGGCCGAAGGCGTTCGAAAGCGCTGACAGCAGGCGTCATCCTTACGGGTGGACCTGGGACCGGGGAGGCGCTGACGTGCCTCCCCGGTTCGTTTGCGCGGTGTGAGCGAGAACCAAGACCGAGGTAGAAGAGCCGCGCGCGACCGGCTCGTCCAGCAGCGTGAGCAGGACCGGGCGCGGGACCGCCGCCGCCGCACGCTGATCGTCTCGACCGCCGTGGTGGGGGTGCTGGCGCTGGCAGCGGTGATCGGCGTGATCGCCGCCAACGCCGGCAAGAACGACAAGGACAGCGAGGCCGGGCCCGCCGTCACCCCGTCCGGGGCGATGGGCAAGGACGGACTCGCCCTCCAGGTCGGGGCCGACGACGCACCGTCCACGCTCACGGTCTGGGAGGATTTCCGCTGCCCGGTCTGCGCCCAGTTCGAGACCGCCTTCCGCGACACGATCACGGAGCTCGCCGACAGCGGGCAGCTCAAGGTGGAGTACCACCTGGCCACGATCATCGACGGCAACGTCGGCGGCAGCGGATCACTGCGCGCGGCCAACGCCGCCGCGTGCGCCCAGGACGCCGGGAAGTTCGCCCCCTACCACGACGTGCTCTACAGCAGTCAGCCCGAGGAGACCGACGACGCCTTCGGCAAGAACAGCAAGCTGATCGAGCTGGCCGGCAAGGTGGACGGCCTCGACACACCGGCTTTCCGCAGCTGCGTGGAGGACGGCACGCACGACAGCTGGGTCGAGAAATCCAACAAGGCGTTCACCGAGGGCGGGTTCGAAGGCACGCCGGCCGCGCTGCTCAACGGTGAGTCGGTCTTCCCGAAGAAGGGGAACGAACAGATCTCCGTGGCCAACCTCAAGAAGTGGGTCGCGGAGGCCAACAAGGGCAAGAAGCCGGGCACCGTGGGGGCCACTCCCTAGGACCGGACCGCGCTTCGGCGGATACTCCGCCGGGGCCCGTTACCCAGAAGTTGCCGGACGGCTTGCCGTACGTCCCGTCCGGCAGGGTAGCGTCGACCCCGTCATGAACCTTGCCTTCATTCCCAGCCCGTCGACCGGGGTGATCGAGCTCGGCCCGATCCCGCTCCGCGGCTACGCGTTCTGCATCATCATCGGTGTCTTCGTTGCCGTCTGGTTCGGCAACAAGCGCTGGCTCGCCAGAGGCGGCAAAGCCGGCACGGTCGCCGACATCGCCGTCTGGGCCGTGCCCTTCGGCCTGGTCGGCGGCAGGCTCTACCACGTGATCACCGACTATCAGCTGTATTTCAGCGACGGTGAGAACTGGGTGGACGCCTTCAAGATCTGGGAGGGCGGCCTCGGCATCTGGGGCGCGGTCGCGCTCGGCGCGGTCGGTGCCTGGATCGGCTGCCGCCGCCGTGGGATCCCGCTCCCGGCCTGGGCCGACGCGCTGGCCCCCGGTCTCGCCTTCGCCCAGGCGATCGGCCGCTGGGGCAACTGGTTCAACCAGGAGCTGTACGGCAAGCCGACGGACGTGCCCTGGGCGCTGAAGATCAGCGAGGGCACGAACCGGGTCGAGGGCACCTACCACCCGACGTTCCTGTACGAGTCCCTGTGGTGCGTGGGCGTCGCGCTCCTGGTCATCTGGGCGGACCGCCGCTTCAAGCTCGGGCACGGCCGGGCCTTCGCGCTGTACGTCGCGGCGTACTGCTCGGGCCGCGGATGGATCGAGTACATGCGCGTCGACGAGGCGCACCATGTGCTGGGTCTCCGGCTCAACGTGTGGACCGCGATCGTCGTGTTCGTGCTCGCCGTGGTGTACATCGTGATCTCGGCGAAGGTACGCCCCGGCCGCGAGCAGATCGTCGAGCCGGCCGCGGTGGGCCTGACCAAGGACGGCGAGAAGGCAGCCGACGACTCCGACAAGGCAGCCGACGACTCCGAGAAGGCCGACGACGCCTTCGAGAAGTCCGCCGGTACCTCCGACGGGACAGGCGACGACTCCGAGGCACAGACGCCGGAGGCCGACGGGACACCGCAGAAGGCCGACAGGAGCTGACGCTCCCCCGGCCCCGCACATGTGGCGAAGGGGCCGCCGGACCACCACGGTCCGGCGGCCCCTTCGCGCATGTCCAGGCCTCAGCGGCCCGAGCGCGCCAACGAGAGCGTGCGTTCCGCGGTCGCCACCACCGCTGCGTCGACGAATCTCCCGTCAGGCAGGGCCTGCGCCCCCGCCTCGGCCCGCGACGCCTCCACGATCTGCTCCGCCGCCTCCACCTCCCGGGGCGTCGGCCGGAACGCCCGCTCGATCACCGGCAGCTGCCGGGGGTGGATCGCCGCCCGCCCCAGCAGCCCGAGATCCCGGCCGTGCGCACAGGAGGCCCGCAGCCCGGACAGGTCCCGGACGTCCGGGTACACCGACATGACGGGCGGGGCCAGCCCGGCCGCCCGGGCGGCGACCACCACACGGCTGCGCGGCCAGTCGAGGCCGGCGTCGCCCCGCACCCCCAGATCCGCCCGCAGGTCCACCTCACCCAGCGCGATGCCCCGTACCGCGTGATGGGCCCCGGCGATCGAGTACGCGTGCTCGATCGCCAGCGCCGACTCCAGCAGCGGATACAGCGGCACACCCGGCGCCAGGGCCTCGACATGGTGCACGGACGCCGCATGGGTGATCTTGGGAAGCCGCATCCCGGACAGCCCCGGCAGCCCCGCCAGCGCCTTCACGTCATCCTCGCCGTGGACCCGGACATGGACCGGCACCGCCATCGGGTCCGCCGTGACCGGATCCGAGAGGAGCTCCGCCGTCGCCGACCGCGCGTACTCCTTGCGGTCCGGTGCGACCGCGTCCTCCAGGTCGACGATCACCACGTCCGCGCCCGAGCCGAGCGCCTTACGGACCGTCTCCGGCTGGTCACCGGGAACGTACAGCCAGGTCAGCGCCACCGCCGGGGCGCTCACAGCGCCCCCTCGTCCCGCAGCGCCTCGACCGCCGGAGCGGAGAGGCCGAGCTCCGCCAGGATCTCGTCCGTGTCCGCCCCGTGGGGCCGGCCGGCCCAGCGGATCGCCCCTGGTGTCTCCGAGAGCCTGAACAGCACGTTCTGCATCCGCAGCGGTCCCAGCTCGGGGTCGTCGACCTCGGTGATCGTGCCCAGAGCCCGGTACTGGGGGTCCTCCATCACATCCCGTACGTCATGGATCGGCGCGATCGCCGCCTCGGCCTTCTCGAAGGAGTCCACCGCCTCCGCCCTGGTGCGCCGGGAGATCCAGTGGCCCACCGCCTCGTCGAGTTCGTCGGCGTGCTCGGCACGGGTGCTCCCCGCGGCGAACCACGGCTCCTCGGTCAGCTCCGGGCGTCCCACCAGACGCATCACGCGTTCCGCGACCGACTGGGCGGAGGTCGAGACGGCGACCCAGTGCCCGTCGGAGGTGCGGTAGGTGTTGCGCGGGGCGTTGTTGCGGGAGCGGTTCCCGGTCCGCGGCTGGACGTATCCGAGCTGGTCGTACCAGAGCGGCTGCGGTCCCAGCACGGTCAGGATCGGTTCGATGATCGCCATGTCGACCACCTGCCCCTGCCCGGTACGGTCACGGCCGGACAGGGCCGTCATCACCGCGTACGCCGTGGTGAGCGCCGCGATCGAATCGGCGAGCCCGAACGGCGGCAGGGTCGGCGGCCCGTCCGGCTCGCCGGTGACGGCGGCGAAGCCGCTCATCGCCTCGGCGAGCGTGCCGAAGCCGGGCCGGTGCGCGTACGGGCCCTTCTGCCCGAAGCCCGTGACCCTGGCCAGCACCAGCCGGGGATTGACGGCACGCAGTTCCTCCCAGCCCAGTCCCCAGCGCTCCAGGGTCCCGGGCCGGAAGTTCTCGATGATCACATCGGTGCCGGCGGCCAGCCGCAGCAGTACGTCCCGGCCGCCCGGGGCGGACAGGTCGAGGGTCAGGGTGCGCTTGTTGCGGCCGAGCAGCTTCCACCACAGGCCGATCCCGTCCTTGGAGGGGCCGTGCCCGCGTGAGGGGTCGGGCTTGCGCGGATGCTCGACCTTGATGACCTCGGCCCCGAAGTCGCCGAGCATCGTGGCGGCGAGCGGCCCGGCGAAGAGGGTGGCGAGGTCCAGGACCCGCAGGCCGGCGAGGGGAGCGGTCGTCGTGGTCATGCTGCCTCGATCTCGCTGCGGTACGGCATGGAGGTCGAGGCGCCGGGCCGCTGCACGCAGAGCGCGGCCGCCGCGGAGGCCCAGGCCAGCGCCTCCGGCACGGACCGGCCCTCGACGAGCGCCACGGCGAGCGTGCCGACGAACGTGTCCCCGGCGCCCGTCGTGTCGACGGCGGTGACCTCGGGGGCGGGGAAGAGGACGGGTTCGCCGCCCCGGGCCGCGTACAGACAGCCCTTCCGGCCGAGCGTGATCACGACCTCGGGGACCTGCCGCAGCAGGATCTCGGCGGCGGCGTGCGGTTCCGCGTACCCGGTGAGCGCTGCGGCCTCGTGCTCGTTGGGGATCAGCAGGTCGACGTCGTCCAGGAGACCGGACGGCAGCGGCTGCACGGGGGAGGGGGTGAGGATCGTCCGTACACCCCGGGCCTTGGCGGTCCGCGCTCCCTCCGTCACGGCGGAGAGCGGGAGTTCCAGCTGGAGAAGGAGCAGGCCTGCGGCGGCGACGGCGGCCTGCTCGCCCGGGCCGAGCGCGGTCACGGTGCCGTTCGCGCCGGGGATCACCACGATCGCGTTGGCTCCCTCGTCGTCGACGACGATGTGCGCGGTGCCGCTGGGCCCGGCGACGGTGTGCAGCAGATCCGTGTCCACACCGGCGTGCTCCAGATTCGTCCGGAGCGACGAGCCGTACTCGTCGGTCCCGACCGCCCCGATCATCACCACCTCTCCTCCCGCGCGGGCCGCGGCGACGGCCTGGTTGGCCCCCTTGCCGCCGGGGACGGTCCGGAACTCCCGGCCGGTGACGGTCTCCCCGCGCCCGGGTGCCCGGGCGACGTAGGCGACCAGGTCCATGTTGGTGCTGCCGAGCACCGCGATCGCTGTCATGGGCGGCGTACCTCCTGATGGGTCAGTTCCGCGAGGGTGTCGAAGCCGATGGAGCCGAAGCCGGGTACGGACGTGGAAAGGCGGTTCTTGAGCGGGGCGGTCCAGTGGTCGGGCAGCGCGGCGGCCCGCCCGGCGAGCAGTCCCGCGAGGGAGCCGGCCGTGGCGCCGTTCGAGTCGGTGTCCCAGCCGCCGGACACGGCGCAGCCGATGGAGCGGCCGAAGTCCCCGTCCGCGTGGGTGAGGGCGGCGGCGAGCAACGCCGCGTTGGGCAGGACGTGCACCCAGTGGTGGGTGGACCCGTACGCGTCGTGGAGGCGGTCCACGACCGTGTCGAAGTCGGGCTCGGCGCGGGCCGTCCGGATGCCGAGCCGCACCGCGTGCGCGTAACGGGACCTCGGCGGCACCACACGCAGCCCGGCGGCCAGACAGCCGTGCACATCGGTCTCGCCGGCGGCGGCCTCGGCGAGGGCGGCGGCGGTGAACATCGCGCCGTAGACCCCGTTGGCCGTGTGGGTGAGGACGGCGTCCCGGTGGGCCTGCTCCGCGGCGGCTCCAGGGTCGCCGGGGTGGGTCCACCCGTGCACATCGGCCCGGATCTGGGCGCCGATCCACTCACGGAACGGGTTGCGGTGACGTGCGGTGTCCGGTGGCTCGACGCCGTCGAGCAGATTGCGGTACGCGACCCGCTCGGCGGTGAAGAGACGGCCCGCCGGGAGCTCGTCGAGCCACAGCCGGGCCAGGTCGGACGTGCTGAAACCGTGGCCGTGCCTCTGGAGCAACAGCACGGTCAGCACGGGGTGGTTGAGGTCGTCGTCCTCCGGCATCCCGTCGATGTTCTCGGCGAGTGAGGTGGGTGCCGAGCGGCGGTTCCACGGATAGGCGGCCGTCAGTTCGCCGGGCAGCCCCCGGGCGGTGAACCAGGTGGTGAGCGGCCAGTTACCGGTGGCGCGGGCCAGCGCGCGGATGCCGGCCAGGGGCAGCTTCTCCACCGGCTTGCCCAGCAGACAGCCGGCGGCCCGCCCCAGCCAGGCGGCGTGCAGCCGTTCGGGCCCGGAGGACGCCGGGCGGGTGCGCGGGGCCGGCCAGCGGGGGCAGGCGGCCCGGATCCCGGACAGCCCGGTCGGCTCGTCGCCGGCCAGCGGGCTCTCCAGCAGGGCGAGTTCGTCGAGCAGCCGCCCGGCGAGCGCCCGCAGCCCGGGGGACGCGGGGGACTCCGAGGCCCCCGCACGCCCAGGTGCGGGAGAGCCGCCGGCCGCGTGCCAGCGCCGCTCGACGTCCCCGGCGTCCCGGCCGTCCTGTGCGGCCTGGCGCAGCTCGTGCCCCACCAGGTCCTCGGGCTGGACCCATGTCAGCCGTACGGTCATCGGGGGCCGGCCAGCGCCGCGAACGCCGCCTCGTGCGCGCGGCGGCGGGCGGTGTCCTGCACGAAGACCTCGCGGGCCACCTCCGCGAGCGCCCGCGCGGGGGCGTGCAGATCGAGACGGCTGGCCTCGGCGACCGTCTTCACCCAGGCCGCGGGGATCGCCTGCTCGCCGTGGAGGGCTCCCGCGAGCGCGCCGCTCATCGTGGCGATCGAGTCGCAGTCACGGCCGTAGTTGACCGAGCCGAGCACCGTGCGACGGTAGTCGCCGCCGCCGACGAGCAGCATGCCGAGCGCGACCGGCAGCTCCTCGATGGAGTGCAGCCGTGAGGGCCGGCGGGCGCCGAGCGAGGGGTCGCGGTAGTGCGGCCCCACCGTGTCGAACGGAGCGACCGCGTCGCGCAGCGGCACCAGCGCGGACTCGAAGTCCGTGTAGCGGGAGGCCACTTCGCACACCGCCTCGATCGCCGACCGGGTGCCGTCCTTGGCCAGGGCCAGAGCGGTCCCGACGACGGACGCGGGGGTCGCGTCCGGCGCGCACGCGGCGGCGACGGAGGCGGCCAGGACCCCCGCCGCCTCCCGGCCGTACGAGGACTGGTGGGCACCCGCCACATCGAGCGCCTCCGCGTACGCGGCCTCCGGGTGGGCGGCGTTCACCAGGCCGACCGGGGCCATGTACATCGCCGCCCCGCAGTTGACGATGTTCCCCGAGCCGGCCTCGCGGGGGTCGGCGTGTCCGTAGTGCAGCCGCGTGACGATCCACTTCTCGGCGAGGAAGATCCGCTGCAGGGGGAGCGCATCGGCCTCCAGCTCCGGGATCCAGCGGGGCCGTGTCATCAGGTCCGGGACGAGGTGGTCGGCGACGGCGTACGCGTCGAGATGGCCGCGCACGCTCTCGTAGACCCGGATCAGCGCGTGGGTCATCAGGGTGTCGTCGGTGACGTGGCCGTCGCCCTTGTGGTACGGGGCGATGGGGCGTGCGGTGCGCCAGTCGTCGCCGTACCAGGGCCCGACGACCCCGGTCACCCGGCCGCCGTGGCGCTCGGCGATCTGCTCGGGTGTCCAGCCCTCGACGGGGCCGCCGAGCGCGTCCCCCACGGCCGCGCCGACGAGGGCTCCGGTGATGCGTTCATCCAGGGTGAGCGTCGTGGTGGTCGTACCGGCCACGGGCGGTGCGGATGTTTTGTGTGCCATGCCGGAATTGTCCACCCGGGGTGGCCGGTTCCGTGGCTGCCAGCAGCCCGGCGAGTTCGATGAGGTCCGTACCGGCGAGCCGGGGCAGCGCGCACCCTGCCAGCGTCCGGCAGGCCTCCCGCCAGCCCGCGGGCACGGTAGCCGTCCCGCCCAGCGCCCCGGTCAGGGCCCCGGCGAGCGCGGGAGCCGAATCGGCGACCCGGGACAGACAGGCCGCCGCGGGCACGGCCTGGGCGAACTCGCCCCGGGCGGCGGTCGTCAGGGCGAGGGCGACCGGCACGGTCTCGGCGGCGGCGATCCCGTAGCTGTAGACGTGGTCCACGATCTGATGCTCCAGCACGGGGACGAGCGCGAAGGCGCCCGCCGCCTCGTCCGCGAACTCCCGGGCCAGCCGCACGGCGTGGACGGCGTTGCGGGCGATCTCGGTGCCGTCGGGGAGCTGGTCGAGCGCGGCGTTCACCACCGTGTCGACGTCCGCCCCGGCAAGGGCCACCGCGATCGCGGCTGCGATCGCACGCGCGCCGTGCACTCCGTCACCGTCCTGGGTGTACCGGGCGTCGAACTCGGCGAGCGCGGCCGCCGCCGCCGGGTCGCCCGGGTGCACCACGGCGAGCACGGCGGCCCGCCCGCAGGCCGCGTCGTCGAAGTAGTGCGGGTTGTCGTGGCCGGTGGCGGGCGGGCGTAGCCCGGCGGCCAGATTGCCGAGACCGGCCCGTACGGAGATCCGGGCCCGGAGCGGGAGCACGGCCGACTCCACCTCGGGTGCCCGGGCGCTCGCGGCGGCCACCTTCGCCGCCAGCGCGTTCCACGACCGGTCGACCGCGTCCCGCATCCGGTGGCCGGGGGAGAGGTCCGGTGCGTGGTCGGCGGCGGCGGCCAGCACGGTCCGGGCGGTGAACGCGGCCCACTCGGCGTCGTCGGACGGGCCGAGCCGCAGCGGTTCAGGCGGCTGGTTGAGGGCGATGGGCACGGGGAGCGTCGTCGTCGCGTTCTGCTCCGCGAAGGTGTCCAGCTCCCGGGTGAGCCGCCTCGTCCACTCCGGCATCCGTGCCGCCCGGTGCCTCGCGGCCGGCCATCCGGCGGCGTCGCCGGCGGCCAGTCCGAGCAGCAGCCCCTCGATCCTGGCCTGCCTGTCCGGTGCGCCGCGGCCACCGGCACCGCTGTCGGGCGCCGGTCCTGAGGTGATCCTGATGGCCACGTGTGAGGCGGAATCCGCCGGCGGGGCGGGCGCGTCCCGTGGGGGACGGGGGGCGGCGGTCACCGTGCGCCCTGCCGGAGACCGGCGGCCGGAGCGGTGCGCACAGGTGTGTGCCACGCGGTGCCCGGTGTCCGCGCCCCGGTTGGCGGTGCCTCGGACGGCGGGGCGCCGGAGGGCTCGTGCAGGGAGGAGAAGGGCGCGGCCGCGGGCTCCCGGTCCGGCGACGGGTCCTCCCCGTCGTCCGGGGTCAGCAGCTCCGCGATGTCCAGGACGTGATAGCCGCGCATCGACGGCAGGCAGCTGCCCCGCACCGGGCCGATCGCCGCCGCCCAGTCCCGGGGGATGGCCGACGCCCCGTGCAGGGCACCGGCCAGCGCGCCCGCCACCGCGGCCGTGGTGTCGGCGTCCCGGCCCATGTTCACCGCCGTGAGCACCGCGCCGCGGAAGTCACCGCGCGCCGCGGTGAGGGCGCCGAAGGCCAGGCCCACCGCCTCCGGCGCCAGATCCGTCCACGGGTAGCCGCCGATCACCACCGCGGACCGCACCGCGCGCTCCCCGGTCAGCCGGTCCGGATACGAGCGCTGCGCGGCTGTGACCGCGCGGCGCAGCGAGCGGGCCGTCCAGGAATCCATCGGCACGACCGAGAGGGCGGCGGCGATCACGGACGCGAGCCCGGCTCCGACCATCGCGGCCGCCACCCCCGCCGCGACCGCCTGGCCGCCGTAGATGCCCTCCCCCTCATGGCTGACCCGCCCGTCCACCGCCACCAGCCGGGCGGCCTCGGCGGGACGGCCCGCCGCGAACACCCCGAACGGCGCCGCCCGCATCGCGAGACCGTCGCTCCAGGCGTGCCGGTGCTGGGCCGAGATCGGGGCGGCCAGACCGCGTCGCAGGTTCTCCAGCGTCCCGCGCTCGCTGAATCCCGCGCCCCGGAACGGGCCCTCGTCCAGATCGGCGATCCAGTGGTGCCAGGCCCGCTCGACATGCGAGACGGTCAGCGCCGAGCCGTGCCTGGCCAGCAGCAGCCCGGAGAAGATCGCGTACTCGGTGTCGTCGGTCCCCGCCGGATCGTCGCTGACGAAGCCCTCGATACGTCCCCAGCGGCGGCGGATCTCCGACGGGCGCATGTTCTCCGCCGGTGCGCCGAGCGCGTCCCCCACCGCGAGTCCCAGCAGCGCCCCCCGCGCCCGGTCTCCCGTGCCGGCCGCCGGACTGTCCGCCATGAGCTCCATCGTGTCGGCCCTTCCCTCGCACCCGGAACAACCGGATGTACGAGGTATCCCCGATCCCACCGAAGACAGGCTCGCATTTCGTACAGATCGGCCGCCCGAGTGACGCCCGAGCGGCAGGTAAGTTCGGCCTTCCTTGCTGGCGGGAGGGGGTTTTCGTGCGTACTTTCGACGGTGCGGAGCGGGAGGCGAAACACGGGGACCGCTCCCGGAGAAGGGGAGAGCTCTGTGTCCATCATCGAGACCGACGCCGTACTGCACGAGGCCCACCGCGACAACCACACGCACCGCGACGTCAACGGTGGCTGGCTGCGGCCCGCGGTGTTCGGCGCCATGGACGGTCTCGTCTCCAACCTCGCCCTGATGACGGGCGTCGCCGGAGGGGCGGTCTCCCAGCAGACCATCGTCATCACCGGCCTGGCCGGGCTCGCCGCCGGTGCGTTCTCGATGGCCGCGGGGGAGTACACCTCCGTCGCCTCGCAGCGCGAGCTCGTCGAGGCCGAGCTCGCCGTCGAGCGCCGCGAACTGCGCAAGCACCCCAAGGACGAGATGCGGGAGCTCGCCGCGCTCTACGAGTCCCGCGGGGTCGAGCCCGCGCTCGCCCAGGAGGTCGCGCGGCAGCTGTCCAGGGACCCCGAGCAGGCGCTCGAGATACACGCCCGCGAGGAGCTGGGGATCGACCCGGGCGACCTGCCCTCGCCCCTCGTCGCCGCCCTCTCCTCCTTCGGCGCCTTCGCGCTGGGCGCCCTGCTGCCCGTGCTGCCCTATCTGCTCGGCGCCACCGTCATGTGGCCCGCCGTGCTGCTCGCCCTGGCCGGCCTCTTCGGCTGCGGGGCGGTGGTGGCCAGGGTGACGGCCCGCACCTGGTGGTTCAGCGGACTGCGCCAGCTCGTGCTCGGCGGCGCCGCCGCCGCGATCACGTACGGTCTGGGGGCACTGTTCGGTGTGGCCGTCGGCTGACACCCACGGCGCCGCACCGGTGTGACGTACGTCTTGGCGCACGTCACTGGGCGGATGGGGGATGCCCGCCGTAAAATGAGACGCTATGCAGTGCTACACATAAGTAGCCGTTACTCGGCGGTTTCGATTCCATGACCGCCGGGCAAGAGCCGTAGACACCAGCGGGCAACGACGCCTGCTCTCTGCGGTCTCCCCCGGACAGTGATCCACATGATCCTTCCGATCATGACCCACCCGCACCGCGACTCCGTGGTGTCCGCATGTTGGAACGGGCTATTCGCTTTTTGAGAAGCGTTCCATCATGTAACCTGCACGAAATTTCGCAGAGGGCCAGCGTCGTCCCTCGGCACAGCACATGCCACGACGACGACGGGAGAGCCAATGCGTTCCGACGCCTGGTCGCCCATGGACGGTCGCCCTGTCCAGCAGGGGATGTACGACCCCCGTAACGAGCACGACGCCTGTGGCGTCGGGTTCGTGGCCACTCTGACCGGTGTGGCCAGCCATGAGCTGGTCGAGCAGGCGCTGACCGTACTGCGCAACCTCGAACACCGCGGCGCCACAGGATCCGAGCCCGACTCGGGTGACGGCGCCGGCATTCTCCTTCAGGTCCCGGACGCCTTCCTCCGCGAAGAGGCCGCGTTCGAGCTCCCCGAGGCCGGCTCCTACGCCGTCGGCATCGCCTTCCTCCCCGCGGACGACTCCACCGACTCCGTCAAGCAGATCGAGAAGATCGCCGCCGAAGAGGGCCTCGACGTCCTCGGCTGGCGCGAGGTCCCGGTCACGCCCGACATCCTCGGCAAGGGCGCCCGCGCCACGATGCCCGAATTCCGCCAGCTGATTGTCGCCGACGGCCAGAGCACCGGCGTCGTCCTGGACCGCAAGGCATTCGTCCTGCGCAAGCGCGCCGAGCGTGAGGCCGGGGTGTACTTCCCCTCGCTCTCCGCACGCACGATCGTCTACAAGGGCATGCTCACCACCGGGCAGCTGGAGCCGTTCTTCCCGGACCTCTCCGACCGCCGTTTCGCCACCGCGGTCGCGCTGGTCCACTCCCGCTTCTCCACCAACACCTTCCCCAGCTGGCCGCTCGCCCACCCGTACCGCTTCGTCGCGCACAACGGTGAGATCAACACGGTCAAGGGCAACCGCAACTGGATGAAGGCCCGCGAGTCCCAGCTCGCCTCCAGCTTGTTCGGCTCCGCCGACGACGAGCACAGCGGCGCGCAGCTCGACCGGATCTTCCCCGTCTGCACCCCGGACGCCTCCGACTCCGCCTCCTTCGACGAGGTCCTGGAGCTCCTCCACCTCGGCGGCCGCTCGCTGCCCCACTCGGTGCTGATGATGGTCCCCGAGGCATGGGAGAACCACGCCTCCATGGACCCGGCCCGCCGCGCCTTCTACCAGTACCACTCCACGATGATGGAGCCCTGGGACGGCCCGGCCTGCGTCACCTTCACCGACGGCGTCCAGGTCGGCGCGGTCCTCGACCGCAACGGTCTGCGCCCCGGCCGCTACTGGGTCACCGACGACGGCCTCGTCGTCCTCTCCTCCGAGGTCGGCGTCCTGGACATCGACCCGGCCAAGGTCGTCCGCAAGGGCCGCCTCCAGCCCGGCAGGATGTTCCTCGTCGACACCGCCGAGCACCGCATCGTCGAGGACGACGAGATCAAGGCGTCCCTGGCCGCCGAGAACCCGTACGCGGAGTGGCTGGAAACCGGCGAGATCGAGCTCGAGGACCTCCCCGAGCGCGAGCACATCGTCCACACCCACGCCTCGGTCACCCGCCGCCAGCAGACCTTCGGCTACACAGAGGAAGAGCTCCGCGTCCTCCTCGCCCCGATGGCCCGCACCGCCGGTGAACCCCTCGGCTCCATGGGCACCGACTCGCCGATCGCGGCGCTCTCCGAGCGCCCCAGGCTGCTCTTCGACTACTTCACCCAGCTCTTCGCCCAGGTCACCAACCCGCCGCTGGACGCCATCCGCGAGGAGCTCGTCACCTCGCTGCGCTCCACCCTCGGCCCCGCGGGCAACATCCTGGAGCCGACCGCCGCCGCGTGCCGCAGCGTCACGCTGCCCTTCCCGGTGATCGACAACGACGAGCTCGCCAAGCTCATACACATCAACGCCGACGGCGACATGCCGGGCATGAAGGCCGCCACCCTCTCCGGCCTCTACCGCGTCAGCGGCGGCGGCGAGGCCCTCGCCGCCCGGATCGAGCAGATCACCACCGAGGTCGACGCCGCCATAGAGGACGGCGCCCGCCTCATCGTGCTCTCCGACCGGCACTCCGACGCCGAGCACGCACCGATCCCCTCGCTGCTGCTCACCTCGGCCGTCCACCACCACCTCATCCGCACCAAGCAGCGCACCCAGGTGGGCCTGCTGGTCGAGGCCGGAGACGTCCGCGAGGTCCACCACGTCGCGCTCCTCATCGGTTACGGCGCCGCCGCCGTCAACCCGTACCTCGCGATGGAATCCGTCGAGGACCTCGTCCGCGCCGGTACGTTCATCGAGGGCATCGACGCCGAGCTGGCCATCCGCAACCTGATCTACGCCCTCGGCAAGGGCGTCCTGAAGGTCATGTCCAAGATGGGCATCTCGACCGTCGCCTCCTACCGCGGCGCCCAGGTCTTCGAGGCCGTGGGCCTCGACGAGGCCTTCGTCGCCCAGTACTTCAACGGCACCGCCACCAAGATCGGCGGCGCCGGACTCGACGTCGTCGCCAAGGAGGTCGCCGCCCGGCACACCAAGGCGTACCCCGCCTCCGGCATCTCCGCGTCGCACCGCGCGCTGGAGATCGGCGGCGAGTACCAGTGGCGCCGCGAGGGCGAGCCGCACCTGTTCGACCCGGAGACGGTCTTCCGCCTCCAGCACGCCACCCGCAACCGCCGGTACGACATCTTCAAGAAGTACACCGGCCGGGTCAACGAGCAGTCCGAGCGCCTCATGACGCTCCGCGGACTCTTCGGCTTCAAGAGCGGCCGCGAGCCGATCTCCATCGACGAGGTCGAGTCCACCACCGACATCGTCAGGCGCTTCTCCACCGGCGCCATGTCGTACGGCTCCATCTCCCAGGAGGCGCACGAGACGCTCGCCGTCGCCATGAACCAGCTGGGCGGCAAGTCCAACACCGGTGAGGGCGGCGAGGACTCCGACCGCCTCTACGACCCGGCACGCCGCTCGTCCATCAAGCAGGTCGCCTCCGGCCGCTTCGGTGTCACCAGCGAGTACCTGGTCAACGCGGACGACATCCAGATCAAGATGGCGCAGGGCGCCAAGCCCGGCGAGGGCGGCCAGCTGCCCGGCCACAAGGTCTACCCGTGGGTCGCCAAGACCCGGCACTCCACCCCGGGCGTCGGCCTGATCTCGCCCCCGCCGCACCACGACATCTACTCCATCGAGGACCTGGCTCAGCTGATCCACGACCTCAAGAACGCCAACCCGGCGGCCCGCGTCCACGTGAAGCTGGTCTCCGAGGTCGGCGTCGGAACGGTCGCCGCGGGCGTCTCCAAGGCCCACGCGGACGTCGTCCTCATCTCCGGCCACGACGGCGGCACGGGCGCCTCGCCGCTCACCTCGCTCAAGCACGCCGGCGGCCCCTGGGAGCTCGGCCTCGCCGAGACCCAGCAGACCCTGCTGCTCAACGGCCTGCGCGACCGCATCGTCGTCCAGACCGACGGCCAGCTCAAGACCGGCCGCGACGTCGTCATCGCCGCACTGCTCGGCGCCGAGGAGTTCGGTTTCGCGACCGCGCCGCTCGTCGTCTCCGGCTGCGTCATGATGCGCGTCTGTCACCTCGACACCTGCCCGGTCGGCATCGCCACCCAGAACCCCGTCCTGCGCGACCGGTTCTCCGGCAAGGCCGAGTACATCGTCAACTTCTTCGAGTTCATCGCCGAAGAGGTCCGCGAGATCCTCGCCGAGCTCGGCTTCCGCACCATCGAGGAGGCCGTCGGCCACGCCGAACTCCTCGACACCGAGCGGGCCGTCACCCACTGGAAGGCACAGGGCCTCGACCTCGAGCCCCTCTTCTACGTGCCCGAGCTCCCCGAGGGCGCGGTGCGCCACCAGATCGCCGAGCAGGACCACGGACTGGCCAAGGCCCTCGACAACGAGCTGATCAAGCTCGCCGCCGACGCCCTGGGCGCCGACAGCGCCGAAGCCGCCCAGCCCGTCCGGGCCCAGATCGCGATCCGCAACATCAACCGGACCGTCGGCACCATGCTCGGCCACGAGGTGACCAAGAAGTTCGGTGGTGCGGGCCTGCCCGACGACACCATCGACATCACCTTCACCGGGTCCGCCGGCCAGTCCTTCGGAGCGTTCGTACCGCGCGGTGTGACGCTGCGCCTGGAGGGCGACGCCAACGACTACGTCGGCAAGGGCCTCTCCGGCGGCCGCGTCATCGTCCGCCCGGACCGCGGAGCCGACCACCTCGCCGAGTACTCCACCATCGCCGGCAACACCATCGGCTACGGGGCCACCGGCGGCGAGCTGTTCCTCCGCGGCCGGACGGGCGAGCGCTTCTGCGTCCGCAACTCCGGTGCCACGGTCGTCTCGGAAGGCGTGGGCGACCACGGCTGCGAGTACATGACCGGCGGCCACGCCGTCGTCCTCGGCGAGACGGGACGCAACTTCGCCGCGGGCATGTCCGGCGGTGTCGCGTACGTCATCGACCTCGACCTCGACAACGTCAACACCGGCAACGTCGGCGCCGTAGAGCTCCTCGACGACACCGACAGGCAGTGGCTGCACGACGTCGTGCGCCGCCACCAGGAGGAGACCGGATCCACGGTCGCCGAGAAGCTGCTGGCCGACTGGGACTCCGCGGTCACCCGATTCAGCAAGATCATCCCGTCCGCCTACAAGGCAGTGCTCGCCGCCAAGGACGCCGCTGAGCTCGCCGGTCTCTCCGAGCAGGAGACCACCGAGAAGATGATGGAGGCAGCGACCAATGGCTGACCCCAAGGGCTTCCTGACCACCGGACGCGAGGTCGCCGAGACCCGCCCCGTCGGCGAGCGCGTCAAGGACTGGAACGAGGTCTACGTTCCGGGATCGCTGCTCCCGATCATCAGCAAGCAGGCCGGCCGCTGCATGGACTGCGGCATCCCGTTCTGCCACAGCGGCTGTCCGCTCGGAAACCTCATCCCCGAGTGGAACGACTACGCCTACCGTGAGGACTGGTCGGCGGCGTCCGAGCGCCTGCACGCCACGAACAACTTCCCGGAGTTCACGGGCCGCCTGTGCCCCGCTCCGTGCGAGTCGGCGTGCGTCCTCGGCATCAACCAGCCGGCCGTCACCATCAAGAACGTCGAAGTCTCCATCATCGACAAGGCCTGGGACAGCGGCGACGTCACCCCGCAGCCGCCCGAGCGCCTCTCCGGCAAGACCGTCGCCGTCATCGGCTCCGGCCCGGCGGGTCTCGCCGCCGCCCAGCAGCTGACCCGGGCCGGCCACACCGTCGCCGTCTTCGAGCGCGCGGACCGCATCGGAGGACTCCTCCGCTACGGCATCCCCGAGTTCAAGATGGAGAAGTCGCACATCAACCGCCGCATCGAGCAGATGCGCGCGGAAGGCACCAAGTTCCGTACGGAGGTGGAGATCGGCAAGGACCTCGACGCCGCGAAGCTCCGCCGCCGCTACGACGCGGTCGTCATCGCCGCCGGTGCCACCGTCTCCCGCGACCTGCCCGTCCCGGGCCGTGAGCTGAACGGCGTGCACTTCGCGATGGAGTACCTCCCGCTCGCCAACAAGGTGCAGGAGGGCGACCTGACGGTCTCCCCGATCACCGCCGAGGGCAAGCACGTCGTCGTCATCGGCGGCGGCGACACCGGCGCCGACTGCGTCGGCACCGCCCACCGGCAGGGTGCGGCCTCCGTCACCCAGCTGGAGATCATGCCGCAGCCTGGCGAGGAGCGTAACGCCAGCCAGCCGTGGCCCACCTTCCCGATGCTCTACAAGGTCACCTCCGCGCACGAGGAGGGCGGCGAGCGGATCTACTCCGTCTCCACCACCCACTTCGAGGGCGACGAGGACGGCAACGTCCAGTCCCTCCACCTCATCGAGGTGGAGTTCAAGGACGGCAAGCTGGAGCAGAAGGCCGGCACCGAGCGCGTCATCCCCGCCCAGCTCGTCACCCTGGCCATGGGCTTCACCGGCACCGACCAGGCCAACGGCCTCGTCCAGCAGTTCGGCCTGGAGCTCGACGCCCGCGGCAACATCGCGCGCGACGAGGACTACGCGACCAACGTCGACGGCGTCTACGTCGCCGGCGACGCCGGCCGCGGCCAGTCCCTCATCGTCTGGGCCATCGCCGAGGGCCGCTCCGCGGCGCGCGGCGTGGACCGCTTCCTGACCGGGACCAGTGCCCTGCACGCCCCGATCCGCCCGACGGACCGTTCCCTGATGGTCTGATCACGGCACACAGACGTCCCGTACAACGGCGTACGGAACTGAACGCGGCGCCCGCCCCCGTCCCCGACCGGACAAGGGCGGGCGCCGCGACGCGTTCCCGGGCGCACCGGCCGGGAACGCGTCAGCTGACCAGCGCCAGCGCAGACACGGCTGCCAGGGTGCCCGTCACCGACAGCAGCAGACCGGTACCCAGGAACCGGCCCATGGCGATCCGCGTCCCGTGCCAGCGGCACCGCTCGAACCACAGCAGCGTCGCCAGGGACGCCCACGGGGTGACCAGCGGCCCCACGTTGACGCCGATCAGCAGGGCCAGCAACTGCTCGTGGTTCTCCGCCGGGACGACCGCCTCGCCCGCCAGATAGGCCGGCAGGTTGTTCAGGACGTTCGACAGCCCGGCCCCCACCGCCGCCGACCGCAGCAGTCCGACGAAGTCGTTGCCGGAGCCCAGCGCGGACTCCAGCAGCTCGTGCAGGCCGTGCGCGTCGACCGTCGCCACCACCAGGAACATCCCAGGGACCATCACCAGCAGCCGCCACGGCACCAGCGACAGCCGCAGCTCCCGCGGACGCCGCACGGCGAACGCCACCACGACCACCGCCATCGCGGTCAGCGACGCCGACCAGAGCGGAACGTCCGCCACCAGGATCGCCAGCAGGAAGCCCGCACAGGCCACCGCGCAGATCCGCAGCAGGACGAGGTCCCCGGCCACCGGCGCTTTCGGCGGTGTGTACCGGTCCTGGCCCTCGCCGCGCCGGCCACGCCGCCAGTAGAAGACCCACAGCCAGAGAGCCGTCACAGTGATCGACGCGAGCTGGGGCAGCCACATCACCGCGGCGAGACCCGACGGCGAGAGCGCCACCCGGTCGGCGGCCAGCAGATTCGTCAGGTTCGAGACCGGCAGCAGCAGACTCGCGGTGTTGGCGAGCCACACCGTCGTCATCGCCAGCGGCACCGGTGCGATCCCCACCCGGGTGGCCAGCGCCAGCATGACCGGGGTGAGCAGCACCGCCGTGGTGTCCAGGTTCAGCGCGATCGTGGTCAGCGAGGCGAACGCCACGCACAGCCCGAAGAGCAGCGGATAGCGACCCCGACCCGCACGCGCCACCCAGGACGCCACCACATCGAAGACCTGCGCCCGGCCCGTCAGCTCGGCCATCACGATCACGGTGCCCAGGAACACCACCAGCGGCCCGACCCGCCGCATCTCCTCCGCGGCGGGCTCCGAGGGCAGCAGCCCGGTCACCACCGCGAGCAGCCCCAGGGCGAGCAGAGCGCCCGCGAGCCAGTCGAGCGGGTGCAGCCGCCCGAGGCCGCCGCCGGGGCCTTCAGCCGCCCCGTCGTCCCCTGCCTGCGGGGACCCTCCGGACACCTCTCTCATCATGGGACGATGGTCTCAGAAAGTGGAATCAGTTCATGGACCGGCGAGTTCGCGTCAGCCGTACCCGTCAGCCCGTACCGTCAGCCCGCGCCCGTCAGAGCGGCTGTGCGTACGGCCACCACCGCCGCCAGCAGCACGACCAGGACCGCCCCGCCGGCCAGCTGCACCGCGGACGTCCGCAGCTTCGCCGGCGCGTAGGCGAGCCCGTAGGTCACCAGACCGCCGGTCAGCAGCCCGCCGAGGTGCCCCTCCCACGAGGTGAACACGGCGGAGATCACCATCCAGAGCAGGAACCCCGCCATGAAGCGGTTGACCGCCTGCATATCCCTGCCCAGGCGCCGGCTGATGACGTAGAAGGACGCCGCCAGGCCGAAGACCGCGCCCGACGCGCCGACCGCAGGTGTCTCCGGCGAGACCAGGTACACCAGCACCGAACCGCCCACCGCGGACAGCAGATACAGCGCCAGATACCGTGCCCGGCCGAGCTGCCCCTCCACGACACGGCCGAGATTCCACAGCGCGAGCATGTTGAAGACCAGGTGCATCACACCGAACGAGGCGTCGGGCGGGAGATGCAGGAAGGCGCCCGTCAGCAGCCGGTACCACTCCCCGTCGGCCACCCCTGTCAGCTCGAAGCCGGGCGAGGTCCAGCCCTCGTACACGTACAGCTTGCCGTCCGGCCCGGTCAGCGCCGCCCCGAGCATCCCGAACCGGTCCACCGTCTCGGACCGGAAGACCTCGACGACGTACGCCATGATGTTCAGCGCCATCAGTACGTACGTCACGACCGGCGCCGCCCCGCTCGGCACCGTGCCGCCGAACAGTGAGCGGGCCTGCCGGACCGAGCGCCGGCCCTCCTGCACGCACTCCACGCAGTGATGCCCCACCGACGCCTCACGCATGCAGCCGGGGCAGATGTACCGGTCGCAACGCGTGCAGCGCACGTACGTCTCGACCGACGGGTGGCGATAACACGTGGTGGCGGCGGCCTCCATGGCCGGCTCCTTCATTCGTGGACGGACGGCCGCAGGGGGCGGCGGCGCTCAAGATAGCGAACGCGGGTGAAGCCCGGCACACCTGGGTGCCGGGGGCTGCCGGGAGCCCGATCCGGTGACGTAGCGGGAAACACGACAGAGGATGTCCTGATTACGGGGTTCCATGGCGCCCATGACATCGACACCCACTTCGTGGCAGGACTTCCACACGGCGGAACCCGTCTTCGCCGACACCGTGCGGAAACGGTTCGAGCAGTACAAGCACCACGTCCTCGCGACCCTGCGCGCGGACGGCTCACCCCGGGTCACCGGCCTGGAGGCGGACTTCCGTATGGGCGCCCTGTGGCTCGGCATGATGCCGAACTCCCGCAAGGCGCTGGACCTGCGACGGGACCCGCGCTTCGCCATCCACGCCAATCCGGGGCCGGACGCGGAGATGGCCGACGGGGACGTACGCATCTCGGGGCAGGCCGTGGAGATCACCGACACCGCCTTGCTGGCCCGCTTCGTCCAGGAGGCGGTGCCGCCGGAGCCCTTCCTCCTCTTCCGCGCCGACCCCACCGAGGTGGTCCGCACCGGGATCGACGGCGACGACATCGTCGTACAGGTCTGGCGCCCCGGCCGCCCCTCGCGCACCTTGCGCAGGGGCAACGACGACAGTCCGGTACGAGAGGGCTGACACGGCTCACCACGGGGCGGGCTACCCGTTCGGCGTAACCCCTTCCGCGGGGCCCGGCTGCCGGGCGACGCACGGGCCCGAAGCGAGCCGATACGGCATCCAGGTGAATCCGGCTCCCGGACGAGGGCGCCCGGCCCTTCACGGACCGCCCGCCGGAACGGCGTCTTCCGCCGTCCGCCGGAGGGCGCCCTGTCCTTGGGGGAACGGGCCAGGAAGCGTCCGGGAACGATTCCGGAACCCGTCATGAACGGTCCCCGCCCCCCTGCTGGTCAGCGGATCTTTCGACGCGCCGGGGCGGAGTGACCTGCCTCCCGCCGACAGAACGTGCTACGGTTGTCGAGTTGCAGTTTTGGTACCCATGAACTTTATGTGCGCCTGACGGGAACCCTCCTCAGGCGCTTTATTGTTTTCCGGCTTTCTCCGGATGGGGCTCAATGCGGCGACTTGGAATTCGTAAAGTGCGGATTTCCGGCACTGCACCTCTTTTAGGAGAATGACATGGCTACTGGAACCGTGAAGTGGTTCAACTCGGAAAAGGGCTTCGGCTTCATCGAGCAGGACGGCGGCGGCGCCGACGTCTTCGCCCACTACTCGAACATCGCCACCCAGGGCTTCCGTGAGCTCCAGGAGGGCCAGAAGGTCTCCTTCGACGTCACGCAGGGCCAGAAGGGCCCGCAGGCGGAGAACATCGTCCCGGCCTAATTGCCGGACGCGTACCTCGCAACCGGGGCCCGCACCGTGAAGGTGCGGGCCCCGGTTTGTGCTGTTTCCGACTCATCCTTTCCCGGTTCGGTTCCGCAATCGGGACATCTGCTCTGTGCTTGCATCCTGGGGCGCACATCAAGCAGTCCACAGCAGTCGGCAGTAACCCCAGGAATCCCCCAGGAGGGCAATTCCGTATGACCCGCTCCGAACGCCAGGACCGACCCGCCCGCAACCGCCCGATAAGGGGCCGCGGTACCGACCGGCCGCAGGCGAACACCCGAGGATCCGGCAAGGCACCGGCCCGCCGCAGGCCCGCGCCCGCCCAGGGCGGCGAGTTCGCCCTGCCGGAGACCCTCACGCCCGCGCTGCCCGCCGTCGACGCGTTCGCCGAGCTGGACATGCCCGCCGCGCTGCTGAAGACCCTCGCCGCACAGGGCATGACCGACCCCTTCCCCATCCAGGGCGCCACCCTGCCGAACTCGCTGGCCGGCCGGGACATCCTCGGCCGTGGCCGGACCGGCTCGGGCAAGACCCTGGCCTTCGGCCTGGCGCTGCTCGCCCGCACCGCGGGACGTCGCTCCGAGCCGCACGCTCCGCTGGCGCTCGTCCTCGTCCCCACCCGTGAGCTCGCCCAGCAGGTCACCGACGCGCTGACGCCGTACGCCACCTCCGTGAACCTGCGCGTCGCCACCGTCGTCGGTGGCATGTCGATCAGCAGGCAGTCCGGCGCGCTGCGCCGCGGCGCCGAGGTGCTCGTCGCCACGCCGGGCCGGCTCAAGGACCTCATCGAGCGCCGCGACTGCCGGCTCGACCAGGTCGCGATCACCGTCCTCGACGAGGCCGACCAGATGGCCGACATGGGCTTCATGCCGCAGGTCGTCGCCCTGCTCAAGCAGGTCGAGCCGGACGGGCAGCGGATGCTGTTCTCCGCGACCCTCGACAAGAACATCGACCGGCTGGTCAAGATGTTCCTCACCGACCCGGTCGTGCACTCGGTCGACCCGTCCGCCGGTGCGGTCACCACGATGGAGCACCACGTGCTCCACGTCCTGGACGAGACGGACAAGAAGGCCGTCGCCACGAAGATCGCCGCCCGCGAGGGCCGGGTGATCATGTTCGTCGACACCAAGCGTGCCGCCGACCGCTTCGCCAAGCGGCTCCTCGCCAGCGGCGTGCGGGCGGCGGCCCTGCACGGCGGCCGGTCCCAGCCGCAGCGCAACCGGACCCTGGACCAGTTCAAGAACGGCCAGATCACCGCACTCGTCGCGACGAACGTGGCGGCCCGGGGCATCCACATCGACGACCTCGACCTCGTCGTCAACGTGGACCCGCCGACCGACCACAAGGACTACCTCCACCGCGGCGGGCGCACGGCACGCGCCGGGGAGTCCGGCAGCGTCGTCACCCTCGTGCTGCCCGAGGAGAAGCGCGAGATGACCCGGCTGATGCAGGACGCGGGCATCGCGCCGCGCACCACCCGGATCAAGTCCGGCGACGAGGAGCTCAGCCGGATCACGGGGGCCCGTGAGCCGTCCGGCGTCGCGATTGTCATCGAGGTGCCGCAGCAGGCGCAGCCCAAGCCGAGTACGCGCGGCGGGAGCCAGGGCTCCGGCACGGCGGCCGGCGGGTCCTTCCGCGCGGGCAGCCGGGGCCGAGGCCGACGCGGCGGCACGGGCACGGGCTCGGGCGCCGCACAGGGCGGCGCCGGCGGCGCGGCCCGCGGTGGCGCGGGCGGCGGTGCACGTGGCGGCGCCGGTGGTGCGGGCGGATCCGCGCGTTCCGCCGGCGCGGGCAGGGCGGGCGGCACGGGGCGCGGCAGTGCTCCCAGCCGTGGCCGCCGGGCAGCGTAACCGCAGGGTGCGGTGACCGGTCCCGCCGGCCACCGCACCCGCCCCCGGCTCTGTTCCCCGGGCGTTCCCGTGTCGGGCCCCGCTGCCAGGTTCCCTCGCGCCCGGCCTCAGTCCCCTGGCTCATCCTCCGCCCGGCCGCTGTCCCCGGGCTCACCCTCGTACAGGACCAGCGCCCGCGCGGCCGCACCGGCCGGCGCCGGGGCCGCGGTCCGGGCCAGCTCCCGCAGCAGCGGAACCGCCCGGTCGGCGAACGGCCTTCCGCCGGTGCCGAATCCGAGCCGCGCCAGCACATCCACGCCGAACGTCTGCAGCAGCGGATCCTCGCTCGCCGTCCAGGCGGCCGCCGCCTGGAACGTCTCCTCGTCGCCGCGCAGCCACAGCGCCTCGGCCGCCACCAGCCAGTTGTCCAGCCCGGGATCTCCTTCCCGCAGCGCCCGGACGGCCAGCTCCTCGAACGGGGACCGCAGACCCAGCTCGCCCTCCAGGAGCGTCGCGATCGCCCCGTGACCCGTCTGCAGGTCCTGCGAGGCGAACGGCTCCCCGCCCCGCAGCAGTTCGACCGTGACGGTCACCCCGCCGTCCACCGGTGCACGGCGCACCACACTCCCGTGGCCCCCGTCCCCGTACATGCGGCGCAGCGCGTCACGCAGCTCCCGCTCCACGTCCTGCGTGAGCATGCGCCTGGCCTCCTCCAGCGCGGGGGACAGGTCACGGGCGCCGTGCCTGAGCAGGGCCCGTACGGTGTGCACCGATCCCCGCCGGGCAGCGACGACCAGCGGCGCCTCACCCTGCGGGCCGGGCAGGTCCGGGTCGGCGCCGTGGGCCAGGAGGGTCTCCGCGACCCGGGCGTGACCGAGGCCCGCCGCCCAGCGCAGCGCGGTGAAGCCGAACTCCTCGATCAGATCCGGTTCGGCGCCCGCGGACAGGAGCGCACCGACGACCTCGGCATGCCCGCCGCAGGCCGCCCCGCACAGCGGCAGATCACCCGCGTCCTGACCGCTCGCCCGGTTCGGGTCCGCGCCCGCGGCCAGGAGCAGCCGGACCGCGCCCGGCAGGTCCTGCACGGACGCCAGATACAGCGCGGTCGTCCCCTCCTCGTCGCTCGACTCGGCGGACGAGCCCGCACGGAGCGCGCGTACGACGGCGTTCTCATCGTCGTACAACGCCTCGAAGAGGGGCCTCGCACCCCCAACCGGACCATTCGTCATACACCGACCCTACGACCACCCCGGTCCGGGACGGTTTCTCAGGTGTCGCACTCCAGGACCGTGCGGCACAGGCCGCACCGGGCCCGGGTCCGGCCCCTGACCGGGACCCGGACGCGCTGGTGGCACGTGGGGCAGGCGAAGGAGACCCGGAGACCGTCCGCCCCGCCCTCGAAGGCGTACGTGACGGACGGGTCGGGGGCGGCGCCCGGGTGGTCCCCGGCGTGACGGCGGTCCTTGGCGTAACGGCGTCTGCCCGCCCACCCGGCGGCCGTCAGCGGCGGCCGCTGCAGGTCACGCAGGGCCTCGGCCCGTCCCTTGGTGTACGCCGTGTACGCCTGGGGGCTGGTGAACCAGACGGACGGGTCCTCGTCGAAGACCAGCGCACGCTTGGCGAGTACGTACCCGAACTCCTCGGGAGTGAGATAGCCGAGCTTCTGACTGGAGAGCGCGTCCTGACGGAAGGCGTCCAGCAGCAGCCAGCCGGCGCCGAGATAGGCCGTCACCGTGTCCGTCAGGATCTCGTTGTCGCGGGTGCCGGGGAGCTCCAGCCCCAGCCGGTGCAGCAGCACATGGGTGATCTCGTGCGCCAGAGCGGCCCCGATGTCCCTGCGGTGCGTACGGAATCGGTCGTTGAGCTCGATGA
This sequence comes from Streptomyces sp. NPDC102441, assembly GCF_044765585.1. Classification (NCBI taxonomy): domain Bacteria; kingdom Bacillati; phylum Actinomycetota; class Actinomycetes; order Kitasatosporales; family Streptomycetaceae; genus Streptomyces; species Streptomyces sp. NPDC102441. The sequence goes on from NZ_JBIWKH010000006.1 coordinate 403,901, forward strand.
AGTACTCGGGTCCGGCGGCGAGTTCGACGCTCGCGGCGTGCTCCATCCGCCGGAAGCCCACGACGATACGGGCCTGCGGCAGACGCAGGTGCTGCACCAGGGCGCCGGCCACCCGCTGGGCACCCGGATACAGGTCGTCCACGTCGGAGAAGGCGACGTCGGCCGGGGCGAGGCTCGTCGCGTAGGCGCGCACACCGTCGGGGGAGACCCGCCGGTAGAGCGCGGTGATCGCGGACCTGACCGCGTCGAGATGCGGGAACCCATGGACGACCGGACCACCGCCGGCGTTGCTGCCGTCGCTCACGTCCCAACCCCCATCAACGGCGCCCAACGGACCTTCACTCTAGGCCGATCCGCCGGAATCCGGCCGGGGGACGACAAATGATCTTGGCCGGAAACCCTGCCTTGTGTCAGCGGTGATCACTTCCCGATAATCGGATCGTTCTTGTCGCGGGCATGGCGAAAAGTGTATCGGTCGACGCCCCTGACCAGGACACGCACGCCCGCACGCCTGCACCAACACCCCCCCCACACGAAAGCAGACACTCCTGTGAAGCAGCTTCTGCGCACGCTCAAAAGATGTTCCGTCATAGCCGCGGTGGCCCTTGCCGGCCTGAGCCTTCAGCCCAGTGCCTCCGCCACCCCCGCCCCCATAGTCGGCGGGACCCGCGCCGCCCAGGGCGAATTCCCCTTCATGGTCCGGCTCTCCATGGGCTGCGGCGGCGCGCTCTACGCCCAGGACATCGTGCTGACCGCCGCACACTGCGTGGACGGCTCCGGCAACGACAACTCGATCACCGCCACCGGCGGCACCGTCGACCTGGAGTCCGGCAGCGCGGTCACCGTCAGGTCCACCAAGGTTCTCCAGGCCCCCGGCTACGACGGAACGGGCAAGGACTGGGCGCTGATCAAGCTCGCCGAGCCCATCGACCAGCCCACCCTGAAGATCGCCACCACCACCGCGTACAACACGGGCACCTTCACCGTCGCGGGCTGGGGCGCCGCCACCGAGGGCGGCGACCAGGAGCGCTACCTCCTCAAGGCGTCCGTGCCGTACGTCTCCGACTCCGTCTGCCAGGACGCCTATGACGGCGAACTCGTCCCCGGCGAGGAACTCTGCGCCGGATACGTGGACGAAGGCGGCGTGGACAGCTGCCAGGGTGACTCCGGCGGACCCATGTTCCGCAAGGACGACGCCGGAGACTGGATCCAGGTCGGCATCGTCAGCTGGGGCCAGGGCTGCGCCCGCGCCGGCTACCCCGGCGTGTACACCGAGGTCTCGACCTTCGCGTCGGACATCGCCTCCGCGGCCTCGAACCTCTGACCCGGCTCGTCCGAGCGCCCCTGGGGCGCCCGTCCCGACGGGCGCCCCAGGGGCCAGGGCCGTGTCCACCACCCCCCAGCCGGTGCGTCTAAGCTCGCTGACCATGACCAAGAGCAACATCGACGAGTACGTCACCGCCGAACTGAACCGGCTGCGCGAGAGCATCGACAACATCGATGCCGCAGTCGTCCACATGCTCGCCGAGCGTTTCAAGGCCACCCAGCAGGTGGGCCACCTCAAGGCCGAACACCACCTGCCGCCCGCCGACCCCGCCCGCGAGGCCCGCCAGATCGCCCGGCTGCGGCAGCTCGCCGAGAGCGCCAGGCTGGATCCCGCCTTCGCCGAGAAGCTCCTGAACTTCATCGTGGCCGAGGTCATCCGCCACCACGAGCGCATCGCCGAGAAAACCACCACCCCCGAAGCCTGACCCCACCACCGGCCCCGGACCGACCCACGGACCCCGGGGCCGCACCCGTACGCCCCCTGGCACCTCGCGACAGTCCTGACGCCCAGGGCACCTCGCGACAGCCCTGACGCCCAGGGCACCTCGCGACAGTCCTGACGCCCGACAGCCCTGACCAAGGCCGGACGGCCCCGCGCAGGCCCCCCCCGCCGCCCGTCAGCCCTGTGAGAACGCCACTGCACAGCCCCGCACCCGTACGGCAGCATGGGCGCCATGTCCGTACTGACGCGCAACGAAGCGCAGACCCGCGCCCAGCTCCTCGACGTACACCGGTACACCGTCGACCTCGACCTCACCACGGGCGAGGAGACCTTCCACTCCCGGACGGTCATCCGGTTCACCGCCCACACGGCCGGGGACACCTTCGTCGAGATCAAGCCGGCAACCCTGCGCTCACTCAGCCTCGACGGACAGGCCCTCGACCCCGAGCGACTCGACGAGAACCGCTACCCCCTGGACGGCCTCACCGCCGGCCCCCACGAACTCACCGCCGACGCCACCATGCGCTACTCCCGCACCGGCGAAGGCATGCACCGCTTCACCGACCCGGCCGACGGCGAAACCTACGTCTACACCCAGCTCTTCATGGAAGACGTCCAACGCGTCTTCCCCGCCTTCGACCAGCCCGACCTCAAATCCGTGTTCGACCTCACCGTCACCGCACCCACCGGCTGGACCGTCCTCGGCAACGGCACCACCACCCAGGCCACCGAAGGCCACTGGACCATCGCCCCCACCCCACCCATCTCCACCTACCTCGTCGCCGTCGCCGCCGGCCCCTGGCACTCCGTCACCACCCACCACGCCGGCCTCCCCTTCGGCATCCACTGCCGCCGCTCCCTCGCCCCCCACCTGGACGCCGACGCCGACGAAATCTTCGGCATCACCCGCGCCTGCTACGACCGCTACCACGACAAATTCGACGAGCCCTACCCCTTCGACTCCTACGACCAGGCCTTCGTCCCCGAATTCAACGCCGGCGCCATGGAGAACCCCGGACTCGTCACCTTCCGCGACGAATTCATCTACCGCTCCGCCGTCACCGCCACCGAACGCCAGACCCGCGCCATGGTCATCGCCCACGAAATGGCCCACATGTGGTTCGGCGACCTCGTCACCCTCACATGGTGGGACGACATCTGGCTCAACGAGTCCTTCGCCGAATACATGGGCTACCAGACCCTCACCGAAGCCACCCTTCCCCAAGCTCTCAACTCCGTTCGAGCAGGGGAGACCCCATACCCCGACACCTGGGTCGAATTCGGAGTCTCCCGCAAGGGCTGGGGCTACGACGCGGACCAACGCCCCACCACCCACCCCGTCGCCCCGGACCCCGACGCCGTCCCCGACACCGCCTCCGCCCTCCTCAACTTCGACGGCATCTCCTACGCCAAGGGCGCATCCGCACTCCGCCAACTCGTCGCCTGGCTCGGCGAAAAGGACTTCCTCACCGGCATCAACACCCACTTCGCCCGGCACAAATTCGGCAACGCCACCCTCGCCGACTTCATCGACAACCTCGCCACCGCCACCGACCGGGACGTCCACACCTGGGCCGCCGACTGGCTCCGCACCACCGGCATCGACACCCTCACAGCCCACGTCGAGAACACCGGCAACAGCTGGAACCTCACCGTCGACCACGCGGGCACCCGCCCCCACCGCATCACCGTCGGCACCTACGACCACAGCCTCGACACCCAGACCGGCACCGACCAGCTCACCCTCCGCAGCCGTTTCGAACTCGACATCCCCCAGAACGGCACCCCCACCACCCAGCCCGGCCACCGCCCCGACCTCGTCGTCCTCAACGACAACGACCTCACCTACGCCAAGATCCGCCTCGACCACGACTCCTGGAACACCGCCCTCACCCACCTCTCCGGCATCCCCGACCCCCTCACCCGCGCCGTCATCTGGAACACCGCCCGCGACATGGTCCGCGACAGCGCACTCCACCCCACCGTCCACCTCACCGCGGCCCGCACCCACCTCCCCTACGAAACCGACCTCGCCCTCGTCCACGGCGTCCTCGGCTTCGCCGCCACCCACATCGCCGACCGCTACCTCACACCCGAGGACCGGCCCACCGCCCTCGCCACCCTCACCTCCCTCTGCCGCGACCTCCTCCGCCGCACCGAAGGACTCACCGCCAAGGACTGGGAACAGAGCCCCGGCACCACACCCGGCAGCCCCGACCCCGGCCTCCGCCTCACCGCCGTACGCCACTTCATCGACGCCGCCACCCAGCCCGACGCCATCCAGGACTGGCTCCGCGAAGGCGCCGTCCCCGGCGGACCCGAACTCGACCCCGAACTCCGCTGGCGCATCCTCACCCGCCTCGCCGTCCTCGGCGCCACCGACGAGACCGCCATCGCCCACGAACTCGACAAGGACCCCAGCGCCACCGGACAGGAAGGCGCCGCCCGCTGCCGCGCCGCCCTCCCCACCCCCGAAGCCAAAGCAGCCGCCTGGCAGGCGATGTTCACCGACGACACCCTGTCCAACTACCTCTTCACAGCCACCGCCCAGGGCTTCTGGCAGCCCGAACAGAACGAACTCCTCCACCCCTACACCGCCCGCTACTACCCCGACGCCATCGCACTCGCCGCACGCCGCGGCCCCGCCATCGCCGAAGCCGCCGGACGCCACGCCTTCCCCGTACACGCCATCGACACCGACAGCATCCACCTCGGCGACCAGGCCCTCACCGACCCCGCACTCACCCCCGCCCTGCGCCGCAAACTCACCGACCAGCTCGACGACGTCCGCCGCGCCCTCGCCGTACGCGACGCCCACCGGACCGACACCCCGACCACGCCGTAACGCAACACCCCGACCACGCCGTAACGCCACACCCCGACCACGCCGTAACGCCACACCCCGACCCCCACGACACCGTGCCCGGCCCCCACAGAAGAGGCCGGGCACAGTCATGCGAACAACGAACGCTTATACCAGCCCCTGGGTCACCAACACCCCCACACCGAGCCCCAGTACCCCTTTCGGGTTGAGATCGTTGGGCTCTTCGGCCGCACCCTCCGCAATCCGGACAAGCTGGCACCACCGCCCCCGCGCACCCGAAGGACCACACCACCCATGCCCACCCCGCCCCTCGCCGGAGGCACCGCAGGCCCCGCCCACCTGCGCCCCCTCATCGACACCGTCCTCACCGCACTCCACGACGGCGCCACCCGCCGCAACGGCCCACTCCCCGCCGGCGGCCCCGACACCGTCACAGAAAAACTCCACCACGCCACCGGCCCCCTCATCCCCGACCACGGAACCGGCGCCCACCACGCCCTCCGCACCCTCGTCACCGCACTCACCGAAGGCGCCGCCGACCCCGCACACCCCCACTGCGCCGCCCACCTCCACACCCCACCCCTCGCACTCGCCGCCGCAGCCGACCTCGCCGCATCAGCCCTCAACCCCTCCATGGACTCCTGGGACCAGGCCCCCGCAGCCTCCGCCCTCGAAACCGCCCTCACCACCGCACTCGCCGCCGAGATCTACCCCCACACCACCGACCCCGACGCCCTCGTCACCACCGGCGGCACCGAAGCCAACCAACTCGCCCTCCTCCTCGCCCGCGAACGCCACGGCCCCGTACAGACCATCTGCGCCGCCAACGCCCACCACAGCATCACCCGCGCCGCCTGGCTCCTCGGCCTCCCCCAACCCGTCGTCATCCCAGCCCCCACCGGCGTCATGGACCTCACCGCACTCCGCGACGCCCTCATCCGCAACGACGGCCCCCTCCTCGTCACCGCCACCGCAGGCACCACCGACACCGGCCAGATCGACCCCCTCACCGACATCGCCGACCTCACCACCACCCACGGCGCCGACCTCCACATCGACGCGGCATACGGCGGCCCCCTCCTCTTCAGCCCCACCCACCGCCACACCCTCCGCAGCCTCCACCGCGCCCACAGCGTCACCCTCGACCTGCACAAACTCGGCTGGCAACCCGCATCAGCCGGCATCCTCGCCGTCCCCCACCACCACGACCTCACCCCCCTCCACCACCACGCCCCCTACCTCAACGCCGACGACGACACCGACGCAGGCCTCCCCGACCTCCTCGGCCGCTCCCTGCGCACCACCCGCCGACCCGACGCCCTCAAGATCGCCGTCACCCTCCAAGCACTCGGCCGCGACGGACTCGCCGACCTCATCGACCGCACCATCGCCACCGCCCACCACCTCGCCGACCTCATCGAAAAAGACCCCGCACTCGAGCTCTACGACCGCCCCACCATCAGCACCGTCCTCTTCCGCCCCACCCACACCGACGACACCACCGTCGCCACCATCCGCCGCACCCTCCTCAACCAAGGACACGCCGTACTCGGCCGCGCCCGAACCGGCGACCGCCTCTGGCTCAAAGCCACCCTCCTCAACCCCCACACCACCCCCGACGACCTCCAGCAGCTCCTCACCCTCGTCACCCACACCCACACCCGCGCCACCACGGAAGGCAGCACCCCCCGATGACCGAACGGACCACCCCCGAAGGCCACCGGACCCACGACCTCATCGGCATCGGCCTCGGCCCCTTCAACCTCTCCCTCGCCGCCCTCGCCGACCGCATCCCCACCACCCCCGACACCACCCCCCTCACCACCGCCTTCTACGAACAACGCCCCGCCTTCCACTGGCACCCCGGCCTCCTCATCGACGGCGCCACCCTCCAAGTCCCCTTCCTCGCCGACCTCACCACCCTCGCCGACCCCACCAGCCCCTGGACCTTCCTCAACTACCTCCGCACCCGCGACCGCCTCTACCCCTTCTACTTCGCCGAGCAGTTCCACATCCACCGCGCCGAATACGACGCCTACTGCCGCTGGGTCAGCGAACAACTCCCCACCATCCACTTCAACCACCAGGTCGACGCCATCCGCTGGAACCCCGACCACTCCCACTTCGAGGTCGACCACACCCGACTCGACGCCGACGGCGAAGCCCAAGCACTCGGACGCACCCACACCCGCCACATCGCCCTCGGCGTCGGCACCGCCCCCTTCATCCCCGAACCCCTACGCCCCCTCGCAGAAGCCCCCGGCGTCCCCGTCATCCACTCCGCCGACTACCTCCACCACCGCGAAGAACTCCTCCGCGCCGACCACATCACCGTCATCGGCTCCGGCCAGTCAGGCGCCGAAATCTTCCTCGACCTCCTCCGCGCCCGCCCCCACGGCATCGAAAGGATCCACTGGCTCGCCCGCACCCAGGCCTTCGCCCCCATGGAGTACTCAAAACTCGGCCTCGAACACTTCACCCCCGACTACACCCACTACTTCCACGCACTCCCCGAACACGTACGCGACACCCTCGTCCCTCAGCAATGGCAACTCCACAAAGGCATCGACACCGACACCATCGCCGCCATCCACGACGAGCTCTACCGCCGCACCCTCCACGGAGGCTGGCCCGACGCCACCCTCACCCCCGGCGTCAGAGTCCGCACCGCAGGCCGCCTCTCCGGCAGCGGCACCCGCATCGAACTCCACCTCGAACACACTCAGCAAGCCACCCGAAGCCGCCTCACCACCGACGCCGTCGTCCTCGCCACCGGCTACCGCGAACGCCCCCTCGACACCCTCCTCACCGGCATCACCCCCCACATCCGCCGCGACACCCAAGGACGCCCCCGCATCCACACCGACTTCCGCCTCGACCTCGACCCCGCCATCACCGGCAACATCTACGTACAGAACGCCGAACGCCACACCCACGGAGTCGGCGCCCCCGACCTCGGACTCGCCGCCTGGCGCAGCGCCACCATCCTCAACAACCTCACCGGCACCACCCCCTACCCCCTCCCACAACGCACCGCCTTCACCACCTTCGGCCTCACCCCCCACACCAACCCCGCCGTCCCCGGACAAGGCAGCCCCCTCACCCCCCTCACCCCCCTCGGACAGGTCCGCTGACCACACGAAAGCGGCCGCCCTCCCCAAGGAGAACGGCCGCCCCACACACCCACCAGCAGCTAGAACACCGGCACACCATCCCGCGTCAGACGCCAGTCCACCGAAGCGAACTCCGCAGGATCCACCGAACCCTTCGCCTGAACCCACCCGATGATCGTGTTCCGGATCTCATCCGAATTCGCCCACAACTGCTTCGCACCAGGCACATGCGGGAAGTTGCCCCCACCACTCGCCCGATAGTTGTTCACCGCGAACACGAACTCCGCCGCCGGATCCACCGGCGCCCCCTCGAACGACAACCCCACGATCCGCGAACCCACCGGCTTCGCGATATCGACGTCATACGTCACACCCGACACCACGTCATAGTTGTAATCCGGAATGTCCTCCGCATTCGTCAACTTCGACGTATCCACCGGCGCACCCGCAGCCGTCTGCACGTAGTACCTCACCGAGTACTCCAGATAATCCTTCAGCTGCGCACCCGTCAGAAGCCGCGCCTCCAGCGTGTTCTCGAACGGATACAACCCCGCAGCATCCTTGATCGTCACCTCACCCGCAGGGATCGACGCCGTACGCGAGAAACACGCCGCCTGCGACAGCACCGGCAACGCCGCATACTCCCCGCCCGCCAGCGCCTCCCTCACCGTCTCCGCCTGCACCAGATTGATCAGATCGATGACCGGCTCGTCCTTCCACGGCGCCTCCGCCGTCGACATCGCCACCACCGACGTACCGATCACCTGGTTCACATACGCCACCACCTCTCGGTGCTCATCCCCGAGCAACGACGTGATCCGCGGATCCTCCTCCACCGTGTTCGAGTTCAGCACCGAAGCACCGACCTTCTCGACCACCCAACGGCCCTTCTCCCACACCAGACCGAAATCGAACAGCGTCAGCCGCTGCCCCCACTTCAACGGCTCCGAGAGAACAACCTGCTTCCCCGTCTCCTTGTTCGTCACGAAATACTCAGGAATCTCCGAGTGCGCGTGACCCACCAGAATCGCGTCGATCCCCGGCACCTGCTCCGCCACCAGACCCGCCGCATTCTCGACATACGGCAACTGATCCCCGTACGACGACGTACCCGACGAACCCGAATGCGCCGAAACGATCACCACATCCGCACCCATCGAACGAAGCTTCGGCACCCACTTCGCCGCCTGCTCCTCAAGCCCCGGGAACACCATCTTCCCGCCCACATTCGCCTTGTCCCAGATCGCGATACCGGGATTCGTCAAACCCAGCACCGCCACCCGCACATCACGACCATGCGGCGTACGCACCCGCTTGATCACATACGGAGCGAACGCCGGCCGCAACGTCTTCGCATCCAGCGCATTCGCACCCAGCAGCGGAAAATCACACTGCTCCTCGAACTTCCGCAACACCGGAATGCCGTAGTTGAACTCATGATTCCCGAGCGCAGCCGCGTCATAACCGATCTTGTTCATCGCCTGCGCCATCGGATGCACAGGACCACGCTTCGCCGTGATCGGATCGATCTTCGCGTAGTAGTACGACAACTGCGTGCCCTGGATCGTGTCACCCGCATCGATCAACAACGTGTTCCGGCGACCCCGGTCCTCACGGATCTGATCCACCAGCGTCGAGATCTTCGCCAGACCGACATCGTTCTGCGCCGAGTCGTCGAACTCCTTGTCCGTGAAGTAGTCCCAGTTGAAGACATTGCCGTGCAGGTCCGTCGTCCCCATCACCGTGAACGAGTAGCGCTTCGGCGGACGCCCATGACCATGCCCCTTCGACTCGGAGGCCGCCGCAGACCCCGCACCGACCCCTCCCGCCAGCGCCACACCCGCACCGGCGACAGCCGAACGGCCCAGAAACGTCCTACGGTTCAACGGCATCCTTGACTCCTCGTTCGAGCGAACAACGCGCGTAGATTCTGGCCCAGCCACCCCCACCCGCAACACCCCCAACAGGTTTCGATCTGGTGACCAGCGGAGCCCACCCGCCTCCGGGCCCCACCGGGACGCGCCCTCCCCGATGCTCATCAGAGCACCCCGCCGCACAATTAAACAGTTGTCAATAACCCTTCACCCAAAGGCTGTTGGACAGTCATGCAGAGACAATTACCTACCCGCAGGTAAGGTCTAGGCTCAAACCATGCGCCGAGCAAAAATCGTTTGTACCCTGGGACCCGCAACCGACACATACGAGCAGATCAAAGCACTCGTCGAAGCGGGAATGGACATCGCCCGCCTCAACCTCAGCCACGGCACCTACACCGAACACGAAGAGCGCTACCACCGCGTACGCAAAGCCTCCGAAGAAACCGGCCGCAGCGTAGGAATCCTCGCCGACCTTCAAGGTCCGAAGATCCGCCTCGGCCGCTTCGCCGAAGGCCCCGTACTCCTTGAACGCGGCGACGACTTCACCATCACCGTCGAACCCAAGGAAGGCGACCGCACCACCTGCGGCACCACCTACGACGGCCTCGCCTCCGACGTCACCGCCGGCGAACGCATCCTCATCGACGACGGCCGCGTCACCCTCGAAGTCACCGAAGTCGACGGACCCCGCGTCCACACCACCGTCATCGAAGGCGGCATGGTCTCCGACCACAAGGGACTCAACCTCCCCGGCGTCGCCGTCTCCGTCCCCGCACTCTCCGAGAAGGACATCGAAGACCTCCGCTGGGCCCTGCGCACCGGCGCCGACGTCATCGCCCTCTCCTTCGTACGCAGCGGACGCGACATCGACGACGTCCACCGCATCATGGACGAGGAGAACCGCCGCCTCCCCGTCATCGCCAAGGTCGAGAAGCCCCAGGCCGTCGACAACATCGAGGACATCGTCGCCGCATTCGACGGCATCATGGTCGCCCGCGGCGACCTCGGCGTCGAAATGCCCCTGGAACAGGTCCCGATCGTCCAGAAGCGCGCCATCAAACTCGCCAAGCGCAACGCCAAGCCGGTCATCGTCGCCACCCAGATGCTCGAATCGATGATCGACAACTCCCGCCCCACCCGCGCCGAAGCCTCCGACGTCGCCAACGCCGTCATCGACGGCACGGACGCCGTGATGCTCTCCGGCGAGACCAGCGTCGGCAAACACCCCGTCGAGACCGTCCGCACCATGGCCCGCATCGTCGAGGCGGCCGAGGAGGACATCCTCGCCAAGGGCCTCCCGCCCCTCACCGACCGCAACAAGCCCCGCACCCAGGGCGGCGCGGTCGCCCGCGCGGCAGCCGAGATGGGCGACTTCCTCGGCGCCAAATTCCTGGTGGCCTTCACCCAGAGCGGCGACACCGTCAAGCGCCTCTCCCGCTACCGCTCCCCGATCCCGCTCCTCGCCTTCACCCCGGACCAGGGCACCTGCGCGCAGCTGAACCTGACGTGGGGCGTCGAGGCGTTCCTCGGGCCGCACGTGGAGTCGACGGACGCGATGGTGGCGCAGGTGGACGAGGAGCTGCTGCGGATCGGACGGTGCCAGAAGGGCGACATCGTGGTCATCACGGCCGGGTCCCCGCCGGGAGTCGCGGGCTCGACGAACCTGGTGCGGGTGCACCACATCGGCGAGGACGACAGCCCGCAGTGACGGTCGTCAGTACTTCGGCCCGACGTGAGCGTCCATGAGGGCGACGGACGCGCGTCGGGCTACGGAGATGTTGTACTCCTTGCCCGCGCGGGTGCAGTGCGTCCACTCGATACCGAGCTTGTCCAGAGTGTCGGTGTACAGCCGACGGATGTCGTCGGAGACATTGGTGAACCAGTACCGGGGGTACTCGTACCGCTTTCGGATCCCACCCACCATGCGGGTGGTCCAATTCATGGTCCGGCAGCCGTCGGAGTGGATGAGTCCCCGGATGAATTCCCATGCATGAGCGTCCACGATCTCCTGCTGCCAGGCTTCGAGGATGATCGGGCGCTCATGCTTCTTGCCCGGGCCGTGCTGCGGGAAGAGACATGTCCAGTGTTTGGTGAAGGACTTGACCTCGACGCATCCGCGCTTGTGTCGCCGCCCGGTGCGTGGCATGGGCATCACCCTGCGCATCACCGATTCAGCCTCGTCGATCAGCCCGGGCCAGTCGTCCCCGCAGAAGATCGACAGGTGGTGCTGCTTGGGCTTGGAGATGATGTGGCCGTCGCCCAGGTAGAGCCCTAGCAGATAGGCGTAGGCGACGCGATCAAAATCGCGGTCGATGCAGACCGGACAGTCGGTGGGCTGGGTGTACTGGACTCCGCGACTTTTGCGGTCCTCGTACAGCCACCAGCCGATTGTTCCGCGCGGAACATTGAGAAGCTCGGAAGCTGCTCGATTGGTGATCCCGCTCCGCAAGAGCGCGAGTGCTTCGTCGCGTATCGACGGATTGTGCTGTTCCATGCGACGGATTCTTGTGCGACCTTCGCAGGCATCTGCCAGATTCGAAGGGGCGTTCACCGGCAAGGATGAAGATCGCCAATAGGTGATCCAACCTTGGAAATGAAGGAGAAGTGCCCCGAGTCGGATTCGAACCGACGCTGTATGGGTTTTGAATCCATGGCCTCTACCGCTGGGCTACCGGGGCTCCTTCGAAACGAAGGATGCGGAAGACCCTCCGTGCCTCAAACATACCGTAACTAGGTAGGCTCTTGGGAGCTGCACCCCTGTCTTGATCAAGGAGCCCCGTGACCACCCCCGAGTCGCCCCAGCCCGTAGACGCCGTCGACGACGACAAGTCGCACGTCCCGCCGCTGACGACCCGCGTCGTCATCGCCGAGGACGAGGCGCTGATCCGCCTCGACCTCAAAGAGATGCTGGAGGAAGAGGGCTACTCGGTCGTCGGCGAGGCCGGGGACGGGCAGCAGGCCGTCGAGCTGGCGCGGGAGCACCGCCCGGACCTCGTGATCCTCGATGTGAAGATGCCGGTCCTCGACGGGATCTCGGCCGCCGAGAAGATCACCGAGGAGTCCATCGCCCCGGTCCTGATGCTGACGGCGTTCTCGCAGCGGGATCTGGTCGAGCGGGCCCGGGACGCCGGTGCGATGGCGTATCTCGTGAAGCCGTTCAGCAAGAGCGATGTGGTTCCGGCCATCGAGATGGCCGTGTCCCGGTTCGCGGAGCTGAAGGCGCTGGAGAGCGAGATCGCGGATCTCTCGCAGCGGCTGGAGACCCGGAAGCTGGTGGACCGGGCGAAGAGCATTCTGCAGACGGATTACGGGCTGTCCGAGCCGGCGGCGTTCCGCTGGATCCAGAAGACGTCGATGGACCGCCGGATGTCGATGCAGCAGCTCGCGGAGGCGTTGATCGAGGACGCCGAGGAGAAGAAGAAGTCGGCCGAGTAGCCGGTACGGACGTACGAGAAGGGCCCGCTCCCGGACACATCCGGGGGCGGGCCCTTTCCGTACGGGCGGTGCTCAGTCCTCGCCGAGGTAGGCCTTGCGGACCGACTCGTCGTGGAGGAGGTCGGCTCCGGTGCCGGAGAGGACGACCTTGCCGACCTCCATGACGTGGCCCTGGTCCGCGAGGGAGAGGGCGGCCTGGGCGTTCTGCTCGACGAGCAGGATCGTGGTGCCGGACGCCTTGAGCTCGACGATGGTTTCCATGATCTTCTGCATCATGATCGGGGAGAGGCCCATGGAGGGTTCGTCGAGCATGAGCAGTTTGGGCTGGGACATGAGTGCGCGTCCCATGGCGAGCATCTGCTGCTCCCCTCCGGAGAGGGTTCCGGCTGCCTGCTTTCGGCGTTCCCCGAGGATGGGGAAGAGGTCGTAGGCGCGCTGGACGTCCTTTTCGATGCCTGCCTTGTCGGTGCGGAGGAAGGCGCCGAGCTGGAGGTTCTCGGCGATGGTGAGGCGGGGGAAGATGTGGCGGCCCTCGGGGGAGTGGGCGAGGCCGAGTGCCACGATCTTGTGGGCGGGGATGCCGGTGAGGGGTTTCCCGTCGAAGAGGATCCGGCCGCCGGAGGGCTTGAGGAGGCCGGAGAGGGTGCGCAGGGTGGTGGTCTTGCCCGCACCGTTGGTGCCGATGAGGGTGACGACCTGGCCGGCTTCGACGCTGAAGGAGATTCCCTTGACGGCTTCGATCTTGCCGTAGGCGACCCTGAGGTCTTCGACCTCGAGCAGTGCGGTCACTGGCCTTCCCCTTCTGTGCTGGTGGTGCCCTTTGCCGCGGTTTCCGTCTCCTCGGCTTCTGCCTCGGCTGCGGGGGTGGCCGTCTTCTCGGGGGTGTCCCCTTCGAAGGGGGTGCCGAGGTAGGCGGCGACGACGCGTTCGTCGCCCTGGACGACGGCGGGTGTGCCTTCGACGAGTTTCTCGCCCTGGACGAGGCAGGCGACGCGGTCGCAGAGGTTGAAGATGAAGCGCATGTCGTGCTCGATGACGAGTACGGCGGTGCCCATGTCCCGGATGGCGAAGATGAGTTCTTCGGTGACGCGGGTTTCCTGCGGGTTCATGCCTGCGGTGGGCTCGTCCAGGAGGAGGAGGCCGGGGTCGCTGGCGAGGGCGCGCGCGATCTCCAGCTTGCGCTGGTCTCCGTAGGGGAGGTTGCGTGCGAGGTGGTCGGCCTTGTCCTGCAGGCCGATGAACTCGAGGAGTTCCATGGCGCGTGCGTGGGAGGCGGCTTCGGCCTTCTTGAATCCGGGGCCGCGCAGGAGTGCGGACCAGAGGCCTTCCTTGGTCCTGGTGTGGCGTCCGACGAGGACGTTCTCCAGGACGGTCATGTTGGCGAAGAGCCGGATGTTCTGGAAGGTGCGGGCGATGCCTGCCTGGGTGACGAGGTGGGGCTTGGGTGGCAGGACGGTGCCTTTGTAGCGGACCTTGCCCTCGGTGGGGACGTAGAGGCCGGTGAGGCAGTTGAAGAAGGTGGTCTTGCCTGCGCCGTTGGGGCCGATGAGGCCCACGATCTCGCCTGCGTCGACCTTGAGGTCGACGTCGCGCACGGCGGTGAGGCCGCCGAAGCGCATGGTGACGCCGGAGGCGTCCAGGACCGGGGTGGTCTCGTTGGTGGTGGTCGTCATGTCGTTCACGCCCCCGCCTTCACGGTGCCGACGCCGGAGCCGGGCAAGGTGCCCTCGGGTGTGTCGAGTTGGCCTGTCTCGTGGTATTCGAGCTGGGCGCGCCGGTTGGCGATGAGGCCTTCGGGGCGGAAGCGCATCAGCAGGATGAGTGCGAGGCCGAAGCCGAGGAGCTGGTAGTCCTGGAGGAACTGCAGCTTCGCGGGGATCATGTACAGGAGTGTGGCGCCGATGAGGGGTCCGCTGATGGTTCCCATGCCGCCGAGGATGACTGCGGCGAGGAGGAAGGCGGAGTTGGGCGGCACGGGGCCGGCGAAGACGTACATCTCCGGGACGACGGTGCTCTGTACGTGGGCCTGGACGGTGCCGGCGAGGCCGGCGAGGGTGGCGCCGAGGGCGAAGGCGATGAGTTTGACGCGGAAGCCGTTGATGCCCATGGCGGTGGCGGCGGTCTCGTCCTCGCGGATGGCGACCCAGGCGCGGCCGATGCGGGAGCTGCCTGCGCGGCTGAAGACGAGGACGACGAGGATCATCGCGAGCAGCATGAGCAGGTAGTAGTTGGCGTATCCGCCGAGTTCGAAGCCGAGGATGGTGTGGGATTCGCCGAAGTCGTATCCGAAGAAGACGAGGTCGGGGATGTTGGGTACGCCGTTGGGGCCGTTGGTGATCTGGGGTCCGGAGACGCCGTCGAGGTTGCCGACGGTGATGCGGAAGATTTCGCCGAAGCCGAGGGTGACGATGGCGAGGTAGTCGCCGCGGAGGCGGAGTGTGGGTGCTCCGATGACGACGCCGAAGATCAGGGAGACGGCTGCTCCGGTGAGGACTGCTGCCCAGAAGGGGAAGTGGACGTCGAAGGCGGATGCGGTGGTGCCTGAGACGAGTGCGGCGGTGTAGGCGCCGACGCCGAGGAAGGCGACGTATCCGAGGTCGAGGAGTCCGGCGAGGCCGACGACGATGTTCAGTCCGAGTGCGACGGTCGCGAAGATGAGGATGTTGACCGCGATGAGGGTGAACTGGTCGGTGCTCTGGGTGAAGGGGAATGCTGCGGCGGCGATGAAGGCGGCGGTTACGGCGATGGGGCGGTATTTGGTGGTGAGTGCCGAGAGCCGGGCCATGAGGCCGGATTTGAACAGGGCGCCGACGGCGAAGCCTGCGGTGATCATGTAGCCGGTGAAGAGTTCGGCGTATTCGGTGTCGATGCCGTAGGTGACGACGAAGAGGCCGATGCCGAAGGCGGCGACGATGATGAGGATCTCTGCCCAGGAGGGGAGTGTCTTGGGGCGTGAGGCCTTGTGGGTGTCGTCGGGGAGGAGGAGGGCGACGAGCGGGATGGCGGAGGCCACTGCTGCGACGTAGCCGCCGGGTTCCAGGTTGACGACGCCGCCGAGTTCCACGGCGATGGCGATGATGGTGAACCAGGTGGTTCCGAAGGCGCCGAGGGCGAGGAATCGGAGGGCCTTGGTGGTGCCGGTGGGGGCGATCCAGCGGAGGCCGGGGATGTCGAGGGCGGCGAGTGCGTACAGGAGTACGAGGGCGCCTGCGGCGAGGGTGAGGACCTGGAGGCCGCCGGGGTAGCCGTAGACGGTGAGGTCGCCGGGGAACTCGTCGGTGTAGGTCCAGGACATGAAGGTGGCGGCGATGGTCGCGATGCCGCCGAGGGCGGTGAGGCGGCGCAGGCCGGTGGTCCGGGAGCCGGGGCCGGTTGGGGTGGTGGCTGTGGTTGTGGTGGTGTCGGTTGTCATGGCTCTCACGCCCGATCCGCGACGCGCTCACCGAGCAGGCCTTGTGGCCTGACGAGGAGGACGACGATGAGGAGTACGAATGCCCAGACGTTGGCCCAGGCGCCGCCGCCGAGCTGTTGCATGCCGGGGATCTCTTCGATGTAGGCGATGGAGAGGGCTTCGGCGAGGCCTAGGACGACTCCGCCGACCATGGCTCCGTAGATGTTGCCGATGCCGCCGAGTACTGCGGCGGTGAAGGCCTTGAGTCCGAGGAGGAAGCCCATCTCGAAGTTGATCTGGCCCTTGTCGAGTCCGTACGCGACGGCTGCTACGGCGGCGAACGCGGCTCCGATGGCGAAGGCCATCACGATGATGCGGTCGGTGTTGATGCCCATGAGCTTGGCCGTGTCGGGGTCCTGTGCGGTGGCTTGCATGGCGCGGCCGCTGCGGCTCTTGGCGACGAACATGCCGAGGGCGAGCATGCAGAGGGGTGCGAGGACGAGGATGAAGGCGTCGGCGCGCTGGAGGTAGAGGTTGTCGAAGATCTTGAACGACTCGCCCTGGAACTCGGGGAAGCTGCGCGGCTTCTTCGCGTCGGGGTAGAAGCCCCAGACAAGCTGCTGGAGGACGATCGAGAGGCCGATCGCGGTGATGAGCGGGGCCAGGCGGGGCGCGCCGCGCAGGGGGCGGTAGGCGAAGCGTTCTGCCGCTGTGGCTACGGCGACGGAGGCGATTGCGCCGCCGATGATCATGAGGGGAATGACCACCATGAGCGACGTTCCGCTGGGGAGTGCTAGGTAGGTGGTGAGGGCGCCGAAGCCCCCGATCATGAAGATCTCGCCGTGGGCGAAATTGATGAGCTGGACGATGCCGTACACCATGGTGTACCCGATGGCTATGAGGCCATAGAGCGCGCCGAGTGCGAGACCGTTGGCCAGCTGTTGCGGCAGTTCGTTCACCGCAGTGCCTCCGATGAGCTTGTCGGATATGACACCGCGCGAGGGCGCTGTTTGCGCCCTCGCGCGGTCAGGAGTATGTGCTGAGGGTGTGCCGGGTGATCAGTCCTCGAACGTGGCGCTCTTGACGTCCTTCCAGGCACCCTTCTGGACCGAGTAGACGGTGAGCTGCTTGTTGGTGGTGTCACCGAACTCGTCGAAGGAGACCTTGCCGGTCACGCCGTCGAAGGAGACCTTGGCCATGGCCTCGACGACCTTGGCGCGGGCGTCTTCGGGGAGCTTGCCGTCGTTCTCGGCGACGACGGCCTTGACGGCCTGGATGATGGCCCATCCGGCGTCGTAGGAGTAGCCGCCGTATGCCGCGAAGGGGTCCTTGTAGCCGCCGGCCTTGTAGTCCGCGATGAACTGCTTGGCGGTCGGGAGGGCTTCGACGGGGTAGCCGACGGAGGTGGCGAAGTCGCCGTCGTTGGTCTCACCGGAGGCGCTGATGAAGGCGGGGTCGTAGATGCCGTCGCCGCCCATGGTGGGGATCTTGGCGCCGGTCTTCTTGATCTGGTCGGAGAGGAGGCCGCCCTCGGGGTACTGGCCGCCGTAGTAGACGGAGTCGGCGCCGGAGCTCTTGACCTTGTCGGCGGTGCTGGAGAAGTCGGTTTCCTTGACGGTGACGTGGTCGGTGCCGGCGACGGTGCCGCCGAGGCGCTTGAATTCCGCGGAGAAGATCGCGGCGAGGCCGGCGCCGTAGGTCTGCTTGTCGTCGACGACGTAGACCTTCTTCTTCTTGGCGTCGTTGAAGAGGTACTGGGCGGCGAACTTGCCCTGGACGACGTCGGTGGCGCAGGTGCGGAAGTAGGTCTTGAAGACGCGCTTGCCGTTGCCCTTGGCCCAGTCGTCGCCCTGGCTGAGGGCGGGGTTGGTGTTGGCGGGGGAGACCTGGGCGAGGTCTGCCTTCTCGAAGACGCCCTGCATGGACTGGGCGACGCCGGAGTTCAGGGGGCCGACGGCTCCGAGGACGTCCTTGTTGCCGACGAGTTTGGTGGCGTTGGCCTGTCCGGAGGCGGGGACGGCCTGGTCGTCGAGGCCTTCGATCTTGAATTCGATGCCGGGGACTTCGTTGTTCTTGTTCGCGGTCTTGGCCGCGAGGTCCACGGAGTTCTTGATGCCCTGGCCGAGCGCCGAGAGGGATCCGGTCAGCGGGGCGTCGACGCCGATGACGACGGTGGTCTTGCCGCCGCTGTCGTTGCTGCCCTTGCTGTCGTCGTCGCGCGATCCGCAGGCGGTGAGGGTGAGTGCACCGGTGGTGAGCACTGTGGTGAGGATGATCAAAGAACGGTGTCGCACGAAAGGTCCTTTCCCTGGCGCGGCCTCCTCTGCATGAGGTGCCGTGACTACGCCGGGCTGTACTGGTCGATACAGGGCCGTGCAGCAGACACGCCCGGCGGCGCGGTGACTGGCCGTGACTCTAAGGGCAGGTGGGGGGGTGCGGGACGGGTCCGCTGATGATGTGACTGTCTTGTTATGCCGTGGGGAAGGCTTGATGGTCGCTGTGTGGACATGTACGGCTTTTCGGCGGGGTCCGAAGTGACCGTATGGTGAGAACATGCAGCTCTGCTAAGGGGCTTGGTGCGATCTTGGTGCTGTCGGACGAACGGGGCACAAGGGGCACGGGGGAGATCGGTCCGGTGCGTGGATGGGTGGTGGCGCGCCGTTTTTCGTGTATTGCACACATGTTACGGAGTGTTACATCTGCGAGGTGTGTTTACGGCGTCGTGGAGGCGGCGTGGCTGTTGAAGTGGGTCTTGGGACAGGCTTGCGAGTCAGAGGTGTTGACCGTGCGTGTTCGGTAACTTCCCGTAAATCCCCCGGATATGGGTCTGCCCGGTCCGGAATGCGGTGTGCTTTCCGGCCGGGCAGTGGGTGTCGGGGTGGCGGGTCGTTCAGTCGGCGGCGGGGCCGGGTGCGTCGCGGAGCAGGCAGGTGAGGCGGGCGGTGCAGACCCGCTTGTCGTGCTCGTCGGTGATGACGATCTCGTAGGTGGCGGTGGAGCGCCCGCGGTGGACGGGGGTGGCGGTGCCGGTGACGAGGCCGCTGCGGGCGCCGCGGTGGTGGGTGCAGTTCAGGTCGACGCCGACGGCGAGCTTGCCGGCCCCGCCGTGGAGCATGGAGCCGACGGAGCCGAGGGTCTCGGCGAGGACGGCCGAGGCGCCGCCGTGGAGCAGCCCGTAGGGCTGGGTGTTGCCTTCGACGGGCATGGTGCCCACGACGCGCTCGGCGGAGGCCTCGACGATCCTGACGCCCATGCGCTCGCCGAGGTGTCCGGCGGAGAAGAGTGCGGGGAGGTCGACGCCGAGTGCCGCGTACTCGTCGATGATCTCCTGGGGGAACGTGGGTGCGGTGTGCTCGCCCATCGGGTCCTGCTCCGATCGTGTGCGGTCGTCGTCCGTTGCTGTGTGCACTGTTCTTATCAGATGACTGAGCGTGCGCTTAGGGCCTCTTGTCCGGATCGGGCGTGCTCAGGTCGTCTCGAACCGGATGACGACGGACTTGCTGGCCGGGGTGTTGCTGGTGTCCGCGGTGGCGCCGAGGGGGACGAGCACGTTGGTCTCCGGGTAGTACGCGGCGGCGCAGCCGCGGGCGGTGGGGTAGTGCACGACGCGGAAGCCGGGGGCGCGGCGTTCGACGCCGTCCTTCCACTCGCTGACGAGGTCGGTGTAGGCGCCGTCGGCGAGGCCGAGGGCGTGGGCGTCGTCGGGGTTGACCATCACGATGCGGCGGCCGCCCTTGATGCCGCGGTAGCGGTCGTCGAGGCCGTAGATCGTGGTGTTGTACTGGTCGTGGGAGCGCAGGGTCTGGAGCAGCAGCCTGCCTTCGGGGAGCTCCGGGTACTCGACGGGCGCGGCGGTGAAGTTTGCCTTGCCGGTGGCGGTGGGGAAGCGGCGTTCGTCGCGCGGGGCGTGGGGCAGGGAGAAGCCGCCCGGCCGTGCGACGCGTGCGTTGAAGTCCTCGAAGCCGGGGACGACGCGGGAGACGCGGTCGCGGATCGTCCCGTAGTCCTTCTCGAACTCCTCCCAGGGTGTGGTGGACCGGGGGCCGAGGACCGCGCGGGCCAGGCGGGCGACGATGGCCGGTTCGGAGAGCAGGTGGGGGCTCGCGGGGGTGAGGTTGCCCCGTGAGGAGTGGACCAGGCCCATGGAGTCCTCGACGGTGACGAACTGCTTAGTCCCCGCCTGTACGTCCTTGTCGGTGCGGCCCAGGGTGGGAAGGATCAGGGCGCGGGTGCCGGTGACCGCGTGCGAGCGGTTGAGTTTGGTGGAGACGTGGACGGTGAGCCGGGCGCGGCGCATGGCGGCTTCGGTGACGGCGGTGTCGGGGGTGGCGCCGACGAAGTTGCCGCCCATGGCGAAGAAGACCTTGGCGTCGCCGTCGCGGAGTGCCTCGATGGACCGTACGACGTCGTAGCCGTGGTGCCGGGGTGAGGTGATGCCGAATTCCTGGTCGAGGGCGTCGAGGAACGCGGTGGAGGGGCGTTCGAAGATGCCCATGGTGCGGTCGCCCTGGACGTTGGAGTGGCCTCGGACGGGGCAGACGCCTGCGCCGGGCCTGCCGATGTTGCCGCGCAGGAGGAGGAGGTTGACGACTTCGCGGATGGTCGGCACGGAGTGCTTGTGCTGGGTGAGGCCCATGGCCCAGCAGACGATGGTGCGTTCCGACGCGAGGATCATGGCGAGCGCCTGTTCGATGGCGTCGCGGTCGAGGCCGGTGGCGGTGAGGGTGTCGTCCCAGTCGGCCGCGCGGGCGGCCTGGGCGAATTCCTCGTAGCCGTGGGTGTGTTCGGCGATGAAGGCGGTGTCGACGGCGCCGTCGGCCTCGATGATCATTTTGTTCAGCAGGCGGAAGAGTGCCTGGTCGCCGCCGATGCGGATCTGGAGGAAGAGGTCGGTGAGGGCGGCGCCCTTGAGCATGCCCTGGGCGGTCTGGGGGTTCTTGAACCGTTCGAGGCCGGCCTCGGGCAGCGGGTTCACCGAGATGATCTTCGCTCCGGCGGTCTTGGCCTGTTCGAGGGCCGAGAGCATCCGGGGGTGGTTGGTGCCGGGGTTCTGTCCGGCGACGATGATCAGGTCGGCGTGGTGGAGGTCCTCGAGGCTGACACTGCCCTTGCCGATCCCGATGGTCTCGGTGAGGGCCGAGCCGGATGACTCGTGGCACATGTTGGAGCAGTCGGGCAGGTTGTTGGTGCCGAACTCGCGGGCGAAGAGCTGGAGGAGGAACGCGGCCTCGTTGCTGGTGCGCCCGGAGGTGTAGAAGAGGGCCTCGTCGGGCGAGGAGAGTGCGGTGAGCTCCTCGGCGATGATCTCGAAGGCGCGTTCCCAGGTGACGGCCTCGTACCGGTCGGCGCCCTCGGGGAGGTACACGGGCTGTGTGATGCGTCCCTGCTGGCCGAGCCAGTAGCCGCTGCGGGTGCCCAGGTCGGCGACGGGGTGGGCGGCGAAGAAGTCGGGGGTGACGCGACGCAGGGTCGCTTCCTCGGCGACGGCCTTGGCGCCGTTCTCGCAGAATTCGGCCGTGTGGCGCTTGTCGCCCTCGGGCCAGGCGCAGCCGGGGCAGTCGAAGCCGTCCTTCTGGTTGACCTTGAGGAGGGTCTGCGCGGTGCGGCGTACGCCCATCTGCTGCTGGGCGATGCGCAGTGTGTGGCCGATGGCGGGCAGCCCGGCGGCTGCGTGCTGGACCGCGTCGATCTGCGGCGCGTCCTGGACCGGGTCTCCGGTCGGGGGCTTCGTGGCCATGGTGCTCCCCTTCGAGCCTTCGGTCGCCTCCGGCGGCGCCGTGCGGGCGTGCGTGCCGCGTCCGTGCTTGCCGTGGCGTCCTGTCGCGTCTTCTTACGCCTTCACAGTCCTTCGATCCTGTCATGCACGCGTGCCGGGGCGTGCCGGGGTGCTCCTCGGGAAGCGGGGAGGCGCGGTGAGGCCGCTCCGGGGGCGGGTCGGCGGTGTCCGGGACGGGGGCAGGGAGCCGGCCGGTCCGGATTGTCAGTGGTCCGTGGCAGGATCGGGGGCGTGGCTGAGACGGCATCGAAGAAGACGGCAGACAACCGACCGCGCCTGCTCCTGATGGACGGGCACTCCCTGGCGTACCGGGCGTTCTTCGCCCTGCCCGCGGAGAATTTCACGACGGCGACGGGGCAGCCGACGAATGCCGTGTACGGCTTCATGTCGATGCTGGCGAACACGCTGCGCGACGAGGCGCCCACTCATTTCGCGGTCGCGTTCGACGTGTCCCGTAAGACGTGGCGTGCGCAGGAGTTCCCGGAGTACAAGGCGAACCGTTCCAAGACCCCCGACGAGTTCAAGGGGCAGGTCGAGCTGATCGGCGAGCTTCTGGACGCGATGCACGCGGACCGGTTCGCGGTGGACGGGTTCGAGGCCGACGACGTCATCGCGACTCTGGCCACGCAGGCCGAGACGGCGGGTTACGAGGTGCTGATCGTCACGGGCGACCGGGACTCGTTCCAGCTGATCACGGACAATGTGACGGTGCTCTACCCGACGAAGGGCGTCTCGGAGCTGACGCGCTTCACCCCGGAGAAGGTCCAGGAGAAGTACGGCCTCACGCCTTCGCAGTATCCGGACTTCGCTGCGCTGCGGGGTGACCCGTCGGACAACCTTCCGGGGATCCCCGGTGTGGGTGAGAAGACGGCGGCGAAGTGGATCAACCAGTTCGGTTCGTTCGCGGAGCTGATCGAGCGGGCCGACGAGGTCAAGGGCAAGGCCGGCCAGAATTTCCGGGACCACCTGGACGCGGTGAAGATGAACCGTGTGCTGACCGAGATGGTCCGTGACGTGGAGCTGCCGAAGGCCCCGGCCGAGCTGGAGCGCGCTCCGTACGACCGCACGGCGGTCACGGGTGTGCTGGACATCCTGGAGATCCGTAACCCGAGCCTGCGCGAGCGGCTGCTCGCCGTCGACCCGGGTGCGGAGGAGGCCGGTCCGCCGGAGCCCCTGGCCGGTATCGAGCTGGACGGCGCGGTGCTCGGGTCGGGCGAGGTCGCCCCGTGGCTGGAGTCCCACGGCGGTCAGCCGCTCGGTGTGATGACCGTCGACACCTGGTCGCTGGGCACCGGCACGGTCACGGAGATCGCGCTCGCCGCCGCCGACGGGGCCGCCGCCTGGCTGGACCCGGCCGAGCTCGACGAGGCCGACGAGCAGGCTCTCGCCGCGTGGCTCGCGGACCCGGCGCGGCCCAAGGTCCTGCACAACGCCAAGAACGCCCTGCGGGTCTTCCCCGAGCAGGGCTGGCGGCTGGACGGCATCGCCATGGACACCGCGCTCGCCGCCTATCTCGTCAAGCCGGGGCGCCGTTCCTTCGCCCTGGACGCGCTGGCCGTGGAGTACCTCGGCCGTGAGCTGGCCCCGGCCCCCGCGTCCGACGGTCAGCTGGCCTTCGGCGCGGACGACCGGGCGGAGGCCGACGCCCTGATGGCGCAGGCCCGCGCGGTGCTGGACCTCGGCGACGCGTTCACGACGCGCCTGAAGGAGGTCGGTGCCACCGGGCTCCTGCACGACATGGAGCTGCCGACATCGATCATGCTGGCCCGTCTGGAGCGGCACGGCATCGCCGCCGACCGGACTCATCTGGAGGGCATGGAGCAGCAGTTCGCCGGTGCGGTGCAGCAAGCGGTGAAGGAGGCGCATGCCGCGGTGGGCCGTGAGTTCAACCTCGGCTCGCCCAAGCAGCTCCAGGAGGTGCTCTTCGGCGAGCTGGCCCTGCCGAAGACGAAGAAGACGAAGACGGGCTACACGACCGACGCGGACGCGCTGGCCTGGCTGGCCGCGCAGACCGAGCACGAGCTGCCGGTCATCATGCTGCGCCACCGTGAGCAGGCGAAGCTGCGGGTCACGGTCGAGGGCCTGATCAAGACGATCGGTGCGGACGGCCGTATCCACACCACGTTCAACCAGACGGTCGCGGCGACGGGCCGGCTGTCCTCCACCGAGCCCAACCTGCAGAACATCCCCGTGCGTACGGACGAGGGGCGGGCGATCCGCCGGGGTTTCGTCGTGGGCGAGGGCTTCGAGACGCTGATGACGGCCGACTACAGCCAGATCGAGCTGCGCGTCATGGCCCACCTCTCCGAGGACGCCGGCCTGATCGAGGCGTTCACCTCCGGGGAGGACCTGCACACGACGGTCGCCTCGCAGGTGTTCGGCGTCGAGAAGTCGGCCGTCGACGCGGAGATGCGCCGCAAGATCAAGGCGATGTCGTACGGGCTGGCCTACGGGCTCTCCGCGTTCGGCCTCTCCCAGCAGCTGAACATCGAGGCCGGCGAGGCGCGCGGGCTGATGGACACCTACTTCCTCCGGTTCGGCGGGGTGCGCGACTATCTGCACCGGGTCGTGGAGGAGGCCAGGGCCACCGGGTACACGGAGACGATCCTCGGCCGCCGCCGCTATCTCCCGGACCTGAACAGCGACAACCGCCAGCGCCGCGAGGCCGCCGAGCGGATGGCGCTCAACGCCCCGATCCAGGGAACGGCCGCCGACATCGTGAAGGTCGCGATGCTGCACGTGGACCGGGCGCTGCGGGAGGCGGAGCTGACGTCACGCATGCTGCTCCAGGTCCACGACGAAATCGTCCTGGAGATCGCGAAGGGCGAGCGGGAGCAGGTCGAGGAGATCCTCCGCCGGGAGATGTCCACGGCGGTCGAGCTCCGTGCGCCGCTGGACGTCTCGGTCGGCGTCGGCAAGGACTGGGAGACGGCAGCGCACTGAGTTCCCCTCCAGGAGCCGGGCTCAGCCGGTGTCCTGGCCGGCCGGGCGGCCCTGTGCGGTGTCCGCACGGGGCCCGTCCGACGGCCGGGGCACGGACGGTTTCCGCAGCAGCCGCATCCACGCCCCGTACAGCACGAGGCCGGCCGCCAGGCCCGCCCCGGCGCCGAAGCACGCGGTCGGGATGATGTCCAGAGGCGTGTCGACGTGCCCGAAATAGGCGTACCAGCGGGCACATCGGTGGACGATGCCCAGCAGGACGCACAGGGCGAGGAGAACACCGGCCCATCCGCGTTCGGCCCGGCCCAGCACCGGCACGGAATCCGGGGCCGGCAGGGGCCCGACGAGCCGCAGGCCCGTGTACGTGAACCATGCCAGGAGCACCAGGGCCACGGCCGAACTGCCGTACTGGACGATCTGGAACACCGGGTAGCCGCCGACGCTCCGGCCGAGGACGGGGACAAGCTCCGTGCCCCACCGGTCGTGATGAGTGAAGGCGTCCCACACCACATGGGTTCCCGAGCCGATGACGGCGGACCCGACGAACCACCCCGCCTCGCGGAGGACCGGGAGACCGGGCACCCGGCGCCGCCCCCGTACGAAGGTGTGCACGCGCCCCTGCGCCGCCCCGGGCAGCAGGGCGACGAGTGGTTCGCGCAGCATCAGCCAGAGGGCCACCAGGGCGCCCGTGATGAGGACATCCACGGTGAACACTCCCCACACGGCGTGTGTCACCTCGCCGAACTCCATCGCTCCCGGCACGACCGTGTCCGCGTAATAGGTGATGTCGGGTGCGAACGACCCGGCGACGAGGGCGGAGGCGACGAGAGTTCCGCGCCCCGTGCCGGACCTGCGGATCCCAGGGAGTACGGCTGCGGCGTGGCTGAGTGTGAACGGCATGGCGGCAGTATGCGTGAGCCCGCGTCACCCGGCCGGGGCACCCTGGTGACTTGACGGCCGCGAAGCTGAGAAACCGGTAAGAACCGGGCGCGGACCAGTGTTCGGGCGACGGGAGTTGTCGTAGTGTCGCCAGAGTTCTCGCGCGGGGAGCGCGGACAGCCGTCGACGGGGAGGAACCGACACGTATGGCAGCGCAATTCGGCCGCAGACTGCGCAGGGGGGCCACGACCACCGCGGTGGCCGCCGCCGCCGTCGCCGCCCTTTCCGCCTCTCAGGCTCCTGCCGCACCGCAGCCCGACAGTGCGGACGACCGGACGTCGGCCGGCGCGACACCGCCCGGCGACAGCGCGGCCACGGGCAACTCGCCCTACTACACGGATCTTCCGCCGCTCGATACGCCCAACAAGCCCGATTCGTCCGTGAATCTTCCGGTGACCGGCACCGCCGAGGCGGGTATACCCGCCACGGTCCTGGCCGCGTACAAGAAGGCCGAGCAGAACCTCGCGAGCACCGACGCCGCGTGCCGCCTGCCGTGGCAGCTCCTCGCCGCGATCGGCAAGGTCGAGTCCGGCCAGGCCCGCGGCGGCAAGGTCGACGCGAACGGCACCACCACGTCCCCGATCCTCGGCCCGGCGCTCAACGGCCAGGGCTTCGCCCTGATCAAGGACACCGACGGCGGGGCGTACGACGGGGACTCTACCCACGACCGCGCGGTCGGCCCGATGCAGTTCATCCCGTCGACCTGGGCGACCTGGGGCCAGGACGGGAACGGCGACGGGCGCAAGGACCCCAACAACGTCTACGACGCGGCGCTGGCCGCCGGGCGCTACCTCTGCGCGGGCACCCGCGACCTGTCGCTCGCCACGGACCTCGACCGGGCGGTGCTGAGCTACAACCACTCGACGGAGTATTTGCGCACGGTGCGCTCCTGGTTCGACTACTACAGGCGCGGTACCCACGAGGTCCCGGACGGCTCGGGAGTCCTCCCCGTCGACACCGGAAGCGGCCTGCCCTCCCCGTCGCCGACGCCCACGCCCCCGTCCTCGTCCAGCCCCCCGAGCGGCGGTACGTCCCCGAGCCCGGACCCCAGCCCGGCGAAGCCCGGCAGCACCACGCCGAGCCCCGACCCCACGCCTCCTCCCACGACGCCGCCGACCACCCCGCCGACCACCCCGCCCGCGGTCTTCGGCAGCCTCGAGAACGCGGGCACCGGCGTCCTCACCGCCACGGCAGGCGACGCGTTCGCCGAGCGCGTCAAGGTCCGGGCGAGGAACACGCTCGGCGCCCCGCTCGCCAGGACGTCGGTCACCTTCACCGTCGTCGGTGACACGGACACCCGCTTCACCGGCGGGAAGCGCACCGTGACCCTGACCACCGGGGCCGACGGCACCGTCACCGCCCCCGTCCTGACGGCCGGTGAGAAGACGGGCCCCGTCAGGGTGACCGCCGTCGCCGGCACCACCACGCCGCGCACCGTCAGCTACCTCGCGACCGTCACGGCCCGGGTCGCGGACACCATCGTCCGTACCGACGACAAGGTTCTGACGGCCGCCCCCGGCGCCGAGTTCGCCGACCGGCTCGAGGTCAGGGCGGCCTACAAGGGCACGGGGGTGGCGGACACCGCCGTCACCGCCACGATGATCACCGATGCGGAGACGCCCACCGCGAACGACAAGGGTCCGTACTTCAAGGACGCGCTCGGCATTCCCGTCCGCATCCTGACCCTGACGACCGGCGCCGACGGACTCCTCGAACTCCCGAAGATCTACGCCGACGACACGGCGGGCACCTACGAACTGCGGCTCACCACCGCGAGCGGCGCCACGCTGACCGTCGAGCTGAAGGTCGAGGCGCCCGCGGCCTGACCCGCACGGGACCAGGGGTGTCCGGCTTCCGAGCCGTACGCCCCTGGCTCTGGACAGCCCTCAGTCGCGGCGCAGCCTCGCCGAGGTGAAGCGGGTCGCCTCCACCGTCGTCGGGTCCTCGGGCCAGGGGTGCTTCGGGTAGCGGCCGCGCAGCTCCGCCCGTACGCCCCGGTACCCCTCCCGCCAGAACGACGCCAGGTCCGCCGTCACCGCCGCCGGGCGCCCGGCCGGGGACAGCAGGTGGACCAGGACGGGCACGCCCGCCACCCGGGGCGTCTCGCCCATCCCGAAGAGTTCCTGGAGCTTCACCGCGAGCACGGGCTGCTCGCCGCCGTACTCCACCCGGATCCTGGACCCGCTCGGCACCTCGATCCGCTCCGGGGCGAGCTCGTCGAGCCGGGCGGCGTCGCCCGTCGCCCACGGCAGCAGCCGCCGCAACGCCTGCCCGGCATCGATCCGCCCCAGGTCCGAGCGGCGGCCGGCACGTGACAACTCGGGCTCCAGCCACTCGTCGGCACGGGCCAGCAGCGCGTCGTCCGACACATCGGGCCACGGCGCCCCCAGCACCCGGTGCAGGAACGAGAGCCGCAGCCGCAGCTGCTCACTGTCCCGGGTCCACCGCAGCAGCCCCGGCCCCTCGCGTCGCAGTCCGTCCAGCAGCGCCCCGCGCACCAGCTCCGGGGCGGGCCGCCGCAGTGGGCGTGCCGACAGTTCGACGGCCCCGAGGCGTTCCACGGAACGGGCCACCACGTCGCCTTCCGCCCACCGCACCTCCTCGCCCGAGAACCGCAGATGTCCGGCGGCCAGCCGCGCCGTGCCCTCGTCGACGACGGCCGCCAGCCGCACCTGGGCGGACGCGGCGTGGGCGGGCCGGTCGGCGACCGCGACCGCGATCCACGGCGCGCTGCGCAGCCGTGAGCCGTCCCGGAGCTCCGCGCCCGTGCCCGACACCATGAGGAAAGCCCCCTCGCCCCGGGCGCGCGCCACCCGCTCCGGGAACGCCAGCGCCGCCACCAGTCCCACGGCGGCGTCGTCCGGACCGGCAGCCGCGTCGTTCGCGGAGGCGGGGGACTTCGATGAGCCGAGGGACTGCGAGAGCCGCCGCACCTCCTGCCGCCAGCGGGCCGCGTAACCGTCCCCGCCGCGCCGCGCCGTGCGCAGCGCGTGCGCCAGGTCGTCGCCGTACTCCCGTGGCGGCTCCTCGCCGATCAGCGCCACCACCTCCGCGGCCCGCCGCCCCCCGACCTCGTCCGCGCCGTCCAGGAGGGCACGGGCCAGCCGGGGGTGCAGGCCCAGCCGGGACATCCGTACGCCCCGGCTCGTCGCGCGTCCCGCGGCGTCCACCGCGCCGACCGCCGTCAGCACCTCCCGGGCCGCGCCCATGGCGCCGGCGGGCGGCGGATCCAGCAGCGCGAGCCCCGAGGCGTCCGGATCGCCCCAGCAGGCCGCCTGCAGCGCGAACGCCGCGAGGTCGGCCACCTTGATCTCGGGGGAGGGGAACGCGGCCAGGCGCCCGTCCCCGGCCTCCTCCCAGCAGCGGTACACCGCGCCCGGAGCCTCACGTCCCGCCCGGCCCGCGCGCTGGCGTCCCGCCGCCCGCGAAGACCGCACGGTCGTCAGGGCGCCCAGCCCCCGCGCGTGGTCGGTACGCGGCTCCCTGGAGAGGCCGGAATCCACGACGACCCGCACTCCTGGCACCGTCAGGGACGACTCCGCCACGGACGTGGCCAGCACCACCCGCCGCCCGCCCGACGGCCCCGCCAGCACCGCGTCCTGCACCGCCGCCGGGGCGCGCCCGTGCACCTGGAGCACCTCGGCGCCGACGCCCGTGAGCTGTCCCGCGACCCGGCCGATCTCGCCGACGCCGGGCAGGAAGCACAGGACGTCACCGTCCCGCTCGGAGAGCGCCCGGCGCACCACCGCGGCGACATGTGTCAGCAGGGCCGGGTCCACCCTCATCCCGTGGGGCGGCCGGACGGGGCCGGCCGGTGGCACCCACACCACCTCCACCGGATGGGAGACGCCTTGGGCCTCGACCACGGGGGCGTCGCCCAGCAGCCGGGACCAGCCAGCGGCGTCCGTCGTCGCCGACGCCGCCACCAGACGCAGATCGGGCCTGATCGTCCCCCGTACGTCGAGCAGGAACGCGGCGGCCGTGTCCGCGTCCAGATGGCGCTCGTGGCACTCGTCGATGATCACGACGTCGACCCCGGCCAGCTCCTGGTCGCGCTGCAGCCGCTGGAGCAGGACCCCGGTGGTCACCACCTCCACCACCGTGTCGGGCCCCACGGTCCGCTCACCGCGCACCGTGAACCCGACCCGGCCCCCGGTCCGCTCCCCGAGCAGCCACGCCATCCGCCGCGCCGCGGCCCGGGCGGCGATCCGGCGGGGCTCGGCGACGAGCACCCGGCGCGCCGGACCGCCGCCGGTCAGCCCCGCGAGCACCAGGGGCACAAGGGTCGTCTTGCCGGTGCCGGGCGGTGCGCAGAGCACCGCGGCGCCCCGCTCGTCGAGCGCCCGCTCCAGGGCGGGCACAGCGGTGCGAACGGGCAACTGGTCCAGGGCGTCGGTACGGATCACGCCCCCAGTCTCGTACGCCGTCCCGTACGCCGGTGACTCAGGAGGCCCGGCGGTCCCGCTCGCAGACGAAGATCGCGGTCCCGGGGATCAGATGGCCGCGCAGGGGGGACCAGCCGCCCCACTCCTGGTTGTTCCAGGCCGGCCACTCCGGCTCCACGAGATCGATCAGCCGGAAGCCGCCCGCCACCACGTCCCGCACCCGGTCGCCCAGCGTCCTGTGATGCTCCACGTACACCGCGTCGCCCCCCTCGTCCTGCTCCACGTACGGCACGCGGTCGAAGTAGGAGGCGGAGACGGAAAGGCCCTCGGGGCCAGGCTCGTCGGGGAACGCCCAGCGGATCGGGTGGGTCACCGAGAAGACCCAGCGGCCGCCTGGCCGCAGCACCCGGCGCACCTCGCGGAACACCTGTACGGGGTCGGCGACGAAGGGCACCGCTCCGTAGGCGGAACAGGCCAGGTCGAAGGAGCCGTCCCGGAAGGGGAGCCGCCCGGCGTCGGCCTCGACGAGGGGGACGCCGTCGCCGATGCGCAGGGCGTGCTGGAGCTGGCGGTGGGAGAGGTCCAGGGCCACCGGGCGGGCGCCCCGGGCGGCGAGCCAGCGCGAGCACTGGGCGGCACCCGCCCCGATCTCCAGGACGTCCAGGCCCTTCAGATCGTCCGCCGGGCCCAGCAGGGCGGCCTCGGCCTCGTCCAGCCCCTCCGGACCCCAGACGAAGTGGTCGTCCCCGAGGAACGCCCCGTGGTCGCTCTGGTACTCGTCGGCGTTCCGGTCCCACCAGCCGCGGCTCGCCCGGCTGCTCTCCGCCTCGCCGGCTTCCCGCCGGGTCGCTTCGGGTTCGGACCCGTAGATCTCTTGGCTCATCGTGCCCGTCGTTGTAGTTTGCCTTCACCCGCCTTGCGCGGGTGCCTCCACGGGCCGCAGCGGTGAGTGCGCCTGTGCGCGCACGACATGCCGCTGCGACCGATGTGGCCTCGGTGAACGTGAGTTGTGCCGGGATTGGGGTGTTGTGCCCCGGGTGTGCGCCTTCGCGCATTGACCCTGTCCGGCTGCCCCCGTATGCTACAAGTTGCGTCGCGAGCCTGCGCGCCTCAGACCTAGCAGGCCGCGCTCGCGTCTGTTGCATGTCCCCTCGGTTGTCGAGGCACCTTCCGGTTAACGGATCGGTGCTTTCCAGGCTGTCCGGCTTCTGCAGAGGCGATACGGGCTCTCGGCGTAGCAGTACCTACGACTCACTGTCCGTACCGGAGCCCTTACCCACATGACGAGCAGCACCGAGACCACCGCCACCACTCCGCAGGTTGCGGTCAACGACATCGGCGACGCGGACGCGTTCCTCGCGGCGATCGACGAGACGATCAAGTACTTCAACGACGGCGACATCGTTGACGGTGTCATCGTCAAGGTTGACCGCGACGAGGTCCTCCTCGACATCGGTTACAAGACCGAAGGTGTCATCCCGAGCCGCGAGCTCTCGATCAAGCACGACGTCGACCCGAACGAGGTCGTCAAGGTCGGCGACGAGATCGAGGCCCTGGTTCTCCAGAAGGAGGACAAGGAAGGCCGCCTGATCCTCTCGAAGAAGCGCGCTCAGTACGAGCGTGCCTGGGGCACCATCGAGAAGATCAAGGAAGAAGACGGCATCGTCACCGGTACCGTCATCGAGGTCGTCAAGGGTGGTCTCATCCTCGACATCGGCCTCCGTGGCTTCCTCCCGGCGTCGCTCGTCGAGATGCGTCGTGTCCGCGACCTCCAGCCCTACGTGGGCAAGGAGCTCGAGGCCAAGATCATCGAGCTGGACAAGAACCGCAACAACGTGGTCCTGTCCCGCCGTGCCTGGCTCGAGCAGACGCAGTCCGAGGTCCGCCAGACGTTCCTCACGACCCTGCAGAAGGGTCAGGTCCGCTCCGGCGTCGTCTCCTCGATCGTCAACTTCGGTGCCTTCGTGGACCTGGGTGGCGTCGACGGTCTCGTGCACGTCTCCGAGCTCTCCTGGAAGCACATCGACCACCCCTCCGAGGTTGTCGAGGTCGGCCAGGAAGTCACCGTCGAGGTCCTCGACGTCGACATGGACCGCGAGCGCGTGTCGCTGTCGCTCAAGGCGACGCAGGAAGACCCGTGGCAGCAGTTCGCCCGTACGCACCAGATCGGGCAGGTCGTTCCCGGTAAGGTCACCAAGCTCGTTCCGTTCGGTGCGTTCGTGCGCGTCGACGAGGGCATCGAGGGCCTGGTCCACATCTCCGAGCTGGCCGAGCGCCACGTGGAGATCCCGGAGCAGGTCGTCCAGGTCAACGACGAGATCTTCGTCAAGGTCATCGACATCGACCTCGAGCGCCGTCGCATCAGCCTCTCGCTGAAGCAGGCCAACGAGGCCTTCGGTGGCGACCCGGCTTCGGTCGAGTTCGACCCGACGCTGTACGGCATGGCCGCGTCGTACGACGACCAGGGGAACTACATCTACCCCGAGGGCTTCGACCCCGAGACCAACGACTGGCTCGAGGGCTTCGAGGCTCAGCGCGAGGTCTGGGAGACGCAGTACGCCGAGGCGCAGACGCGCTTCGAGCAGCACCAGGCCCAGGTCATCAAGTCCCGCGAGGCCGACGAGGCTGCCGCTGCCGAGGGCGCTGCTGCCCCGGCCGGCGCTGCCCCGGCTGCCTCCGGCGGCAGCGGTGGTGGCGGCGGCGGCTCGTACTCCTCGGAGTCCGAGGACAACTCCGGCGCCCTGGCGTCGGACGAGGCCCTGGCTGCCCTGCGCGAGAAGCTGGCCGGCGGCCAGAGCTGACGCTCTGACCCCAGCCGCTCATCGGCTGAAGTAGCTGTAGAGCTGTAGGTGAGGCCCGTCCCCTTCCGGGGGGCGGGCCTCACTCGTGTCCGGACGCGAAGCGCCGGCCGGAAGGCCGCCGCCGAGGTCGTGGTCGTCGGCGGTGGAACAGCGGGTCTCGCCGCCGCGTACGAACTGGGCAAAGCGGGCTACGACTGTACGGTCCTGGAGGGCGACGGCCCGCACCGGTGGGCGTAACTTCACCGTCCGGGGCGGCGACACCACACCGACACCTACGGCAACAGGCAGACCGCACGCTTCAGCGACGGCCGGTACATGAACGCCGGACCCGGCCGGATCCCGCAGTGGACGGTCACCCTCGACTACTGCCGCGAACTCGGGGTGTCTGTCGAGGTGTTCACCAACGAGAACGCCAACGCCTACCACTACAACTTCAACTTCGACTTCAACTTCGACTTCGACTTCGACTTCAACGAGAAGTCCGGCATGAAGGCGCCCGCGCGCGGCCAAGGCCGACATGTACGGCTACGTCGCCGAACTCCTCGCCAAGGCCGGGGACAAGGGCGCCCTCGACCGGCAGATGACCGTCGACGACCAGGGGCGGCTCCTGGAGCTCCTCAAACGCCTACGCCGCCCTCACGCCACGAGAGAGGGAAGCCCGGGCAGTCGCCCAGGGCGTGAAGATCCACGTCGAGAAGTACCGCACGGAACTCGCCACGTCGTCCTTCCCCCCACTCGCGCCAGACCCCGGTCACGGCGCTGCACAGCCGGGTCCTCGCATAACGGCGGGCGAAAGGGGCGCGGGCGGGAATGCCGCGGCTCGGCGGGGTGTTCTTGTCCAGGAACACGAGGAGGAGCGGTAACCGTGCCTGATCCGCAGAGTTTGTACGAATGGGAGCCGAAGGGCCTGGCCGTCGTCGACATGGCGCTCGCCCAGGAGTCGGCCGGTCTGGTCATGCTCTACCACTTCGACGGATACATCGACGCGGGTGAGACGGGCGAGCAGATCGTCGAGGGCCTGCTCGAGACCCTGCCCCACCAGACAGTGGCCCGCTTCGACCACGACCGGCTCGTCGACTACCGGGCGCGCCGCCCGCTGCTGACCTTCAGGCGTGACCGGTACACGGCGTTCGAGGCGCCCACGCTGGAGGTGAAGGTCGTCCAGGACGCCACGGGCGCCCCCTTCCTGCTCCTCTCCGGGCCGGAGCCCGACGTGGAGTGGGAGCGGTTCGCCGCGGCCGTGGAACAGATCGTGGAGCGTCTCGGTGTCCGTCTCGCGGTCAGTTTCCACGGCATCCCCATGGGCGTCCCGCACACCCGGCCCGTCGGCCTCACCCCGCACGGCAACCGCACCGACCTGATGCCCGGACACCGCAGCCCCTTCGACGAGGCGCAGGTCCCCGGTTCCGCCGAGGCACTCGTGGAGTACCGGCTGATGGAGGCCGGGCACGACACCCTCGGTGTCGCCGCCCATGTGCCGCACTACATCGCCAGGTCCGCCTACCCGGACGCCGCGCTCACCGCCCTGGAGGCGGTCACCGCGGCGACCGGACTGGTCCTGCCCAGCGTCGCGCACACGCTGCGCACGGAGGCGCACCGCACCCAGACCGAGATCGACCGGCAGGTCGGCCAGGGCGACGAGGAGCTCGTCTCGCTCGTCGAAGGGCTGGAGCACCAGTACGACGCGATCGCGGGGTCCGAGACACGGGGCAACCTCGTCGCGGAGCCGGCCGATCTTCCGTCGGCGGACGAGATCGGCCGCGAATTCGAACGCTTCCTCGCGGAGCGTGAGGGCGATTCCTGAGGGGACCTCCGGCCGCGCCCCGGCCGGACGCTAGGGTCGGCACATGCTGAAAGTGGGCCTGACCGGCGGGATCGGCGCCGGCAAGAGCGAAGTGTCACGGCTGCTCGCACGCTACGGAGCCGTGATCGTCGACGCCGACCGGATCGCACGCGAGGTCGTCGAACCGGGCACCCCCGGGCTGACGGCCGTCGTCGAGGCCTTCGGCCCTGAGATCCTCGGTCCGGACGGGGCCCTGGACCGGTCGGCGCTCGGCTCGATCGTCTTCTCCGACCCCGCACGCCTGGCCACGCTCAACGCCATCGTGCACCCGCTCGTCGGAGCCCGTTCCGCCGAGCTGGAACGGGCCGCGGGGCAGGACGCGGTCGTCGTCCACGACGTCCCGCTGCTCACGGAGAACGGCCTCGCCCCGCTCTACGACCTGGTGGTGGTCGTCGACGCGAAACCCGCCACTCAGCTCGACCGGCTCGTGCGGCTGCGCGGGATGACGGAGTCCGACGCCCGCGCCCGCATGGCGGCGCAGGCCACGCGCGAGGAGCGGCTGGCCGTCGCCGATCTCGTCGTCGACAACGACGGCCCCCTGGACGGGCTGGAACCCCAGGTCCGCACGGTCTGGTCGGAGCTCACCGCACGGGCCGCCGCCCGCTGACCCGGCGTACGGGCGGAATACGCGTACCCGGGCCGATGTTGAAGAGCGGCAGGCAAGGGGAAGGATACGGCCGTGCCCGACAGCAACCCGGAAACGCATGTCATCGATTTCCGCGCGGCGGAGCAGCTGCTCGCCGCGCGTGACCCGCGGGGTGCGGTCAAGCTGCTCGACTCGGTGATAGCCGCCCACCCGGAGAACACCGCGGCCCGGCTGCTGCGTGCCAGGGCCTTCTTCGCCGCCGCCCAACTGCGCCCGGCCGAGCTGGAGTTCGAACTGGTTCTGGAGCGTGAGCCGGACAACGCCTTCGCGCACTTCGCGCTGGCCCGCACCTTCCAGCGCGCCGGCCGGCCGGAACAGGCCACCCGTCACTTCCGGCTGGCCGCCGCGCTCGACCCGAAGCCGGAGTATCTGCAGGCGGCCCGCTTCGACGACCGTTCCTGACTGCGCCGGACTGCCGGCGCACATCTCGGCCCGGTCCAGCGGGCTCAGCGGCCGTACCGGCCCCGCCGCCCGCCCCGGTCGGGTTCGTACGGGGGGACGTCCCGGCCGGGCTGGTAGCGCGGTCCCTGTCGCATGCGGCGCACGACGACGCAGAGGTCCGTGACCGTGACCACCAGCAGAACGCCGCAGGCGGTCGCCCAGCCGGCCCGTCCGGTCACCACGAACGCCACCAGGCCGGCCACGGCCCAGATCATGCCCCACAGACTCAGCCAGAGCCGCATCCGCAGGGGGCTGCGTGCGGTGGACGGTTCACTTCCGGTACGCATCGGCATCGCCTCCCGTCCAGCATGAACCCGTGGCGAGGCAATCGGAAACCGCGGGGGCCGTTCCGGCCGGTCGCTGTCGTCGCTTCCGCACACTGCCGTCCGCTGCCGTCCGTTGTCGTCCGCTGGGGAACGCCGTCCCGCGCCGGTACGTTCTGGCGGGTATGAGTGGGCAACTGGTACGTGAGGGATACGCGGGGACGGGGCCCGGCTCGATCACACCCGACGGCTGTGCGGTCGAGTTGTACGCGCGCATGTCCGTCGGCAGCGAACCCGAGGTGATCGGCTCGGCTCTGCGGCCAGGAGCGAGTGTCCTCGAACTGGGCTGCGGGGCGGGCCGGGTGACACACCCCTTGGTCGGACTGGGCTTCGATGTGACCGCGGTGGACGAGTCGGCGCAGATGCTGGAGCGGGTCAGCGGGGCACGCACGGTCCGGAGCCCCATCGAGACGCTGGACCTCGGTGAGGAGCGGTTCGACGCCGTGGTGCTCGGGTCGTTCCTGGTGCACGTGGGCGATCACCGGGTCAGGGAAGGGCTGCTCGGTACCTGCCGCAGGTATGTGAAGGACGCCGGCGTCGTGCTCATCCAGCGGGAGGGCGCCGGCTACCACTCCGATCTGCCCCGGGAGAGGGAGGACCGGGCCGCGGGCTGCACCATCCGGATCGTCTCGGCGGTCCCCGTCGGCGACGGCGTGGACGAGGTGCGCGCGGAGTACGTCTTCGAGGACGCCCGGTGGACCCAGACCTTCCGGTCGCGGGAGCTGAGCGTGGAGCAGTTCGAGGCGTATCTGGCGGAGGCCGGGCTCGTCATCGACCGCTACCTCACCCCTGACGGCCTGTGGGTGCTGGCCAGCCCCGAGCAGCTCTGAAACGAGGTGTACCGAGGGTCCGTGGGCCGATGAGTTCCGGAGACCGGCGCGGTCTACCTCTCCGTAACGGCCTGGTTCGCGACAGGGAGCGGATCAGGCCGTGAGCGCCGGGAAGGGTGGCGGCAGCAGCCGCACGTCGCACCGGCGCACATCACCCACGACGCCCATCGAGGAGACCTCCATGTCCGAAACCGCAGCCCCCGCCCCGCTCGCCGTGCCGAACGCCCCCTCCGCGCCACGCCGGCGGGTGGGCTCCGCGGCCCTGACCGGGGCACGTGTCGTCCTCGCGCTGTTCCTCGGCTTCAGCGCGGTGGCCAAGATCATCGCCCATGCGTCGGCCGTCGAGTCCTTCGACCGGATGGGCTGGGGCAGCGGCGCGATGTACGCGATCGGCGGCCTGGAGCTGGCGGGCGCGCTGGCCCTGCTGATCCCGCTCCTCGCGGGGGTGGCAGCCATCGCCCTCGTCGGGCTGCTGGCCGGCGCGTCCGTCGTCCAGCTGACGCTGCTCGACCCGCCGAACGCGGTCATGCCCGCACTGCTCATCGTCCTGGTCGTCCTCATCGCCCGGGACCGGCGGGAGCGGACCCGGGAGCTGTTCGCGCTGCTCCGCGGGCGGGGGCGTACGGCCCGCACAGGTCAGTGAACGAACCGGTAGCTGCGCCAGGGCAGGGCACGCGGGGCGTTGGTGTCGGAGAACGTGGTGGGCACATAGGCGGTCCCGCGCCCGGAGCAGTCGCGGGTGGCGTAGAGGACGATGTCGACCAGGGTCCGGTTGTCGATCTTGCCCGCACCGGCGGGCTCCATCGTGTGGCAGCCCTTCACCGACGGGCTGTGCACGGTGACGACCTTGTCCTGCTCGGTGGTGTAGGACACCGGCCCCACGGCCGTACGCCCGAGGCCGGAGCAGCCGGTGACGGCCAGGGCGAGCAGGGCCGTACCTGTGGCGATACCGGCACGCCGGCGGAGAACGGTGGGGGGCGCGGTGACGGACATGGGCGGGTCCTCGTCTGCTCGTCCGGCTCATCGGTACGTCACAGAGACGTGCTGGCGCTGCCACGCTGCCCGGTCCCCGTGGTGCCGGCATCCGGTGCGCGGCCGGCCGGGGCCCCTGCCACCCGTACGGGGGTTCGCGAGTGCGCGAATCGGGCATATTGTGTTAATAGGGCGTGATCAGTGGGTGCGATGACACGCACCCCGGAGTCAGGGGGCCGTGATGGTCCAGGATCTGTTGATCGCATTGGTGGCGGTGCTCTCGGGCGGCCTGCTGTACGCGATGGCCGCGGCCCGGGTGGTCAAGCAGTACGAACGGGGTGTGGTGCTCCGGCTGGGCCGGCTCCACGACGCGGTGCGTACCCCGGGCTTCACCATGATCGTCCCGGGCGTCGACCGGCTCCGCAAGGTCAACATGCAGATCGTGACGATGCCCGTGCCGGCCCAGGACGGGATCACGCGCGACAACGTCACGGTGCGGGTGGACGCGGTCATCTACTTCAAGGTGGTGGACCCTGCGAGCGCGGTGATCCAGGTGGAGGACTACCGGTTCGCGGTCTCCCAGATGGCACAGACCTCCCTCCGGTCGATCATCGGTAAGAGCGATCTGGACGATCTGCTGTCCGACCGCGAGAAGCTGAACCAGGGACTGGAACTGATGATCGACAGCCCCGCGGTCGGCTGGGGTGTGCAGATCGACCGGGTCGAGATCAAGGACGTCTCGCTGCCGGAGACGATGAAGCGGTCCATGGCCCGGCAGGCCGAGGCCGACCGTGAGCGGCGCGCGAGGGTCATCAACGCCGACGCGGAGCTGCAGGCGTCGAAGAAGCTCGCCCAGGCGGCGCAGCAGATGTCGACCCAGCCGGCGGCCCTGCAACTGCGGCTGCTGCAGACAGTGGTCGCGGTGGCGGCCGAGAAGAACTCCACGCTGGTCCTGCCCTTCCCGGTGGAGCTGCTCCGCTTCCTGGAACGCGCGCAGCAGGGGCAGGAGCCGCAGCCCCCCGTGGCCGGTCGGCCGGTCCCGGAGGAGCCCACGGACCCGTCGGCCACGGACCCGTCGGCGGCCGGCCCGCCCGTCGTGGATCCGCCTGTCGTGGATCCGCCTGTCGTGGATCCGTCCGCCATGGATCCGTCCGTCGTGGATCCTCCGGTCACGGAGCAGACCTTCACGGACCGGCCGCTCCCGGACCCCTCTCTCACCGGTCCGGGGCCGGAGCCGGACGAGGCCCCCGAGTCCGACCCCGAGGTGCTCCCCGACTTCGATCCGGAAGAGCCGTCCGGCCGCTCCCGCACCAAGCGCTTCACCCGTCACTGACACAGTCCTACGCCCGCTCCACCTGTGGAAACACGGCCGGGGCGGGCGCTGTCACACCTCCCGCCTAGACTCGCGAACACAGGCGAAGTGCAAGTGGACCGAGGCAGGAGGGGGGAGCGGTGGACATGACGCGGCAGGCGCAGGACGCCATCGTCGACCGGCTGCTGCGGTGCGCCGCGGTCTTCCTTCCCGCAGCGCTGCCCAGGGACGGCCTGATCGCCTTCTGGGACCCCGAAGGAGGAGCCGGGCTCACCGGCCCCGACGCGGTGTTCCCCGCCGCAGGGCCGGCGTGCACCGTCGCCGAGCTCACGGTCGTCAGCCGGCACGGCACGGACGGAGCCGTCACCCGCACCGTGCCCGCAGTGACACTTCCCGTCGGGGCCGCGGTGCCCCTGCTCGCGCGTGCCCGGCACCGCGCCGCCGCCCACCCCGCCACCCGCGCGTGGGGCGCGGCGGCCCTGCACGCCCTCACCCTGGTGGCGCGCGGCAGGCTCCTGCCCGGACTGACGGCCGGCGACCACGACGCCTGGCGGGCCGGCCCGCGCGACGCGGAGGACATCGCCCATCTCAGGGCCGTCGCCGCCTCGATGCCGCCCGAGGGGCATGCCGTCCCGCTCGACGGCACGCCCCTGCGCGTCCCTGAACCCCGAGCGCTGCTCGGCGCCTTCCTCGACGCCGTCGCCGACACCCTGCCCCGGACGCCCGCCGCCGCACACGCCATGGGAGCGCCGTTCGCGGCCCGCGACGCGCAGCACCTGCCGGACGCCCGGGCCTGGGCCGTCGAGGTGGCCGCCGGACTCGACGCGGGGGTGCGCGTCTCGCTCCGGCTCGACCTCTCCGCGTACGACCTCTTCGACTCCTCCGACCCTCCCGACGCCACCGGTGAGGACACCGCTGACGAGGACGCGCCCGGCACTCCGGCCGCCACCCGCCATGCCGCCGCCGCCATCGCCCAGGTGCACAGCCTGGCCGATCCGACGTACGTCACCGACGCGGCCACGCTGTGGGGCGGCGGAGCGGGTGAGCCCTTCGGGCCGAGGGCCCGGATCGACGCGGTGCTCGCGCTGCGCCGCGCCGCCCGCGTCTGGCCGCCGCTGGAGCGGCTGCTGGACCAGCCCGTCCCCGACGTGCTCGCAGTCACCGAGGACGAGCTCCACGAGCTGATCGGTGCGGCCGGAGCACGGCTCGCGGCGGCTGGGGTGGCGCTCCACTGGCCCCGGGAGCTCGCCCGCTCGCTCACCGCGGCGGCCGTCGTCCGCCCGGCGCCCGGATCGGCCACCGACGGCACCTCCTTCTTCGACGCCGAGCAGCTCTTCGCGTTCAACTGGCAGCTCTCCCTGGGCGACGACCGGCTCACCGAGGCCGAGATGGACACCCTGGCCGAGGCGCACCGGCCGGTGGTGCGGCTGCGCGACCAATGGGTCGTCGTGGACCCCGCGCTCGTCCGCAAGGCACGTAAGCGGGAGCTGGGTTTCCTGGACCCGGTGGACGCGCTCGCTGTCGCGCTCACGGGCAGCGCCGAGGTCGACGGCGAACAGGTCGAGGCCGTGCCCGCCGGAGCCCTCGCCGCACTCCGCGCGCGCATCCTGGACGAGGACGCCACCCTCCCCGCGCCGCCCGGCCTCGACGCCACCCTCCGCGACTACCAACTCCGAGGCCTGGCCTGGCTGGACCGCATGACCTCGCTCGGCCTGGGCGGCTGCCTCGCCGACGACATGGGCCTCGGCAAGACCATCACCGTCATCGCGCTCCATCTGCACCGCGCCCAGGCCGCCCCCACCCTGGTGGTCTGTCCCGCCTCCCTCCTCGGTAACTGGCACCGCGAGATCAACCGCTTCGCCCCCGGCGTCCCGGTGCGGCGTTTCCACGGCACCGAACGCACCCTCGGCGGCTCCGACGGCGGCTTCGTCCTCACGACCTACGGCACGATGCGCTCCAGCGCGGAGCAGCTCGCCGGGCACACCTGGGGACTCGTCGTCGCCGACGAGGCACAGCACGTGAAGAATCCGCACTCCTCGACCGCCAGGGCACTGCGCACCATCCCAGCACCGGCTCGCGTCGCGCTGACCGGCACCCCCGTCGAGAACAACCTCTCCGAGCTGTGGGCGCTGCTCGACTGGACGACCCCCGGACTGCTCGGCCCGCTCAAGGCGTTCCGCTCCCGGCACGCCAGGATCGTCGAGAACACCGGCACCGCCGCCGGCCTGGGCAACGAGGAGGCCGTCGAGCGGCTCTCCCGGCTGGTCCGCCCCTTCCTGCTGCGCCGCAAGAAGTCCGACCCGGGCATCGCGCCGGAGCTCCCGCCCAAGACCGAGACCGACCACCCCGTCTTCCTCACCCGGGAACAGGCCACGCTCTACGAGGCGGCGGTCCGCGAGACGATGGCGTTCATCGAGCAGTCGGAGGGCATCGCACGGCGCGGCCTGATCATGAAGCTGCTGGGCTCGCTCAAGCAGATCTGCAACCACCCCGCGCAGTATCTGAAGGAGGAGCCGACCCGGCTCACGGGCCGTTCCGGCAAGCTCGCCCTGCTCGACGAGCTCCTCGACACCATCCTGTCCGAGGACGGCTCCGTCCTTATCTTCACCCAGTACGTGTCGATGGCCCGGCTCCTCGCGGCGCACCTCGCCTCCCGCGCGATCCCCTCGCAGCTGCTGCACGGCGGCACGCCGGTGCCCGAGCGGGAACGGATGGTGGACGGCTTCCAGTCCGGCGAGGTCCCCGTCTTCCTGCTCTCCCTCAAGGCTGCGGGCACCGGACTGAATCTCACCCGGGCCGCCCACGTCATCCACTACGACCGGTGGTGGAACCCGGCGGTCGAGGAGCAGGCCACCGACCGCGCGTACCGCATCGGCCAGACCCAGCCCGTGCAGGTGCACCGGCTGATCGCCGAGGGCACCGTCGAGGACCGGATCAGCGAGCTGCTGGAGTCCAAGCGGGCCCTCGCCGACGCGGTGCTCGGTTCCGGCGAGGCGGCGCTGACCGAGCTGAGCGACCGTGACCTGGCCGACCTGGTCTCGCTACGGAGGACGTCATGAGCCCCGGTGCGAGCCCCGCGGCCCGGCCGGGCCCCGACGACCTGCGGCGCACCTTCGAAGCGGTGCCCGCCCGCGCCTCGGACGACGAAGGGCCCTTCGCGGACAGCTGGTGGGGCCGGGCCTGGGTGGAGGCCCTGGAATCCCTTTCGATGGACGAGGAGCGTCTCGCGCGCGGCCGTACGTACGCAGACGGAGGCCATGTCGCCGCGGTCACCGTCACCCCGGGCCGGGTCATCGCCTACGTCCACGGCAGCCGCCCCCGCCCCTACCGTGCGGAGCTGCGCCTGCGTACGTTCTCGGCGTCGGACTGGGACACGTTCCTGGACGCAGTCGCGGCCCGGCCGGGGCATCTGTCCGCGCTCCTCGACAAGGAGATGCCGCACTCCCTGGTCGAAACAGCGGGCGAGACCGGCATCCGGCTGCTGCCTGCCGCCGGTGATCTGGACCCGGACTGCTCCTGCCCCGACCGGGGCTGGCCCTGCAAGCATGTGGCAGCGCTCTGCTTCCAGACGGCACGGCTCCTGGACAGCGACCCGTTCGTCCTCCTGCTGATGCGCGGCCGGGGAGAGCGCGAGCTCCTCGACGAGCTTGGCCGGCGCAACGCCGAGCACTCCGCGCGGGAGCGCCCCGAAACTCCTGCCATGCCTTCGGTCTCGGCATCCGAAGCGCTGGCCGACCGCTTCCTGCCGCCGCTGCCCGCGCCCCTGCCCGTGCCGCCCTGCCCCGGCGAGCCGCCGTCCTACCCGGAGCTGCCCGGCGCCCGCGACCCGCTCGGCCTCGACCACCTCGCCACGGACGCGGCGGCCCGTGCCCACACGATGCTCACCACCGGGGACGACCCGCTCGACGGGCTCAGCACCTGGCAGGACGCCGTCCGGATCGCCGCCTCCCGCCCCACCGCCGGCCTCACCGCCACGACCCGGGCGCTCTACCGCGAGCTGGCCTTCGCCACCGGCCGCAGCACGACGGACCTGGCCCGGGCCGTCGCCGCCTGGCGGCAGGGCGGCGCGGAGGGACTGGAGGTGCTGGAAACCCCGTGGGACCCGCCGGCCGGGCCGTTCGACCGGGCGCGGCCGGCCCTCGCCGCCGCCGACCACCCGCGCTTCCAGCCCTGGCGCAACCACCTGACCAACGCCGGCGGCACCCTCCAGCTCCGCTTCGGCCACGACAGCCGCTGGTACGGCTACGAGTCCGACCCCGGCGAGGACGACTGGTGGCCCCGAGCAACGCCGGACCCCGACCCGGTCGCCGCCCTCACAGCCCTGCGCGGCTGATGCAGGGCCGTCAGCTCTGCAGGAACACCAGCAGGACGACGATCAGGACCGCGCACAGTGGGAGCACCACCCAACGCGCCTTGCGGAAGGACTCGTTCTCCTGATCGGTCCGTCCGCGGGCGGCCTCGTGGGAGTCGGCCAGATGCTCCCAGGCCATGTCGTCGATCCTCCGCATGGTCAGCAGCGACGGCGACCAGCCGCAGTGCGCGCAGACGAGGAAATCGCGGTACGGGTCGTACCGGAAGTCCCGCTCGACGTTGACCGTGAACACCTGGTCCCCGGGGCCGATGGCGGTGAAGTGGCGTATTGCCGCGCCCATGTTGCTTGCTCCCTGCTCGTGTCCGTCCGTGAGTGCCGGTTCGTGAACCCGGCGGCGGAACAGTAGCGAACACAGTCCGGGCCTCAGAAGCCGGCGAGGGTGCGTTCGTCGAGCAGGGCCACCGAGTCCTGGGCGTAGGCCTTCTCGTACGCGGTGTGAAGCTCGGCGTGACCGCGCGTCGTTGAACGACTGGAACTGCGCACCCGTCACATCAGGGCCTCCGTCCGGGCGTTCGGTGCCGAAGAACAGGTGGGCCTCCACATGGGCCGTGCCCCGTGCGGCGGGACATCCCGATCGAGGCCGAGCCACCCGTAATGGTGAGCCGCGCTACGCGTCTGATGCCGGGGCGCCCGGGAGGGAGACCCCACGGCCTGCGAAGAAGCGCTCGAAGACCGGCAGCGGAAGGGCGGCCGCGCGGGTAGCGGCCGTGGTCCCCGACGGGTTGTGGAAGTGGACACCAGACCCGTCCGCCGTCCGGGAGGTCAGCAGCACCAGATGGCCACCGCGGCCAGGAGCCGGCCGTTCCGGGTGCCGGATTCCGTAGTGCACGGAGGCCGTCACGCGCCGGCCCTCGTCCAGCAGCTCCAGGA
Organism: Streptomyces sp. NPDC102441; assembly: GCF_044765585.1. Classification (NCBI taxonomy): domain Bacteria; kingdom Bacillati; phylum Actinomycetota; class Actinomycetes; order Kitasatosporales; family Streptomycetaceae; genus Streptomyces; species Streptomyces sp. NPDC102441. The sequence goes on from NZ_JBIWKH010000006.1 coordinate 448,759, forward strand.
TTCCGGCGGCGGAGAGGTCCCGGTGGACGACCGCGTCGAGCCCGTGGACCTCGGACACGTACCGGGCGAAGGGGGCGTAGACCAGGCCCCTGATCACCCCGTCGGCGTCCTCCGTGTACGCGTCGTACTTCAACGCCCCGTCCCGCAGGGCGAACAGGGACGGCGCCCCCGTGCCGAGCGCCATGCGCAGGCAGGTCATACCGCACAGATGGCCTGCCCAGCGCGCGTACTCGGCGGGCGACGTTGCGCCCGACTCCGGCCAGCGGGGGTCCTCCACCGGATCGAGCCCGCCTTCCACGATCGCCTCGACCAGACCGGGCGAGGCGAACTGCGTGTGCACGGGCGTACGGCAGGTCGTACAGGTCACTGGCGGTATCCGTTCAGGAAGCGGCCGATGCGGCTGATCGCGGCGTCCAGGTCGTCGGCGTGCGGGAGGGTGAGGATGCGGAAGTGGTCCGGGCGCGGCCAGTTGAAGCCGGTGCCCTGCACCACCTGGATCTTCTCCCGCAGCAGCAGGTCCAGGACGAACCGTTCGTCGTCGACGATGGGGTGGACCTTCGGGTCGATGCGCGGGAAGGCGTACAGCGCGCCCTTCGGCTTCACGCACGACACCCCGGGGATCTCGTTGAGGCGCTCCCAGGCCCGGTCACGCTGTTCGTGGAGCCTGCCCCCCGGGGCGACGAGCTCCCGGATCGACTGCCGTCCGCCGAGCGCCGCCTGGATCGCGTACTGGGCGGGGGCGTTGGGGCAGAGCCGCATGGAGGCGAGCATGGTGAGCCCCTCCAGATAGCTGCGGGCGTGCTGCTGCGGGCCCGACACCACCATCCAGCCCGAGCGGAATCCCGCCACACGGTACGTCTTGGACAGCCCGCTGAAGGTGAGACAGAGCAGGTCGGGAGCCAGCACCGCCACGCTGTGGTGCTCGGCACCGTCGTACAGGATCTGGTCGTAGATCTCGTCGGCGAACACCATCAGCCCGTGCCGGCGCGCCAGGTCGAGCATGCCGTCGAGGACTTCGCGGGAGTAGACGGCTCCCGTCGGGTTGTTCGGATTGATGATCACCATGGCCCGGGTGCGGTCGGTGATCTTCGAGGCCATGTCGGCGAGGTCGGGGTTCCAGTCCGCCCCCTCGTCGCACATGTAGTGAACGGCCCTCCCGCCCGCGAGTGTGGTGACAGCGGTCCACAGGGGGTAGTCGGGGCTCGGGACGAGGATCTCGTCGCCGTCCTCCACGAGTGCCTGTACGGACATGGAGATCAGCTCGGAGACGCCGTTGCCGAGGAAGATGTCGTCGACGTCGACGTCGGTCAGGCCCATCGCCTGATAGCGCTGCGCGACGGCCCGGCGAGCGGACAGGATGCCGCGCGAGTCGGTGTAGCCGTGCGCCTGGGGGAGCATCCGGATCATGTCCTGGACGATCTCCTCCGGGGCCTCGAAGCCGAACAGAGCCGGATTGCCCGTGTTGAGGCGGAGCACGCTGTGGCCCGCCTCCTCCAGGGCGTTGGCCTGCTCGATGACCGGCCCCCGGATCTCGTAACAGACCTCGTTGAGCTTGCTGGACTGCCGGAACTCCATGCGGTGCCTCCCGAGCCTGGATTTGCGATACTTGGTTTTACCAAGCTTGCGCTTGGAAAGTCCAACAACATGTCTAGACTGCGTCGCATGCCACGTCAGCAGCAGCCCGCACGCCCCGCCCGCCGCCGGAGCTACGACCAGTTCTGCGCCACCGCCCGCGCCCTCGACTCCGTCGGCGACCGGTGGACCCTGCTGATCGTCCGTGAACTGCTGGCCGGTCCGCGCCGCTACACGGATCTGCACGCCGATCTGCCAGGAGTCAGCACGGATGTGCTGGCCTCCCGGCTCAAGGACATGGAACAGGGCGGCCTGGCCGTGCGCCGCCGTCTGCCGCCCCCGGCGGCAGCCTCGGTCTACGAGCTGACCGAGCACGGCCGTGGACTGCTCCCGGTCCTCACCGCGCTCGCTCGGTGGGGCGCGCCCGCGCTCGGTGAGCGCCGGCCCACGGACGCGGTCAGGGCCCACTGGTTCGCCCTGCCGCTGCTGCGGGCCCTGGACGCCCTCACCCATGGCGGAGTCATCGAGGTCAGGCTCCCCGAGGGCGAGTTCCACATCCGTACCGGTGCGGAGGCGCCGGGAGGCGAGGCGTACGGATACGGTCCCGCCGGCCACCCGGACGCGTGCCTCGTGCTGGACGCCGAGGCCGTGCTGTCCATCGGGCGCGGTGAAAGCACTCTCGCCGAGGCCGTGAAGGAAGGCCGGGCCGAAGTCCTGGGCGAGGGACCGCTCGCCGTCGAACTCCGTGGCGGCGGATGACCGTGCCGTCGCTGCGGTACGCCAACTCACGCGTAGCGTAGGCATGTTCGATGGGCCCGGATGCTGAGGGAGTCGGTCATGGAATTCGGTGGCACGGTCGGTACGAAGAAGCGGGTGACCCTGCGCAAGGTCATGCTCGTGGGGGTCTGCGTGGCGGCGCTCGGTCTTGTGCCGGCGGCGGCGGTCGCGACACCGGGCAGCGGTGTGAGCGGCACGGTCGTCGCCGAGGGCACGTCCCGGGGCAAGCTGAAGGTGGAGACTCCCGAGGGGCGCACGGATGTGACCTTCCGGGAGATCACGGTGGCGCCGGGCGGCTCCACGGGCTGGCACACCCATCGCGGACAGCTGATCGCCGTCGTCAAGTCCGGCACGCTGACGCGGACCCTCGACGACTGCTCGGTCGAGGCGACACCAGCGGGAACGTCGTTCATCGAACCGTCCGGGGCCGACCACCGCCACATCGGGCGCAACCTGGGCACGGAGCCCGTCGTGCTCTGGGTGACCTATCTGCTCCCCGAAGGCAGCGAACTCTCCGACGACGCCGACGCGGTGGACTGCCCGGCTGCGGGATGAGCGTGGCGGGGGCCTCCGCACGGCGGCGGGCGTCCCCGCCGGGGCGCCTTAAAACCCGAGCCGTCCGTCAGACGGCGGCCGTCTCCCCGTACGCCCCGAAGCCGGAGACGACGAGCCCGTCCCGGAAGGTCAGCACCTCGTACACCCGGCCACCGATCTGGTTGCGGTAGTCGATCACCAGCGCGTCGACGCCCGCGCGCACGTCCATCACCTCGAACTCCAGGCCGGGGATCTTCTCCAGCCCGGCGGCCCAGTACGCCCGCAGCGCCGCCTTGCCGTGCAGTGTCCCGGCCGGGGAGCCCGTCAGCCGGGCGATCATCGGGGAGCTGAAGGTCACGTCCTCGTCGTAGTGGGCGAGGATGCGGTCCAGATCGTGGGAGTTCCAGTCGTCCTGCCACCGGGACGCGAACCTGCGGGCGTATGCGAGATCCATACGGATCATGATGCGACAGGGCGATGATGGATGCGTGCACTTTGAACCCATCACCTGGGAACGGCTGTCCCGCGACCTCGCCGCCCATGCCGACGGACTCGAACCGGCCGACGGCGGGTCCTGGCTGAGGATCGGTGTCGACGGCGCTCCCGCCGCCCGCCCCGAGGAAGCCGCCGCCCGTCTCGCCGAGGCGCTGCGGGCCCTCGGGCGCCCGGTGCTCACCGTCTCCACGGAGGGCTTCCTGCGCCCGGCCAGCCTGCGCTACGAATACGGCAAGGAGGACCCGGACTCGTACGCCGACAGCTGGTTCGACACCGGGGCGCTGTGGCGCGAGGTGTTCCGTCCGCTCGAAACGGGCGGCAGCGGACGGGTCCTGCCCGATCTCTGGAACCCCGCGACGGACCGGGCGACCCGCAGTCCGTACCAGGTGCTGCCCGGGGGCGGGGTGCTGATCCTGCACGGGCCGCTGCTCCTCGGGCACTGGTTCCCGTTCGACCTCGCCGTGCATCTGAGTGTCTCGCCGGGAGCGCTGCGACGGCGTACACGGGAGAGCGAGCGGTGGACGCTGCCCGCCTTCGAGCGGTACGAGGACGAGGTCGCCCCGGCCGGCCGCGCGGACGCCGTCGTACGGGCCGACGACCCGCACCGCCCCGCCTGGACGGGGCTCGGCGGCTGAAGCGAGGGGTGTCACACCGGGCGGGCCCCGACCATCGCGACCGCTTCGGCCCTGCCCGGAGCCCGCCGCGGCCGCCGGGCGTACGTCGAGCGGGTGGTCAGGCCTTCAAGGAATCCGGGGCAGGCCGGGCCAGTGTCCTGCGCAGCGCGAGCGCGGCCATCGGCAGGAGGAGGCAGGCGGCGGCCGCGTTCAGCCAGCCGTAGCCCAGCCGGGAGACGACCACTCCGGCGACGGCGCCGCCGATGCCGGCAGCCGTGTTCATCGTGAGGTCGGAGAGTCCTTGCACGGCGGCCCGTGCCGCCTGAGGTACGGAGTCGGTGAGCAGCGCCGAGCCCGCTACCAGGCCCGCCGACCAGCCGAGCCCCAGGACGAACAGGCCTGCGGCCGTCCGGATGTGCCCGTCACCCGACGTACCGGCCAACACCGCCGCGCAGCAGAGCAGTCCGGCAGCCAGCCCGATGACGGGGAGCCGGCCGACCCGGTCGGAGAGCCAGCCCATGACGGGGGACAGCGCGTACATGCCGGCGATGTGTCCGCTGATGACCAGGCCGATCAGCTGGATGTCCGCGCCGTGGTGCCCCAGATGGACAGGGGTCATGACCATGATGGAGACCATCACGGTGTGGGACACGGCGACCGTCACGAGTGCCAGCCGGGCCATCGGGGCCGCCCGCACCGCCGCGATCCCTGCCCGCAGCGATCGGCTCGCCGCGTCGGCCGTGTCCTCGGAGGCGAGCGCCCGTGCGGTCAGCAGCGGGTCGGGGCGCAGCAGCACGGCGACCACGGCCCCGGTGAGCAGGAAGATGCCGGCGGCCCAGGCGAACGGGCCCGCCGTCTCGGGCACGAAGGTGCCCCGGAACACCCGGCTCGCGGGAGCGGCGATGTTCGGGCCGAGCACCGAACCGATCGTGGTGGCCCAGATGACGGTGGAGATCGCCCGCCCGCGCCGCTCCGGCTCCGAGAGGTCGGCCGCCGCGAACCGCGCCTGGAGATTGGCCGACGAGCCGGCACCGAAGCCGGCCATACCGAGCAGCAGCAGCGGAAAGCTGCCCACGACGGCAGCGGTCACCACGAGGAAGGCCCCGCACGCCCCGATCAGGTAGGCGAGGACGAGCCCGGCGCGCCTGCCCCGCGAGGTCATCAGGGCGGCCAGCGGCAGCGAGAGCAGTGCGGTGCCCGTCACGGAGGCGGTCGGCGCGAGCCCCGACACGGCTTCGGAGCCACTCACCTCGGTCGCCAGGACCGGGGCGAGCGCGATACCGACGGCCACGCCGAGGCCGCCGAGTATCTGGCTGCCGACGAGCACGGTGGATATCCGGCGCCGCAGGGCCGGCAGCTCAGCGGCTGTGATCCGCGGCGCGGGGAGAGCTGTCATCACCGCCGCAGTGTGCCAGCTCGTACCTCCGTGCGACATGGCGCGACGGACACGGTCGGTACGAATTCAGAACAGCGGCTGCGGGAGTATGCCCTCCAGAGCCAGCAGCTGCCGCTTCGTCTCCAGCCCGCCGCCGAACCCGCCGAGCCCTCCGCCGCTCTCCACCACCCGGTGGCACGGAACCACGACCGGCAGCGGGTTGGAGCCCATGGCCGCCCCCACGGCCTGGGCGGCGCCCGGCCGGCCGACCTGGCTCGCCAGGTCCCCGTAGCCCACGACCGTGCCGTAGGGCACGCCGGACGCCAGCTCGGTGAGCACCTCGCGGTGGAAGCCGGAGCTGAGCGACCAGTCCAGAGCGAGAGAGAAGTCCCGCAGCTCTCCGGCGAAATACGCGGCGAGCTGACGCGCCGGCTCGGCCAGCAGCGCGGAGCCCGGGGCTTCCACGGGCTTCGCGCCGAGCCGTGTCCGCAACTGCCCGAGCACCTTGTCCCGGACCGCCGGGCGCGCGTGGAAGACCACGGTCACCAGACCGGTGCGGGTCGCGGCCAGCAGGAGCGGGCCGATACCGCTCGGCACGACGGCCCACTCCACGACCTGCTCGCTGCTCTCCATGCGACCACCGTACGACCGGGCACCGACAGTGCCGCCCCGTCAGCCGCTCAGCGGGTGGCGTCCCGGACGATGTCGGGGTTGTTGGTGATGATGCCGTCCACGCCGAAGCCGGCCGCCTCCGCCGCCTTCGCCGCGTCGTTCACCGTCCAGGTGTTGACCCGGAGAGGCTTGCCGTGGGCGCCCTTCAGCTTCTGGACCGCGGCGACGTAGTCGGCGCCGATCGTCGTGTACGACGGATTGATCTGGTCGGTGAACGCCGCGTACGACGGCAGATCGGCCACCGCCGGGGTGCCCAGGAAGCCCGTGACGACGTCCGGACGCTGAACATGAACAGTTTTCACACTCTCTGCACCGAAGCTCTGGATGATCAGCTTGTGCTTGACGTGTCCGCGGTCGAGCCACCCCTCCTTGCGCAGGACGCCCAGGGTCTCCTTCTCGATGCCCGGGTAGATCTCCGGGCTCTTGATCTCCAGGAGCAGCTTCTGGCGGTTGCGCTCGACACGGTGCAGGTACTGGCTGAGCGTCGGCACCCGGGCGCCCGCGAAGCCGGCGCCGAACCAGCTGCCGGCGTCCAGCTTCGCGATCTCCGCCGCAGTGAAGTCCTTGACCGCCCAGGGCGCACGGTCGGGGAAGACCTCCTCGGCGTCGGTGGTCCTGTCCAGGGTGGTGTCGTGCACGACGACCAGCACACCGTCCTTGGTGAGCTGCACGTCGTTCTCCACCCATGCGATGCCCAGGTCGTCGGCCGCGTCCACGGCCGCCAGAGTGTTCTCCGGGGCGTAGGCGGAAGCGCCCCGGTGGGCGTAGACGACCGGGCTGTCCTGGGGCCCCGAGGCCTGGGCCTGGGTGGCGGGCAACAGGACACAGGCGCCGAGCAGGGCGGCGACGGCACCGGAGGTGGTTGCTGTGCGTACGGACACGTGTACTCCTCGCGTCGAGATGCGGACAGCCTGAGACTCGCATCCGATCGCCAACAAAAGGGAGGGGGATGATGGCCATGTTGTGAACGCAATGATGGGAGCCGCGTCCTCGAAGGGCCCGAAGGCGGATAAAATGCCGTCCTTATGTTTGCTTGCCGGGCCTTGCCCTTTAGGGTCACCCCCGAACCCGGGCACACCGCGAAGGGCGTACCAGCATGCAGGGCACAGTTGACGGATTCACCTACGGCCTCGTGACGCCGGTCACGGCGTTCCTCATGGCATGCCTCGGCGCCGCGCTCGGTCTTCGGTGCACCACACGGTCCCTGCGCACTCGGGGAGCCTCCAGAGCCGGCTGGCTGGCCCTCGGCGCGACATCCATCGGGTCCGGCATCTGGACGATGCACTTCATCGCGATGCTGGGCTTCACCGTCCGGGAAGCGCCGGTGAGCTACGACAGGCCGCTGACCTACGCCAGTCTCGCCGTGGGGGTCGGGATGGTCGGGATCGGTATCTTCCTGGTCGGCTACCGGGGCGCCACCCGCATGGCGCTGGTCACCGGCGGAACGATCACCGGCCTCGGTGTCGCCTCCATGCACTACCTCGGCATGGCCGGAATGAACTTCGAGGGAGTGTTCGAGTACGACACGCTCACCGTCGCGCTCTCCGTCGTCATCGCCGTGGTGGCCGCGACAACCGCGCTGTGGGCCGCCGTCTCCATCCACGGATTCCTCCCCAGCCTCGGTGCCAGCGTGGTCATGGGTGTGGCCGTGAGCGGGATGCACTACACGGGAATGGCCGCGCTCCGGGTGCACCTGCACCCCGACGCCCCGCCGGCACTGCCCGGCGAGGCACCCACCTCGCTGCTCCTGCCGATGATGATCGGACCGGGCTGCTTCCTTCTGCTCGCAGCCGTGGTCGTGATGATCGACCCCCTCGTGGTGACCGGATCCCGCGAAGAAGCCGGGCGGCTGCCGGGGCAGGCTCCCCGGAGCGGCGGACCTGTGGCCTCGATCCCCGTCCAGCGCCGCCGGACGCAGCCCTACGCGACCACCGCACGCAAGGAGTCCCGGCAGCCGTGGAGCCGCTGATCCCCGGCCGTTGTCAGTGGCGGGCCGTACGGTGGTTGCATGCGGCCAGTCTCGAAGATCGAACGTTCGGTGGCGCCTTTCGAGGTCATCAGTCCCTACCAGCCAAGCGGTGACCAGCCGGCGGCCATCGCCGAGCTGGACCGGCGCGTCCGCGCAGGTGAGAAGGATGTCGTCCTGCTCGGTGCGACCGGCACGGGCAAGTCGGCGACGACCGCCTGGATGATCGAGAAGCTGCAGCGCCCCACCCTGGTGATGGCACCGAACAAGACGCTGGCCGCCCAGCTGGCCAACGAGTTCCGCGAGCTCCTCCCGAACAACGCCGTGGAGTACTTCGTCTCGTACTACGACTACTACCAGCCCGAGGCGTACGTACCGCAGTCGGACACCTACATCGAGAAGGACTCCTCGATCAACGAGGAGGTCGAGCGGCTGCGGCACTCCGCCACGAATTCGCTGCTCACCCGGCGCGACGTCGTCGTGGTCGCCTCCGTCTCCTGTATCTACGGCCTGGGCACCCCCCAGGAGTACGTGGACCGGATGGTCCAGCTCAAGGTCGGCGACGAGATCGACCGTGACCAGCTGCTGCGCCGTTTCGTCGAGATCCAGTACACCCGCAACGACCTCGCGTTCACCCGCGGGACCTTCCGGGTCCGCGGCGACACCATCGAGATCTTCCCGGTGTACGAGGAGCTCGCCGTCCGCATCGAGATGTTCGGCGACGAGATCGAGGCGCTCTCGACCCTCCACCCCCTTACCGGCGAGGTCATCAGCGAGGACGCCTCGGTCCACGTCTTCCCCGCCAGCCACTACGTCGCGGGCCCCGAGCGCCTGGAGAAGGCGGTCGGCGGCATCGAACAGGAGCTGGAACAGCGCCTCGCCGAGCTGGAGAAGCAGGGCAAGATGCTGGAGGCCCAGCGGCTGCGCATGCGCACCACGTACGACATCGAGATGCTCCGCCAGATCGGCAGCTGCTCCGGCGTCGAGAACTACTCGATGCACTTCGACGGCCGCTCGCCCGGCACCGCCCCCAACACCCTCCTCGACTACTTCCCCGAGGACTTCCTCCTCGTCCTGGACGAGTCGCACGTCACCGTGCCGCAGATCGGCGCGATGTACGAGGGCGACGCCTCCCGCAAGCGGACCCTCGTCGACCACGGCTTCAGGCTGCCCTCCGCCCTGGACAACCGTCCGCTGAAATGGGAGGAGTTCCTGGGCCGGATCGACCAGACCGTCTACCTCTCCGCCACACCCGGGAAGTACGAGATGTCCCGGGGCGACGGTTTCGTCGAGCAGATCATCCGGCCCACCGGACTTGTCGACCCGGAGGTCGTCGTCAAGCCCACCGAGGGCCAGATCGACGACCTGGTCCACGAGATCCGCGAGCGGACCGAGAAGGACGAGCGCGTCCTGGTCACCACGCTCACCAAGAAGATGTCCGAGGACCTCACGGACTACTTCCTCGAGCTGGGCATCCAGGTCCGCTACCTCCACAGCGACGTCGACACACTGCGCCGCATCGAACTGCTGCGCGAGCTGCGCTCCGGGGAGTACGACGTCCTGGTCGGCATCAACCTCCTGCGTGAGGGCCTCGACCTGCCCGAGGTGTCGCTCGTGGCCATCCTCGACGCGGACAAACAGGGCTTCCTGCGCTCCGGCACATCGCTGATCCAGACCATCGGGCGTGCCGCCCGTAACGTCTCGGGGCAGGTCCACATGTACGCCGACAAGGTCACCCCGGCGATGGCGCAGGCCATCGACGAGACCAACCGCCGCCGCGAGAAGCAGATCGCCTACAACACCGAGCGGGGGGTCGACCCGCAGCCGCTGCGCAAGAAGATCAACGACATCGTCGCGTCCATCGCCCGCGAGGAGGTCGACACCGAGCAGCTGCTCGGCACCGGCTACCGGCAGGGCAAGGACACCAAGGCTCCTGTCCCTTCGCTGGGCGGCAAGGCCCCCGCGGGGGGCAAGGCGAAGAAGGAGGGCGCGGTGGTCACCGACCGGCCCGCCGCGGAGCTCGCGGGGATCATCGAGGAGATGACGGACCGCATGCGGGCCGCCGCGGCCGACCTGCAGTTCGAGGTGGCCGCCCGGCTGCGTGACGAGGTGGGGGAGCTGAAGAAGGAGCTGCGCCAGATGAGGGAGGCGGGGCTGGCCTGAGCCCGTGGGGCCCGCAGTGTTGCAGGACCGACACAAAAGCGGCCCACGCCTCTTCCCGCCTGCGAGGACTGCGTAGGGTGCTGGGAAACCGCACACCGACGGTTGCGGGGCAAGCGGAGAGGGGACAGCGCGTGACGGTCAACATGACCAAGGGCCAGGCCATCAACCTGCAGAAGAGCGACGGGGGGACCCTGACCGCGGTACGGATGGGGCTCGGCTGGCAGGCGGCTCCGCGCCGCGGGCTGTTCGGTTCGCGCACCCGGGAGATCGACCTGGACGCCTCGGCGGTGCTCTTCGCCGACAAGCAGCCCGTTGACGTCGTGTTCTTCCGTCACCTCGTCAGCGACGACGGTTCGGTCAAGCACACCGGCGACAACCTGGTCGGCGGGGCCGGCTCCGGCGGCGACGACGAGGCGATCCTCGTCGACCTGCAGCGGGTCCCGGTCCACATCGACCAGATCGTCTTCACGGTGAACTCCTTCACCGGCCAGACGTTCCAGGAGGTGCGACACGCCTTCTGCCGCATCGTCGACGAGACCAACGGCCAGGAGCTCGCCCGCTACACGCTGGACGGCGGGGGCCAGTACACGGCGCAGATCATGGCGAAGGTGCACCGAGCGGGCAGCGGATGGCAGATGACCGCCCTCGGCAACCCGGCCAACGGCCGTACGTTCCAGGACCTGATGCCGGCGATCCTGCCGCACCTCTAGAGGCGGCGGCGGGCAGCACCCGCAGACCCGTACGAGCAGCTCCCGGCGGCATCCGCCGCCGGGAGCTGCACCCATAGCAGGGCACCACACCGCACGTCGAGGGGACAGGGCGATGACGGCCGAGCTGGTCCGGGGGCAGAACCACACCTTGCCCCAGACCCGTCTGGAGATCAGGGTGTCGGCGGGGTCGCCCGTCGTGGCCGGCGCCACGCTGGGCGACGAGCGGGGCACCGTCCAGGGCGCCGATTGGATCGCCCACCCCGCCTCGCACCGGGTGCCGGGGCTGGAGGTGTCCCGGCAGGCGGCGGCCGACCACCGGCTGGCCGTGGACCTGGACGCCCTGCCCGGCTCGGTGCACCGCGTCACCGTGCTCCTCGCCCTGCCCATGGGGGCCGGGCGGCCGAGCAGATTCGGCGCGGTGGCCGCCCCCTTCGTCGCCGTCACCGGACTCGACGGCACCGAGATCGCCACGTTCACCCTTACCGGCCTGGACACCGAGTCCGCCGTGTCGGCCCTGGAGCTCTACCGCCGCCAGGGTGTCTGGAAGGTCCGCGCCGTCGGCCAGGGGTACGCCGCGGGGCTCGCCGAGATGCTCGCCGACCAGGGGGTGGCAGAGGCGGCGGAGCTGGCCGCCTCCATACAGGAGGCCGTCGCCTCCGGGCTCGCCCGCTCCGTGACGCCACCGCCCCGTTCTCCGGACGGGGAGCGGGTACACCACCCCGCGGGTCCCGCAGCTCCTGGAGGCAGTGGCGCTCCTGGAGGCGGCGGCGCTCCTGGAGGCGGCGGCAGGCCGCCCGCCCCGGCGCAGGCCCCCGAGCCGCTGGCAGAGCCCGCGTCCGCGCCCACGGACGCTCCTGGCGGCCCCGTCAACTACGCGCACCCACGGCGTCAGACCTCGGCGCCGCCCCCGCCGCCGCCGGCGGCCCCGCCCACGGCTCCTGGCCGGCCCGCACAGCCCGTCGCCGGTGACGCCACCGGCTGGTCCATGGACGAGCGCCTCTACAACCAGATCTGGGGCATGTTCGAGGACCTGGCCCGCGCCGTCGCCGCCTACCGGAGCGCCGTCGACTTCGCCGAGTCCCGGATGGACCAGGAGATCGACCGGACCCTTTCCGACCCGCGTAGCCGCATCGGCGGTGCCGGCGACCGAGCCCGCGAGGAAGCCCGGGCCAAGCGCGATGAACTCACCGGCCGGGCGCGCGAGGCGCTCGAGCGCGATCTCGCCCAGCTCGCCGCCGAGTCCGCCGTCGTCGAACCGGCACTTCCCGCCGCATACGCGGACTGGGGCAACCCCGTCTGGCACGGTTACCGCGTCCCGATGGAGACCCCGATGGCCATGCGCATCGGCGACCTCCATCTGCCCGAGGGCATAGGCCTGCGCATCCCGCTGCTGGTGCGGCTTCCCCTGGAGCGCGGAATCTGGGTCGACAGCGGACGTACGGCCTCGGAGGCGGCCGCCGCCACGGCCGGGGACCAGCTGCGCGCGCCGGCCATGGACACCGCGGTCGCTCTGGCCGCGCGGCTGCTCGCCGTCTACCCGGCGGACGAGTTCTCCGTCCACGTGATCGACCCTGCCGGTTCCGCCGCCGCTCAGCTCTCCCCCCTCTCCGTCTCCGGGGTTCTCGCCGGGCCGCCCGCCGCCGGGGCGGAAGGCGTGGCCTCGGTCCTCGCCCAGCTCACCCGACGCGTCGACCTGGTGCAGATGGCGATCAGGGCCGGCGCCGCGGACGCGCTGCCCCCGGACGTCGACACGGGTGAGCAACTGCTGATCGTCAACGACTTCCCGCACGGCTTCGACGACAGGGCCGTCACCCAGCTGCGCTATCTGGCCGACGAGGGCCCCTCGGTGGGCGTGCACCTGCTGATGGTGGCCGACCGCGAGGACGCCCGCGACTACGGCCCGGTGCTCGACCCGCTGTGGCGCTCCCTGCTGCGGATCACCCCCGTGGCCGACGACCACCTTGCCGACCCCTGGGTGGGCCACGCGTGGACGTACGAGCCGCTGAGGGCGCCGCAGGGCAGCCGCGTCCTGGAGCAGGTGCTCGCGCTGGTGGCCGCGGCGCGGCGAAGCGGTCACCGCTGAGCCGGATGACGGTGGGTCAACTACCCGCGCATGCCTTCTGACCTGGCATTTTGATCACACCTTGGCACGGACTTTACTGTTTCTTGGTGATTCATGTACTGTTCTTGGTGCGGAGGGGAGTACTCCCGATCGCGGCGTTCCCGTCAGTACGGACTGTGACCGGTCCCGGGGCGTCGGCCCGGCGCGCATCCCGCGCTCCCGGGTGGAAGAGACCTCCGGCAGCGACGACGCTGATCTATAGCCGTAGCGAACTGCCGGAGGCGCAGTGGACGTTTCATGGACTCTTTGGACGCTGACCATTCTCGGTCTCGTCGCCCTCATCTCCGTCGACTTCGTCATCGGGCGGAAGCCCCATGACGTGTCGACCAAGGAAGCCGGGATCTGGACCATCGTCTGGATCACCCTGGCCGGCCTCTTCGGGCTCGGCCTGCTGGTCTTCGGCGAGAGCCAGGCCTCGGGTGAATTCTTCGCCGGCTTCATCACCGAGAAGTCGCTCAGTGTCGACAACCTCTTCGTGTTCGTCCTGATCATGGCGAAGTTCTCGGTGCCCAGCCACCTCCAGCAGCGGGTGCTGCTCATCGGTGTGCTGATCGCCCTGGTGCTGCGTGCGATCTTCATCGCCGCCGGTGCCGCGGTCATCGCCAACTTCTCGTGGATCTTCTACATCTTCGGCGCGTTCCTGATCTACACCGCCTGGAAGCTGATCCAGGAGGCGCGGGCCGACGAGGACGAGGAGGACTGGGAGGAGAACCGTCTCCTGAAGTCGATCGAGCACCGGTTCGGTGTCGCCGACAGGTACCACGGGACGAAGCTCTTCATCCGGAACAACGGCAAGCGCGTCATGACCCCCCTGATGGTGGTCATGCTCGCCATCGGCACCACCGATGTGCTGTTCGCGCTGGACTCGATCCCGGCGATCTTCGGTCTGACCCAGGACCCGTACATCGTCTTCACCGCGAACGCCTTCGCCCTGATGGGCCTGCGTCAGCTGTACTTCCTCATCGGCGGTCTGCTGAAGAAGCTGGTCCACCTCAGCTACGGGCTCTCGGTGATCCTCGGGTTCATCGGCGTCAAGCTGGTGCTGCACGCCCTGCACGAGTCCGGGGTGCACGTCCCGGAGATCTCCATCCCGTTCTCCCTCTCCGTCATCTGCGGCGTCCTGGTGGTCACCACGATCACCAGTCTCATCGCCAACAAGAAGCAGGCGGCACGGGAGGCCGAGGAGAAGGACGACAGCGAGAGCATCGGCGCGGAGAAGTAGCGCCGTACGGACATGCCGACGGCCGGGGCCCCGTGAGGGGCACCCGGCCGTCGGGCGTTCGGCGGTTCACCAGCCTCGCGCGCGCCACTCCGGCAGCTGCGGGCGCTCGGTGCCGAGCGTGGTGTCATGCCCGTGGCCCGGGTAGACCCACGTCTCGTCCGGCAGCCGGTCGAAGAGCTTGGTCTCCACATCATGGAGCAGGCTCGCGAACGCCTCCGGGTCCTTGTTCGTATTACCCACGCCGCCCGGGAAGAGACAGTCGCCGGTGAACACGTGCGGGGCCCCGTGCGGGTCGTCGTAGACCAGGGCGATGGACCCCGGGGTGTGGCCGGTCAGATGCCTGGCGGTCAGGGAGACCCGGCCCACCCGGATCGTGCCTTCGTCCTCGACGAGTTCGTCGGTGGGCACCGGGATGCCCTCGGCGTCGTACCTCCCGGCGTACGTCCGTGCGCCGGTGGCCGCGACCACCTCGCCGAGCGCCTGCCAGTGGTCACCGTGCCGGTGCGTGGTGACGACGGACGCGATGCCGTCCTCGCCGATCAGCCGCAGCAGCGTCCCGGCCTCGCCGGCCGCGTCGATCAGGAGCTGCTCGCCGGTGGCCCGGCAGCGCAGCAGATACGCGTTGTTGTTCATCGGCCCGACGGCGACCTTGGAGATCATCAGATCCGTCAGCTCGTGCACATCAGCAGGTCCGCCGACCTTGACCGTTCCGCTGTACGTCATGTGACGCAGCCTATAGCGGGGGCAGCGCGGGAAGGCCGCCGCCTTCCACGGTCAGTGCGGAGCCGTCACGGCGTCCGCAGAGCCAGCCGAGGATGCCGGGGGCCGTGCCCCGGACGGTGACCGGGGCTCCGTCGCTGCCGCCGCCCGTGGTCCACGACCGGCCGTCCGGGGCGACCGCCGTGGTGGCGACGACATCCGGATGCCCAAAGAACCGCTCCGCCAGGAAGTCGTTCTCCCGGATCACGAAATCCTCCGGCAGGTCCTCCAGCTCGTATCCCACCCCGAGGTCCACGTGGTGGAGCTCGACCTCGATCCAGCGGCGGAAGGGGATCCGGGAGGCCGAATCCGTCACACCGTTGCGCATCGTGACCGTGCTCGACCAGTCGGTGGTCGCCTCGGCCGCGGACAGGAAAGCCGCTCCGCTCACGCGCAGGTCAGCGAGCTGTCCGGCCAGGGGCCGGGGCGCGTCGCGTTCGATGTCGGCGTCCCGGATTTCGCTGTTCGCGTACATCGGGCGCCCCTGGAGAACATTTACGAGGGCTTCGGCGTTACGTGACAGGTGGGCGAGAACATGGCCGCGGCTCCAGCCCGGCAGACGCGACGGCTCCCCGACGGCGCCGTCGTCCATCTCGCCCGTGGCACTGAGCAGCCGATCGGTCGCTTCACGTACAGCTTCCAGGTCGCGCGCATGATCAGTCATGAGCCGAGGGTAGACCCCGCCACTCATTCGGGTGATGGAGTCTTCGGCCGACCGTAAATCGAATGCGCGTGCTATACGCTCGGAGTCGAAAGCTTCGTACATCGCTGTGGCGCCCCCCATAACCTGGGAGAGGGGCTCAGTTCCCCATTTCTCTCCAGAAAGGTGCGGACCGGCGTGGCCGACCGTCTCATCGTCCGTGGCGCGCGCGAGCACAACCTGAAGAACGTCTCGCTCGATCTCCCCCGTGACTCCCTCATCGTCTTCACCGGGCTCTCCGGATCGGGCAAGTCGTCGCTCGCGTTCGACACGATCTTCGCCGAGGGCCAGCGGCGCTACGTGGAATCGCTCTCCTCGTACGCCCGGCAGTTCCTCGGCCAGATGGACAAGCCGGACGTGGACTTCATCGAAGGCCTCTCGCCCGCCGTCTCCATCGACCAGAAGTCGACCTCGCGCAACCCGCGCTCGACGGTCGGCACCATCACCGAGGTCTACGACTACCTCCGGCTGCTCTTCGCCAGGATCGGCAAGCCGCACTGCCCGGAGTGCGCGAGGCCCATCGCGCGCCAGTCGCCCCAGGCCATCGTCGACAAGGTGCTCGGCCTGCCCGAGGGCAGCCGCTTCCAGGTGCTCTCGCCGCTGGTGCGTGAGCGCAAGGGGGAGTTCGTCGACCTCTTCTCCGACCTCCAGACCAAGGGCTACAGCAGGGCACGGGTCGACGGTGAGACGATCCAGCTGTCCGAGCCGCCCACGCTGAAGAAGCAGGAGAAGCACACCATCGAGGTGGTCATCGACCGCCTCACGGTGAAGGACAGTGCCAAGCGCCGGCTGACCGACTCCGTCGAGACGGCACTGGGCCTCTCCGGCGGCATGGTCGTGCTCGACTTCGTCGACCTCGACGCGGACGACCCCGAGCGCGAGCGGATGTACTCCGAGCACCTCTACTGCCCGTACGACGACCTCTCCTTCGAGGAGCTGGAGCCCCGCTCCTTCTCCTTCAACTCCCCCTTCGGCGCCTGCCCCGACTGCACGGGCATCGGTACGCGCATGGAGGTCGACCCGGAGCTGATCGTCCCGGACGAGGACAAGTCGCTGGACGAGGGTGCGATCCACCCCTGGTCGCACGGGCACACCAAGGAGTACTTCGGGCGCCAGATCCACGCGCTGGCCGACGCGCTCGGATTCCGTACGGACATCCCCTGGGCCGGACTGCCGCAGCGCGCCAAGAAGGCTCTGCTCCACGGCCACAAGATCCAGACCGAGGTTCGCTACCGCAACAGGTACGGGCGCGAGCGTGCCTACACCACCCCCCGCTTCGAGGGTGCGCTCCAGTTCGTCAAGCGGCGCCACTCCGAGGCCGAGAGCGACTCCAGCCGCGAGCGCTTCGAGGGCTACATGCGCGAGGTGGCCTGCCCGACCTGTGAGGGCACCCGGCTGAAGCCGCTGGTCCTCGCGGTCACGGTGATGGAGAAGTCCATCGCCGAGGTCTCCGCGATGTCGATCAGCGAGTGCGCCGAGTTCCTCGGCCGCCTCAAGCTGAACGCCCGTGACAAGAAGATCGCCGAGCGGGTCCTCAAGGAGGTCAACGAGCGGCTGAAGTTCCTCGTCGACGTCGGCCTCGACTACCTCTCGCTGAACCGCGCGGCGGGCACCCTGTCCGGCGGTGAGGCACAGCGCATCCGGCTCGCCACCCAGATCGGTTCCGGGCTCGTCGGCGTGCTGTACGTGCTGGACGAGCCGTCCATCGGCCTGCACCAGCGCGACAACCACCGGCTGATCGAGACCCTGGTCCGGCTCCGGGACATGGGCAACACGCTCATCGTCGTCGAGCACGACGAGGACACCATCAAGGTCGCCGACTGGGTCGTCGACATCGGCCCCGGCGCCGGTGAGCACGGCGGCAAGGTCGTCCACTCCGGCTCGCTCAAGGAACTGCTGGCGAACAAGGAGTCGATCACCGGCCAGTACCTCTCGGGCAGGAGGGTGATCGAGATGCCGGACATCCGGCGTCCCGTCGACCCGAAGCGCCGGCTCACGGTGCACGGCGCCCGGGAGAACAACCTCCAGGACATCGACGTCTCGTTCCCGCTGGGTGTGCTCACTGCGGTCACCGGTGTCTCGGGTTCGGGGAAGTCGACCCTGGTCAACGACATCCTGTACACCCACCTCGCGCGTGAGCTCAACGGTGCCAAGTCGGTCCCCGGGAGGCACACCAGGGTCGACGGCGACGACCTCGTCGACAAGGTCGTCCATGTCGACCAGTCGCCGATCGGGCGTACGCCCCGGTCGAACCCGGCCACGTACACCGGAGTCTTCGACCACGTCCGTCGGCTGTTCGCCGAGACGATGGAGGCGAAGGTGCGCGGCTATCTGCCGGGCCGCTTCTCCTTCAACGTCAAGGGCGGCCGCTGCGAGAACTGCTCCGGCGACGGCACGATCAAGATCGAGATGAACTTCCTGCCCGATGTGTACGTCCCGTGCGAGGTCTGCCACGGCGCGCGCTACAACCGGGAGACCCTGGAGGTCCACTACAAGGGCAAGTCCATCGCCGAGGTGCTGGACATGCCGATCGAGGAGGGCCTGGAGTTCTTCGAGGCCGTCCCGACGATCGCCCGTCACCTCCGCACGCTCAACGAGGTCGGCCTCGGCTACGTCCGGCTCGGCCAGTCCGCACCGACGCTCTCCGGCGGTGAGGCGCAGCGGGTGAAGCTGGCGAGCGAGCTGCAGAAGCGCTCCACCGGCCGCACGGTCTACGTCCTGGACGAGCCGACGACCGGTCTGCACTTCGAGGACATCAGCAAGCTCATCTCGGTCCTCTCGGGGCTGGTCGACAAGGGCAACACGGTGATCGTCATCGAGCACAACCTCGATGTCATCAAGACCGCCGACTGGGTCGTCGACATGGGCCCCGAGGGTGGCAACGGCGGCGGTCTGGTCGTCGCCGAGGGAACCCCGGAGGAGATCGCCTCGGTGCCGGCGAGCCACACCGGGAAGTTCCTCCAGGGAGTCCTGGGTGCGGACCGGATCGGTGAGGCCGCTGTGCCCGCGGCCCGTAAGGCCCGTAAGGCGCCCGCGAAGAAGGCGGTCGCCGCGAAGGCGCCCACGGCCCGCAGGACCGCCACGGCCAGGACGACGGGAAAGGCGGCGGCCGAGCAGGCCGCGCCGAAGAAGGCCGCCCGCGCGCGGAAGGCCTGACACCGCCCGGACGGGTCGGCTCCGCACACCGGGGCCGGCCGGTCCGGGCGGTCTTCCCCTCCGTCGGCCCGTCCGTCCGGCCGGCACTCTCCGGGGCCGGTCGGAGGGCCGCCGTTCTCCGCCGGTATCGTCGGGTCTGTCGCCCGTGCCTTCAGGTCGGCCCGTGCCCGGAGTCCGCGGCACCCGGTGCCCCGGACGGTGACGGCGGCTCTCTGTCCCCCCGACCAGTGGAGACCGCATGTCCGGCCTGCCCGCCGCCCGCCGCACCGTCCTGAAGGGCGCCGCTCTCGCCGGTGCCGCCGGGCTGGGAGCGGCAGCCTGTTCGACCGATTCCAAGCTCGGCCACGCGCAGACGCCCACACCCACCGCGCCCGTGGAACTCGGCGCAGCGGACGAGGTCCCGGTCGGCGGGGCGAAGCTCTACCGGGAGCAGCGGGTCGTCGTGAGCTGTCAGGCCGCCGGGCAGTACAAGGCCTTCAGCGCTCAGTGCACCCACGCCGGCTGCCTCCTGGACAAGGTCGAGGGCAACGAGGGCGACTGCCCCTGCCACGGCAGCCGCTTCGACATGACCACGGGCAAGGCGGTGCAGGGCCCCGCCACCGTGCCACTGCCCTCGGTCCCGCTGAAGATCGAGGGCGGAAAGCTGGTCGTGGGCCCCGGAGCCTGAGCAGGCGTACGGTCCCGGGCGCCACGGTCCCTCCCGGGCCCCGGGTCCCCGGAAATGCCGCTCTGTCACTGCCCGCAAGTAGGCTGTGAGACATGGCAGACCCCTCCAGCTACCGCCCCAAGCCGGGACAGATCCCCGACTCCCCGGGGGTCTACAAGTTCCGCGACGAGCACCGACGGGTGATCTACGTCGGGAAGGCGAAGAACCTGCGCCAGCGCCTGGCCAACTACTTCCAGGACCTGGCCGGTCTGCACCCGCGTACCCGCACGATGGTCACCACGGCCGCCTCCGTCGAATGGACGGTGGTCTCCACCGAGGTCGAGGCGCTTCAGCTGGAGTACTCCTGGATCAAGGAGTACGACCCCAGGTTCAACGTCAAGTACCGCGACGACAAGAGCTATCCCTACCTCGCGGTGACGCTCAACGAGGAGTTCCCGCGCGTCCAGGTCATGCGCGGCGCGAAGAAGAAGGGCGTGCGCTACTTCGGTCCGTACGGGCACGCCTGGGCGATCCGCGAGACCGTCGACCTGATGCTCCGGGTCTTCCCCGTCCGCACCTGCTCCGCCGGTGTGTTCAAGAACGCCGAGCGGACCGGCCGCCCCTGCCTACTCGGCTACATCGGCAAGTGTTCCGCCCCGTGCGTCGGCCGCGTCACGCCCGATGAGCACCGGGATCTGGCCGAGGACTTCTGCGACTTCATGGCAGGCCGCACCGGGACGTACATCCGCCGCCTGGAGAAGGACATGATGCAGGCGGCGGAGGAGATGGAGTACGAGCGGGCGGCCCGGCTGCGTGACGACGCGGAGGCGCTGAAGCGGGCCATGGAGAAGAGCGCCGTGGTCCTCGCCGACGCCACCGACGCCGATCTGATCGCCGTCGCCGAGGACGAGCTCGAAGCGGCGGTCCAGATCTTCCACGTCCGCGGCGGGCGGGTCCGGGGCCAGCGGGGCTGGGTCACCGACAAGGTCGAGGCCGTCGACACGGCGGGCCTGGTGGAACACGCGCTCCAGCAACTCTACGGGGAGGAGTCGGGTGACTCGGTCCCCAAGGAGGTGCTGGTCCCTGCGCTCCCCGAGGACCCCGACGCCGTGTCCCAGTGGCTCGCGGGCCGCAGGGGGTCCCAGGTCAGCCTGCGCATCCCGCAGAGAGGCGACAAGAAGGACCTGATGGGCACGGTCCAGCGCAACGCCCAGCAGGCGCTGGGACTGCACAAGACCAAGCGCGCCTCCGACCTCACGACGCGCTCACGCGCCCTCGAGGAGATCGCCGAGGCACTCGGTCTCGGGACCGCTCCGCTGCGCGTCGAGTGCTTCGACATCTCGCACCTCCAGGGTGACGACGTGGTCGCGTCCATGGTGGTCTTCGAGGACGGGCTCGCACGCAAGAGCGAATACCGCCGCTTCCAGATCAAGGGCTTCGAAGGCCAGGACGACGTCCGGTCGATGCACGAGGTCATCGGCCGCCGCTTCAGGCGCTACCTCCAGGAGAGGGAGCGGACGGGGGAGTGGGAGGAGACCCCGGCGACCACCGGTCCCGTCCCGGCGCCCACCGTCCCTGCACCTCCGGTACCGGACTCCACGCCTCCGGTACCGGACTCCACGCCCCCGGCACAGGACTCCGGCCCCGTCCGGGAGGAGCCCCGTGAGGACGACGGCCGACCCAAGCGCTTCGCGTACCCGCCGCAGCTCGTCGTCGTCGACGGAGGGCAGCCCCAGGTCGCCGCCGCCAAACGTGCCCTGGACGAGCTGGGCATCGACGACATCGCCGTCTGCGGTCTCGCGAAGCGCCTCGAAGAGGTCTGGCTGCCCGATGACGACGACCCGGTGGTCCTGCCACGCTCCAGTGAGGGCCTCTATCTCCTCCAGCGCATTCGTGACGAGGCCCACCGCTTTGCCATCACCTACCAGCGGGCCAAACGGGCAAAGCGCATCCGCAGCAGCCCCCTGGACGACGTCCCGGGCCTCGGCGAGACGCGTAAACAGGCGCTGATCAAGCATTTCGGCTCCGTCAAGAAGCTGCGGCAGGCGACAATCGACGAGATCTGCGAAGTGCCGGGGATAGGGCGCAGGACCGCGGAATCGGTGGCCGTCGCCTTCGCGGCGGCCGCCCCGGCCGCGCCCGCCGTGAACACAGCCACTGGAGAGATCATCGAAGAGGACGACGGGGGCAGCAGGACATGACCGAGCACGAGAACGAAGAGCAGAACGAACGCGGCCGAGCAGACGGAGCAGCACACGTGAGTACGGGAAGCACCACGGAGAAGGCCGAGGCCACCCCGCCCGCCATCCCCGAGCTGGTGATCATCTCCGGCATGTCGGGCGCCGGGCGCAGCACTGCCGCCAAGTGTCTGGAGGACCTCGGCTGGTTCGTCGTCGACAATCTGCCGCCCGCGCTGATCCCCACGATGGTGGAGCTCGGCGCCCGGTCCCAGGGCAACGTCGCGCGCATCGCGGTCGTCGTCGACGTGCGGGGCCGCCGCTTCTTCGACAACCTCCGGGAGTCCCTGGCCGACCTGGAGGCCAAGCACGTCACCCGGCGGATCGTCTTCCTGGAGTCCTCCGACGACGCCCTCGTACGCCGTTTCGAATCGGTCCGGCGTCCGCACCCGCTCCAGGGCGACGGCCGCATCGTCGACGGCATCGCGGCGGAGCGTGACCTGCTGCGTGAGCTGCGCGGCGACGCCGACCTCGTCATCGACACCTCCAGCCTCAACGTGCACGAGCTGCGGGCCAAGATGGACGCCCAGTTCGCCGGTGACGAGGAGCCGGAGCTGCGGGCGACGGTGATGTCGTTCGGCTTCAAGTACGGGCTGCCGGTCGACGCCGACCTCGTCGTCGACTGCCGCTTCCTGCCGAATCCGCACTGGGTCCCGGAGCTCCGTCCCTTCACCGGGCTCAACGAGGAGGTGTCCGACTACGTCTTCGACCAGCCGGGCGCCAAGGAGTTCCTCAACCAGTACACCGAGCTGCTCCAGCTCATCGCCGCCGGTTACCGCCGTGAGGGCAAGCGTTACGTGACCATCGCGGTCGGCTGCACGGGCGGCAAGCACCGTTCCGTCGCGATGTCGGAGAAGCTTGCCTCCCGGCTGGCCAACGAACGGATCGAGACCGTCCTCGTCCACCGGGACATGGGGCGAGAGTGACCAGCCGCAATCTGCGTCAGCGCCGGCTGAGCAGGGCCACGGCCGCGCTCTCCGGCCGTAAGCGCGGCGCACAGCCCAAGGTCGTCGCCCTCGGCGGCGGCATGGGGCTGTCGGCCTCGCTCACGGCGCTGCGCCGCATCACGGGCGATCTCACGGCCGTGGTGACCGTCGCCGACGACGGAGGTTCCAGCGGCCGCCTCCGCGAGGAGCTCGGCGTCCTCCCGCCGGGCGACCTGCGCAAGGCGCTCGCCGCGCTCTGCGGGGACGACGAATGGGGCCAGACCTGGTCCCGGGTCATCCAGCACCGTTTCGAGTCCAAGGGCGATCTGCACGAACACGCGGTGGGCAATCTGCTCATCGTCGCCCTCTGGGAACAGCTGGGCGACCACGTCCAGGCACTCGACCTGGTCGGCAAGCTGCTCGGAGCACACGGCAGGGTACTGCCGATGTCCGCTGTCCCCCTGGAGCTCCAGGCGCTCGTGCGGGGGCACGACCCGGAGCGCCCCGAGGAGACGGTCACCGTGCGCGGGCAGGCCACGGTGGCGCTGACCCTGGGGGAGGTGCAGTCGGTCCACGTCGTGCCGGCTGATCCGCCGGCGGTTCCCGAGGCGGTCGCAGCCGTTCTCGACGCCGATTGGGTGGTTCTGGGCCCAGGGTCCTGGTTTTCCTCCGTGATTCCGCATCTGCTGGTCCCGGAGCTGCTCGACGCACTGGTGACCACGAAGGCCCGAAAGGTCCTCTCGCTGAACCTCGCACCACAGCCCGGTGAAACAGAAGGGTTCTCACCGCAGCGTCATTTGGAGGTTTTGGGACGACACGCCCCTAAACTCACCATGGACGTGGTGCTGGCCGACGAGGCCGCCGTGCCCGACCGCGAGTCCCTCGCCGACGCCGCACAGCGGCTCGGAGCCGCGGTCGAGCTGGCCCCCGTGGCCTCACCCGACGGTGTTCCGATTCATGATCCGGAGCTGTTGGCCGCCGCGTACGACCGTATTTTTCGGATGCATGGAAGGATCGGCCCATGGCGATGACGCCAGCGGTGAAGAACGAAATCTCTCATCTTCCCGTGACCCGCACCTGCTGCAGAAAGGCAGAGGTCTCGGCGATCCTTCGGTTCGCGGGTGGGCTGCACCTGGTGAGCGGCCGGATCGTGATCGAGGCCGAGCTGGACACCGGGAGCGCGGCACGCCGGCTCAAGCGGGACATCCTGGAGATCTTCGGGCACAGCTCGGAGCTGATCGTGATGGCCCCCGGCGGACTGCGCCGCGGCTCCCGCTACGTCGTACGGGTGGTGGCGGGCGGCGATCAGCTGGCCCGCCAGACCGGCCTGGTGGACGGCCGCGGCCGGCCCATCCGAGGCCTGCCCCCGCAGGTGGTCTCGGGGGCCACCTGCGACGCGGAGGCCGCCTGGCGCGGAGCTTTCCTGGCCCACGGCTCGCTCACCGAACCGGGCCGCTCCTCCTCGCTCGAGGTGACCTGCCCCGGCCCGGAGGCCGCCCTCGCCCTGGTGGGCGCGGCCCGCAGGCTCTCGATCGCCGCCAAGGCGCGCGAGGTGCGGGGAGTGGACCGTGTCGTCGTCCGTGACGGCGACGCGATCGGTGCGCTGCTGACCCGCCTGGGAGCCCATGACGCGGTGCTCGCCTGGGAGGAGCGCCGCATGCGGCGCGAGGTCCGTGCCACGGCCAACCGGCTCGCCAACTTCGACGACGCCAACCTCCGCCGCTCGGCCCGCGCCGCGGTCGCCGCGGGCGCCCGGGTCGGGCGCGCGCTGGAGATCCTGGGCGAGGAGGTCCCGGAGCACCTCGCGGCGGCCGGACGGCTGCGCATGGAGCACAAGCAGGCCTCCCTGGAGGAGCTGGGTGCGCTCGCCGACCCGCCGCTGACCAAGGACGCGGTCGCCGGCCGGATCAGGCGCCTGCTGGCCATGGCCGACAAGCGGGCCCAGGACCTCGGTATCCCCGGCACGGAATCGACCCTCAGCGAGGAGCTGGCCGACGGCCTCGTGGGCTGAGAGTCGCAGGAGGCCCCCGTCCGCCCTCCGGGCGCGGCCGGGGGCTTTTGTCCCCCTCCCGGCTGCGGGAGGTGTTTCCGCGCAGGGCCGCGCCGCGACGGACAGTTTTTCCGGATGGATTTCGAGCGCCGTCACGCACGACCGAGCGGCCGATCTCCGTAGTTTCACCTTCCGCGTTTCCCCGTCCATGCCCTTGGAAGCATGCAGTCGGGCTACCGCTTTCATCGATTGAGTGCCACTCCGCACAATTGAGCATGGAGCTCGCGGTTCACCGCATCGGCCTCCGTCGAATATGCCCCGGAGGTCATTGCCGTCGCCCGCCGTGGAGGGAACCGCGACAGCTGAGCCGACGTCAGTCACTTCCGGTGGTGAGGCTTTGGCAGGCACTCCTCCGCCGCAAAGGGCCTGGCCACGGCGGGTGTTGGTGCCCGGCGGCCGGGTGGCGCGGCGGCCGTCCCCGCTGTTTCCCCCCGGGCGGAATCCCTTACTCCTACTCGCGAGTAAGGGGATCCCTATTCGCACCACCGCTCTCGATGTCACTCCGGAGCCTTCGGAGAGGTAGGGTCGGAGGCGGTCGGGGACATCCCTATAAAACTCGCCGGCATCGAAACCGGCGTTCCTAACGAGGAGATCGGTTCGTGACGATCCGCGTAGGCATCAACGGCTTTGGCCGCATCGGTCGTAACTACTTCCGCGCGCTGCTGGAGCAGGGTGCGGACATCGAGATCGTGGCTGTCAACGACCTGGGTGACACTGCGACCACGGCTCACCTGCTGAAGTACGACACCATTCTGGGTCGTCTCAAGGCAGAGGTCAGCCACACCGCCGACACCATCACCGTCGACGGTCACACCATCAAGGTGCTCTCCGAGCGCAACCCGGCCGACATCCCCTGGGGTCAGCTGGGCGTCGACATCGTGATCGAGTCGACCGGCATCTTCACCAAGAAGGCCGACGCCGAGAAGCACATCGCCGGTGGCGCCAAGAAGGTCCTCATCTCGGCTCCGGCCAAGGACGAGGACATCACCATCGTGATGGGCGTCAACCAGGACAAGTACGACGCGGCCAACCACCACGTCATCTCCAACGCCTCCTGCACCACCAACTGTGTGGCGCCGATGGCCAAGGTTCTCGACGAGAACTTCGGCATCGTCAGGGGCCTGATGACGACGGTCCACGCGTACACGAACGACCAGCGCATCCTGGACTTCCCGCACTCGGACCTGCGTCGCGCCCGCGCCGCCGCCGAGAACATCATTCCGACCACGACGGGCGCCGCCAAGGCGACCGCCCTGGTGCTCCCGCAGCTCAAGGGCAAGCTCGACGGCATCGCGATGCGCGTCCCGGTTCCGACCGGCTCCGCCACCGACCTCGTCGTGACCCTGCAGCGCGAGGTCACCAAGGACGAGGTCAACGCCGCGTTCAAGAAGGCGTCCGACGACGGCGACCTCAAGGGCTTCCTGACGTACACCGAGGACCCGATCGTGTCCTCGGACATCGTCGGCGACCCGTCGTCCTGCACCTTCGACTCCTCCCTGACCATGGTCCAGGAGGGCAACTCGGTGAAGATCCTCGGCTGGTACGACAACGAGTGGGGTTACTCCAACCGCCTCGTCGACCTGACCGTCTTCGTCGGCGGCCAGCTCTGATCCTGGGATCGGCAGGCATCCAGGTGTGATGTGAGGGGCTCGGACGGCGCGACGCGGCGCCGTTCGAGCCCCCTCGCATGCTCATCGTCCTTCCAAGGAGTATGGGAACAGAGATGAAGACGATCGACGAACTTCTCGCCGAAGGGGTCGCGGGCAAGCGGGTATTCGTCCGCGCCGACCTCAACGTGCCGCTGGACGGCACCACGATCACCGACGACGGCCGCATCCGCGCCGTCCAGCCGACGATCACCCGGCTCGCCGCAGCCGGTGCGCGCGTCGTCGTCGCCTCGCACCTCGGCCGCCCCAAGGGTGCTCCGGACCCGGCCTTCTCGCTGGGGCCCGCCGCCGCGCGCCTGGGCGAGCTGCTCGGCGCCGAGGTCACCTTCGCGACCGACACCGTCGGCGAGTCCGCCCGCGCCACGGTCGCCGCTCTCACCGACGGCCAGGTCGCCGTCATCGAGAACCTCCGCTTCAACGCCGGCGAGACGTCGAAGGACGACGCCGAGCGCGGCGCCTTCGCCGACCAGCTCGCCGAGCTCGCCGATGTGTACGTGGGCGACGGCTTCGGTGCCGTCCACCGTAAGCACGCCTCGGTCTTCGACCTCCCGGCCCGGCTGCCGCACGCGGCCGGAGGTCTGATCGCCACCGAGGTCGCCGTCCTGAAGAAGCTCACCGAGGACGTCACGCGCCCCTACGCCGTGGTCCTCGGCGGCTCCAAGGTCTCCGACAAGCTCGGTGTCATCGACCACCTGCTGGAGAAGGCCGACCGCATCCTCATCGGTGGCGGTATGGCCTACACCTTCCTCAAGGCCCAGGGGTACGAGGTCGGCAGCTCCCTCCTCCAGGAGGACCAGATCCCGGCGGTGCTCGGATACCTCAAGCGCGCCGAGGAGAAGGGCGTGGAGTTCGTGCTCCCCGTCGACGTCGTCGTCTCGGAGCAGTTCCCGGACCTCAAGGCCAAGACCCCGGGCCACCCCGCCACGGTCGCCGCCGACGCCATTCCGGCCGGCGCGATGGGCCTGGACAACGGCCCGGAGACCAACAAGCTCTACGCCTCGAAGCTCGCCGACGCGGCCACCGTCTTCTGGAACGGCCCGATGGGCGTCTTCGAGCACCCCGACTACGCCGAGGGCACCAGGGCGGTCGCCCAGGCCCTCGTCGACTCCGAGGCCTTCAGCGTCGTCGGCGGCGGGGACTCCGCGGCCGCCGTCCGCATCCTGGGCTTCGACGAGAACGCATTCGGCCACATCTCGACCGGTGGCGGCGCCAGCCTCGAATACCTCGAGGGCAAGACGCTTCCCGGCCTCGCCGCACTGGAGGACTGACCTTTCATGACCACCCGCACCCCGCTCATGGCGGGCAACTGGAAGATGAACCTCAACCACCTCGAGGCCATCGCCCACGTCCAGAAGCTCGCCTTCGCCCTGGCCGACAAGGACTACGACGCGGTCGAGGTCGCCGTCCTGCCGCCCTTCACCGACCTGCGCTCCGTGCAGACGCTGGTCGACGGCGACAAGCTGAAGATCAAGTACGGCGCCCAGGACATCTCGGCCCAGGACTCCGGCGCGTACACCGGTGAGATCTCCGGCCCGATGCTCGCCAAGCTGAAGTGCACGTACGTGGCCGTCGGCCACAGCGAGCGCCGGCAGTACCACGGCGAGAACGACGAGATCTGCAACGCCAAGGTGAAGGCCGCGTACAAGCACGGCCTGACCCCGATCCTCTGTGTCGGCGAGGGCCTGGACATCCGCAAGGCGGGTGACCAGGTCTCCTACACGCTGGCGCAGCTCGACGGCGCGCTGAAGGACATCCCGGCCGAGCAGGCCGAGTCCGTCGTGATCGCCTACGAGCCGGTCTGGGCCATCGGGACCGGCGAGGTCGCCACCCCCGAGGACGCCCAGGAGGTCTGCGGCGCGATCCGCGGCCGTCTCGCCGAGCTGTACTCGCAGGAGCTGGCCGACGCCGTCCGTATCCAGTACGGCGGCTCGGTGAAGTCCGGCAACGTCGCCGCCATCATGGCTCAGCCCGATGTCGACGGTGCCCTCATCGGCGGCGCCGCTCTCGACGCCGACGAGTTCGTCAAGATCGTTCGCTTCCGCGACCAGTGAGTATGCGGTAGCGCGGATCCGTCGTACCCTTGCGGGGGCCGAGGGGGGTCTACCCCCTGGCCCCCGCTGTTCGTACATGCAGACCTAGGAATTCCGGAAAGTAGGGACCAGCCGTGGTTTTGGCGTTCGAGATCGCCCTGATCGTCTTCAGCCTGCTGCTGATGCTGCTGGTGCTGATGCACAAGGGGAAGGGCGGCGGCCTTTCCGACATGTTCGGTGGTGGAATGCAGTCCTCCGTGGGTGGCTCGTCGGTCGCCGAGCGGAACCTCGACCGCATCACCGTCGTCGTCGGTCTGAGTTGGTTCGCGTGCATTGTCGTCCTTGCTCTGCTCATCAAGCTGGACGGCTGACGCGTCGTTCGCGATTCCTGGTGAGGGTGTAACTCCTTTCACTGGACGCGCGTTGGGCCTTACGTAGACTGGGGCATCTTCGAGCACCATCACGCAGGGAGTTACGACCGTGGCAAGTGGCAACGCGATCCGGGGAAGCCGGGTCGGAGCGGGGCCGATGGGGGAGGCCGAGCGCGGCGAGTCCGCGCCACGGGCCCGCATCTCCTTCTGGTGCTCGAACGGGCACGAGACGCAGCCGAGCTTCGCCCATGACGCGCAGGTACCGGAGACCTGGGACTGCCCGCGCTGCGGCTTCCCGGCCGGACAGGACCGGGACAGCCCGCCGGCTCCGCCGCGCACCGAGCCGTACAAGACGCACCTGGCGTACGTACGCGAGCGGCGCAGCGACGCGGACGGCGAGGCGATCCTCGCCGAAGCCCTCGCGAAACTCCGCGGCGAGATCTAGGACCTCTCACTCTTCACCGGCCGGTCACCCCCTGGGTGCCCGGCCGGAATCCGTATGCCGTCCACCAGCTCGCCGGTGCCCCGTCGCGCCCTCCAGATCAATTAGGTTGGAGGGGCAGCGGGGATGGTTGCAGTACGAGAGAAGTGGGCGATTTCCGGGATGAACGCACAAAGCCGAACCAAGCTCAACCAGATGCCTGAGTGGACGGCTCTCGGCAAGCACCGTGAGGAGTTCGGGGGGACGCGTCTGCGGCAGCTGTTCGCGGACGCGCCGGACCGGGGGAAGCAGTACACCCTGCGGGTCGGCGACCTCCACATCGACTACTCCAAGCACCTGGTCACCGACGAGACGCTGCGGCTGCTGCGCGAGCTCGCCGCCGCCACGGGCGTGGCCTCGCTGCGGGACGCCATGTTCCGTGGCGACAAGATCAACACGACCGAGGACCGTGCCGTCCTGCACACCGCGCTCCGTGCCCCGCGGGGCGCCGTGGCCGAGGTCGACGGCGAGAACGTGGTGCCGGCCGTGCACGCCGTCCTCGACAGGATGGCCGCCTTCTCCGACCGGATCCGGTCGGGCGGGTGGACCGGTCACACCGGTAAGCCGATCAAGAACATCGTCAACATCGGTATCGGCGGCTCCGACCTGGGGCCCGCCATGGCGTACGAGGTGCTGCGCTCCTTCACGGACCGTTCGCTCACCGTCCGCTTCGTGTCGAACGTCGACGGCGCCGACCTCCACGAGGCGGTGCAGGGCCTCGACCCGGCCGAGACGCTCTTCATCGTCGCCTCCAAGACCTTCACGACGATCGAGACCATCACCAACGCCACCTCCGCCCGCGACTGGCTGCTCACCGAGCTGAGGGCAGGTCAGGACGCCGTCGCCAAGCACTTCGTGGCGCTGTCGACCAACGCGGAGAAGGTCGCGGACTTCGGTATCGACACGGCCAACATGTTCGAGTTCTGGGACTGGGTCGGCGGCCGGTACTCCTTCGACTCGGCGATCGGCCTCTCGCTGATGATCGCCATCGGCCCGGACCGGTTCCGCGAGATGCTGGACGGCTTCCACCTCGTCGACGAGCACTTCCGCACCGCCCCCGCCGAGGAGAACGCCCCGCTGCTGCTCGGCCTGCTGGGCATCTGGTACGGCCAGTTCTTCGACGCCCAGTCGCACGCGGTGCTGCCCTACAGCCACTATCTGTCCAAGTTCACGGCGTACCTGCAGCAGCTGGACATGGAGTCCAACGGCAAGTCCGTCGACCGGGACGGCGATCCGGTGGAGTGGGAGACCGGCCCGGTCGTCTGGGGTACCCCCGGCACCAACGGGCAGCACGCCTACTACCAGTTGATCCACCAGGGCACCAAGATCATCCCGGCTGACTTCATCGGCTTCGCCGCGCCGGTCCACGACCTGCTGCCCGGGCTGATCGCCCAGCACGACCTGCTGATGGCCAACTTCTTCGCCCAGACCCAGGCCCTCGCCTTCGGCAAGACGCCCGAGGAGGTCCGCGCGGAGGGTGTGCCCGAGGAGCTGGTGCCCCACAAGACGTTCCAGGGCAACCACCCGACGACCACGATCCTCGCGGACCGTCTCACCCCGTCGGTGCTCGGCCAGCTCATCGCGCTGTACGAGCACAAGGTCTTCGTCCAGGGCGCGGTCTGGAACATCGACTCCTTCGACCAGTGGGGCGTCGAGCTCGGCAAGGTCCTCGCCAAGAAGATCGAGCCGGTCCTCACCGAGGGCACCGGCGGCGAACAGCTGGACAGCTCCACCGCCGCACTCGTCTCGACGTATCGCTCGCTGCGTGGCCGCTGAGTGATGGCCACGGGGGAGGGGACGATACGGCTCAGGCCGCCGCGCAACGCACCGGACCGCCGGGCCGTCAGCTGGTGGGGGGCCCAGTGGCTGCTGCTGACCGCGGCCCCGGTCGCGGTCCTCGGCATCCTGGGCGCGCTCATCGAGCCCGCCAGATTCTGGCTGCTGATGCCCGCCGCGGTGCTCGGCGCCGTCGGCCTGCTGTGTGCCGTCCTCTTCCCCCTCTGGTGGTTCCGCACCCACCGCTGGGAGGTCACCGACGAGGCGGTCTACGTGAGCACCGGGGCCTTCCTGCGGGAGTGGCGGATCGCGCCGATGTCCCGCATCCAGACCGTGGACACCGTGCGGGGCCCCCTGGAACAGCTCTTCGGACTGGCCACGGTCACCGTCACCACCGCCTCCGCCAAGGGCGCCGTACAGATCGAGGGGCTCGCCCACGAGGTCGCCGCCGAGCTCGCCGAGCGGCTGACCCGCATCACCCATGAGACCCCCGGGGACGCCACATGAGCACGGCCGCCGACGGAGGCCCCGGCTGGCAACGGCTCCATCCCCGTACGGTCCTGGTCACCGCGCTCGTCACGGCGGGAGTGGCCGCGGGCGCGGCCGTGCCGGTCACCGTCGCGCTGTCCGGCCGTCTGGGATACGCGGCGGCCGTCGGCTGGGCCCTGGGGGGAGCCGCCGTGCTGATCGGCTGCGCCGCCGTCGGCGACCACGTGCGGTGGCGGCGCACCCGCTACCGGGTCGGAACCGAGCGCGTCGACCTGCACACCGGGCTCCTCCTGGTGAAGCGCCGCTCGCTGGCCCGCGAGCGGATCCGCAGCGTCGACCTCACCGCCCATCCGCTGCTGCGGATCCTGGGGCTGGTCTCGGTCCGCATCGGCACAGGTGAGCACACGGGCGGCGACTCCACGCTCACGCTGGACCCCGTTGCCCGCGCCGAGGGCGAGCGGCTGCGCCGTGACCTCCTCGACCGTGCCGCGTCCGGCACCTCCGGGACCCCCCGCGACGGCGAACTGGCCACGCTCGATCCCCGGTGGATCCGCTACGCACCGGTCTCCTTCGCCGCGCCCCTGCTCGGTGGCGCTGCCGCCGGCGGTGTGATGCAGGTCAGCGACTGGGTCGGGGCGCAGGCCGAGGTGATCCACTGGATCGCCGACCGCTTCCGGGACACCCCACCGGTCTGGACGATCGCCGCCCTGATCGTGGCCGCCCTGGTCGCCGGTGTGATCGGAGCGCTCGGACTGTGGGTCGAGATGTGGTGGAACTACCGCCTCGAGCGGGAACCGGGCGGCACCCTGCGGGTGCGGCGCGGACTGTTCACCTCGCGCTCCCTGTCGGTCGAGGAACGGCGGCTGCACGGGGTGGACCTGGTGGAGCCCCTCGGCGTGCGGCTCGCGGGCGCTGCCCGGGTCGACGCGATCGCCACGGGGCTGACCAAGGACGAGGAGCGGAGTGCCGACCACAACACCCTGCTGCCGGCCGTGCCGCGCCCACTGGCCGAATCCATCGCCGCCGAAGTGCTGCGCGAACCGGCCTCCCCGACGGGCGCCCTCCTGACCGGCCACCCCCGAGCCGCCCGGGACAGGCGGCTTCGCCGTGCCCTGTCCGTCGCCCTGGTACCCGTGCTCGTCCAGGTCGTCCTGGGGGCCCTGCTGACGCCCGTACTCCTCTGGACGGCGCTCGCCTGCGCGGTGGTGTCCGTGCCCGTCGCGGTGTTCCTGGCCCTCGACGCCTACCGCTCACTGGGACACACACTCAGCGGCGGCTACCTCGTGACCCGATCGGGCACCGTACGGCGGTCCACAGCGGCTCTGCAGCGGGCCGGGGTGATCGGCTGGACGGTGAAGCAGTCCTGGTTCCAGCGCAGAGCCGGGCTGATCGACGTCACGGCCACGACGGCCGGCGGAGGCGGCGCCTACACGGCACGTGACACCGACGCGTCCGAGGGCCTCGCCTTCGCCGCCGACGCCGTGCCAGGGCTGCTGGAGCCCTTCCTGGAGCGTGGCTGAACCGGTCGTGCGGCGCCCACCGGTCCGCCCCGGCCCGAGGTCACGGGGCGAGCAGCGTGGTGGAGCCGAAGGCGGGAACGCCGGCCGGTGGGGGAGCGTCCCGCGGTGCCGGAGCGGGATGCCCGGCGGCCAGTACGTACAGCGGGGTGTGGCCGGTGTCGTCCAGGCCGCACCGGCCGGCGATCGCGGAGTCCCCGAAGGCGCCGGTCTGGGCGGGGCCGAGCCCGAGGGCGGTCGCGGTCAGCGCGAAGGTCTGCCCCAGATGCCCTGCGTCGAGCAGACAGACCCGGTAGGCGCGCGGCGTGGGGTACTTCACGCTCATCCGCTCCAGGCGCGCGGCCAGCACGACGAGGAAGGCGGGGCGCCCGGCCCATGACTGGTCGGCACAGAGACGGGCGGCCTCCGCGGGGGTGAGGCCCTCGGAGAGCAGTTCGAGCGCATGCTGCAAGCTGTTGTAGTGGTACCAGCCGGGCGACAGGCCGTCGACGTCGAGGACGCCGACGTAGGCGTCGATCTCCTGCCGGGAGCCGCCCTGGGGACTGGTGCGCCGGTACAGCGCGCCCCGGCCGCAGTCGATGAAGTCGACCGGTCCGAAGACCACGGCCAGCAAGGTGGCCAGGGTCTCCACCGGCACCGGCGCTCCGGTGAAGTCCCGGTGGGTACGGCGGTCGTACAGAACCTGTTCGAACGGTGCCCGGAGCCCGGCGGGCCTGCGCGGCAGCAGGAGCCGGGGAGCCCGCGGATACCCCGTGAACAGGGGAGGCAGCGGCCCCTGTACGGGCGGTGCGGTGCCAGGGTCCCGCGCGTCGGCGGGCGGGTCCCCGGCCGGAGGCGGGCCGTACACGTCCTGGGTGGCGTAGTGGAAGAAGGACGCCTCGGGCATCCACGCGCCCCACTGCGCGGCGATCCGCTCGTCGCGGTCCGCGGCCGCGCTGCCCTGGGCCAGGAGGGCTCCGCTCCGCACCAGCGCCGTGACGGCCTCCTCGACGGTGTCCGGAGTCAGATGGCCGAGATGTCCCGCGGCCTCACCGGGGGTGCTCCAGTCCTCGAAAGCGGCCAGGATCTCCGCGGCGGCGGGGTGCAGGGCCGTGGGCGTGCCGTGCGGGTGAGGGTGGACGACAAAGGCACTGTCGTGCCAGTAGCAGGTCAGGCAGCGGGAACGGCGTAGACGCACGGAGACTCCTCGGCGTACGGGAAGAGGGGAAAGGCCGGGACATACGCGTGGGGCCGGGCAAGGGGGAAGTCCGGCCCCACGCGCGCGGTCACGCCTGGCGGTAGGCCCACGTCCAGTTCCAGGTGGAACCCTCACCGGCCCTGGGGCGGTCGGCCCGGACGGCGGTCCGGTACTTCATCTCGATCCTGCGCATTGCTCTTCACCTCCTTTCGAATCGCTCGCTCCGTACGCCGCGGTGGCGGCATACCCATGACGCAGTACGGATTCGCCACATGCAAGAGAAGATTCCTCTGATCACTCTTTCGTGGTGGGAACCATGGCCCTCGCTTTTCATTCGAGTCGCATTCATGGGGAGCGTTATCACGTGCTGTCAGCTTTCTCCCTATGCGGGTAAGGCGGGCGAGGTGTGGGTGATAGTTGCTGGTCAGAGCGTTATGTGACGACTGCTTACTTATTTCTTTCAGTCTTTTTTCGGCTACCTGTCGATGCGGTCGATGCGATCCGGGAGGTGTCATAACGTGCGGACATCGACACCCGATGAGCAGGCGAAGCAGCCAGGCGACGTGCCCATTCATTGCGGCTCCGGGTGTCGCACCGCCCGTAATTTCGAAGGGGAAGCATGTCCGTATTTTCGTCCAGCGAAATGGCCTCCGATGTGTTCGGCCGGCTTTTCGGTGTGCTGCTGGAGGACGAGCAGTTCGTGGAGAAGGCGCGCAGGGAGGGCCTGTCGGTGCAGCTGGTGCACAGCAGGCCCGACTGCCGGATCTTCGTCTCGTCCGAGGGCGTCGTCCTCGGGGACGAGGCGCCGTTCAAGGCCGCGATCACTCTCAAGATGTCCTGCGACACCGCGCACGCGCTGTGGATGGGCCGGCTGCTGGTGCCCGCCGCCATCGCGACCGGCAAGGTCCGGATCCGCGGCCGCATCGCCAAGGTCCTGGAGCTGGTGCCGATGCTCCAGCCCGCCTTCGACGGCTACCCGGCGATCGCCGCGGAATCGGGCGTCGGTGCCTGACTCCTCGCGTTCATCCCCGACATCACCCCTGCCCCAAGGAGCCACGACAGTCATGACCATCGACGTACCGGCAGACCTCTCCCCGGAGCTCAACTTCGACGTGCTGCCCCCTGATGTGCGGCAACTCAAGGACGAGGCGCGGCGGTTCGCACAGGAGACCGTGAAGCCCCGGGTCCGCCAGCTCGACCAGGCGCCGGCGGAGGAATTCGACTGGGACGTGGTGCGGCGCGGCCACGAGATCGGTCTGACCCGGGCCGCCGTCCCCACGGACTACGGCGGCCTCGGGCTCGGCATGCTGGGAGTCGCCACCGCCCTCGAGGAAGTGGCCGCCGTGTGCCCCGGCACCGCACTCGTCTTCGGTGCCACCATGCTCGGCCAGGCCCCGCTCCTGCTCTCCGGTGACCCCCGCCTCCAGGCGCGCTACCTCCCGCTCTTCTCCGGTGACG
The DNA here is from genome assembly GCF_044765585.1 of Streptomyces sp. NPDC102441. Classification (NCBI taxonomy): domain Bacteria; kingdom Bacillati; phylum Actinomycetota; class Actinomycetes; order Kitasatosporales; family Streptomycetaceae; genus Streptomyces; species Streptomyces sp. NPDC102441. The sequence continues at coordinate 484,421 of NZ_JBIWKH010000006.1, forward strand.
AGCCGGTGCTCGCGTGCAACGCGGTGACGGAGGAGGACGCCGGATGCGATCTGATCATTCCGGCCAACGCGCCGCACGCCCGCAACGTCATGACCGCACGCAGGGACGGCGACGAGTACGTGCTCACCGGCAGGAAGCGGTTCATCACCAACGCCCGCTTCGCCGCGTTCGCCTCCGTGTTCGCGAACATGGAGGGCAGCCCCGGAGCCACCGGCCTCACCTCCTTCATCGTGCCGCTGAACCTCCCGGGCGTGGTGCGGGGCCCGGTCGCCGACAAGATGGGCTACCGGGCCTGCCTGGGCAGCGAGTTGGAGTTCCACGAGGTCCGGGTGCCCGCCGAGAACATGATCGGCGGCGAGGGCGAGGGCATGCCCATCAACATGGCCCAGAGCAACATGGCCCGCGCCGCGGTCGCCGGGATCTCCACCGGTGTCGCCCGCGGCGCCCTGGAACAGGCCGTCGCCTGGGCCGGTGAACGCGTCCAGGGCGGTGAACTGCTGCACCGGCACCAGTTCACCGCGGCGAAGCTGGCCGGCATGAGCGCCAAGGTGGACGCGGCCCGCCTGCTGTATCTGCACGCGGCGAACACCGTGGACACCCAGCTGCCACCGCCCGCCTACGAACCGGCCGTCGCCAAACTCTTCGCCGACCGGGCCGCCATCGACGTGGCCGACGCCGCTCTCTCCCTCGTGGGCGCACGCGGCTACCTGCGCACCCACGGCGTGGAGAAGATGCTCCGCGACGCCTACGGAACCCGCGTCTACGAGGGCACGCCCGAGGTCCTGGCGCTCACGATCACCGAGAGCCTCTACGCCGAGGACGACGCCGAATGAACACCGCCTCCCCGTTCACGGGCGGTGACGGGCCCGCCCGCACCACCATCCCGACCTCCGCGGACCCCGCGGGCTCCCGCGCCCTGCGCTACGTGGCCGACATCATCGAACTCCACGAGCGGCTCAGCTACCGGCAGCTGCCGGCGGAGATCGCCGGCACACCGCTGTACCACGCGGAGGACGTACACAGCGGGCTGATCACCCTCACCGCCCGGGACAGCCAGTTCCCCGCCCGGTACCTCAGAGGCATCCTCGGCTTCCGGCTGGCCCAGTACCTGCGGCTGAGCTGGATCTCGGCCGACCTCGTCTACCGGACGGCGGCGTACCACGAACCGCTGCCCCGGCCGGGCCGGATGGAGAGCATCCACACGGTGACCCTCTGCTCGCGCACCGGAAGGATCCGTGGCTACGTCGGGCTGAGCTGCTCGGCGGACACCGTGAGCCTGCCCCTGGACTCACCACGGCGGGCGCTGTTCCCCACCGAGGCCGCCCACGGCATCGACCTGCTGGGACAGTACGCGCGCCTCGGCCTGGGAACCCACCAGGTCTTCGAGCTCAAACGCTTCCTGCGCGACCAGTCCATGCCCCTCGGGATCCAGCACGACCGCGTGCCGTGGCACCTCATGCTCGGCATGGGCGAGGCGATGATCCAGCTCGACGACGGGATCCGTCTCGTGCTCGGCGACGCCAAGGAGCACGTGGCCCTGCGCCACCTGCGGCTGGCCGGATTCGACCTCCATGTCGTCGAGGACACCTCCCCGAGCCTGCCCTCGTCGGACCCGCTGGCGCCCATCTACCACCAAGGCGTTCTCGCCAAGCCCTTCGTCGCCCCGGTTCCCCAGGACCTGCCCTGGTACCGCGACGTCGTCCGCTCCTACATGGACGGCAGCAGCGACCTGACCTCGTACCACGAGATGGTCGCCCGGCTCGCCGGACGCAGGCTGGCGGTGGACGGCTCCATGATCCCCCGTCAGCGCGGAGGTACCGCATGATCCCGGAGAACACGGGCCTGCCGCCGGCGGGCAGCGGGGAGTCGGAGCCGCACCGCGCCTTCTACGAGGAGCTGGTGACCCGCAACGCGGGTGTGGTCTCGGCCGACGAGCAGCTGGCGCTGCGCGACGCCACCATCCTGGTGGCGGGCTGCGGGTCGATCGGCGGTGCGGCCGTGGAGCCGCTGACCCGGCTCGGCGCACAGCGCTTCCTGGTGGCGGACCCCGGAACCTTCGAGCTGAACAACCTCAACCGCCAGAGCGCGGTCGCCGCCGACATCGAGCAGAACAAGGCCGCCGGGGCGGCGGAACGCATCATGTCGATCAACCCGTACGCCCGGGTGACGGTGTTCACCGAGGGGGTGACACCGTCGACGGTGCAGCGGCTCACCGCGCCCAGCCAGATCATCATCGACGGGGTGGACGTCACCACCGCCGACGGATGGCAGGCGAAACACCTGCTGCACCGCGTGGCGGTCCAGCGGAGGCTCCCCCTCATCACCGGCTGGGACATGGCCGGAACCCAGTACGTGCGCTGCTACGACTACAGGCGCATCCGGGAGCCCTTCGCAGGCGCCATCACCCTGGCCGACATCGAGCGCGTGGACACCTGGGAACTGCTGCGCCGCGCGGTGCCGCTGCGCCGGGTGCCGGCCGAGATGCTGGCGGAGATCCGGGCGAACCATTTGCGTACGGACTACAGCTTCCCCCAGGTCGCCTACACCGCGACGGCGTTCGGGGTGCTGAGCTCCCACATGGCCGTACGCGTCCTCGCCGGTAAGCGGGTACGCCCCGAAATCGGCCTGGACGTGCACCAGATGGCCCGGCCGCTCGGTGAGCGGTGGCTGACCCGCCTGCGATGGCCGTACGAACTGGCGGCCCTGCTACCGCCGATGCTCCGCCTCATGCGCCGTCCGGGCGCGCGCTGAACGCGACCGCGCACGCGTCACCGGCGGCGGCCCCGCGGGATCCCGTGGGACCGCCGCCGGTGACCGGCCGCGGTCCACCTTCCAGGAAAAGGCAATCATGCATGTCTCCAAGCGGAGCGTCCTGTGGACGTTCCTCTGCTGTGGCCTCGGCGTGGCCATGGTGTCCCTCGACAATCTGGTCGTCATCACCGCCCTGCCCGCGATCCGCGAGAGCCTCGGCGGCGACATCCAGCAACTCGAGTGGACCGTCAACGCCTACACACTCACCTACGCCGTCCTGATGCTCCCGGGCGCCGCCCTGGGCGACCGGTTCGGGCGGCGGCGGATGTTCGTGGTGGGTCTGGGCGTCTTCACAGCGGCGTCCGCCGCGGCGGCGCTCGCCCCCGGCATCGGAGAGCTCATCGCTGCCCGCGCCCTGCAGGGCCTCGGCGCCGCCGCGCTGATGCCCCTCAACCTGACCCTGCTCACGGCGGTCGCTCCGGCGGCCCGCCGTGGCGCGGTCCTGGGGGCGCTGAGCGCGGTCGAAGGCCTGGCGATCGCGATGGGGCCCCTCATCGGCGGGGTGATGGTCGAGCACCTGACCTGGCAGTGGATCTTCTGGATCAATGTGCCGATCGGGCTCGTCCTGCTGCCGCTCGGCCGGTGGAAACTCGCCGAGAGCCGTGGCCCCAACTCCCGGCTGGACCTCACCGGGACCGTTCTGGCCGGTGCCGGACTGTTCGGCATCGTGTTCGGCCTCATCCAGGGCCCCACGGACGGCTGGACCAGCCCGCACGTCCTGACCGCACTGGCCGGAGGCTCCCTGGTCGTGACGGCGTTCGTCGCCTGGGAGCTGCGTACCGACATGCCCATGTTCCCGATGAGGCTGTTCCGCCACCGGACCTTCAGCGGAATGAACGCCGCGGGGCTCCTGATGTTCGCGGGCATGTTCGGCTCGGTCTTCCTCCTCACCCAGTTCTTCCAGGGCCCGCGCGGCTACTCCCCGATGGAGGCGGGTCTGCGCATCCTGCCCTGGACGGCGGTGCCGATCTTCGTCGCACCGCTGGTCGGATTCCTCTCCGACCGGATCGGCAGCCGGTCCATCGTCGCGATCGGCCTGACCTTCCAGGCCTGCGGACTCGGCTGGATCGCCGCCCGCGTCTCACCGGACGTGGACTACGTGTCCCTGGTCCCGGCCCTGGTCCTGTGCGGGCTCGGCATGACCTTCTACTTCTCCCCGACCGCGAACCTGGTGATGAGCTCGGTCGACGCCCAGGACCGGGGAATGGCCTCGGGGGCGGTCAACTCGCTGCGTGAGCTGGGCGGTGTCCTCGGAGTCGCCGTGCTGGCCTCCGTGTTCACCGCCCACGGCGACCTCGCCACCGCCGGCAGGTTCACCGACGGAATGATCCCCGCCCTGTGGACCGGTGCGTGCCTCATCGCCGTGGGCGCCCTCGCGGTCCTTGCGACACCGAGGCGCCCGAGCGCGGCACGGGCCGCCGGAAAGGACGCGAGCACGAAGATCCCCCGCGCCGGGAGCGCCCGGGCCTGACCCGCCGCGACTGATCCGTCCGCGCCCCCGGGCAGATGGTCCGGGCCGGAACAGCGTGTTCCCGCAGTACTCAGGAAAGGAGAGACCGATCACTGCATCCGTCCGCGTCCTGCTCGTCGACGGCCGTGCCATCACCCGGACCGGCATCCGGGCCATCCTCGATCAGGACCGGGCCGTCGAGGTGGTCGGGGAGGCCGCCGACGCGGCGGAAGCCGAGCGCGAGGTGCTCCGCCTCAGCCCCGGAGTGGTGCTCGCCGACGCGCAGTCACCCGGCCTCGACGTCGTCGGCATGGTCGCCACGCTGTCCGCACGGTGCGGGGACACCATGCCGGCGGTCCTCCTGACCGCCCAGGACACCGACGGCATCGCGCGGGAAGCTCTCCGGGCCGGTGCCAAGGGCGTGGTGCTGAGCAGCGCCACCCCGGAGCAGCTGGTCTCCGCCGTCCACATGGTCGCGGCGGGATACGCCGTCCACGCCGCCACCGGCCTCAGGGACGGCCCGGGCGGTGAGGATCCGTGGCCCGCGAGCGCCCTGCGCCGCCCGGGAACGGAGGCGGACCGCGCACGTGCCGGGCTGCTCACGCGCCGGGAGAGCGAGGTGCTGCAGCTCCTCGCCCGCGGCTTCAGCAATGCCGAGATGTCGGCCGAACTCGTGGTCAGCGAGAGCACCGTCAAGTCGCATGTGCAGAACCTGCTCGACAAGCTGCATCTGCGCAACCGGGTGCACGCGGTGATCTACGCACACCGGACGGGACTGGCGCCCGCGCTCTGCGCCTGCGCAGGGCCGCCGCCGTCCGGGGCGTGCTGAGCACGGAGGGCCCCGCACGACCGTGGAGCCCCTGCCGGACCGACGTCCTGCAGGGGCTCCACGGTCAGCCCAGGCCCTCCAGCAGATAACCGCGTCTGCTGGCGGTGCGGACCCGCAGCCCCAGCGGCAGGACGCGCCGCCGGATCCTCATCACATGCAGGTCCAGGGCGTTCCGGCTCGCGGTGCTGCCCCGTGTACTCAGCAGCGTCAGCAGTTCGTCACGGCCCACGAGGCTTCCGAAGCGCTGCACCAGGGGCCGCAGCAGATATGTCTCGGTGGGGGACACCGGTACGACCCGGCTGCCGTACCTGAGCAGTCCGTCGTGGTCCAGCGCCGGCACCTCGTGCGACGCGGCTCTGGCGCGCAGGGCCGAGAGACGTGCGGCGAAGTCCTCGCGGGTGATCGGTGACCGGACCCAGTCCTCCCGCACGTCCGTCGACACGGGCGGCGTCGAGCCGTTCTCGATCACGAGGAGACGGAGGGCGCCCTTGTGCCGGAAGTGCTCCAGCTTCGACGCTTCGAGGGGCCAGCGGACTACGTGAACCTGCTCCTCGGCCGAGGATGGTTGAGGCCTTATGGTGTGCGGCACGAATCTCCCTTTCCGGATTTTGCAGGAGAACGGGAAAGTCATCCGTGAGCTGCCCTGGCCCCTACTGCGCATTGATTTATTTTTGAAGTGCACTGGCGTCCGGGGTCGGCGCTGGAAAACTGTTCTCTGCAGCCTCTTTCTTCACTATGCAGCATTCCTGAGTGTTGTGGCAATAAGCAACAATCGAAGGCATTGTACGACAAATGAGAAAGAATTTGATCATGGCGCTGAGCTGGGCATACTGTAAGCGCAGAGGGGGTGAAACCCGCCCATCTGCCGCCACTTGCGCCCCCTGTGTCCCCCTGATGGGGGAGAGTCCGCTAAAAGGGGGAGTCGATAATTCGACAGAAAAGCTGAGGTGGACAGGAGGTGCGGCGCATAGATTGGGTCGTGGTTGCGGCGAGAGAAATCCGTGGCCGGTAACTCATCTGTGCCGCTGTGGCATTCCGTGCATCGTGCGGGGACTACGGCATTTTCAAGCCACATCCGTACAAAGGAATGGGGAGATGGTATGTGTGTGACTGTGGAAACGAATGCATTTAACGGCGGGGAGGGCTCCCCGGCGGGCCAGGGTGTCCACGAGAACCTCGCGCAGGTGGCGGGGACCCGTGACCTGATGCTCGCGGTGGCAAGGCTCACCGTGGCCGGGCTGGGCGCGTGCACATGGTCGGCCGACGGATCCGGCAAGGGGGCCGGCCGTGCGGCGTACGGCCGGTGAGGCCGTGCGTTCCCGCGGCCGGCTGAGGGACGACGTACTGGTGACGGGCATGGGAGCCACCACTCCGCTCGGCGCCGATGTCCCGGCCACCTGGGAAGGACTGCTGGCCGGCCGGTCCGGCATCTCGCCGATCGTCGCTCCCTGGGTCACGCGGCTGCCGGTCCGCATCGCCGGCGGCATGCTCCAGGATCCGTACGCCGAGGTGGACAGGGTGCAGAGGCGCCGGCTGGACCGCAGCCAGGCGGCGGCGATCGTCGCGGCCAGGGAGGCCTGGTCCGACGCGGGGCCGCCGCAGGTCGAACCCGAACGGCTGGCCGTCGTGGTGGGCACCGGGATCGGGGGCGCGCTGACGATACTGGACCAGCACGACCGTATGGGGGAGCGCGGGCAGCGCGCCGTGTCCCCGTACACGGTCCCGAGGCTGATGCCCAACGGCGCCTCGGCCGTGGTCAGTCTGCTGCTTGGAGCCCGCGCCGGTACTCATGCCCCGACCAGTGCCTGCGCCTCGGGTGCCGAGGCGATCGCGGTGGCAGCCCTGCTGATCCGGGCCGGCCGCGCCGATGTGGTGGTGGCCGGGGGCACCGACGCCTGCATCCATCCGCTCTCCCTCGGCGCGTTCGCGCAGATGCGTGCCCTGTCGCTGCGCAACGACGCACCCGACCGGGCGTCCAGGCCGTTCGACCGCCGGCGGGACGGTTTCGTGATGTCCGAGGGCGCGGGAATGGTCGTGCTGGAGCGGGGTGATTTCGCACGGGCCCGCGGTGCGCGTGTCCACGCGGCGCTGGCAGGGGCGGGCGTCACCTCCGACGCCCACGACATCACACTGCCCGACGCCGCGGGCCAGGCGCGCGCCATCGAGGAGTCGTTGCGCGACGCGGGGCTGACCGGCGGCGACATCGGCCACGTCAACGCGCACGCCACCGGCACACCCCAGGGCGACGTCGCCGAGTCCCGGGCCGTGACGAGCGCGGTGGGCGACCATCCGGTGGTCACGGCCGCGAAGTCCGCGACGGGCCACCTCCTGGGTGCCTCGGGGGCCGTGGAGGCGATTCTCACGGTGCTCGCGCTCAAGGAATCACTGGTGCCACCGGTACGCAATCTGGAGGAGGTCGGGGACGGCATCGGACTCGACCTGGTGACCGGCGCACCACGGAAGGCCGATGCCACCGCGGCTCTGTCGACGTCCTTCGGCTTCGGCGGGCACAACGTCGTGCTGACCTTCACGCGGTGACTGACCACCGGACGCGGGCCGCGTGCGGTGGCCGGCCGAAGGGCGGGCCCTGGTACGTGAGTCCGGGGCCGCCGCGCGCCCGGCCTCTAGCCGGCCGCTGCCTGCGCCCTCACCGAGACGAGGTGACCGGCGACGTCATCGGGATGAGTGAGCTGGGGGTAGTGGCCGGCGGACGCGATCTCGGTGACCGGCAGCCCGCTCGGCCCCTCCAGCGGATCCTGCGCTCCTACGATCAGTTCCACCGGCACCGTGACACGGTGCAGGGCGCTCCGGAGCGCACCGCGCTGCCCGTACGCCGAGCGCAGGGCGGCGACCACCCGGACCGCGGCCCCTGCTCGCCGCAGGTCCGCCGCCGGGCCCTCCAGGTAACCGTCGTGCGGCAGCCCGAGCGATCCGGCCAGCCTTGCGGCCGACATCCCGCGCAGAACCGGTACGGCGAGAGGGGAGCGCGTCAGCCACGAGGACGCCGGCTGGAGGAAGGCCGGAGAGACGAGGACCAGCGCACCCACCCGCTCGGGGTGCCGCAGCGCGTAACGCAGGGCCGGTCCGCAGGAGTAGGAGTGCGCGACCAGGACGGGCCGGCCCCGGACCGGTGCGAGGAGGGCCGCCAGCCAGTCGTCGTGTGACTGCCCGGCGGGTGCCGACCGCCCGAAGCCCGGGAGATCGGCCGCGAGTGCGGAGGCGTCCACCCGGTCGGCCACACGCGACCAGGAATCGGCGTCGACCGGGAGCCCGTGCAGGAACACGTAGCCCGGCTCCTCCCGGTCGCCCGTCACCCAGGTCCTGTCCTTGCCGACCTGCTGGAATCCGTACGGACCGCGCGGTGCCAGGACCCGGCCGAAGCGGGCGGCGACCAGGTCGTCGGCCCAGCCGCACAGGGCATCGCGCACCGGCGGCATCTCGAGCCCGCAGGATTCGGCGAACTTCCGCGCGGACGACGTGTCGTAGCGGTCGGTGGAGAGGAAGGACAGGGTTTCGGGGTCCGCCCTGGTGAGGGCGCGGGGCAGCCGCTTCAGGAGACCGATGGGAACGGAACGGCGCGGAGCCCGCACGCCCATGTGCTCGGCGAGCAACGCGACGAGCTGTGGCAGCCGGGGAGTGGCGTCGTCGAGCAGCCAGTAGGTGTTGTCCGCGCTGTCCTGATGCTCGGGAAGGGAGGCCAGGAACCGGACGAAGAAGTCGAGGGCCACGACGGGCAGGAAGATCTCCGGGCCGCCGGGCAGTGCGGCGAGGCGGCCGCGCCAGAGCTCCCCGACCAGGTCTGCCAGGCCGACGTACTGCCCCTGCCCGATCACCGTACTGGGATTGGCGACGGTCAGCGGGACCCCCAGCTCGCGAGCGCGTAGGCGCGCCGCGGCGTCACCCTCACGTTTGGACGCCTCGTAGGCGCCGTCACGCCGGTAGTCGGGCGAGTCGGCGCCGGCCGCGGCCATGCGGTAGCCGCTGATGTGCACCACCCGGCGAAGGCGCGGGCGGGCGGCGGCCCACTCGATCACATGCACGGCGCCGTCCACGTTGACCGCCCTGGCCTCGGCCGGGTCCATGCCGAAGGCGAACCGCGCCGCCGTGTTGTACACGTCACGCACCTCGTCCATGCCCTGTTCCGGCAGGCCGAGCCCGGGCCGGGTGATGTCGGCGCGGACGACGGTGAGCCGGCCGGTGTCCACCTGCTGGTCCGCGAGCCATCGCGTCAGCCGGTCGCCGCTGCCGTGCACGGCGGCGGCGACCTCCTGGCCGCGGCGCAGGAGTTCCACCACGAGGGAGCGGCCGATGAAGCCACCGGCACCGAAGACAACTGAGTTCGCGGGCATGCCATCTCCTTGCGGCCGGGCACGAAATGACGTGTTGGGTCGGAGGACGAACGGGCGGACGGCCCGCACACGACCTCTGTCACCGTACCCGAACCATCACTCTCCGTGAACAGTCCATGGGGTGGCGTCACCCGAAAGCGCGGCGGTCCCTGCGGCGACCGGTGTGCGTCACCGCCCTGCGGGTGACACCCCATCAGCTCGAATCCCTGACACCACCGTGAGAATCCATCCGGGAGGCACCATGCGGGTCCCCTGTCCCCGTACCACCGAGCCCGACTTCCCCACCGGACGAAGGCCCCGTAGCCGGCGGGTGTTTCGCCGACTGGCCGTACTGACGGCCCTCGGCCTGCTGTTCCCCCTCGTCGCCGCGTCCGAGCCGGACGGCCTCGCCCCGCGCACGGTCCGCTCCGGAGGCGGACCGGAGACCGGACACCCGCACTGGAAGCGGGCGTTCCTCGCTTCCGTCGACCATCCCGACGCACCGCCTCCGGGCGCCGACGACTGGGACTGCGAACCGGACGCACGGCACCCCCGGCCGGTCGTGCTCGTCCACGGCACGTACGAGAACGCCTACAGCAACTGGAGCGCGCTCTCGCCCCGGCTCAAGGCGGAGGGGTACTGCGTCTTCGCCGGCAACTTCGGTGCCCCGCGCGGCGATGTCGTCAAGGGCAGGGCCGCCGTCCCCCGGTCCGCCGAGGAGGTCGCCCGCTTCGTCGACCGGGTTCTCGGCCGGACGGGAGCGCGCCAGGTCGATGTCGTGGGCCACTCCCAGGGCGGCGGGATCCTGCCGCGCTACTACCTCAGATTCGCGGGCGGCGCCGATCCGGACGATCCCGGCCGCAACAAGGTGCACCACCTGATCGGCATCTCCCCGGCCAACCACGGCAGCACCGTGTCCGGGCTGGCCACGCTCGCTCAGCGGCTGCGCATCCTCGCCCCGGTCGCCGAATTCGGAGGACAGGCGCTGGCCGACCAGACGATCGGCTCAGCAGTGAACCGCCGGCTCGACGCGGACGGAGACACCATGCCGGGCGTGCGGTACACCACTCTGGTCACCCGGTGGGACAGGATCGTCACCCCCTACGAACGCCAGTACCTCCGCCCCGGCGACATCGCGGGCCAGGTCACCAACATCACCGTCCAGGACGTGTGCCCACGGGACCGGACGGGGCACATGGGCAGCCCCTACGACCACGTCGTCCTGAGCCTGGTGAGCAACGCCCTCGACCCCGCGACGGCGGCCCGGCCCGACTGCGGCCGTGCGCCGGAGGTCTCCGGCTGAGGCGGGACCACCCGCGCCGCACGCGAGAAGGCCGGTCCCGCTCCTCCGGGGAGCGGGACCGGCCTCTGCGCTGCTCGTTCTACGCCGACGCGGGCGGATAGAGCGCCCGCGGCAGCTTCGATGCCGCCGCGGCGTCCATCAGCCACAGAGTGCGGCTGCGGCCGTAGGCCCCCGCCGCCGGAGCCTGGATCTCCCCGGCGCCGGACAGCGCGATCTCCGCCGCCTCCGCCTTGTCCTCACCCGCGGCCAGCAGCCACACCTCACGGGCCGCCCGGATGGCGGGCAGCGTGAGCGAGACGCGGGTGGGCGGCGGCTTGGGAGCGCCGTGCACACCGACGACGGTGCGCTCGGTCTCCCGCACCGCGGACAGCTCCGGGAAGAGCGACGCGACATGGGTGTCCGGGCCGACGCCCAGCATCAGCACGTCGAACGCCGGTACCTGCCCGTGGTCCTCCGGGCCGGCGGCGGCGGCGAGTTCCGCCGCGTACCCCGCTGCCGCGGAGTCGGCGTCGCCGCTGTACGGCCCGTCGGACGCGGGCATCGCGTGGACCCGGGAGGGGTCCAGCTCCACCTTGTCCAGCAGGGCCTCGCGGGCCTGCGTGACATTGCGCTCCGGATCACCCTCGGGCAGGAACCGCTCGTCACCCCACCACAGATCGAGCCGCGACCAGTCGATCGCGTCCCGGGCGGGCGAGCCGGCGAGCGCGGCCAGCAGACCGTTGCCGTTGCGCCCGCCGGTGAGGACCACCGAGGCGGAACCGCGGGCGGTCTGGGCGTCCACGATCTTCGTGATCAGCCTGGCCGCCGCGGCCTGAGCCATCAGCTCCTTGTCGCGGTGCACGACGAGCTGCGGAGCACTCACTTCGACGCCGCCTTCTTGGCCGCCGCCTTCTTGGCGGCAGGAGCGGCGGAACCCGCAGCCTCCGGCCGCTTCTGCCCCGTACCGACGGAGGACGGCTCCGTGGGCCCGCCGAGGCGCTCCACGCCGAACTTCACCGTGGCCTCGTAGATGTTGTCCGGGTCCAGACGGCGCAGCTCCTCCGCGAGGAGCTCGGCCGTCTCCCGACGCTTCAGCGCGACCGCACGGTCCGGCTGCCCGGCCATGCAGAGTGTCGCGAGCGAACCGTCGGGCCGGTCGAGAACGATCACACCGTTCTTGGTCTCCAGCCGCACGGCTGTCAGACCGGGACCGCCGGAGAGGGTGCGCTCCACCGGTACCCCGAGCCGGTCCGCGAGCCACATGGCCAGCAGTTCGCAGCTCGGGTTGTCGGACTCGCCCTCGACCGTCGCCGAGACGACCTTCGCCGGCTGCTGGTCGAGCGCCGCCGCCAGCATCGAGCGCCACGGCGTGATGCGTGTCCAGGCCAGGTCGGTGTCTCCGGGCCGGTACGTCGCCGCGCGCACCGACAGCTCGTCGAGCGGGTGCTCGGCGGAGTAGGTGTCGGTGATACGACGCTGGGCGAGCGCGCCCAGCGGGTCCTTGGCCGGGTCCGCCGGAGCGTCCTCGGGCCACCACACCACGACCGGGGCGTCCGGCAGCAGCAGTGGCAGGACGACCGACTGGGCGTGGTTGGCCAGTTCACCGTGGAGGCGCAGCACGACGGTCTCGCCCGAGCCCGCGTCGGAACCGACCCGGATCTCGGCGTCGAGCCGTGCGTCACGCCGGGCCCGCGGAGACTTGCTGACCCGCTTGATGACCGCGATGATCCGCGACGGGTGCTCGCGGGAGGACTCGCTCGCCGCCCGGAGCGCGTCGTAGGCGTTCTCCTCGTCGGTGACGATGACGAGGGTGAGGACCATGCCGATGGCAGGCGTGCCGATGGAACGGCGCGCCGATACCAGGGACTGGTTGATCTTGCTGGACGTGGTTTCCGTGAGATCGATCTTCATGGCCGGCGCCAGCTCCGTCCGTCGCGTGCGAGCATCTCGTCGGCCTCGGCCGGTCCCCAGGTGCCGGCCGCGTACTGGGCGGGCTTGCCGTGCTTGTCCCAGTACTCCTCGATCGGGTCGAGGATGTTCCAGGAGAGCTCGACCTCCTGGTGGCGCGGGAAGAGGTTGGCGTCACCGAGCAGGACATCGAGGATGAGCCGCTCGTACGCCTCCGGGCTGGACTCCGTGAAGGACTCGCCGTAGGCGAAGTCCATCGTGACGTCCCGTACCTCCATGGAGGTACCGGGCACCTTGGAGCCGAACCGCACCGTGACACCCTCGTCCGGCTGCACCCGGATGACCAGGGCGTTCCCACCCAGCTCCTCCGTCGCACCGGACTCGAAGGGCAGATACGGGGCGCGCTTGAAGACGACCGCGATCTCGGTGACACGGCGGCCGAGGCGCTTGCCGGTACGGAGATAGAAGGGGACACCGGCCCAGCGGCGGTTGTTGATCGTCAGCTTGATCGCGGCGAAGGTGTCGGTCTTCGACTTGGGGTCGATACCGTCCTCCTCCAGATAGCCGAGCGCTTCCTGGCCGCCCTGCCAGGCGTGCGCGTACTGCCCGCGCACCGTGTGCTTGCCCAGGTCCTCGGGCAGCTCCACCGCCGTGAGTACCTTCAGCTTCTCGGCGACCAGTGCCTTCGGGTGGAAGGAGCCGGGCTCCTCCATCGCCGTCAGCGCCAGCAGCTGGAGCAGGTGGTTCTGGATGACGTCACGGGCCGCGCCGATGCCGTCGTAGTAACCGGCCCGGCCGCCGATGCCGATGTCCTCGGCCATCGTGATCTGGACGTGGTCGACGTACGACCTGTTCCAGATCGGCTCCCACATCGTGTTGGCGAAGCGCAGCGCCAGGATGTTCTGGACCGTCTCCTTGCCGAGGTAGTGGTCGATACGGAAGACCTCGTTCGGCGGGAAGACGTCGTGCACGAGGTGGTTCAGTTCCTGCGCGCTCTCCAGGTCGTGACCGAACGGCTTCTCGATGACGGCCCGTCGCCAGCTGCCTTCCTTCTGGTCGGCCAGCCCGTGCTTCTTGAGCTGCTCGACGACCTTGGGGAAGAACTTCGGGGGCACGGAGAGGTAGAAGGCGAAGTTGCCGCCCGTCCCCTGCGCCTTGTCGAGCTCCTCGATCGTGGACTTGAGGGTCTCGAAGGCTGCGTCGTCGTCGAAGTTGCCCTGGACGAAACGCATGCCCTGGCTGAGCTGCTGCCAGACCTCCTCACGGAAGGGGGTGCGGGCATGCTCTTTGACGGCGTCGTGGACGACCTGGGCGAAGTCCTCGTCCTCCCAGTCGCGGCGTGCGAAGCCGATGAGCGAGAAGCCCGGTGGCAGCAGGCCGCGATTGGCCAGGTCATAGACAGCGGGCATCAGCTTTTTACGGGACAAATCGCCCGTGACGCCAAAGATCACCAGGCCCGACGGCCCCGCGATACGCGGGAGCCGTCGGTCCTGGGCGTCACGGAGCGGGTTGGCTCCGGGAACACCAGACAAGGTGGTCAGCCCTCCGAAGGAGCGAGGCGCTTGAGTTCGGCCTCGGTGGAGTTGAGCAGGTCGATCCAGGCGGCTTCGAACTTCTCGACGCCCTCGTCCTCCAGCAACTGGACGACGTCCTCGTAGCTGACCCCGAGCTTCTTGATCGCGTCGAGGTCGGCACGGGCCTGGTCGTAGCCGCCGGCAACGGTGTTGCCGGTGATGTCGCCGTGGTCCGCCACGGCCTCCAGAGTCGCCTCCGGCATCGTGTTGACCGTGTTCGGGGCGACGAGGTCGTCGACGTACAGGGTGTCCTTGAGGGACGGGTCCTTGACGCCGGTGGAGGCCCACAGCGGACGCTGCTTGTTGGCCTGCGCCTTGTCCAGGGCGGCCCAGCGGTCGCCCGCGAAGACCTCCTCGTACGCCTCGTAGGCCAGCCGGGCGTTGGCGAGGGCGGACTTGCCCTTCGCGTCCTTCGCCGCGTCGCTGCCGATCGCGTCCAGGCGCTTGTCGATCTCGGTGTCCACACGGGACACGAAGAAGGACGCCACGGAGTGGATCTTGGAGAGGTCCAGGCCGGCGGCCTTCGCCTTCTCCAGGCCCGCCAGGTAGGCGTCCATGACCTCGCGGTAGCGCTCCAGCGAGAAGATCAGCGTGACGTTGACGCTGATGCCCCTGCCGATGACCTCGGTGATCGCCGGCAGGCCGGCCTTGGTCGCCGGGATCTTGATGAGCGTGTTCGGCCGGTCCACCAGCCAGGCCAGCTGCTTGGCCTCGGCGACGGTGGGCGCCGTGTGGTGGGCCAGGCGCGGGTCGACCTCGATGGAGACCCGGCCGTCCTGGCCGCCGGTGGCGTCGAAGACCGGGCGCAGGATGTCGGCGGCGTCACGGACGTCCGCGGTCGTGATCATGCGGACCGCCTCTTCGACGGTCACCTTGCGGGTGGCGAGGTCGGTGAGCTGCTGGTCGTAACCGTCGCCCTGGGAGATCGCCTTCTGGAAGATCGACGGGTTGGTCGTGACACCGACGACGTGGCTCTGGTCGATCAGCTCGGCGAGGTTGCCGGAGGTGATCCGCTTGCGCGAGAGGTCGTCCAGCCAGATCGCCACGCCCTCGTCGGAGAGGCGCTTGAGTGCGTCTGTCATGAGAATTGCATCTCCTACTAGTCGTATGACCGCGTCAGCGCGCGGCGGCGGCGAGAGATTCCCGGGCGGCTTCCGCCACGTGCGCGGCGGTGAAGCCGAACTCGCGGAAGAGGACCTTGGCGTCGGCCGACGCACCGAAGTGCTCCAGCGAGACGATCCGGCCCGCGTCGCCCACGTACCGGTGCCAGGTGAGGCCGATGCCCGCTTCGACGGCGACCCGGGCCTTCACCGACGGCGGCAGCACGCTGTCCTTGTACGCCTGGTCCTGCTCCTCGAACCACTCGACACACGGCATCGAGACCACACGGGTCGGCACACCGGCCGCCTGGAGCTCGTCGCGGGCCCCGACGGCCAGCTGGACCTCGGAGCCGGTGGCGATCAGAACGGCCTGTGCCTCGCCGCCCTCGGCGTCGAAGAGCACGTACCCGCCCTTGGCGGCGTTCTCGTTCGCCGGGTAGGTGGGCACGCCCTGGCGGGTGAGCGCCAGACCGTGCGGGGCGCCCTTGCCGAACACCTTGGTCCAGCGGCGAAGGATCTCGCGCCAGGCGATGGCCGTCTCGTTGGCGTCGGCCGGGCGGACGACGTTCAGGCCCGGGATCGCGCGCAGCGAGGCGATGTGCTCGACCGGCTGGTGGGTCGGGCCGTCCTCGCCGAGGCCGACCGAGTCGTGCGTCCAGACGTACGTCACCGGCAGGTGCATCAGCGCGGAGAGGCGTACGGCGTTGCGCATGTAGTCGGAGAACACCAGGAAGGTGCCGCCGTAGATGCGGGTGTTGCCGTGCAGCGCGATGCCGTTCATGGCCGCGGCCATGGAGTGCTCGCGGATGCCGAAGTGGATCGTCCGGCCGTACGGGTCCGCCTCGGGCAGCGGGTTGCCGGCGGGCAGGAACGACGACGTCTTGTCGATCGTGGTGTTGTTGGAGCCGGCGAGGTCGGCGGAGCCGCCCCACAGCTCGGGGATGACACCGCCGAGCGCCTGCAGGACCTTGCCGGAGGCGGCACGCGTGGCGACCCCGTGGCCGGCCTCGAAGACGGGGAGTTCGTCCTCCCAGCCCGCGGGGAGCTCGCCGGCGTCGATGCGGTCGAAGTCGGCGGCGCGCTCCGGGTTGGCGGTGCGCCAGGCGGCGAAGGACTTCTCCCACTCGGCCTTGGCCTCGCGGCCGCGGTCCAGCGCCTCACGGGTGTGCGCGATGACCTCGTCGGAGACCTCGAAGGTCTTCTCCGGGTCGAAACCGAGCACCCTCTTCGTGGCCGCGATCTCGTCGTCGCCGAGCGCCGAGCCGTGCGCGGCCTCGGTGTTCTGGGCGTTCGGGGCGGGCCAGGCGATGATCGAGCGGGCCGCGATGAACGACGGGCGCTCCGTCTCGG
This sequence comes from Streptomyces sp. NPDC102441, assembly GCF_044765585.1. Classification (NCBI taxonomy): domain Bacteria; kingdom Bacillati; phylum Actinomycetota; class Actinomycetes; order Kitasatosporales; family Streptomycetaceae; genus Streptomyces; species Streptomyces sp. NPDC102441. The sequence continues at coordinate 501,053 of NZ_JBIWKH010000006.1, forward strand.
CCTTGGCGGCCAGGAGCGCGAGGTGGAGACCCTCGGGGTCCAGGTCGCCGTTGGGCAGCTGGTCCACGCGCTGGACGTGCCAGCCGTACGACTCGTAGCGCTTCAGGGTGTCCTCGGAGACCGCGGTCTCCGTGTCGCCCTCGATCGAGATGTGGTTGTCGTCCCACAGCAGCACCAGGTTGCCGAGCTTCTGGTGGCCGGCCAGCGAGGACGCCTCGGCCGAGATGCCCTCCTGGAGGCAGCCGTCACCGGCGATGACCCAGATGGTGTGGTCGAACGGGGAGGTGCCGGGGGCCGCCTGCGGGTCGAAGAGACCGCGCTCGTAACGGGAGGCCATCGCCATGCCCACGGCGTTGGCGACACCCTGGCCGAGCGGGCCGGTCGTCGTCTCGACACCGGTGGTGTGGCCGTACTCCGGGTGGCCCGGGGTCTTCGAGCCCCAGGTGCGGAACGCCTTGAGATCGTCCAGCTCCAGGCCGTACCCCGCGAGGTAGAGCTGGATGTACAGCGTCAGGCTGGAGTGGCCCGCGGACAGTACGAACCGGTCACGTCCGGTCCAGTCCGCGTCCGCCGGGTCGTGGCGCATCACCTTCTGGAAGAGGGTGTACGCGGCAGGAGCGAGGCTCATCGCCGTACCCGGGTGGCCGTTTCCGACTTTCTGTACGGCGTCCGCGGCGAGGACGCGGACGGTGTCCACGGCCTGCTGGTCCAATTCGGTCCACTGGAGGTCTGTGGTGGTCGGCTTGGTGCTCACCCTGAGTCAGGGCTCCTCTCCACTGTTTGTAAACCGGTGACTGGTTACCGCACCGGGCATTGTCGAGCCTACCCCCGTCCCAAGGCCGTACTTCTGCCCTTTCCACAGTGCGGGCGACCTGCGGAGTTCGCCTCCCGTATGAGCGCCTCCGTTCACTTCTGCGCCACCCCAACACGACCCCACCCCCGCGAAGGGCGGCGTATGTCCAACGTCTACAGTGGTCTGGTTCGCGCAAGTCTTTACTGGGCCTTCACGCCCGGAGCTTGCTGGGATTTCTCTGTCAGGGGTGTGCGTGACGGCCGTCGAGTCCCGACCCGCAGGGGTCGCCTTGACTCCGAGCCCAGTGGGCCATCGCCCGTTCGGGGCCCGCATCAAGGCATTCGTGGCTCTTACCAAGCCGCGCATCATCGAGCTGCTGTTGATCACCACCGTTCCGGTGATGTTCCTCGCCGCTCAGGGCGTGCCCGATCTTTGGCTCGTAGTTACCACCACCATCGGCGGATATCTCTCCGCGGGCGGTGCCAATGCGCTCAACATGTATATCGACCGCGACATCGACGCGCTGATGGACCGTACGTCCCAGCGCCCGCTGGTCACGGGGATGGTGAGCCCCAGAGAGTGCCTGGCCTTCGGAATCGCCCTGGCGGTGATTTCCACGCTCTGGTTCGGGCTCCTCGTCAACTGGCTCTCCGCGGCCCTCTCGCTCGGCGCACTTCTGTTCTACGTCGTCGTCTACACGATGCTCCTGAAGCGCCGGACCTCGCAGAACATCGTCTGGGGCGGAATCGCCGGCTGCATGCCCGTGCTCATCGGCTGGTCCGCCGTGACCAATTCGATGTCCTGGGCCGCGGTGATCCTTTTCGCCGTCATCTTCTTCTGGACGCCGCCGCACTACTGGCCGCTGTCGATGAAGGTGAAGGAGGACTACGCCCGGGTCGGCATCCCGATGCTTCCGGTCGTCGCCTCCAACCAAGTGGTGGCCCGCCAGATCGTCATCTACAGCTGGGTCATGGTCGCGGTCTCGCTGCTGCTCACCCCGCTGGGTTACACCGGCTGGTTCTACACCGCGGTGGCGCTGCTGACCGGTGGTTTCTGGCTCTGGGAGGCGCACGGCCTGCAGAACAGGGCGAAGTCCGGGGTGACGGGCAGCAAGCTCAAGGAGATGCGGCTGTTCCACTGGTCCATCACCTATGTCTCGCTCCTCTTCGTCGCCGTCGCGGTGGACCCCTTCCTGAGGTAGTCGCCGGCACGCAGCACTACGCCGACGGGCGGGGTGTGGCTTCGGCCACTACCCCGCCCGTCGGCGTGTGCGCTACTCGTACTCGTCGGTAGCATCCTGTTCGTGACTCCGCTCCTCCACCCGGGGGAGAGGGCTTCCAGCCCGAAGGCCGCGGTCCAGCCCGAACCGATCCCTTGCGGGATGAGCGCAAATCACTACGACCAGGGAAGCGATTCCCCCACCGGCTGGGGCCGGTGGTCCCCTCGCTAGGAGACTTCATGGCAGAGACCGCAGAACCCCGGACCCAGCAGTCGGACGACAGCAAGCACGCGGCCCGCGCGGAGCGCAGGGCTGCGAAGCTCGCCAAGCAGATCGGCGCCTTCGCCAAGGCGCACGGCGGCGCCGAGGGGCAGCTCGCCTACCTCGGCCGGACGGGTACCCGCATCGTGCTGGTCGGCGATGACGGCGGCTGGGGCGACCTGGTCGCGCCCTCCTTCGCCGTCGCCGAGAGCGCCACGCAGAAGGCGGGCATCACGGTCCACGACGACTTCGACGGCGAATTCGCGGCCAAGGTCCGCACGGGCCCGTACGAGTGGTCCCGGATGGCAGGCATCCAGGTCGGCGGCCCGTCCAACGACAACAAGGGCTGAGGCCCGGAGCCGTACACGTACGCCTTGGCCCCCGTCCACTCGTCGGCCGGGGGCCAAGTGCGTACGTGAGGGGCGCTCAGTGCGCGGCTGCGGGCTCCGGCAGCTCTTCCCCGGACGCCGGTGCGGGAGCGCCCGCTTCGGCCGCCGGACGCTCGCGCAGCGACAGCAGCAGGCGCAGCACCGCGATCCACAGCAGGGCCGAGCCCAGCATGTGGAGGCCGACCAGGAGCTCGGGCACGTCGTTGAAGTACTGCACGTATCCGATGCCGCCCTGAGCCACCAGCACGATCAGCAGATCGCGGGCGCGGGCCCGGGTGTCGGCGGGGGCGTCGACGACGCGCAGGGCGAACCACATCGCGAGGGCCAGGGCGCAGACGATCCAGGCGGCGATGGCGTGGATGTGGGCGGCGGAGCTCCAGTCCCACGGCATACGCGGTACGTCGCTGCTGTCACCTGCGTGCTTGCCGGACCCGGTCACGGTGGTGCCGAGCACGATCAGGACGACCGTCGTGGCGACGACGGCCCAGGACAGCTGCCGCACCGGGCGCGGTGCGCGCGGGCGCGGTGCGCCGTCACCCTCACCGATCCGCACCCAGGTGATCACGGCCACCGTGAGCAGGCAGTTGGCGAGCAGGAAGTGCCCGGCCACCGACCACGGGTTGAGGCCGGCCCAGACCGTGATCCCGCCGATGACGGCGTTCCCCATCACCAGCCAGAACTGCGACCACGCCAGCCGGGTGAGACCGCGCCGACGGGGCTTCAGGGAGCGTGCCGCGATGATCGCCCAGCCGACCGCGGCCGACAGGACGTAGGTGAGCATCCGGTTGCCGAACTCGATGGCACCGTGCAGACCCTGCTCCGGCGTCGCGAAGAGGCTGTCGTCGGTGCACTTGGGCCACGTGTCGCAGCCCAGACCGGAACCGGTCAGCCGGACCGCGCCGCCGGTGATGATGATGAACACGCTCATGACCACCGCGGAGAGCGCGGCACGCTTGGCCGTCCTCAGCGACGGCGTCCAGCGCTTGGCGATGTAGGAGATGGGGGAGATGGGGGTTTCCACGCGCACCATCGTAGGGAACGGCTTGTGCATGTTTTCACGAGGGGTGGGCATTCCGGCTGAGCCCGGACATCTTCGGAGGCCGGCCGCTCACTCCCAGCGGAAGAACCTCGCCGCCGCGCCCAGCCCCACGCCCGCCCAGACGGCCAGGACCGCCGCGTCGCCCCAGGGCATCGCCGCGCCGTGCTGGAGGACGTCCCTGAGCCCATCGGAGAGCGCCGAGATCGGCAGCAGGCCCAGGACCGACTGTGCGGCGTCCGGGAACTTGTCCAGGGGCACGATGACCCCGCCGCCGACCAGCAGCAACAGGAAGACCAGGTTGGCCGCGGCCAGCGTCGCCTCGGCCTTCAGCGTCCCCGCCATCAGCAGCCCTAGCCCGGAGAAGGCCACGGTGCCCAGTGCCAGGAGCAGCAGTACGGCGAACGGATTCCCCTCGGGCGACCAGCCCAGGGCGAAGGCGATCACGGTCAGCAGGACGATCTGCAGCACCTCCGTGACCAGTACCGAGAGGGTCTTCGCCGCCATCAGGCCCCAGCGGGGCAGGGGCGAGGCGCCCAGGCGCTTCAGCACTCCGTAGCGGCGTTCGAATCCGGTGGCGATGGCCTGGCCCGTGAAGGCGGTCGACATCACCGCGAGCGCGAGGATGCCGGGCGCCAGGAAGTCCACCGGATCACCCGTCCCGGTGTCGACGACGTCGACCGCGCTGAACAGCACGAGCAGCAGTGTCGGGATGACCACCGTGAGCAGCAGTTGCTCGCCGTTGCGCAGAAGCATCCGCGTCTCCAGCGCGGCCTGGGCGGCGATCATGCGGGGCAGCGGGGCGGCGCCGGGGCGCGGGGCGTACGTACCGGCGCTCATGCGCGCAGCTCCTTGCCGGTGAGTTCCAGGAAGACGTCCTCGAGGGTGTGCCGCTCCACCGCGATGCCGTCCGGCATCACGCCGTGCTGGGCGCACCAGGAGGTCACGGTCGCCAGCAGCTCCGGATCGATCTGCCCGGTGATGCGGTAAGCGCCGGTGGTGAGCTCGGCCGCCTCGCTGCCGTCGGGCAGCGCCTTCAGCAGCGAGCCGAGGTCGAGGCCGGGGCGGCCGGTGAAGCGCAGGGTGTTCTCGGCTCCGCCGCGGCACAGCTGGTCCGGGCTGCCCTGGGCTATGACCTGTCCCGCGTCGATGACGGCGACGTCGTCGGCGAGCTCCTCGGCCTCGTCCATGAAGTGGGTGGTGAGGACGACCGACACCCCGTCGGCGCGCAGCTCCCGGATCAGGTCCCAGGTCGAGCGGCGGGCCTGCGGGTCGAGACCCGCGGTCGGCTCGTCGAGGAAGACCAGCTCGGGGCGGCCCACGACGGCCATCGCCAGAGCGAGGCGCTGCTGCTGGCCGCCGGAGAGCCGGCGGTAGGTGGTCCGGCCGCAGCTGTCGAGTCCGAGACGCTCGATGAGCGCGCCCACGTCCAGCGGATGGGCGTGGAGCTTCGCCATATGGCGCAGCATCTCGTCGGCGCGTGCGCCGGAGTAGACGCCGCCGGACTGCAGCATCACGCCGATACGTGGGCGGAGCGCGGAGGCGTCCGCGACCGGGTCGAGGCCCAGGACCCGTACGGACCCCTCGTCCGGCATGCGGTAGCCCTCGCAGGTCTCGATCGTGGTGGTCTTGCCGGCGCCGTTGGGGCCGAGGACCGCGGTCACGGCACCCGCCGCGACCACCAGATCGAGGCCGTTGACGGCGGCTTTGGTGCCGTACCGCTTGACAAGGCCCCTGGCCTGTACGACGGGCTCGCTGCTCATGGCGGGCAAGTCTAGGCTGGCACGTGAGGGGTCCGGCGCGCCGGGTTCCCCGAGGTTCCCGGAGCGTTCCCGGCGGTTCGGCCGAGGGCCGGTCCGGAGAGCGCCCACCTGCGACAGCCTGCTGTGATCGTCTGTTTTCGCAGGTCAACTTAGGTCTACCTAAGTGATGAAGGGCACCGCACCCGGCCGATCGGCGGGTTGTCACGCCCCGAGGAATTACGCAACAATGGCGTTGTGAAATACGTTGGCGAGGCTCCTCAGGAGGAACTCGCGACCGGAGAGCGCTCGACGCGCAACCGGGTCGCGCGCTCCATCCTGGACCACGGCCCGTCCACCGTCGCCGATCTGGCGAAGCGCGTCGGTCTGACACAGGCCGCCGTGCGACGTCACCTGGACGCCCTCGTCTCGGACGATGTGGCCGAGGCCCGCGAGCAGCGGGTCTACGGGGCGCGGACCCGTGGCCGTCCGGCCAAGGTGTTCGCCCTCACCGACTGCGGCAGGGACGCGTTCGACCAGTCCTACGACAAGCTCGCCGCGGACGCTCTGCGCTGGATCGCCGAGACGGCGGGGGACGAGGCGCTCGTCGCCTTCGCCCGCGCCAGGATGGCCGCCCAGTCCGAGGCGTACCGCGCCGTGATCGAGGCCGCGGACCCCGAGGCGCGCACCGAGGCCCTCGCCAAGGCCTTGTCCGCCGACGGGTACGCTGCTACGGCGCGCAGCGCGCCGGGTCAACAGCAGGGCGAGCAGCTCTGCCAGCACCACTGCCCGGTCGCGCACGTAGCCGAGCAGTTCCCGCAGCTGTGCGAGGCGGAGACCGAATTCTTCTCCAGCCTGCTCGGGACCCATGTGCAGCGTCTCGCCACCCTCGCCCACGGCGACGGTGTGTGCACGACGTTCGTTCCGCGCAGCAGCCCCACGGCACCACAGACCACCCCATCAGCATCTGCAAGTACGGCCGGGAGGAACCCCGCATGACGCTCCCTACGGAGACTGCCCACCCTGAGCTCGATGGCCTGGGCACGTACGAATTCGGCTGGGCCGACTCCGACGCGGCAGGCGCGACGGCGAAGCGCGGCCTGTCCGAAGCTGTCGTCCGCGATATCTCGGAGAAGAAGAACGAACCGGAGTGGATGCTGAAGCTCCGGCTCAAGGGCCTGAAGCTGTTCGGCAAGAAGCCCATGCCGAACTGGGGCTCGGACCTGTCGGGCATCGACTTCGACAACATCAAGTACTTCGTGCGGTCCACGGAGAAGCAGGCGGAGTCCTGGGAGGACCTGCCCGAGGACATCAAGAACACGTACGACAAGCTCGGTATCCCGGAGGCGGAGAAGCAGCGCCTGGTCGCCGGTGTCGCCGCGCAGTACGAGTCCGAGGTGGTCTACCACCAGATCAACGAGGAGCTCGAGGCGCAGGGTGTCATCTTCATGGACACCGACACCGCGCTCAAGGAGCACCCGGAGCTCTTCAGGGAGTACTTCGGCACCATCATCCCCGTCGGTGACAACAAGTTCGCCTCGCTGAACTCCGCCGTGTGGTCCGGTGGCTCCTTCATCTACGTGCCGAAGGGCGTGCACGTGGAGATCCCGCTCCAGGCCTACTTCCGTATCAACACGGAGAACATGGGCCAGTTCGAGCGGACGCTGATCATCGTCGACGAGGACGCCTACGTCCACTACGTCGAGGGCTGCACCGCGCCGATCTACTCCTCGGACTCGCTGCACTCCGCAGTCGTCGAGATCATCGTGAAGAAGGGCGGCCGCTGCCGCTACACGACGATCCAGAACTGGTCGAACAACGTCTACAACCTGGTCACCAAGCGCGCCGTGGCGTACGAGGGCGCGACCATGGAGTGGGTCGACGGCAACATCGGCTCCAAGGTCACCATGAAGTACCCGGCCGTCTACCTGATGGGCGAGCACGCCAAGGGCGAGACCCTGTCCATCGCCTTCGCGGGCGAGGGCCAGCACCAGGACGCCGGCGCCAAGATGGTCCACATGGCTCCGAACACCTCCTCCAACATCGTCTCCAAGTCGGTGGCGCGAGGCGGTGGCCGCACCTCCTACCGCGGTCTCATCGAGATCGGCGAGGGTGCGCCGGGCGCCAAGTCCAACGTGCTGTGCGACGCGCTGCTCGTGGACACCATCTCCCGCTCCGACACCTACCCGTACGTCGATGTCCGCGAGGACGACGTGTCGATGGGTCACGAGGCGACCGTCTCCAAGGTCTCCGAGGACCAGCTCTTCTACCTCATGAGCCGCGGCATGACGGAGTTCGAGGCCATGGCGATGATCGTGCGCGGCTTCGTGGAGCCGATCGCCAAGGAGCTGCCCATGGAGTACGCCCTGGAGCTCAACCGGCTGATCGAGCTGCAGATGGAGGGCTCGGTCGGCTAGTACGCCCGCCGAACGCGTCCCCAGAGTTCCTGACTGAGAAAGCGAGCACTACGACAGCCATGGCTGAGGCTCAGAATTCCCCCACTCTCGGCTCCGCCCGAGCGGGGGGACCCCCATCGGTGGGTTCCACCACCGCCGGTTCCATCGCGGTGGCGGCCGAGTCCACCGTCGCCACGCGCATGAGCGCCCCTCCGTCCTACGACGTCGCGGACTTCCCGGTCCCGCACGGCCGCGAGGAGGAGTGGCGGTTCACGCCGCTGGAGCGGCTGCGCGGTCTGCACGACGGCACCGCCGTCGCCACCGGTGACGGTGTCAAGGTCGTCATCGAGGCGCCCTCCGGCGTCACGGTCGAGACCGTCGGCCGCGACGACGCCCGCCTCGGCAAGGCGGGCATCCCGGTGGACCGGGTCGCCGCGCAGGCGTACTCGTCCTTCCAGCAGGCCTCGGTCGTCACGGTCGCCAAGGAGGCCGTGCTCACCGAGCCGGTCCGGATCGCCGTGCACGGCCAGGGCGGTGTGGCCTACGGCCACCAGGTCATCGAGCTGGGAGCCTTCGCCGAGGCTGTCGTCGTCATCGACCACACCGGTGACGCGGTGCTCGCCGCCAACATCGACTACGTCCTGGGCGACGGAGCGAAGCTCACCGTCGTCTCCGTCCAGGACTGGGACGAGAAGGCCGTCCACGTCGGTCAGCACAACGCGCTGGTCGGCCGGGACGCCTCCTTCAAGTCCATCGTCGTCACCTTCGGCGGCGACGTGGTCCGCCTCCACCCGCGGATCGCTTACGCGGCCCCCGGCGGCGAGGCGGAGCTCTTCGGTCTGTACTTCACCGACAAGGGCCAGCACCAGGAGCACCGCCTCCTGGTCGACCACAACGCCCCGCACTGCAAGTCCAACGTGGCCTACAAGGGCGCGCTGCAGGGCGACGGCGCACACGCCGTCTGGATCGGCGACGTTCTCATCCAGGCCGCGGCCGAGGGCACCGACACCTACGAGATGAACCGCAACCTGGTTCTGACCGACGGTGCCCGTGTCGACTCCGTACCGAACCTGGAGATCGAGACCGGCGAGATCGTCGGCGCCGGCCACGCCTCGGCGACCGGCCGCTTCGACGACGAGCAGCTGTTCTACCTGCAGTCCCGCGGTATCCCGGCCGAGGAGGCCCGCCGGCTCGTCGTGCGCGGCTTCTTCGCCGAGCTGGTCCAGCAGATCGGTCTGCCGGACGTCGAAGCCCGTCTCCTCGACAAGATCGAGACCGAGCTGAAGGCGTCGGTCTGAGATGGCCTTCGTCAGAGCCTGTGCGCTGAGCGAGCTGGAGGACGACACCCCGAAGCGGGTGGAGCTCGACGGCACGCCGGTATCCGTCGTCCGCTCCGAGGGCGAGGTGTTCGCGATCAACGACATCTGCTCGCACGCGAACGTCTCGCTGTCGGAGGGCGAGGTGGAGGACTGCTCGATCGAGTGCTGGCTGCACGGATCGAGCTTCGACCTCCGCACCGGCAAGCCGTCCGGTCTTCCCGCGACGCGCCCCGTCCCCGTATACCCCGTAAAGATCGAAGGGGACGATGTGCTCGTCTCCGTCACCCAGGAGTCCTGAGTCACCCATGGCAACGCTTGAAATCCGCGACCTGCACGTCTCCGTCGAGGCCGACAACGCCACGAAGGAGATCCTCAAGGGCGTCGACCTGACCGTGAAGCAGGGCGAGACCCACGCCATCATGGGCCCGAACGGGTCCGGCAAGTCCACCCTCGCGTACTCGCTCGCGGGTCACCCCAAGTACACGATCACGAGTGGCACGGTGACCCTGGACGGCGAAAACGTCCTGGAGATGTCCGTGGACGAGCGGGCCCGCGCCGGCCTGTTCCTCGCCATGCAGTACCCGGTCGAGATCCCCGGTGTCTCGGTCTCCAACTTCCTGCGCACCTCCGCCACCGCCGTCCGCGGTGAGGCTCCCAAGCTGAGGACGTGGGTGAAGGAGGTCAAGGAGGCGATGACCCAGCTCCAGATGGACCCGGCGTTCGCCGAGCGGAACGTCAACGAGGGCTTCTCCGGCGGTGAGAAGAAGCGCCACGAGATCCTTCAGCTGGAGCTCCTCAAGCCGAAGATCGCCGTCCTCGACGAGACCGACTCCGGCCTGGACGTCGACGCGCTGAAGTCCGTCTCCGAAGGCGTCAACCGGGTGCGCGAGTCCGGCGAGGTCGGCACCCTGCTGATCACGCACTACACACGCATCCTCAAGTACATCAAGCCCGACTACGTGCATGTCTTCGCCAACGGCCGGATCGCCGCCTCCGGCGGCGCCGAGCTCGCGGACAAGCTGGAGAACGAGGGCTACGAGGCCTACACGAAGGGTGGCCCCGTGAGCGGAGCGAACTCAGGAGGTACGGTCGCGTGACTGACGCCCGACAGGGGCTCTCCGGCCTCCTCGACACCGAGGCGATCCGCAAGGACTTCCCGATCCTGGACCGCACGGTCCACGACGGCAAGAAGATCGTTTACCTGGACTCCGCGGCGACCTCGCAGAAGCCGCGTCAGGTTCTCGACGCGCTCAACGAGTACTACGAGCGGCACAACGCCAACGTCCACCGCGGTGTGTACACCATCGCCGAGGAGGCAACCGCGCTGTACGAGGGTGCGCGCGACAAGGTCGCGGCCTTCATCAACGCACCCAGCCGCAACGAGGTGATCTTCACCAAGAACGCCTCGGAGTCGCTCAACCTCGTCGCCAACATGCTCGGCTGGGCGGACGAGCCCTATCGGGTCGACAGCGACACGGAGATCGTCACCACGGAGATGGAGCACCACTCCAACATCGTGCCGTGGCAGCTGCTCTCGCAGCGCACGGGCGCGAAGCTGAAGTGGTTCGGCATCACGGACGACGGCCGGCTGGACCTGTCGAACATCGATGAGATCATCACGGAGAAGACGAAGATCGTCACCTTCACGCTGGTCTCCAACATCATGGGCACGATCAACCCGATCGAGAAGATCATCCGCCGTGCCCAGCAGGTCGGCGCGCTGGTCTGCATCGACGCCTCGCAGGCCGCCCCGCACATGGTGCTCGACGTGCAGGCGCTGCAGGCCGACTTCGTGGCCTTCACCGGCCACAAGATGGTCGGCCCGACGGGTATCGGTGTGCTCTGGGGACGGCAGGAGCTCCTGGAGGACCTGCCGCCGTTCCTCGGTGGCGGCGAGATGATCGAGACCGTGTCGATGCACTCGTCGACGTACGCCCCCGCGCCGCACAAGTTCGAGGCGGGTACGCCCCCGATCGCGCAGGCCGTCGGCCTGGGCGCGGCCGTGGACTACCTCTCGGCCATCGGCATGGAGAACATCCACCGCCATGAGCAGGCCATCACCGAGTACGCGGTGCGCCGGCTCCTGGAGGTCCCCGACCTGCGGATCATCGGTCCGGCCACGGCCGAGGACCGCGGGGCGACGATCTCCTTCACGCTCGGCGACATCCACCCCCACGACGTGGGTCAGGTGCTCGACGAGCAGGGCATCGCCGTCCGCGTCGGACACCACTGCGCACGGCCCGTCTGCCTGCGGTACGGAATTCCTGCGACGACGCGAGCGTCGTTCTATCTGTACTCCACGCCCGCCGAGGTCGACGCCCTGGTGGACGGGCTCGAGCACGTGCGGAACTTTTTCGGTTAGACGGCAGAGGGTTGACTGGTGAAGCTTGATTCCATGTACCAGGAAGTGATCCTGGACCACTACAAGCACCCCCACGGGCGTGGCCTGCGGGACGGCGACGCCGAGGTGCACCACGTCAACCCGACGTGCGGCGACGAGATCACGCTCCGCGTGAAGTACGACGGCGACACCATCGCCGACGTCAGTTACGAGGGCCAGGGCTGCTCCATCAGCCAGGCCAGCGCCTCCGTGCTCAACGAGCTGCTCGTCGGCAAGCAGCTCGGCGAGGCGCAGAAGATCCAGGAGACCTTCCTGGAACTGATGCAGTCCAAGGGCCAGCTGGAGCCGGACGACGCGATGGAGGAGGTGCTGGAGGACGCGGTCGCGTTCGCCGGTGTCTCCAAGTACCCGGCCCGGGTCAAGTGCGCGCTGTTGAGCTGGATGGCGTGGAAGGACGCGACGGCGCAGGCGCTGTCCGAAGGGAAGACCGCATGAGCGACAACGAGACTCTCACCACCAAGCCGGCCTCCGAGGAGGAGGTCCGCGAGGCGCTGTACGACGTGGTCGACCCCGAGCTGGGGATCGACGTCGTCAACCTGGGCCTGATCTACGGCATCCACATCGACGACGCCAACATCGCCACCCTCGACATGACCCTGACGTCCGCGGCCTGTCCGCTGACCGATGTCATCGAGGACCAGGCGAAGTCCGCGACGGACGGCATCGTCAACGAGCTCCGGATCAACTGGGTCTGGATGCCGCCGTGGGGACCGGACAAGATCACCGACGACGGTCGCGAGCAGCTTCGCGCGCTCGGCTTCAACGTCTGATCCAGGACGTTCCAGGACGGCTTCCGGCACTGCGCCGGGGGCCGTCCTTCGTTTTCGCCGGTCAGTCCTCGGTGGCGAGGCGGTTCAGCCACTCCCTCAGCAGATGTCCCTCCGCGCTGCTGAGCGGCGTCTGCTCGGGCAGTACGGCGCGCAGGGCCCGGGCGGCGCCCGCGGGGCCCGCTTCCCGCACGGCCGGCTGGTGGTTGGTGACCGCGGTGACCATGGCCTCCCGCAGGGTGGTGAACAGGGCGGGGTCGCGCCTTGCCTCGGGCAGGGACAGCCAGGTGAGCACCGCGCCGCGAGCCGTGGCATGGATGGTCTGGGCCGCGATCTCCTCGTCGACGCGCAGCCAGCCGCCCGCGGCGAGGCGCCGGACGCGGCCCATGAGGATCTCCATGCCGGTCCTGAACGCGGCCGAGTCCGTCCTGGTGGGATCGGTGTACATCAGGGTGAACAGTGCGGGGTTGGCCAGGCCGAACTCGATCGAGACGTCCCAGCCGGCTCTCAGGTCCTCGATGGGATCCCGGGGGTCGGGGTCGATGTGCTTGGTGGCGATGAACGCGGCGAATCCGTGCTCGGCCACGGCGTCGAGCAGCCCGTCCTTGTCGCCGAACAGCCGGTAGATGGCCGGCGGCTGAAGGCCCGCGGCATCCGCGACCGCGCGGGTGGTGACCGCGTCGCGGCCCCCACGCGTCAGCAGGTCGACGGCGGCCTCTATGACCCGCTGCCGGGTCTGCTCACGGCCTGGGGGCGCTGTGCCGGGCCTGGCGGCGGTGGCGCCGTCCCTGTCGCGTGAAGGTGATGCCATGCATCAACGATACCGCCTTGGTGGTTCCGTCGTTAGTATCGATGATACCGATTGGCTGGTTCCATCGTTAGTATCGGTGGTAACGTTGTTGTGGTTCCATCGGAACCGATTCATTGCCACGTAGGGGAGCGCATCATGATCATTGTGACCGGAGCCGCCGGGCAGCTGGGGCGGCAGATCGTCGAGAGGCTGCTCACGCGCGTGCCGGCGGACCAGGTCGGCGTCAGCGTCCGTGACCCGCAGAAGGCGAAGGCACTGGCCGACCTGGGGGTGCGGGTGCGGCAGGGCAGCTTCACCGACGCCGCCGGCCTCGCCCACGCCTTCGAGGGCGCGTCCCAGGTGCTCATCGTCTCTGTCGACAAGATGGGCGACGAATGCGTGGAGCAGCACCGCGTCGCGATCGAAGGGGCTGTCGCGGCGGGTGCCCGTCGCATCCTCTACACCAGTCAGATGGGGGCCGCCGAGTCCTCACACTTCCAGGCATGCCGCGACCACGCCGCCACGGAGGAGGCGCTGCGTGCCTGCGGTGTGCCGTGGACCTCGCTGCGTAACGGCTTCTACGCCGCCAGCGCGGCGCTCTTCATCGGCCACGCCATGGAGTCCGGCCGGCTCGTGCTCCCTGCCGACGGGCCGGTCAGCTGGACCGCCCATGCCGACCTCGCGGAGGCGGCCGCCGCCGTCCTGGCCGACGAGGGCTGCTTCGACGGCCCGACGCCGCCGCTCACCGGGAGTCAGGCGCTCACCTTCGACGACCTCGTCGGCATAACCACCGAGGTGACGGGCCGCGCCCTCGCCAGGGTCACCGCACCCGACGACCGGTTCCTGGAGCAGACGGTGGGCCGGGGAGTTCCCGCGGAGGCCGCGGAGCGGTTGCTGGGCATCTTCACAGCCAGCCGTGCCGGCGAGTTCGCGACGGTCGACCCGGCACTGGCCACCTTGATCGGCCGTGAACCCGTAGCCGTGAACGCGGTGCTGCGCGAGCAGCTGGCGAACAGCTGATCCTCGGGCGGCTGCTCGCGCCCGGGCCAGGGGAAGTCCGGCCGGTGCGTTCACCTCCGGCGGACGTCGCCCCGGCGCGGCCGCGGGCTCCTGCCGGCGGCCGGGTCACCACTGCGGGGCGCCACCTCCGTACGGCCCGGGCGCCGGACCCTGTGCGGGCACGCCGGCGGCCTCGGCCAGTGCCGGGCCCAGGTTCTCCGTGCGTATCCGGCGGTCGACGTAGAGCAGGCCTGTCACCAGCTGAGGGAAGGTCGTCGAGATGATCTGGCTCACGAGCTGCCCCAGCAGGGTCGCGACCAGGTAGCCGCTCATCGCCACCATCACTGCCGTGGGGCTCGGATCGTTGTCCAGCGACGCGGTCCCGATCATGCTGGGGAACAGGCCGAGGACCGAGAAGGGTATCTGGATGACATAACCGGCCGTGCCCGCGATCACGGCGGCCAGCAGGGTGATGCCGAAGATCCGCCACCAGTCGCCGCGCACCAGTTCGGACGAGCGGCGCAGCGCGGCGATGGGCCGCCGGCCCTCGAAGACCACGGCCGCCGGGGCCAGGCAGACCTTTATCCAGATCCAGGCCGCGAGCGGCCCGGTCACCAGGGCGCCGATGACGCCCAGCGACATGGCGACGGCGGCGCCACCGCCGCTGTCCATGGTGAGGAGGCTGATGATCGCCGCGATGAAGACCCCCATGACGAGCAGCACGGGCACCAGTGCGACCAGGGAGGTGAGGATCAGGGTGCCGATCACAGGGGCGACGTGGGCCCAGGCCTTGTGCCATACCGCCGCGAAGGCGACGGGCCTGCCCAGGACGGCCTCCTGCAGCACGGCCGGGACCGTCGCGTACATCAGGCCGGAGACGACCGCCATGGTGACGATGCCCAGCAACGCCAGGGCGCAGCCCGCCGTCACGAGCGCGGCGATGTCCCCGGAGGAGGCGCTCTCGCTGTAGTCGAGGGCGACCACCCGTTCCAGACGGTCGGAGACGGCGGAGTAGGCGATGGCCACCGCCACCGCCATCAGGACCGCGGCGCCGCCGTAGAGTGCGGCGGCCATGCCGAAGAGCGGCTTCCAGTACCTGCCCATCGTCGAGAACGCCCCGCCCAGCACGTCCCCCAGCCTCAGCGGGGCGAGCGGTATCACCCCCGGCTTCGGCGGGGGCACCCAGCCGCCCCATCCCGGCGGCCCCCCGTAGGGACTTCCGCCGTACGCCGCGCCCCCGTAGGCGCCCCCGCCCCACCCTGCGTCCTGCGCCACCACTGCTCCGTCGCTCGTATCGTCCGGTCGTCATACGGTCCTACCGGTGCGGACACCGTAGCGTCCCGGAGCGCCCCGGAATCCCTCCCTGGCCGGTCACGATATGGGTGCCCGTTCTTGTGTACGCCCGTACGCAACGTTGTGTACGCTCGTACGCATGGGATACGGGATGCTGGCCGCGGCCATAGCGGCGGAGGTGGCCGGGACGACGGCCATGAAGTACAGCGAGGGGTTCACGCGGCTGTGGCCCTCGCTCATCACCGTCGTCGGCTATGTGCTGGCCTTCGCGCTGCTGGCCCAGACCCTCAAGACGCTGTCAATCGGCACCGCCTATGCCATCTGGGCGGGGACGGGCACCGCGGCCGTCGCCGCCATCGGCATCCTCTGGATGGGCGAGTCCGCGGGCCTGGCCAAGCTGGCCGGCATCGCTCTGGTCATCGCGGGGGTCGTCGTTCTCAATCTCGGAGGATCCCACTGATGGTCCGGCGGTACGACCCCGAGCGGCGCGAGCGCATCATCGACGCGGCCAGGCACGTCGTCGCGGACCGGGGTATCGGCGGGCTCAGCCACCGCACGGTGGCCGCGGAGGCCGACGTGCCGCTCGGCTCGACGACGTATCACTTCGACTCGCTCGACGAACTGCTGGTCGCCGCCCTGCGCCGGTGCAACGAGAGCTTCGCCCGGACCGTGCGCGAGAGCCCGTACTTCTCCGACCCCGAGGTCCCCCTGGCCGACGAGCTGACGCGGTTGATGGGGGAGTGGTTCGCGGCCGGGCGGGGGCCGCTGGCGCTGGAGTACGAGCTGTACCTCGCGGCCCTGCGCCGGCCCGCCCTGCGGCCGGTCGCCGCCGAGTGGGCCGATACCCTGGCCGCCCTGGTCGCCGACCGCACCGACCGGGCCACCGCACGGGCGCTCACGGCGCTGCTGGACGGGATCAGCCTCCAGGTGCTGCTCACCGGGGGCGAATTCGACCCGGAGTACACCAGGGAGATGCTGGCCAGGGTGGTTGACGGGGCGGCCCGCTGAGGGCTGTCCGGGCGGCCTCCTCCCGGACGGCCGCCGGTACTGCCCGCACGTCGGTCCCGACGCCCGCGACGGGGCGCGGCGCCTCGGGCGGACACGCTCCGGCAGCTGAGACCGGTTCGCCCGAGCGGGGTCCGGACGGTTAGGTTCTGTCCATGACCGACACGACTTCCCAGGGCTCCGCCCGCACCTCCGGCGCCGTCGCCGCCGGCCTCGCCACCATCGCCGGTGACGGCACCGTCCTCGACACCTGGTTCCCCGCCCCCGAGCTGGCCGCCGAGCCCGGACCGGCCGGGACGCAGCGCCTGAGCCCCGAAGAGGCGGTGAACCGTCTCGGCGAGGGCGCGGCCAAGGCCATCGGTGTGGACGCACGCCGTGGTGTGGAGGTCGTCGCCGTGTCCACGGTCATCTCCTCGCTGGACGACAAGCCGCTCGACGCGCACGACACCTACCTGCGGCTGCACCTGCTCTCGCACCGTCTCGTGCAGCCCCACGGCCAGAACCTCGACGGCATCTTCGGATTCCTCGCCAACGTCGCCTGGACCTCGCTGGGGCCGGTGGCCGTCGACGACCTGGAGAAGGTCCGGCTCAACGCCCGCGCCGAAGGCCTGCACCTCCAGGTCACCTCGGTGGACAAGTTCCCCCGGATGACGGACTACGTCGCGCCCAAGGGCGTGCGGATCGCCGACGCCGACCGGGTGCGGCTCGGAGCCCACCTGGCCTCGGGCACGACCGTGATGCACGAGGGCTTCGTCAACTTCAACGCGGGCACCCTCGGTACCTCCATGGTCGAGGGCCGTATCTCCGCGGGCGTCGTCGTCGGCGACGGCTCCGACATCGGCGGCGGCGCGTCCACCATGGGCACGCTGTCCGGCGGCGGCAAGGAGCGCATCGTCATCGGGCAGCGCTGCCTGATCGGCGCCGAGGCGGGCATCGGGATCGCACTCGGCGACGAGTGCGTCGTCGAGGCCGGGCTGTACGTCACGGCCGGCACCCGGGTCACCATGCCGGACGGACAGGTCGTCAAGGCCCGCGAGCTCTCCGGCGCCTCGAACATCCTCTTCCGCCGCAACTCGGTCACCGGCGCCGTCGAGGCCCGCCCGAACAACGCGGTCTGGGACGGGCTCAACGACGTACTGCACAGCCACAACTAGTGATCTGGTTGTGAGTTGCTCTGGCACCACGTGAGTCGTTTTCCGCACCAGTTCACGGGTTTGGGTGCCGCGAGCCGGCTGGCTGCGGTGT
>NZ_JBIWKH010000007.1:0-302195 GCF_044765585.1 Streptomyces sp. NPDC102441
TCCCGAACCCCCGCCGTCACCCTCGCCGCATAAACGGGACCGGCACCCCTAAAACCGACAGCGCGGGATTGACGAACGACATAGAGGCACCCCCCCGGCTTTCCGTCGAGTCAGGTACCCCTCCACCTCGAGCTCAGGAGTAAGTGAACTATGAAGCGTCGTACGTTGCTGGCCAGTGCCCTGCTGGGTTCTGTGGCCGTGCCCGGAGTCGCCGGAATCGGAATGGCGGGAACAGCACAGGCTGCATCCCCCGGCCCTTCGGTCATCAGGAAGGGCTCCACGCGACTCGATGCCCAGGCCGTCTACTTCGTCTCGTACGACGGGCTGGTCAACAACAACTCGTTCCAGAAGAACGGCCTGCTGACGTACAAGAGCTACCAGTACGCCGCCTGGTACACCGCAGATCGGAACGCCGTCGTCGCCCGCCGGGCGCTAGGTAAGACAACCTGGCAGGCCGTCAATATCGGGCACACGCTGCGCTACAACGACTCCCACAACGTCATCTCCATGGGCGTGTCCCACCTCGACGGCCGACTGCACCTGAACATGGACTCACACAGCGACGGATTCAGCTACGTGAAGTCGACCGCCGGGCTGCTGGACGACCCAACAGGGCTGAGCTGGACCGCGAGCCACTTCGGTGCCCCCCAGTCCACCCTGGACGGGCTCGCACTGACCTCCCAGTTCACCTACCCGCAGTTCGTCGCCACGCCCGAGGGCCGGCTCCAGCTCAGCTACCGGGCCGGTGTGTCGGGCAACGGCCGCAACGCGCTCGCCGAGTACGACGGCACGCGGTGGACGGCGCTGGGTGAGTGGACGAGTTCCACCGGCACCTACACCAGCGAGCACGGCTCCTCGACAGCCCGGAACATGTACCTGCACGGCATCGATTACGACAGCAACGGACGAATGCACGCCTTCTTCACCTGGCGCGAGCAGAACGGCGCCGTGATGTGCAGCGGCGGTGGCATCACCAACCATGACACCGGCTACGTCTACTCCGACGACCGCGGCCGCACCTGGCGCAACGGCGCCGGCACCGTCGTCGCCACCACCGGTGGATCCGACAAGGTGGCCGTCACCGACGCGGGACTCGTCATCGATCCACTGAACCCGGACCACTCCCTGATGAACCAGGAGAGCCAGGCCACCGACTCGGCCGGCCGGCCCCACGCGATCATCAGCTACGTCCCCGGTCGCTACACGCAGTGCACCACCAACTATGTCGCCGACCGCACCGCGAACGGCCGCGCCTTCCACGTCCGCAAGAGCGCCTCCGGCAGCTGGCAGAAGACGGAGATCAACGTTCCGCTGAACTCCAGCCAGCGCACCAAACTGATCCTGGACAAGTACGACAACGCCTACGCCATCCTTCCCTACGGGCGCATCGCCGGCGCCTCGTCCGCCTCCGGGCACACCGACTGGCAGGTTCTCCACGACGGCGCCGACCTCAACGCCTTCGGCGAAGTCGTCATCGACGAGACACGGATAAAGGCAGACAATGTGCTGTCCTTCATGTACCAGGAAAAGTCGAGCGGCACGACACCCTCGCCACTGCACGTCATCGATTTCGCGCTTCCCGCCTGACCTGTGGTCAGGAAGGAGCTTCTGCCACTGACATGACCGTTCAAGCAGCCTTTCTCGGCGTGCCCAGCCGTTTGGCCACCGCGCTCACCCAATTGCACGCTTCGGCCGCTGGGACGCCCACGGGACGGCTACTCGGCGACGGGCCTCGCCGCTGACATGGCCGGGCTGATCGAGCGGCACTCCAAGGGGCCGGTCATCGCACGGCATCGACGACCTCTTCGTGCACGCGGGCTACGACCACGTGACCGGCTACGGCACCCTCAGGGTCGAGGCCGGCGCAGCTGCCCGCGTGAGCGTGCCCGAGCTGGGCATCGAGATCGCGCCGGGTGAGGAGGCTCGCGTCCGCGTCGAGCCATGGACCGCGGAGGTCCCGCGCCTCTACGACATGCGGGTGACGACCCCTACGGAACAAGTGCACCAGCTCGTGGGGTTCCGCACCGTCGAGGTCAGCGACGGCCTGCTGAAGGTGAACGGGCGCCCGCTGCTGCTGCGTGGCGTCAACCGGCACGAATGGGACCCGGGCAGCGGCCGGACGCTGACCACGGAGACGATGCGCCGCGACATCGAACTGATGAAACAGCACAACATCAACGCGGTCCGCACCAGCCACTACCCGCCCGACTCGCGCTTCCTCGGGCTCTGTGACGAACTGGGTCTATGGGTGATCGACGAGTGCGATCTGGAGACCCACGGCTTCCACCAGGCCCAGTGGCGGGACAACCCCAGCGCGGACCCCGCCTGGAGGGAGTCCTTTCTGGACCGCATGCGGCGCATGGTGGAGCGGGACAAGAACCACCCCAGCATCATCATGTGGTCGCTGGGAAACGAGTCCCACACCGGCGAGAACCTGGAAGCCATGTCCGACTGGGCGCACGACCGCGACCCCGGCCGGCCGGTGCACTACGAGGGCGACTGGGACAGCGGATACGTCGACGTCTACAGCCGTATGTACGCGGGTATCGAGGAAAGCGACCTCATCGGCCGCCAGGCCGAAGAGCCCACCGCGGACGCGTCCCTGGACGACCACCGTCGCGGGCTCCCCTTCATCCTCTGCGAGTACGCGCACGCCATGGGCAACGGCCCCGGCGGCCTGACCGAGTACCAGCAGTTGTTCGAGCGGCATGCGCGCTGCCAGGGTGGCGAAGGTGGGAGGTGCCGGATGCGATGGAAATTCCCTTCCACGGTTCTGTTATCCGCGGTCGGCCCGCATGTCTCCTGTGCGTACGGCGGAATCCGACAGGAGCGAATCAGTGTCAGTGAGCCAGAACAACAGCCGCCCGATGATGAGCCGACGCAGCGTGCTGCGGGTCGCGGGAGCGGCCGGCATCGGGTCAGCCACCGTCGGCGCCGGGGCCGCGCCAGCCTTCGCTGCCCCCGCCAGAGCGGGTGCGGCGTTCGCCCACCCGGGAATGCTGCACACGCAGGCCGACTTCGACCGTATGGCGGCCAAGGTGAAGGCAGGTAGCGGGCTGTGGAAGCAGGGCTACGCCAGGCTGGCGGCCAACCCGCGCTCGGCGAGCACCTGGAAGGCGAACCCGCTCGCGACGGTGGTGCGCGGCAGCGCCGGTGACAACGTCACCACGCTGGCCTTCGACATCGCCGCCGCCTACCAGAACGCGCTGCGCTGGAAGGTCACCGGCGACACCGCGCACGCGGACGCCGCACGTGACATCCTCAACGCCTGGTCGGCCAAGCTCACCAGCCTCGAGGGCAGTGCGGACCGGTTCCTCGCGGCGGGTCTCCAGGGTTACCAGTTCGCCAACGCCGCGGAGATCATGCGCGGCTACGACGGATTCGACCTGGCCCGGTTCCAGAAGATGATGGTGAACATCTTCTACTCTATGAGCAGCGACTTCCTCACCGGACACAACGGCGCCTATGACTCCAACTACTGGAGCAGCTGGGATCTGTTGAGCGTGGCGTGCGTGCTGTCCGTCGGTATCCTCTGCGACGACCGGGCCAAGGTCGACGAGGCGGTCACGTATTTCAGGAGCGGCAAGGGCATGGGCTCCATCAAGAACGCCATCCCGTTCCTCCACCCCGGCGGCCTCGGGCAGATGGTGGAGGTCGGACGTGACCAGGGACACGCCCTGCTGAGCGTGGGCCTGCTGGGCACCATCTGCGAGATGGCGTGGAACCAGGGCATCGACCTCTACGGCTACGACGACAACCGCGTCCTCAAGGGTATCGAGTACGCCGCCAAGTGGAACCTGGGCCATGACGTCCCCTTCACCTCCTGGAGCTGGCACAAGGGCGCGCCCGGCGCGTGGGAGGGGTGGGAGACGTTCACGAAGGCGTCCGCATGGGCCCGAGGCAGTGTGCGCCCGATCTGGGAAGGCCTCTACAACCACTACGTCAACCGTCGCGGCCTCGACGCGCCGTACGTGACGGAGATCGCCGCCAAGGCCAGAGTCGAAGGCGGCGGCGGGGACTACGGAACCGGCGGTGGCCTCGACCACCTCGGCTTCGGCACCCTGGCCTTCACCCGGCCCAGGGCGATCGTCTCCGCCACGGCACCGACCCCTTCCGCGAAAGCGGGCGCGGGCAGGAGCTCTTCCGGAGACCTTTCGTCCTCCGCCACTCCGGCCCCCGGCGCCTCCGACGGCGTCAACCCGCAGGGCGGCGCGAGGACCGACCTGGCCGCCACCGGCGGGGGCGGCATCGCTGCCGTCGCCGGTGCAGGGGTCCTGGCACTCGCGGGGGGTTTCATTGCCCTGCGCCGCAGAGGCGCGGGCGGCAGCTGAACCCGGCTGCTGGCCCGGTCGACGCTTCACTGTGTGATGTCGCCGGGCTGCCCTCACGGACCGTGCGCGACGAGGACCATTTCGGCAGCCGCGGGAAGCGCTGTTCGCTCCAGGTCGGCGATCGCCGCCCTGGAGCGCCGGGCGGAACCCGCATGCCATACCGGGCCGTTGCCGCCGCGGCGGCGGCAACGGCCCGAGGAATCAGCTCCCCCGTGGGAGGGAGACCGTGATCTCGGTGCGCCGCCCGGACACCAGGGATACTTCTCTGGCATGCGGCCCCACAATGGAGCGGGCGATGTCGGCCTGGGTACGCACCGACACCATGCCGCGACGGCAGATCAGAGTGACGTCCTGCGTCGTGTCCGAGGTGACGGTCACGCTGGCGATCTGGGCCGACAGGTCCCACACCAGGTCGTGCACGCGGATTCCGCCGCGTCCTCGGATGCCGCTGATCTTCCCTTTCCGCAACTGCTCCGGCAGTGCCGGAATGAGCTCCAGTACGCCGGGCCTGGTATAAACCAGGGACTCGGCCAGCACTGCGGGCAGCGCGTGCGCGGCGTCGGCGTTGTAGACATCCAGGTCGGGGTTGTGCGATGTCATGAGTGAGCGGAACAGCATATTACTGCCGAGGATTCTCCGCAGGTTCTCGTATACCTCGGCACCGTCCTTGAGGCGCGCGGCCGCCAGGGCGCGGTGCAGGCTCCCGTGCGCCGAGAGATCGGCGTCCTGTCGGACCTTCAGGGCTTCGAGCGCGGGGAGCACCAGGTCGGGCCGCTCTTCCGGATTGATCTCGTGCAGAGGCCAGGCGGCGTAGAGGTGCTGGACGTGCCGGTGGTCGTACCGGTCTGTGAGTTCGGGCCAGCACCATTCCGCCAGGGCACCGTCCTCGTTGACCGCGTAGTCGGGCAGTTGTGCCAGCAGTTCCGTCCAGCGTTGGACACCCTGGCCCGGCCCCTGCTCGACGTCCAGGGCGTTCGCCGCGTCGACGGCGGCGGTGAGGGCGTGTCGCCCTGCCGAGACATCACCAGTGGCATTGATCGACAGGTGGACCCCCGTGCTGCCAGGGCTGTTCTCCATGGAGAAGGACGGCACGAAGACCACCCTGCCCTCGCTGTCCCTGCGGGTCAGGAAGTCTTCGTAGAACAGGGCGAGCTCCATCAGCGCCGGGGCGAGTCTGTCCCGGAGAAACACCTGGTCCTCGGTGATCTCGCAGTACTCGAGTAGCGGCTGCAGGAGCCAGTCCGCGCCGCCGGTCCAGCAGTGGCCGGGGAATTCCGCATTGTCGAAGTGCAGCATGTGACCGTACTCGCCGTCCGTACGCGACGGTGCGAGAAATCCGCGTGCGCCATAGAGGTTTCGCGCGTTGGTCCGCCAGTGGTCCAGCTGCCCGAGAACGAGGCCGAAATAACCCTCCATGACTTCGGCCAGGTCGAGCATGCTACCCCCCGCGACCTGGAGGTTCACATTCGCGTCCGTGGTGAAGTCGCCGGCCCACGCGGCGGTCCACGCTCCGGTCCAGATGCCGGTCAGCCGAGGAGGCAGAATGCCGCTGGAACTGAGAAAGAGGTAGCGACCGGAGTCGTACAGGCGCTCCAGAAGGGCCGGGTCCACGACGCTCGGCCGATGGGCCTGACGTGCG
Organism: Streptomyces sp. NPDC102441; assembly: GCF_044765585.1. NCBI lineage: Bacteria > Bacillati > Actinomycetota > Actinomycetes > Kitasatosporales > Streptomycetaceae > Streptomyces > Streptomyces sp. NPDC102441. Next base: position 5,971 of record NZ_JBIWKH010000007.1, read on the forward strand.
ATCAACTCCGTGGTCGTGAGGCGGCGTTCCGCCGCAGCGACATTCAGGTCCAGGATCGAACGGTCGTACAGCTCCGCGTGGATCGCCGTGTGCCTCGACAGAAGCGCCTGGTAGTCGGGGTCGAGTGCGGACAGCTCACCGGCGAGGCCACAACTGTCCCAGGCCGTCTGCGTCTCGTAGCGGTCCAGCCTGGTGAGCAGGAGAAGCCTGGTCGCTGCCGTGACCACGAGATCTGATCCGTCGAGGGAGAGACTTCCGCCGTCGGCGACCACCCGGGTGAGACCTTCGTAGCCGGTTGCACCCAACCCCTCGGGATAGGCGCCCCGGAGACGCAGCCATCCTGAATCCCCCTCGATCGAGGCAAAGGTGGAGAAACGCACCTGGGTGTGCAGATGGTCGTCCGATCCCTTGCTCTTCTGCGTGTCGTCCATGTCGGTGCGCAGGCTCAAGGTGACGTCGACCGTGCCGCCCGGCGGCGGCAGAAGTTCATGGACAAGCACTCGGTCGGCACGTGAGGCGAAGAGGTTGCGCGCCCAGGTGCCCTGGGCGTCCGACCACGTGGACGTGATCTCCCCGGTGCGGAAGTTCGTGATGCGGGCGTACCGGTCGAGTCGGCCCGTCCCCTCGGTGGCAAGCCGCAGTTCGTACCCGGGGTGATAGGTCTGCGTCCAGCGCAGGTCCCACCCCTCTGCGAAGTCCCGGTTGGCACCTTCGTAGTCACCGGCGAGCGCCTTGTCCCGAACGCCCTCCAGGCGGTCGGCGAGCACCGGAGGCGTAAGAGAGCGGGTACCGTTCGGCAGGACGAAACGGTGATGGTTGAAAACCACCTTCTCCAGTGCGGGATCCCCATACAGGATCGCACCGGACTCACCGTTGCCGGTGAGGAATCCATCGGTCCATCCGGAGGCCGGGGAAAGGTCGTGAATGCCTCGCGCGGGCAACGGAGGCGGCCAGGCTCGGTCACTTCGGGGTCGGGCGAAGGTCATGTCCATCCTTAGGCAGTATGCGTAGCTCTCGGCGTCTGTCCCGGCCAGGCCTGGCCCACCGCGGGCCGCCTCCTTCGCCCTGACAGCCTGGCCACCCTGTCCCACTCCCCCGGCGTCACGCAGGTGACCGGCGCCTGGAGGCCACATGCGCGGCTCGCGTGGATCGGGAGGAGATGCGTAGGAGCGTGCCGTTGATCGGCTGCTTCGCGAACAGGAGCCGTACTTCTGCTCCCGGTTCGCTCCACCCACATGTCAGAGGTCTCCGAGAACCGACAGTTCGGTGACTCCCGGGACGGGGCCACCGTCCGGCAGGAAGCGGACGCGAACCTGAAGTGCCACAGCCTTGTCGACACAGAGGTCCCGGATGCGCGACGTCGAGGGGCTGGTCTCATTCCCGAGATCGGCGATGACGGTCCAGCTCGTACGGTCCCGGCTGGCCTCCACGACGAAATTGTGCGGGCCCGCATCAGAAAACGTGATCTGTACATGGCGCACCGTGACCAGTCGTTCCAGGTCAACGGCCACCCAGGGCCCGTCGTCGCCCTCCAAGGGCGCCCAGTAGGTGGCCGCCGAGCCGTCGTTGACATGCGGTGAAGGGTGCTCCGGAGTGCTACTGCTGGCCCTGGTCGGGTTGTCTCGCCCGAAGCGGCCTCGCAGGTCCGGGCGGAACCGGGGCGGGCGGTCGGGCACGGGTGATGATGTCGACCGGTCCAGCGGCACGGCGGAGACCCCGCTGAAGGGCGGGCCGTCCGCCGTGACCACCTCGATCACGGCGTCCTGAAGCCCGGGGGAAGTGGCCCTGATGTGCGATACGCCGGCGTGATACGAACGGAAGAAGGCAGCGGCTCGGCCGTCCCGGACCACGCATGTGTTCTCCGCTCCGTCGCCGGCCCCGAAACGTATCCTGCGACCGGTCGCGAACTCTCCTGGCCCGTTTTCGATCGTCAGAACGATCGGAGCCGTAGCCGACACCGGGCGGCCCTGCTCGTCGGCCAGGGTGACGACGATCTGGAGGTCGTCCGTCCCGTCAGAGCGTTCGAGGACTGCGCGGTCCGCCTCCAGCAGCAGCTGCGCGGGCTGTCCGGGGGTAGGCCAAGGCGGCGGCGGAAGCTGCCGGTACGCCTGGCGATACCAGTACCACGCGCGTTTGGGCAGCCGGGCGTAGTCCACAAGTCCCATGGATCCGAAGCGGTGACCAGCGATACTTCCGTGGTCGAACCCGCACCACACCACTTCGCCGCTACGCCACGGGAAGCGCCACGGGAAGGGCGACTTCTCGGTCGGCTCAGCCCCTTCGGTGAGATCACCCCATCCGGGGGCGAAGGAACCGGGCCGCTCCTCCATGACAGAGCCGTATTCAGAGACGATGCTCGGTATGCCGGGATCACGGAAGAGGTGGGCGCCGTCGCCGTTGTAGCCCGCTATGTCGCCGATGTGATCGAGATCGCCCCGCTGGGCGCCCCCCACCGCTGCGGGCCTGGTCGGATCCAGGCGGTGGGACAGCGCTACGAGTTCCCGAAGAACACGTCGCACTTCCGGCAGTACCTGAGGGTCGCAGAAGAAGGCTTCGTTACCCATGCTCCAGACCACCACCGAGGGATTGTTCCGGTTGATCCGGATCATCTCGGTGAGCTGAGCTTTCAAGCTGGCTTCGAAGCCTGCGCGATGGCGCTCGTCAACCGGGTAGGAACCCCCGCCCCACGAAGACGTGCCACCAGGGCCCGTACCCCAGAACACTCCCTCCGACCACACGAGCAGGCCCAGCTCGTCCGCGTAGGCGGTGAGGGCCGGGTCGTGGGGATAGTGAGACCCGCGCACGAAGTCGAACCCTGCTTCCTTGACCATCTCCAAGTCCCTGCGTATGGAGCGGTTGGTGACGGCGTCGCCCCAGCCCGCCTGGTCCTGGTGCACGTTCACGCCGCGCACGTAGCGATGCGCACCGTTGAGGAAGAAGCCCTGGTCAGCCGTCCAGCTGAAGTAACGGAAGCCGAACTTCGTCTCGTACTCGTCCACCACCGCTCCCTGTGCCGAAAGGAGCGTGGACACAGCCCGGTACAGAACAGGTGTTTCCGGGCTCCACAGTTGTACCTCAGGAATCACGCCCGTTGTCTGCTGCACGGTGACGGCGCCCGGGGGACAGCGGGTCTCGCCGGACTCGACGGAGGCGACCACACGGCCGTCGGGGGCGAGGACGCGGGTGACGACCTGCAACAGGGCAGAGGTTTCACCCGTGTTCCTCAGTTCCGTCGCCACACGGACCGCGGGACTGCCGTCCTCCAGTCCGGTGGTTGTCACGCACGTCCCGTACCAGTCCACATGCTGCGGGCCCATGGTCTCCAGCCACACGTCCCGGTAGAGCCCTCCGGAGAAGACGTGCTCGCCTGCCAGCGGAGCGATCTCCGGGTTCCAGGTGTTGTCGACCCGAACGGCGACGAGGTTGGGGCCCGGACGCACGTGCCTGCTGATGTCGATGGCGAAGCCCGTGTAGCCGCCTTCGTGGCAGCCTGCGGCGACACCGTTGACGAAGACCTCGGCCGTCTGGAAGGCACCTTCGAAGTCCAGCCTCACCACGCCGGCGGTCTGCGCTTCGCCGAGCACGAGAGTGCGACGGTACCAACCGGGCCCCGTGTAGAACGACGCCTCCTGGAAGTACGGGAGGCTGAAGGAATGTGGCAGCCCGACTTGCTGCCAGGCGGCGGCGTCGAAGTGCGGATCTTGTGCATTCGGAGGGTCACCGAGAGCAAAGCGCCAGTCGCGGTTGATGTTGGTCCGGTGTCGCACGCGTGTTGCTCCAAGGGTTTTCGCGGCGCGCTCTGTTACGAGCGTCGACGTGTGAGGACGCGGAAGAGACGAGGCAACGAATGTGACCGGTCGGGTCGCCGGCTCGGGGTCGGCGGGCACGAGGAACTGAGGCAGAACGATGCAAGAGGCCCCCACACACGCACCGGCTGATTCGACGCACTCGACTCAGGCGGTGTGCGGGCCCCCGGGCAGGCTGCTCGGGAGAGCACACGGCCGGGAGCCGGGTCGCGGTGAGGTGCCCGCGTCAGCTCTGACGAGGCTCTCGAACCACCGCGACCTCCCCGGGGGCCACCGTGACCGAGCCGGGCAACGGCGTGTCGGTCAGTAGTTCCACCGCATCGGCGGCGACCGTCACCTCCGCGCCCTTGCCCGCGTGATCGATCAGGAACACGTAGTCCGCGGACGGCGAGCTGCGGCGCACGACCTCCACGCCTTCGGGTACGGCGCGGACCGGGGTCACTCCGGCTTCGGCGCGGATGCGGGACACGAGGGAAGCCAGGGTCGCGGGATCCGGGCGCGTGGCAAGGTACCAAGTCGTACCCTCGCCGTACGTGTGCCGGGTCACGGCCGGCACGCCGCTCAGGGGGCCCTGCGCGTACGAGTCCACCATCTCGGCCCCTTCCAGGCGCAGGCGTTCCGACCACAGCGACGCGGTACCGCCACCGCTCAGAGCCAGCCTTTCACCGGGCCGAAGCGGGAAGAGTTCGTCCGAGCCGGCGCCCAGGGCCTCTCGAAACGCTCCAGGATAACCGCCCAGCCGCACATGGCAGTTCTCGTCCACCATTCCGCTGTTGAAGCCGACCGCCAGCGTGCCTCCGCGTCGTGCGAAGCCGGTGAGGTTGTCCGCGCCCGCGTCGTCGACCGAGTAGAGGCTCGGGGCCAGGACCAGGCGGTAGGAAGACAGGTCTGCGTCCGGGGCGACGAAGTCCACAGCCACGCCTGACCGCCAGAGCGGCTCGTACCAGGAGCGGATCTGCTCCTCGTAGCGCACCTCGGCGCTGGGCTGGCCTGGAAGTTCCACCGCCCAACGGGCGCACCAGTCCGAAACGATGGCCACCTGGGCGGTACTGGTGGTGTCGCGCACTTCGGCCAGGGACTTCAGGTCCGTGCCGAGACGCACCACATCTCGCCAGATCTGACTGTCGGTGCCGGCGTGCGGAAGCATCGCCGAGTGCCATTGCTCGGTTCCTGCCTTCGATGCTCGCCATTGAAAATACGCGATGCCGTCCGCCCCGTGCGCCACATGTGCGAGAGCTGTGCGACGCAACTGGCCCGGCTGTTGAGCGCTGTTGACATGCTGCCAGTTGACGGCGCCCGTGGAGTGCTCCATCAGGAACCAGGGGCCGCCCGCCAGCGACCGCATGAGGTCGCCGTTCATTGCGACGGCGATCTCCGGCTCAGGGTCTGCAGAAAGGAGGTAGTGGTCGTTCGCCACGATGTCGAGGTTGGGAGCCCAGCGCCGGTAGTCCACCAGATCAGTGCCCACCATGAAGTTCGTGGTGGCAGGGATCGACGGAGAGGCGACACGAAGGACCTCTCGCTCGGCCTGGTACAGCGCCAGCAACTCGTCGGAGCAGAAACGCCGCCAGTCGAGCAACTGGGTCGGGTTGTTACTGGAGCCGGACGAGCGGGGAGGCAGAATCTCATCCCAGTCGTAGTACCACTGACTCCAGAACGTCGTGCCCCAAGCAGCGTTCAGCGTTGTGAGGTCGTCGCCATATCGTGCGCGCAGCCAACGACGGAAGGCTTCCCCGCTGGTGTCGCAGTAGCAGGCATGGTTGTGGCAGCCGTACTCGTTGTGCACGTGCCACATCACCACCGCCGGGTGGCGCGCGTACCGTTCGGCCAGTGCACCGGCAATGCGCACGGCTGCTTCGCGGTAGGCGGGGCTGCTCGGGCAGAACGTCTGCCGACTGCCGTACCAGAGTGCACGGCCGTCGGAGTCGACGGGCAGGGCCTCAGGATGTGCGCGGAAGAACCAGGCGGGCGGCGCCGCCGTAGGAGTCGCGAGGTCCGCAGCGATTCCGTTCTCGTGGAGCAGGTCGAGGATTCGGTCCATCCGCGAGAAGTCGTACACCCCCTGCGCCGGTTCCAGCAACGCCCAGGAGAAGATTCCGACACTGACCATGCGTACACCGGCTTCGCGCATGAGCCGCATGTCCTCCTCCCACACCTCCTCGGACCACTGCTCGGGGTTGTAGTCACCGCCGTAGGCGATGCCGGGGACAGAGAGGACGAGCCTGGAAGTCACTGATCAGCTCCTGAGGAAAGGTCGTCGAGTATGAGTTGTGCCGCTCGCGCAGGAGCGGTCGGCCGGCTGACGCCGACGGTCCCTCGGTCACAACCGAGGCACCGGCCCCCACACCGCGCGGACAGGCGTCAGCCACTTCCGTGCCGGCTACTTGAGAGCGCCGGAGATCATGTTGGCGAAAATGGCTTTGCGGGTGAAGAGGAACAGCACAATGAGCGGGAGAGCACCGACCAACGTCCCTGCCATGACCACGCTGTAATCCATGCTGCCGTAATTCCCCTTCAGTTCCGTAAGGGCTACAGGCAAGGTGTATTTGGATGGATCGTTGAGCACGATCAGTGGCCACAGGTAGTCGTTCCAGGTCCACATGAAGCTGAAGATGCCGAAAGCGGCCAAGCCGGGCCGCATGGCCGGCAACCCGACATGCCAGTAGGTCCGCATGAGCCCGCAGCCGTCCAGCCGCGCCGCCTCGATCAGTTCGTACGGAATGGAGAGTGCTGTCTGCCGCATCCAGAAGAGTCCGAATGCAGTGGCGGCACCCGGGATGATCAGAGGCAGGAACGTGTTCATCCATCCCAGACGCGAGTAGATCTCGAACGTCGGTGCCAGAGCGACGCCGGTCGGGAAGACCATGGTCGCCAGGACGAAGCCGAACAGCCTTTCACGCCCGCGGAAGCGCATCTTCGCGAAGACGAAGCCTCCCAGGGAGCACAGGAAGCAGGTGAGGAGCACCGCGGATACCGTGACGACCAGCGAATTGACGAAAGCCGTGTCGAGAGGAACGGCTTGGGAGACCTTGGCGAGGTTCTCGAAGAACTTGTCGCCCGGGTAGAGCCGGGGCGGAAACTTGAAGACCTCCGCATTGGTACTGGTGGCCATGACGACGAGCCAGTAGAAGGGAAAGAGGCTGACCAGCGCGATCAGTGCCAGTGCGAGGTGCCTGCCGATCCCCGCCCCCCGCACGCGGCGTTCGGCTTCGGCTCGGGCGGTTCGAGGGCGTGTCCTGTCGCGCACGTCGGTACTCATGTCAGTTCGGGCTCCTTGTCCGAGTTCCTGCGCGACACGGCCCAGGAGGTTGCCGACGCAAGGGCCACCACGATGAACACGGCCCACCCGATGGCGCTGGCATAGCCGAGATCCGGCTGGGCCCCGATGGCCGGGTTCCGGCCGATGTAGTCGTACTGCAGCAGCATGAGCGTGACACCGGGCGCTCCGCTGCCGTCGCCGCCGATGAGTACCTGGGGTTCGGTGAAGACCTGTAGCCCGCTCACGATTCCGGTGAGCATCGCGAAGACGATGGTTGGGCGCAGCATCGGCAAGGTGATCGACCACAGTTGACGGGAGGCCCGTGCTCCGTCGATCTCCGCCGCTTCGTACAACTCCGGAGGAATGGCGGCCATACCTGCCAGGAAGAGAAGCACCAGGTAGCCGAATCCACGCCAGATGATCATGAGCGCGATGACGGTGTTCACTCCCCAGGTACTCGCCATCCAGTCCACCGAGGGAAGGTGAAGCCATTCCAATATCCGGTTGACCATTCCGAAATTGCTGCCGAACAGCGAGTGGAAGACGATCGCGATCACCACGATCGACGTCACCTGAGGCAGAAAGTAGATCGACTGGTAGAGACCACGGAACCGCAGCCTCCTGTTGCTGAGCAGAAATGCCACCCCGAGGGCCGCGATCGCCAGCGGCAGTTGCGAAATGGCGAAAATCTCGATCGTCGTGAGCAGCGCACGCCAGAACTGTGGGTCGTCCACGAGCCGGGTGAACTGATCGAAGCCGACGAAGCGCATAGGGCCCAGCCCGTCCCACTTGTGCAGGCTCATGTAGCCGGCAACGACCAGTGGGACAATCCCGAACACCGCGAACAACACGAAGAACGGCGCTATTGCCAGATAGTACGGGACCGTGGTCCGGTTCCACCTCCTCATCGGGGCATCATCCGTTCTTGCGCTGTTCGGCGATCTGCTCCTGGGCGGCCTTCCAGGCTGATGTGGCGGATTCCTTACCCTGGGCCACGGACGTCAAGGCGCCACTGATCGCGCCCTCGACCGTGGCGTCCTGCGGAGTCACCAGGACGGTCGGCGAGTTCTCGGCCACCTCAGCGAAGAGCGCCCCCGCCTTCTGCCCGCCGAAATACGGTTGCGGTGCCGTCAGGTCGGGATCCTTGTACGCGTCCAGGGATGACGGGAAGAGGCCGTCTTTGACATACCCAGAGGTCTGGTTGGTCGAGTTCATCATCCACTTGACGACCGCATAGGCGTCCTTCTGGTGCTTGCTGGAGCTGAGGATGGACATGAAGGAGCCCCCCTTGCTGCCCGCTCCCCCGGGCGGCTCGGCAACCCGCCACACCCCGGACGGACTGCCCGCACCGGAGATGAGGGGCGCTTCGTACGCCGGGCCGACGAAGGCGCCCAACTTGTTCTGCGCTACGGCGCTGCTCCAGTCAGTGCTGTACGGCTCGGCCTTGACACAGAGTCCGTCGCTGAGCAGGCGGGCGGAGTAGTCGAACGCCTGACGGGCGAGGGTGCCGTCACCCAGGTATGTGCCGGAGCTGTCGAACGCCCCCTGCCCCTTCTGCGCCAGTTGCAGTGCATAGATCTGCTGGGGGGCGTCACAAGCCTTGAAGCCCTCCTTGGCAGTCTTCTCCGCGACGGTCCGATAGCCGGCCCACGTGGAGGTCATGGCCGACACCTCGGAGGGACCAGTGGGCAGCCCTGCCTTGGCGAACAGGTCCGTGCGGTAGAAGAGGGCCTGCGGCCCCGTGTCGATGGGGAAGCCGATCACTCGTCCCTCGGGAGTGGTGGCATTCGCCCACTTCCAGGCAACGTAGTCCTTGGTGGGATCAGCGCCGAGACTCGTCAGATCGACGAACTTCGAGGCGATGGAGGTGTACGAGGCTATGGAGTTGCCGATGACCGCGACATCCGGCGCACCGGATCCCGTCTGCAACGCCAGCTTGAGCTTGGTCTCCAGGTCAGAGGTCCGAAGCAGCTTGATCTTCATGTCGGGAAACTGCTTCTGCACCCCCTTAACCGCAGAGGTCGGCACGGATCCCGACCCATACCAGATGGTCAAGGCGTCGGAGTCGCCGGAGCCGATTCCGCCCGAGCATGCGCTGGAGCACAGCAGAGCAGTCGTCAGCGCGAGCGCCGACGCGGACAGCGTCGGGTGTTTTCTTGATCTCATGGTGGAGCCTCTCTGGGGACCGCTTTAGCCGCCGACTTCCGTCACGGCTCCGCTCGAAGAAGCTGGAGCGGCAGGGGGTATGGGATCAGGCCAGAAGGAGGAGCAGGCGTGCCGGAGTACTGACCCAGGACACTGGAGTCAGGTCACGTGGCTGTTTTACCGGTCAAATAGCGCCGTGCCAGGAAGTTAACCGGGAGTTGCAAGCGCGTCAAGACCCTGTTGCCAGATCGCCCGAAACGGTCAACTCGCAGGAGTCGGACGCCATATGACCCATTGACGCACCGGAAGTGCTCTGCTAACTTCCCCCATCAAAGTTGATTTGACCGGTCAAAGACGAGGCGGTACCACCAGGTGACGACCATGCTCGACGTCGCACGGCGCGCGGGCGTAACCAAGCAGACCGTCTCCAACGTGGTTCGCGGACGCCAGGTCGTCAGCCCCGCGACCCGCGCCAAAGTGGAAGCGGCGATCGCCGAGCTGGGATACACGCCCAACATGGTCGCCCGCAGTCTCGCCACCGGCACGACCATGACGGTGGGATTCATCGTGCCCACGATCGCCCACCCCTTCTACTCCGAGGTCGTCGAAGAGGTCGAGGATCTGCTGGAGGCGAACGACTACCATCTGTTGCTCGCCACCACACATGGGGATGAGGCGCGCGCCCTGCGGCAGTTGGCCGGTCTCTCCAGTCGATCGGTCGACGCCTTGCTCGTGGCCGGCGATTTCGACCTGGGCGAGTATGTGACGCCTCTTCGGGAGCAGGGCATTCCTGTCGCGCTGTGCGCATGGGAGGTGGATCCACCGGACTCTCTGCCTGTGGTCACCATCGACTACGAGAAGGCGGGCCATCTGGCCGGCCGCCACCTCCGCGAGCTCGGGCATGACAGAGTCGCGGTGATCGCCGACCTTCCGGCACACCGCATCCGCGTCGGCGGCGTGAGACGTGCTCTCGCGGCCGACGGCATGTCTGTGCCCGAGGATTGGGTCTTCTCCGCTCCCGAGGCCTCGACGGAGTCTGGTTACGAGGCGGGTGAGCGTGCTGTGCCGCTGTTGCGAAGCGCCGGAATCACGGCTGTGTTCGCCTCTACCGACGCCATCGCACTCGGCGTTATGCAGGCGCTGCGCGACCACGGGCTCAGAATTCCCCAGGATGTCTCGGTCGTCGGCATCGACGACATCCCGCAGTCGGCCCATGCTCACCCCTCCCTGACCACTGTGGCCCTTCCGAAGCGGCAGATGGCCCGGGAGGCCACCGGCCTTCTCCTCCGTCGTATCGCCCAACCACAACCCGACGTTCCCTCCCTGACCCTGCTCCACCCGGAGGTTGTCATCCGAGCGAGCTCCGGACCGGCGTGAACTCGACGTCACCGTCGAAACGCCGGGGCAAATCGCTGCGGCCCGCGCCGGGTGTCCTCAACGAGACAGCGGTCTTCCAGTCGCCCTCACCGGAACGGCTGCGGTAACGGTGGAGCGGGCGGTGTGAGCCATGCATGTTCCTCTCGCAACTGTGCGCCACACCAAGTGCAGTTGACCGGTGTCAGTGGCAGCAGTGATTGCTGTCGATGGCACAGAAGAGCAGCCGAGCTCCTGTCGCAGGTGTGACCGGCGCATGGACCGTCGGCAGGACTGGAGCGAGCTCCATTGTGAGCGCTCACATACGCCGAACTCAAGACCTTTGCGCTGATTATCCGGCTCGAATCGGCCGGACCATGGCTGCATCCCCAGACATTCGGGGCCGACAGCGAGCTGCCGCGGACTTGCCGGATGCGGCCGTCGCCAGTGTCGCGACGGCCGCCCCGTCCACGACCTGCCACCGGCGAAAGCCCCGCATCACACGAGTCTCGGACCTTCACGCCCTACCCCGGCCACCGCCGAGTCCCCTACGACCTGCGGCCCTTCACCTTCCCGGCGCGCTCGACCGGCCGGACGTCGCACCGCCTCCGGCCTGGACAGCACGCCGGCACCTGTGGCACACCTGGATCCCACTCAACTCCACGTGCTGCGCGCGGTATTGACACCTTCTTTGTGAGCGTTAACAATCCTGAACGCGCGGTTCTTCGACTGTTCATCCCGTGCTACCGATCGTCCAGTGTCTGTCGGCACCCGACCACCCGACGCCGGAGTCTGCATACCCCGGCGGTCTCAACCCCCGAGGCGCCGACATGCGCTGCGGAGACCGCCCCCCTTCCCCACCCCTACGAAGCGAAGGGTCCCCATGCCTCCCCAGCGTTCCTCCCCGAAAGGCCTGCTGCTGGCCGTCCCAGGGCTGGTCGGCGTATTGCTGGCTGCACTCATCCTTCTGCCTGCACCCCGCGCCCAGGCCGCCGCGACCGCCTACGGCGGCTACGCCATGGCCTACTTCACCGAGTCCAACCAAGGGTCCGGCAACAACTACGCCCTGCATCTCGCAGTGAGCACCGACGGGCTCCAGTGGGCGCCTCTCAACCAGAACGCCCCCGTCGTCACTCCCACCGCCGGCACGAAGGGACTGCGCGACCCCTTCATCCTGCGCAAGCAGGACGGGACCTTCACCATCCTGGCCACCGACCTCAACGGCACGAACTGGGGCGAGACAAACCAGTACATCCACGTGTGGGACTCGACCGACTTGACGTCCTTCACCAACTACCGGCGTCTCAAGGTGCACTCGCTGCCGGCCACCCACGCATGGGCACCTGAAGCATTCTGGGACCCCGCTCGCAAGCAGTACGCGATCATCTACTCCGCCCACAACGGCACTCGTGACGTCATCATGGCGAACTACACCACCGACTTCACGAATCTCAGCAGCGCCGAGACCTACTTCGACCCTGGATTCGGCATCATCGACGCGGATGTCGTCGTCGGGGTCAACGGCACGAACTACCTCTACTACAAGCGCAACAACGAGCTCTACGGCGCCAAGTCCACCTCACTCGGGCCCGGCGCGTTCAACAACGGCACCTACACGGGTCCGATCGCGCACGGCGGCACCGAGGCTCCCGTTCTGGTCAAGTCGCTGACCGGCAACACCTGGCACCTGTGGGGCGACACATACACGCCCAACGGCGTCTTCTACGCCTGGCAGACCAGTGACCTCGCCACCGGCAACTGGACGCCCGTGGACCAGCGGACCTACACGCAGCCGCTGAACTCCAAGCACGCCGGGATCATCCCCATCACCACGGCTGAGCTCAATGGCCTCAAGTCGGCCTGGGGCACACCCAGCTGGAACCGACTGAAGTCGTACAACCACCCCGACCGGTATGTGCGCCACAGCAACTACGAAGCCCGCATCGACGCCTACCCCTTCGACCCCTACCTCGACTCGCAGTGGAAGATCGTGCCTGGTCTGGCCGACAGCGCGGGAGTCTCCTTCGAGTCCGTCAACTACCCCGGGCGCTTCCTGCGCCACAGCAACTACTCCGTCGTGCTGCACACGGACGACGGGAGCGCCGGCTTCGCCGCGGATGCCACCTTCTATCCCACGGCGGGGCTGGGTGACGCGGCGGCCGTCTCCTACCGCTCGTACAACTACCCGACCCGCTATCTGCGTCACAGCGACTACCAGCTGCGCATAGATCCTGTCTCGTCGTCCTCCCCCGCCACCGACCGCCAGGACGCGACCTTCCTGCTCACCAGCTGAGCCCCTGTGCGCCGGCCTGCGCGACAACGCACGCGGGCCGGCGCACGCCGTCACCGCGATCGGCAGCGCGTGGGCACCGGAGTGGCTCGCCGACGACGACGGCACGGTCAGCATCGTCGTCTCGCTCCATCTCACCAGCGAGAACGCGGGAACTCCCCCCTGCTCTCGGGAACAGTCAAACACTTCAGCATCATCAAGGAGTCCGTGAGCGGTGGCACGAGCCTTCCCACCGACTCGCCGCTATCGCTTCGCTCGGCGAACTACCCCGGTCGCTCCCTCACCATCCGCGACGGACTGCTCCACCTGGACACCGTGGACACTTCCAGCAACGCTTCCCTCAGAGCCGCAGTAACCCTCACCGTCGTACCCGGCCTCGCCGGCCCGGCCGGGTACTCACTGCCTGCGGCCGACGACCGCTACCTGCGCCACCGAGCCTTCGGACTGTGGGTCGACCCGCACGAGAACAGCGACGTCTACCGGTCCGACCGCTCCTTCGAGTCCATCGACCCTGGGCGTGACCCGCTCCGACCGGCATCACAGCATCCGACAGCCAGGGGCCAGAACCGTGACAGCGGACCGCTGTCGGGTGTCAGCGTCCATCGGCCCATCGCGCTGCCGACCGCCAACCCGTCCGAAAGGAAGCGCACATGAGGACCGCAACACCTCCCGAACCGTCGCGCCGGCTCCGTCGGCCACCATCAGGCGTCACCATCCGGCTCAAAGCGCTGCTCGCCGCGTTCGTGGTCATCGCTTCCTGCCTGGCAGGCGTCATGACCGACGGTGAACCTGCGCAGGCAGCACCGAAGTCGCAGGCTGCACCGGCGACGTTCACGAACCCGCTCAACAGCATGGGCCCGGACCCTTGGATGACGTACTACAAGGGCAATTACTACATGATGGCCACCCCATGGAACGCACCGCTCACCATGCGGAAAGCGCCCACGATCGCGGCGCTCAAAAAGGCGGCGCCCGTGCCGGTGTTCAACGACTTCCCGGCAGACCGTTGCTGCAGCGTCTGGGCTCCGGAGTTCCACCTGCTGAACGGCCCCAACGGGCCCCGGTGGTACATCTACTACTCCGCCGGGGACGGCAGCATGGAGACACAACGAGTGCACGTGCTGGAGAGCTCGGGCACTGATCCGCTCGGCCCCTACACCTACAAGGGAATGGTGTTCGGTTCCGAGGACTGGTGGGGCATCGACGGCAGCGTCGTCAACATCAACAACCAGCTGTACCTGCTCTGGTCCGGTGTATCGACGCCCAAGTGGGCAGGCTCGGACCCTCAGATCTATATAGCTCGCATGAGTAACCCGTGGACCGTCAGTGGCAGCCGCACGGCGATCTCCACACCCACCTACGACTGGGAGAAGTCAGGCGTACCCATGAACGAAGGGCCAGAGGCTCTTCAACACGACGGCAAGACATTCATCACCTACTCCGCGAGCGCCTGTTCGGGACCGGACTACAAGCTGGGCCTGCTGACCTACTCCGGAGGGGACGTGCTGAGCGCCGGCTCCTGGGCCAAGAGCGCGGAGCCCGTCTTCCAGCGCAGCGACGCCAACGGTGTCTTCGGTCCTGGCCACAACGGCTTCTTCACATCACCCGATGGCACCGAGAACTGGATCGTCTACCACGCGAACGCGGCGTCGGACCAGGGCTGCGGCGGCACACGAAGCACCCGGATCCAGAAGTTCACCTGGAACGCGGACGGGACGCCCGACTTCGGGACACCGGCAGCGAGCGGCACCGCTCTGGAGGTCCCGTCCGGTGAGCCCACGGTGACCTATCAGAGAATTACCAACCGGGGTAGCGGAAAGGTCATCGACGTTCAAGCCCCCAACACCGACAACCGAACGCCCATCGGGCAGTACGGGTGGAACGGGGCGGCCTGGCAGCAGTGGCGAACGGTGGACTCCGGAAACGGCTACACCAGCCTGGAAAGCCTCAACAGCGGGAAATGCCTCGACGTACTCGACTTCTCCACGGCCGATGGCGCGTCGGTCATTCAATGGCCCTGCCACGGGGGAGCGAACCAGCAGTTCCAGTGGGTCCCGGTCGGTGACCACTACCAGCTGAAGAATCGCCACAGCGGGAAATGCCTCACCGTTGTCGGGGGGTCGACTGCTGACGGCGCGCGCCTGGAACAGCGCACCTGCGGTTCAGGTGCCGGCTTCGAGTGGTCCCGGCAGTAGCGAAAGAGTCCCACTCCCCCCTCCGCCGAGGTCCGGCCGCACCCCGGGAAACATGAGAGGCCGCTCGAACGACACCTCACAGGCGACGTAGGCCTGGACCGGTGGAGCACCAGCTGTGCCGCAGCAACCGGGAGATTCCCAACCGCTGCGGCACAGCGTTACGTCTGCCAGGCCGCAGCCGCCCTCGACGCAGTCACCCGGGAGCCGGACAGCGGGCCAGGCTTCACCGCTCACAGCACACGGACGCCTGCCACTGCATGACGCGCGTCCCGGACCGACGGCAGCACGCCCCAGATGGCGCATGCTAAGAGTAGCTTGGGGGATCAGTTTCAAGAGAAGGGCACGGCATGGCCCGGTCGACAGACGCTGCCAGAGCACCCACCATGGCGGACGTCGCACGCGTGGCAGGCGTGTCCCACCAGACAGTCTCGCGCGTGCTCAGCGAGCATGCGAACGTGAGCGACAAGACTCGCGCCCAGGTGACCGAAGCCATCAAGCGTCTCGGATACCGCCGCAATTCAGCGGCCCGCGCGCTTGCCACCCGCCGCACGCACACTCTGGGCGTCATCGCCGTCAATACCACCCTCCACGGACCGGCGAGCACTCTTGCCGGCGTGCAGGAGGCGGCACGTGACCGCGGCTATCTCGTCTCGGCAGTCGCCCTCCGCGTAGCCAACCAGGCGGCGCTGACCGGGGCGATGGAGCATCTCACTGCCTGGGGAGTCGAAGGAGTCATCGCGATCACACCTCAGCGCGAGGCGGTCCACGCACTGACGGCCCTTCAGCCGCCCTGCCCAGTAGTGACGGTGGAGGGCGGTCACGACCTCGACCTCCCCGGAGTCTCCCTCGACCAGAGCTTCGGCGCCCGCATGATCACCGAACATCTGCTTGCCGCGGGGCACTCCACGGTGTGGCACGTCGCAGGTCCTCCGGACTGGCTGGAGAGTGAGGCGCGCACCGCAGGCTGGGAGATCGCGCTTCGCGAAGCCGGGGCGGAGGTTCCCCCACTGCTGCGAGGCGACTGGAGTCCCCTGTCGGGTTATCACGCCGGCCAGCAAATCGCTGGGCGTGTCGCCTTGTCCCCCAAGCGCCGTGCGGGTCTCACGGCAGTCTTCGTGGCGAACGATCAGATGGCTCTGGGAGTGCTGCGGGCGCTGCGAGAGGCCGGGGTTCGCACCCCGGAGGATGTCGCCGTGGCGGGTTTCGACGACATCCCCGAAGCCGAGTTCTTCGCGCCACCGCTCACCACCGTTCGGCAGGATTTCGCCGCGCTCGGGCGAAGCAGCATCGGGCTTCTCCTGGAACACATCGAGGGGACCGCATCCGGTGCGACGCACCTCACCATTGCACCGGAACTCATCGTGCGTGCCAGTACGGCCCGACGACTGGAGCCGCCGTCGTTCCCTTGAATCGCACCCGGACTGGCGGTCGACCGGTACGCAGCCGCTGAAGACCGCTGCGTGAGTGGTGCCCGGACAGACGCGGCCCGGGCTCGAGTCGATCCTCGGCTCGTCACGCCGCACCATCGCCACCGCCACGCCAACGGCTCCTGCCGACCTCGGCAGGCCCCATCGGCGTACCGCCTGGTGGTCGTTGCCCTGAGCCACTGGTTCGGCACCTCCTCGTTGTATCGTCCTCGCGCGCGCCATGAACAGGAGACTGCGCACGTGACCTCAGGTCACAGAAAATGACGCACCAAAGATGTGACTTAGGTCACTGGGTGGAAGTCGACGCAGATGCGGCCACGTCAACTCGGCACCCCATGCGGCAGCTGCGGCGACAGAGAACGAGGTGGGGCGCATGCGCTCGAAGGACATCCATGATCGACCCGACATATCAGTCGTCCTGTCAGCGCGCGAGGGCGACCCTCAAGGGTTGGAGGAACTCGTCGAGGGTTACCTGCCACTGGTCTACAACGTCGTCGGGCGCGCCATGGACGGGCACCCCGACGTCGACGACGTGGTCCAGGAGACGGTGCTGCGCGTCGTGGACAAGCTGTCCTCGTTGCGAGAACCCGAACGCTTCCGGTCATGGTTGATCGCCATCGCTGTGCGACAGGTACGCGACTGGCGCCACCGCAACCAAGCAGGTCCACAGCTGGGCTTGTACGAGGACGCCGTCCACCGAGCCGACCCGCTGGCCGACTTCACCGACGTCACTGTTCTCCGTCTGGAGCTTGCCGGACAGCGGCTGGAGGCCGCGGAGGCCACGCGCTGGCTGGAGGACGAGGACCGGGAGATCCTCTCGCTGTGGTGGCTGGAGGCGGCCGGCCAGCTCACCCGAGCCGAACTGGCGGCAGCCAGCGAACTGCCGCCCCGTCACGCCACTGTCCGAGTACAGCGGGTGAAGGAACGGCTGGAAGCCGCGCGCTCGATCCTGCGGGCCCTGGCAGCTTCACCGCGCTGCTCCGACCTGGCGGCTCTGCTGCCCCCCTGGGACGGAAGCCCGAACGCGCTCTGGCGCAAGCGTCTCCATCGTCACGTCCGCGACTGCCCCCGGTGCAGTCTTGCTTCTTCCGCCCTCATGCCTGTCGAGGGCCTGCTCGGAGGTCTGGCCCTCGTCCCACTACCGGTCGGCCTGACCGCGGCCGTCCTGCATACAGCGTTGTCTGCGCCGTCGAAGGCGACTGCAACCAGTGCACAGGCAGGCACGCGTGGCCCGGTGACCGGTGGTACAGCGCGAGCTCCTCGAACGCTGGCCAGACTCGTGGCCGGCCCTGCTGGCGCAGCAACCGCGGGAGGTGTTCTGCTGGTCGGCCTCGCAGCCTGGTATGTCACCGCGCAGAGTCACGGTCCCGATGCGTCGGCTCCGGCCACTCCGACGACATCCGTGACGGCGAATCCGGCCACTTCCCCTGCCCCGACTCCCACCCGCACCCCTACCTCGACTCCCACCCTCACGCCCACCTCTCCCTCGCCCGTCATATCGACGGCCGCCAGCACACTTCTGGGGAGCCACACCCTCCGGTCGATCTCCCACCCGGACAGATACGTTGCCCGGAGCAACGGGGTCGCCCTCGTCGCGCGAGTCGGCGCCGAAAGTCCTGCCTCCGCGCGTACCGATGCCACATTCACCGTCACCCCCGGGCTGGCCGACCGCCACTGCTTCTCGTTCAAGGACACAAATGGCGAGTACCTGCGACACTTCAACTTCCGGATCAGAAGAGACGCGAATGACGGAAGTCCCCTTTTCCAGGCGGACGCGACATTCTGCGTCCGCTCGGGCTCAGTCGAGGGATCGGTGTCCTTGGAATCTCACAACTACCCGGGCAGATACCTCCGTTGCCGCGACAACCTGGAGCTGTGGCTTGATCCCTCGGAGGAGACCGGTCGTTACCGGTCGAGCACATCCTTCGAAATCGCCGCACCTTGGGCAGTGCCTGATTCTGAACCGCGCAATTAGTGAGGGTACGGATTGGCTACGTCACTGCGCAGCCAATCATCGTATCCCTGAGTCCGGTGGACACCGACGATTCGGTCAAGCCTCGAAGTTTCATGACGGTCCGCCGAAGGAGCCGGTGGACCGTTTTCGTGCCGTGGGCTGAGGGTGGGCAGGCCGAGGGCCCGAGTGTCGTCTCGGGGTGGCGCCGGGTTCCAGTGCTCCCGTGTCGGGCTGCTGTCCTAGGGACGGGGAAATTGCTGGTCAGCCGGGGTTCGGTAGGAGCGCGAGCCGCTTGAGGGCGGCGGTTATGTGGCTGGTCCAGGGCCGGTGCCGGGCCAGGCGGAGGATCAGCCGGTGGCCGGTGGTGACGAACTGTCCGGCCGTGGTGAACAGACGGAGCCACAGACGGCGGGGCTCCCAGAGCCTGGCCTTAGAAGACGCTTTCCAGGTGAGCGGGCGCGCCAGGTCACACTCGCATGCCCACGTCGAGCGGTGGTCGGGCGGGCGGCGCGGGCGGTCAGTCAGCCGCCCTGTGTGCGCCGAGGTGGGAGCGGTGCCGGTCCACGATTCCCTCGACGATCTTCATCAGGCGGTCTCCCGTCTGATCGATGCTTCCGTTCTGTGTGGTGACCTGCGCCCCTTCGAGTACGAAGGTGATCTCGGCCGCGGCCTGCCCGGGGTCGGACATCTGCGCTTGGGTGCACATGCCGATCAGCCTGCGGGCCTGGTGGGCCTTGTGTTCCTCGATCACTTGCCGTGCCGGATGAAGGCGGTCGGGCAGCTCGGCGAGGGAGTTGATGAACGGACAGCCCCTGTATGAGATCGCCGGCAGCCCCTCGGCGATGAAGCGGGCCAGGCCCAGAATCTGCTCCTCGGGCCGGTCGGGGTATTCGGTTTCCACGCGGTCGAAGGCCGCCTGATAGTCCGCGGCGACGATCCGCAGCCACTCCGCGACCAGCGCGTCCTTGGTCTCGAAGTGCCGGTAGATCGCCATTTTGGTGGTCTCGGCCTTGTCGGCGATCGTCTGGACCCCGACCTGCCGGATCCCTTCCCTCTGGAAGAGCTCTTCGGCCGCGTCGAGAATGCGCTCACGAGGCGGCAGCTTCGCCACTCTGCTCGGCCTTCTGAGGGGCGATGCCATGACTACTCCGTCACTCCGGTCGATCGTGCGGTTCACAACCGCTCTCACGGTACCAGTTCGACCCCTTCGATACCGTACGGTATCGTCCGACACTCGACGGTATTGTTCTTGCAGGGAGCGGCAGTGAGAGTTTCTGAGTACGTGAGCTTCGACGCAGTCGGGCTGGCGGAGCTGGTGGCCAAGGGCGAGGTACTCCCCGCCGAGCTGGAGGCAGCCGCGCGCGAGGCCGTACAGGCAGTTGATCCGCGGATCAACGCCGTCGTGGAGACATGGCTGACCGACGACGAACCTGTCCCCGGCAGCACACCACTGGCCGGCGTCCCTTTTCTGATCAAAGACGTCGCGGTGGCCATGGCCGGGAGGCGGATGGAGCTGGGAAGCCGCCTGGCGGCCGGTAACGTCGCCGGCGCCGACTCCTCACTGATGCAGCGCTTCCGGCGCGCGGGCCTCGTGACGTTCGGGCGCACCGCGACGCCGGAGATGGCCTATGGAATCTCGACGGAATCAGCGTTGTACGGCGCGACCCGCAACCCGTGGGATCTGGAGCGCAGCGCGGGCGGATCCAGTGGAGGCGCGGCCGCCGCTGTCGCCGCCGGGGTGGTCCCGGTCGCCCATGGCACCGACGCCGCCGGATCGCTCCGTATCCCCGCCGCCTACAACGGCCTCTTCGGGATCAAGCCCACCCGTGGCCGGGTGTCCATGGGGCCCGACGTCGACGAGGTCTTCAACGGCCTGGCCGTGCACGGCAGCGTCAGCCGCACCGTACGCGACAGTGCGGTACTGCTCGACCAGATACGCGGCCCGGAGTCGGGCGACCCCTACTTCGCCCAGCAGCCGTCACGGGCGTACGCGGAAGAAGTCACCCGTCATCCGGGCTCGTTGCGAATCGGTGTCCTCGCCCAGGCGTGGGGCGGACGCCGCACTACCGCCCCGGTGACCGACGCCCTCTCCCGCACCGTGCGGTTGCTTGAATTCCTCGGCCACCATGTGGAGGAGGTTGAAGTCGACCTCGGCGCCGGCTGGGAGGAATTCGTCCTGGCCAGTGCTCGGCTCATGACGGTGAACCTCACCACCCTGGTCGACGGGCTGGCCGCCGCCTTCGGCCGTCCCATCGACTCCTCGACCCTTGAGCCGGCGACCCTCGCCGGCTACCACTACGGGCAGCGGGTCGGCGGCACGCAATTCCACACCGCCCTCGCGATGCGGAACCGAGTGGCCCGAAGCCTGGCGCGGTACTTCGACGCGTACGACATCCTCCTCTCGCCGACCCTGCCGGAGCCTCCCGTGTCTCTGGGCACTCATACGGAGGGTGCGGAGACACTGGACGGCCTCGGCTGGATCGAGCGCATCAATGACCTGTCGCCGTTCACCATGCCGTTCAACGTGGCAGGCACGCCCGCCATGTCCGTACCCGTGACGGCCGACGCCGGGACGGGGCTCCCGGTCGGTATGCAGTTCGCCGCCGGATACGGCCTCGAAGGCCGGCTCTTCCGCCTCGCCGGACAACTCGAACAGGCAAGTCCGTGGTCAGGCCGAATCCCCACGGTATGGGCAGGGAACCACCCAGCCCGCTGACCGAATGCGCCTGGCACGCCACAGAGAGGCATCGACGGATTCTTGCCGGTCACAGGACCCTCTCGCGGCGCACGGGACGGATGCCCTCAATGCCGAGGCGAAGCCGCGGGTATGCCGACCTCGACGTTCATTCAGACCTGAGCGGCCGTGACATCACAACGCATGAACAGAGACCCATTGAAGTCGTCCGGTCAGGTACCGCAGGGTGCGACTGGACAGGTCGATCGACGGCGGGCAGACACGAAGCTCCTGGCGGACGGTGGATCTTGGTCGTGAACCCGTCTACCAGGAGCTTCGTCGTTCCGTAGATCCGTCCAACACGCAACCGGTGCCGTCAGGTTGGCAAAGGCTCAAGGTCACCGTGGACCGGTACGGCCGCCTCACGCGGGACGGTCAGGAGCGCTGCCGTCAGGTCGTCGAGGCGGCCGTCGGTCCCTACCTGCTCAGGTCAGCCTGAGCGACCGCAGAACGCGGCGCTGGCTCGGTGCCGGGACAGCCGGCCAGTAGACATAGCAGACCCCGCCCGTACCGCCTCTGACCGCGCCGTTCGCGTCGTAGCGCTTCGTACGGAGCCAGATGTTCTCCCACTCACGCCGCCGGTAGACGCGGCGCACCGCGTCGTTGGACGGCGACGCGGGGTCGTTGGCGATCACGTCACCTTCGGCCGTGAAGCCGATGACCGTCATCAGATGACCGGAGGTCCCGTAACCCGCCCCTGTCAGCTCGCCCTCGAGGAACGACTGGGAGGTGATGACCGGGATGCCCGCGGCGACCAGCCTCTCCACGTCGGTCAGCGACCCCAGCCGAGTGACCACGGCGTTCATGTCCTGGTACGTCGCGGCGTAGGCGGCGTTGAAGGGCCAGTTGCCGCACCCCTCGTACTGGTGGTCGAAGGTGTAGCGGGCCGCGTGGCAGACCTGGGGGTCGGCGATGCCCGGCTTGACCCAGGCCAGGTCCTCGGGGGTGGGGATGCGGCCCCAGTACTCGACGATCATCTGCGAGGAGGTGGGGCTGCACCAGGCCTCGCCCCCGTTGTCGTACTCCGGGTACTCCCCCACATGGATGTTCTGCGAGTAGCGGGGCACCTCCAGCTCCCGGGCGGTGCCGGGTTCCGTGGCGGGGACGGTGAAGCGGTCGGGGATGTCCGAGGCCATGGCGCCGACCCGGTGGACCGTGGGTGTGAGGCCGGTCCCGGGGGCGCGGTGGAGGGTGAGCCTCAGACGGTAGGACACCAGCCGCAGCCCGCTCGCCGCGTCGTCCAGGGAGAGGGTGTCGGTCCAGACCGAGCTCCTGCCGTCGGTCTGGTCGTCCACGGAGGTGCGGCGGATGTCCGTGTCACCGGCGGCCCAGCGGCCCATCACGTACCAGGGCGTGTCCGTCCCGTCCGAATAGCTGCCGCGCAGCTCGATCTGGATCCAGGTGCCCTGGGGGGTGTGGGCGTTCCAGGAGGCGATCACCTCGGTGGCGGGGGTGGCGGAGCGGTGGACCGGGGAGGTCCAGGTGGCGTACTCCCAGGTGCTGGTCGTGCCGGTGTGCGGGTCGGTGTAGTCGGTGCTTCCGGCGGGAGCGGCGATCACCAGGCCCGGCCTGCGCCCGGCGACGGCGCCGGTCCCGGCGGACGAACCGCAGCGCCAGTCGGTGTACGTGGTCCAGAAGCGGTTGTCGACGAGCGAGGCTGCCACCGGTGATGAGGAGTTACGGGAGGGGGCGGCGTTCGCCGGGCCGGCGGAGGCCGCGGTGCCGGCCCCGGCCGCTGCCGCGAGCGCGGCGGTGAGCACGGTCCTGCGTGAAGTCGGTCTGGACATGGGCGAGACCCCCGGTCGTTGGCGGATTGGGGCTGCGGGTGCCGATCGGTGCGCCAACTATCGCGGGTCGAGGACGGATCCGGCCAGTGATTCGTCCCGTGCCGCGTCGGCAATATTGGTCTGGTCCACTGGCGTGACCTGGGCGGGACCGCGAGAGGGGCCCGGGCTCTCGTAGGGTGGAGAGATGAACGACCTGGCGGACCACGCGTGCCGGCTGCGCTCCCTGCCCCCGTCCTGCGGGCCGGTGCGGCTGATCGCGGTCGACGGGCACGCGGGGTCCGGGAAGAGCACCTTCGCCGACCGCCTGGCCATGTCACTCGGCGGCGCCCCCGTCCTGCGCCTGGACGATCTGGCGACGCATGAGGAGCTCTTCGCCTGGGCGGACAGGCTCCGGGCGCTGGTCCTGGACCCGCTCTCCCGGGGAGAGTCCGCGCGGTACGCCCCGTACGACTGGACGGCCCGGCGCTTCGGGCCGCTGAGGACGCTGGACCCCGCCCCCGTGATGCTGATCGAGGGGGTGGGGGCGGGGCGCGCCTCGGTGCGGCCGTTTCTCGCGGGACTGCTGTGGATCGAGGGGGACAGCGAGGCGTCCTGGGAGCAGGGCCGGCGCCGTGATGGTCCCGGACTCTCGGACTTCTGGGACGGCTGGACCGTCGCGGAGCGCCGCCATTTCGCCGCCGATCCCTCATTTCCCTTCGCGGATGCGGTGATACGGCGGATACCCCAGGGGTACAAGTGGCTGGAAGGCCCTCGCCCGACAGCGGGGACGAGTCAGATCATCACAGACAGTGAAGTTTGAGGGCGGCCGTACCGGCCGGTAGGAAAAAGCCCCGAAGGCGCCCCAACTCGGCTTGACCGAGGGGCCGTACAGGTCTTACGTTCTCAATGTGCGGCTTTTCGGAGCCCCCGCAGACGCGAAGCCCCCGGTTGTTCCCCCGTGATCGGGGGCTTCGTTCTGCCCTCCCGCCCCGCCGGACCGGGCCCTTCGCTCACCCTCGGTCACTGCCGCCGAAGCGCCGGTTACGCACTTAACCGCTCACTCCCCGTACAGGTACGATGCGTCTCGGTTGTGGTCAATTCCCGTCCGCAGCACGGTGATTAGGGGCGCCGAGCTGGGCATACTGTGCGGGCGGGACATTCTGGGGGCACGGTTTGTGGGGGACCTGATGGACATCGGCACGCCGGGCACGCAGGCCCCGGCCGACCTTGCCTGGCTGCGTGGCGTGGACGCCTACACCATGGGCGCGTACCCACAGGCCGAGGAGGAATTCAGAGCGGCGGTGCGTTTCGATCCCGGCATGGCGGACGGCTGGCTCGGGCTGCACGCGCTGCGGATCGACACCACCACGGCGTTGTTACGCATGTACCGCCATCGCGACCGCTTCGGCGAGCAGCGCACCCGCCATCGCCGCACGCTCAACTCGTGGTACTGGCTGGGGTGGTGGGTGCAGCCGGTGCTGGAGAGCCCGCGCGACCTGCTCCTCGCGCACGCCTCGCACTGGCTCGACGGCCGCCATGTGCCGGAGCTGGACCGGGCGTTGGCCGGACTCCCGCCGGTCGACGCCGATCCCCAGGTGCGTTTCCTGCACGCCTGCCGCTCCTATCTGGTCAAGGACTGGGACCAGCTGGTCCGCACCACGGAGCAGCTCATCGATGATCCGCTGCTCGGCATCGAGGCGGGGCTCTTCGGCGGGATGGCGCGGGTGCGCCTGGAGATGTACGGGCAGGCGGAGCCCCTGCTGTCCGCCGCGCTGATGCGCTGTCGCAGCGAACAGCCGCAGCGCAAGGAGCTGCGCTACTGGCTGGCGCGCGCCCATGAGGGCACCGGCCGCAGTGCGGCGGCCCTGCCGCTGTACAGGGCCGTGCACCGCGTGGACCCGGCCTTCATGGACACCTCGGCCAGGCTGGCGGCCATCTCCGAGGGGGACGGTTACGACGAGGCCGCCGATCTCGCCGCGGTCTCGCTGGCAGGCTTCGGTTCGGACGGCACGGGCCTGGAGGGCCGGACCGACGGCGACACGGCGCTCGGCACCGACCTGGTGGACGGCCGGGAGCCCTGGCTCGGCGGCGACCGGGACCCGCAGGCCCTGCCCGGTGCCGTGGTGCCACCGTCCCGGTCCGGCGGCGCCGGGGCGCGGGAGAAGCCGGAAGCGCCGCGCGCCGCCTCGTTCCCCGCGGGGCCCAGCGATCCGGTGATGCTCGCCGAGGCGCTGGCGGAGCTCGAGCGCATGGTCGGACTCGAACCGGTGAAACGCCAGGTCAAGGCTCTTTCCGCCCAGCTGAACATGGCGCGTCTGCGCGCGGAGCAGGGCCTGCCCGTGCAGCCGCCGAAGCGTCACTTCGTCTTCTCCGGGCCGTCGGGGACGGGCAAGACCACGGTCGCCCGCATCCTGGGCCGGGTGTTCTACGCCCTCGGGCTCCTCGGCGGCGATCATCTGGTGGAGGCCCAACGGTCCGACCTGGTGGGCGAGTTCCTCGGACAGACGGCGGTGAAGGCCAACGAGCTGATCGATTCGGCACTCGGCGGGGTGCTGTTCGTGGACGAGGCATACAGCCTCTCCAACTCCGGTTACAGCAAGGGCGACGCGTACGGCGACGAGGCCCTGCAGGTCCTCCTCAAGCGGGCCGAGGACAACAGGGACCATCTGGTGGTGATCCTCGCCGGCTATCCGGAGGGCATGGACCGGCTGCTCTCCACCAACCCGGGGCTCTCGTCGCGCTTCACCACGCGTGTCGGCTTCCCGAGCTACCGCCCTCTCGAACTCACCGCGATCGGCAAGGTGCTGGCCGCCGAGAACGGCGACGTGTGGGACGAGGAGTCGCTCGACGAGCTGCGCAGCATCAGCGGGCATGTGGTCGACCAGGCCTGGATCGACGAGCTGGGCAACGGCCGTTTCCTGCGCACCCTGTACGAGAAGAGCTGCGCCTACCGTGATCTGCGGCTGTCCGGTTACACCGTCACACCGACCCGGGACGATCTGGCCACGCTGCGGCTGCCGGATCTGATGCAGGCGTACGGCGAGGTGCTGTCGGGGCGTGGTCCGGTGGACCGGGGGAAGCCGGAACCCGGAGCCCTGTGAAACAGCCGCCGGGCGGCCCTCGCGGGGGCCGCCCGGCGGCGGGGATCAGCCCAGAGGCGCCATGGCCTTCGGCACCTCCACGGTGCGGCGGGGCACCGAGACACGGTGGGCCGGGTCACGGACCTCGCCCACGAGCATCTCCAGGACGTCCTCCATGGCGACCAGGCCGAGCACCTTGCCCGACGCGTCGGCGACCTGGGCGAGATGCGTGGCCGCGCGGCGCATGACCGTCAGGGCGTCGTCCAGGGGGAGCTCCGCCCGTACGGTGGCCATCGGGCGCCAGATCTGCTGCGGGACGGCCCGCTCGCCGTCCTCCAGCTCCAGGACATCCTTGACGTGCAGATAGCCCATGAAGGGGCCGCCGCCCTCCGCGCGGACGGGGAAGCGCGAGTAGCCGGTCCGTACGGTCAGCTCCTCGACGCGGCGGGGGGTGACGGAGGGGTCCACCGTCACCAGGGTCGCCCGGTCGAGCAGCACATCGGTGACAGGCCTGCTGCCCAGTTCGAGGGCGTCCCCGAGGCGTTCCTGCGCCTCCGGTTCGAGCAGGCCGGCCATGCCGGCGTCCTCCACCAGCCGGTTGAGCTGCTCACTGGTGAAGACGGCCTCCACCTCGTCCTTCGGCTCGACGTTGAAGAGCCGCAGCACGAGCGTGGCGCAGGCCCCGAGCGCGGAGGTGACGGGCCGGCAGATCCGGGCGAAGCCGACCAGACCGGGGCTCAGCCACATCGCGGTCCTCTCGGGCGCGGCCATCGCCAGGTTCTTCGGGACCATCTCGCCGATGACGAGATGGAGGAAGACCACCGAGACGAGGGCCACCGCGAAGCCGAGCGGATGGACGAGCCCTTCGGGCACGTGCGCCGCGTGGAAGACCGGCTCCAGCAGATGGGCGACGGTCGGCTCCGCGACGGCGCCGAGCGTGAGGGAGCAGATGGTGATGCCGAACTGCGCGGCGGCCATCATCTGCGGCAGGTTCTCCAGGCCGTGCAGGACCTGTCTGGCCCGGCTGGACCCGCCTGCCGCGAGGGGTTCGACCTGACTGCGCCGTACGGAGACGAGCGCGAACTCCGCGCCGACGAAGAAACCGTTCGTCAGCACGAGAAGACCGGCGAAGAGCAGCTGTACGAGGCTCATCGCACGGCCTCCAGCAGGTCCTGGGTGAGCTGTTCCGCCGGAGCCGGCGGTATGTCCGTCAGCCGGACGAAGCGGACCTGCTCGGCACGGTAGTGGCCGACCTGGCGGACGGAGATCCGCCAGCCGGGGAGTTCGGCCCTGTCACCGGGGGCCGGGATGCGTCCCAGCAGATCGGCGACCAGCCCGGCCACGGTCTCGTACGGCCCTTCGGGTACGTCGAGGCCTATCCCCCGCAGGGTCAGCACCCGGGTGCTGCCCTCCACGTCCCAGCCCGCCCGTCCGTCGTCGGCGACCACGGGTGTCAGCTCGGGACGGTCGGCGCCCTCCACGTCGTGCTCGTCCCTGACCTCGCCGACGAGTTCCTCGATGATGTCCTCGAGGGTGACGACACCGGCGGTGCCGCCGTACTCGTCGACCACGACGGCGATCGGCTGCTCGCTGCGCAGCCGCTGGAGCAGCTGTTCGACGGGCAGGGTCTCCGGCACCAGGAGCGGTGCCACGGCGATCCGGCTCACCGGGGTGCGCAGCCGGTCCTGGGAGGGGACGGCCAGGGCGTCCTTGAGGTGGACCATGCCGACGACCTCGTCGATACGGTCCTGGTAGACGGGGAAGCGGGACAGGCCGGTGGCCCGCGTGAGGTTGAGGACGTCGGCCGCGGTCGCCGACGTCTGCAGCGCGCTGACCTTCACCCGCGGGGTCATGACGTGCTGCGCGGTGAGTCCGGCGAGGGACAGGGTCCGCACGAAGAGATCGGCGGTGTCCTGCTCCAGGGTGCCGGCCTCGGCGGAGTGCCGGGCCAGGGAGACGAGCTCGCCCGGGGTCCTGGCGGAGGCCAGTTCCTCGGTGGGCTCGACTCCCAGCAGCCTGACCAGCCGGTTGGCGACGGTGTTCAGGGCGGTGATCACCGGCCGCAGGAGGGTGGAGAAGCGGTGCTGGGGCCCGGCGACGAACCGGGCGACCTGGAGCGGCCGTGAGACCGCCCAGTTCTTGGGCACGAGCTCGCCGATCACCATCTGGACCGCGGAGGCGAACAGCATGCCGATCACGACGCTCACCCCGGGTACGGCCCCTGTGGGCAGTCCGGTGGCGGTGAGCGGTCCGGCGAGCAGCTGGGCGAGCGCCGGTTCGGCGAGCATGCCGACGACCAGCGAGGTGATGGTGATGCCGAGCTGGGTGCCGGAGAGCTGGAAGGAGAGTTCACGCAGGGCGGCGACGACGGTACGGGCCCGGCGGTCGCCTTCGGCGGCGGCGCGTTCGGCGTCCGGCCGTTCCACCGTGACGAGCCCGAATTCGGCTGCCACGAAGAACCCGTTGGCGAGGATGAGAAGGAATGCCGCGAGAAGCAGCAACAGGGGGGTGGTCATGCCGCCGCCTCCGGGGAGAGGGCGGCGCAGGTACTACCGGACGATCCGTCCATTGCTGGAGGGAGTCACTCCTTGGGTCGCAGGAAGGTGCCCCGCGGCCACGAGGGCCTTCTGGTGCGGGGCGGGGCGCACCCGGTGCGCCACCGGTCCCAGAATAATCGGGATCGGGGCGTACGGGGCAGGGGGCTCAGCCGTTCTGAGTGGCGTCGTTCACTCCGCTGCCGTGGAATTCGGCGAGAGCGCGGAGTGTGCGGGCGTCGCTGATGGCTCTTCCTCTGGCGATTCCGGGCTGAATGCCCAGTGCGGGCATGCTGGTTCCGTCGCTGAGATCGAGGAAGACCCATGGGTCACCGGCGCGCAGATTGACGCGGAGGATCTCGGCCCAGGCCAGTTGGCGGGTACGGGTGATGTTGACCACCGTGATCCCCGTCGCGTCGGCGGTGATGCGTGGCCTGCTCAGCAGGGCGAGGACGCCGAAGAAGAGCAGAGCGACGAAGACGAAGCTGGTCCGCTCCCCCGCGCTGAGATTGTCCAGGGTCATCGCGACGACGGTGATGACGACGAACATCGCCGCCCCCACGGCCAGCAGGACCACCCGGGTGAGGGTGGGCCTGAAGGTGGCCGGAAGAGCGGGGAGTTCGGGCGGCCGGGGCACGGGGGCGGACATGGCGGCGCTGTCGTCCTTCTGTGTGCTGGTGTGCCGGCCGTCAGAGGCGGCAGGCGTGGATGGCCGTCGTGAGGATGGCGCGCGCACCGAGCTCGTACAGGTCGTCCATGATCCGCTGGGCCTCCTTGGACGCGACCATGGAGCGGACGGCGACCCAGCCCTCGTGGTGCAGCGGGGAGATGGTCGGCGACTCCAGCCCCGGGGTGAGGGCGACGGCCCGCTCCAGGTGCTCGACACGGCAGTCGTAGTCCATCATCACGTAGGTGCGGGCGACCAGGACGCCCTGCAGCCGGCGCAGGAACTGCTGCACCTTGGGGTCGTCCGCGTCGGCACCCTTACGCCGGATCACGACGGCTTCCGACTTCATGATCGGCTCGCCGATTACCTCGAGTCCGGCGTTGCGCAGGCTGGTGCCGGTCTCGACGACGTCGGCGATGACCTGGGCGACACCGAGCTCGATGGCGGTCTCGACCGCGCCGTCGAGGTGGACGACGGAGGCCTTGACGCCTGCGTCGGCCAGGTGCGCCGCGACGATGCCCTCGTAGGACGTCGCGATCGTCATGCCGTCGAAGTCCTTGGGGCCGGTGGCCGTGCCGGGCTTGGTGGCGTACCGGAACGTCGAGCGCGCGAAGCCGAGCTGGAGGATCTCCTCGGACTCGGCACCGGAGTCCAGCAGCAGGTCACGGCCGGTGATGCCGATGTCGAGCCGGCCGGAGCTGACGTAGATCGCGATGTCCCTGGGCCGCAGGTAGAAGAACTCGACCTCGTTGGTCGGGTCGACCAGGACGAGCTCCTTCGACTCCTTGCGCTGCTGGTAGCCGGCCTCATGGAGCATCGCCATCGCAGGCCCGGAGAGTGAACCCTTGTTGGGGACGGCGATGCGCAGCATGAGGTCGGGTTTCCTTTGTGCGGAGGGATGTACGGAAGGGTGTTCGGCTACGTGCGAGGCCGGCTCAGAGGTGGGCGTAGACGTCGTCGAGGGAGATCCCGCGGGCGACCATCATCACCTGGACGTGGTAGAGCAGCTGCGAGATCTCCTCGGCGGCGGCTTCCTTGCCCTCGTATTCGGCGGCCATCCAGACCTCGGCGGCCTCCTCGACGACCTTCTTGCCGATGGCATGGACGCCCTTGCCCACCAGCTCGGCGGTGCGGGAGGTGGAGGGGTCGCCGTCGGCGGCCTTGAGCTGGAGCTCGGAGAAGAGCTCTTCGAAGGTTTTGTTGGCCATGATGGTCCTTAGAATACGGGGTCCCGGTGCGCTGCTCAGCGCCAGGGTTCGCTGACGGTGCGCAGTGTGGCGGCGGTGGCCACGGCGGCGGTGACCGCTTCGTGCCCCTTGTCCTCGTTGGAGCCGTCGAGCCCGGCCCGGTCCAGGGCCTGTGCCTCGTCGTCACAGGTGAGCACGCCGAATCCGACGGGGACTCCGGTGTCGACGGTGACCTGGGTGAGGCCGTTGGTCACGCCCTGGGACACGTATTCGAAGTGGGGAGTGCCACCTCGGATGATCACCCCGAGGGCGACGATCGCGTCGTAACCGCGGCCGGCGAGGACCTTGGCCACCACCGGGAGCTCGAAGCTGCCGGGCACCCTGAGCAGCGTGGGCTCGTCGATGCCCAGGTCGCTCAGGGCGCGCAGGGCCCCGTCGACGAGCCCGTCCATGACCTTCTCGTGCCACTGGGCCGCGATGACCGCCACCCGGAGGTCTCCGCAGTTGCGTACGGACAGTTCGGGTGCGCCCTTGCCGCTCATGTCTCTCCTGTGCGTGTTCGTCGGTGCTTGCATGGGCCGGCGGTCGCCGGCCCGCTCTCTACTGGTTGCCGCAGGCCGATGCCGGGGCGTCGAGCCAGGGCAGGTCGTGCCCCATCCGGTCCCGCTTGGTCCGCAGGTAGCGAAGGTTGTGCTCACCGGCCTGGACGGGCATGGGCTCACGCCCGGTGATCTTGAGCCCGTGCCGCACGAGCGCGGCGGTCTTGTCCGGGTTGTTCGTCATGAGCCGCAGGCTGTGCACGCCGAGGTCGCGCAGGATCTGGGCACCCGCCGCGTAGTCCCGGGCGTCGGCGGGCAGCCCGAGCTCGAGGTTGGCGTCCAGGGTGTCGGAGCCGCGCTCCTGGAGTTCGTACGCGCGCAGCTTGGACAGCAGCCCGATGCCACGGCCCTCGTGCCCCCGCAGGTAGACGACGACCCCGCGGCCCTCTGCGGTGACGCGTTCCATGGAGGTGTGCAGCTGGGGGCCGCAGTCGCAGCGCTGGGACCCGAAGATGTCACCGGTCAGGCATTCGGAGTGGACCCGGACGAGGACGTCCTGGCCGTCGCCGATGTCGCCGTGGACGAGTGCGACATGCTCGACGCCGTCGACGACGGAGCGGTAGCCGTAGGCGGTGAACGGTCCGAAGGTGGTGGGCAGCCGGACCTCGGCCTCGCGGCGCACGGTGGGCTCGGAGCTGCGGCGGTAGGTGATCAGGTCCTCGATGGAGATGATCGTGAGGCCGTGCTTGCGTGCGAACGGCACGAGTTCCGGGAGCCGCAGCATCACCCCGTCCTCGCCCGCGATCTCGACGATGGCACCCGCCGGGCGCAGCCCGGCGAGCCTGGCCAGGTCGACGGCCGCCTCGGTGTGGCCGTCGCGGACGAGGACACCGCCGGACCGGGCGCGGAGCGGGAAGACGTGGCCGGGGCGCACGAAGTCACCGGGGCCGGCCTTGCCGCCCGCCAGCATCCGGAGCGTGGTGGCGCGGTCGGCGGCGGAGATCCCGGTGGTCACCCCGTGGTCCGCGGAGGCGTCGACGGAGACGGTGAAGGCCGTCTTCATCGACTCGGTGTTGTGCGTGACCATCTGCGGGAGTTCGAGCCGGTCCAGCTCGTCGTTCTCCATGGGCGCGCAGATCAGGCCACGGCACTCGCTCATCATGAACGCGATGATCTCGGGGGTCGCCTTCTCTGCGGCGATGACGAGGTCGCCCTCGTTCTCCCGGTCCTCGTCGTCGACGACCACGACGGGCCGGCCGGCCGCGATGTCACGGATCGCCTGCTCGACGGGGTCGAGCGAGAGGTCTTCGAGGGTGCGGTCGTGCAACCAGGTGGGCTGGGCAGTCATGCCGTGGCTCCTTCCAGAGCGGGTGTCCGCGTACGCAGCCACCAGTCGCGCATGCCCCACAGGACGAGGGCGCCGTAGACGACGTAGATGAGACCGGAGAAGGCGAGTCCGCTGTGGAAGTTGAGCGGTACGCCGACGAGGTCGACGAGCAGCCACGCGAACCAGAACTCGACCATGCCGCGAGCCTGGGCCAGCATCGCGACGAGCGTGCCGGCGAAGATGTACGCGTCCGCCCACGGGCTCCAGGAGAGCGAGGGGAACGCGGTGAAGAGGCCGCCGACCGCGAGGGTGCCGACGACGGCGCCGCCCAGCAGGTACGCGCGCTCGCGCCAGGTGGCGAAGCGTACGGCGATGGAGCCGTCCTGGGCCTGCTGCCTGCCGCGGGTCCACTGCTGCCAGCCCCAGACGGCGACGGCGACGACGATCAGCTGCTTGCCGACGCTGCCCGCCTGCTGCACGGAGACGTTGGCGGCGATCAGGACGACGCCGGACAGGAGCTGGGCGGGCCAGGTCCAGACCGAGCGGAGCCAGCCGAGGGCAAGGGCGATCAGGCCGATGGTGTTGCCGAGCATGTCCGACCAGATGATGTGCTGCCCGAAGGCCGTGAACGCCTCCGAGTTCAGCCAGTCCAGGGCGTTCATGCGACCGGCTCCCCTGATTCGGGCGCGGCGCCGTGGCCGAGCAGGCGTTCGACGTACTTCGCGAGGACGTCCACCTCGAGGTTGACCGGGTCGCCGGGCCCCTTGATACCGAGCGTGGTCAGCGCGAGGGTGGTGGGGATGAGGCTGATCGTGAAGTGGTCGGGGGCCGCGTCGACGACGGTCAGGCTCACGCCGTCGACCGTGATCGAGCCCTTCTCCACCACGTAACGGCTCAGGCCGGTGGGCAGGGAGATCTTGACGATCTCCCAGTTCTCGGAGACCCGTCGCTCGACGATGTGGCCCGTGCCGTCGACATGGCCCTGGACGATGTGCCCGCCGAGCCGGCCGCCGAGCGCCATGGGACGTTCCAGGTTGACCCGGGATCCGGTTGCCAGCGCGCCGAGGCTGGAGCGGTTCAGCGTCTCGGCCATGACGTCGGCGGTGAACTCGCTCTCCCCGAGGTCCACGACGGTGAGGCAGACGCCGTTGACGGCGATGGAGTCGCCGTGTTTGGCGCCCTCGGTCACGACGGGGCCGCGCAGTCGGAAGCGGGAGGCGTCGTCGAGCTTCTCGACGGCGGTGACCTCACCCAGTTCTTCGACAATTCCGGTGAACACTCAGTTTCCCTTCCGAGCAGGGACGGGGACGGCGGTGATGCGCAGATCGGGGCCGATACGGACGGTCTCGGTCACATCGAGGCGCAACGCCTGGGAGATGGTGGAGATTCCGGCGTCGGCGAGGGCCGCGGGGCCCGCGCCGAGGAGAACCGGGGCGAGATATCCGACGACGGTGTCGACCGCTCCCGCGGCGATGAAGGAGCCGGCCAGGACCGGCCCGCCTTCGAGGAGTACGGAACGGACGCCACGGCCGTGCAGGGCGGCGAGCAGCGCGTCGATGTCCAGGCCGGGCCCGGTGGCGGCGCGCGGGAGGCGCAGGACGGCGTCCTCGGGGAGGTGGCCGGCCTCGGCGTCGTCGGCGACCGCGATCAGGGTGGGCGCGGACGGGTCGAGGACCCGGGCTCCGGGCCGGACGGCGGTGGCGCCGGTGTCGACGACCACCCGGAGCGGCTGGGTGGCGCCCTGGATGCCGCGTACACCGAGCTGTGGGTCGTCGGCGCGGGCGGTGCCGGAGCCGACCACCACGGCGTCGGCCTCCGCGCGCAGGCGGTGGACGTCGGCGCGGGCCTCGGGCGAGGTGATCCAGCGGCTGGTGGCGTCGGCGGCGGCGATCCGCCCGTCCAGGGTCGACGCGTACTTCCACAGGACGTACGGGCGGCCGAGGCGGACCGACGTGAGCCAGGCGGCGTTGCCGGCCTCCGCCTCGTCGGCGAGGAGGCCCTGTTCCACCTGGACGCCTGCGGCGCGCAGGGTGTCCGCACCACCGGTGGCCTGCGGGTTCGGGTCGCCGACCGCGTACACGACGCGGCGGACGCCCGCCTCGACGAGTGCCTGGGCACAGGGTCCGGTGCGCCCGGTGTGGTTACAGGGTTCGAGGGTGACGAGGGCGGTGCCGCCCCTGGCCCGCTCGCCGGCCTCGCGCAGGGCGTGGATCTCGGCGTGCGGCCCTCCGGCGCGCTGGTGGAAGCCTTCGCCGGCCTGTTCCCCGGCGGCGTCGAGAATGACGCATCCGACGACCGGATTCGGGCTGGTGGCGCCGAGTCCGCGGGCTGCGAGCGTGATCGCCCGCCGCATGGCGGTTCTTTCGGCTGCGGTGGCCACCGGGTCCTCCTGCCTCTTCGGGCACGGACTCCGGGGCCTGTCGATGACGACAGATGAAGCGGAACGCAACAGGGGAACGCCGAAACCGAAGACACGGATGTGTGGACGCCCCGGGACTTCCCGGAACACATCCGCCGACGGCGGCGTACCTGTGACGGCCCGCCGCGCACTGCCTCCCATCCGGACTTTCACCGTCGGTCCAGGAATCTCACCTGGTCAACCGGCCGCTGGATGCGGACGGGTCGCGGACTATAACCGCCGGTTCGGAATTACACCGACCCCGGAGTGCGCTGCTGCTGGTACAGAAGTCATTCTGCCACGTCTGGCAACGGTCCATACAGGTGACTTCTGTGGGACGGCTCACAGAGGCCGCCTGGCGGATGATCGCCGCGAGGAGAAGGTGACGAATAGGTTCCGCGCACACGGGGGCCCCGCACGCTGTGCCAGCGCGCGGGGCCCCCGTGTGGGTGACTCAGTTTGCGGCCAGCCCCAGGAATCCCGCCCACGCCCGAACCCCAACGGTCAGCATGGGGCCGTCGAGCTGCTTCGAGTCACGTACATGCACCGCACCAGGTGACTCAGCCACCTCAACACACTGCCCGCCTTCGGCACCGCTGTAGCTGCTCTTCGACCAGAGGAGTGCCGGCTCGGGGGCCATTGCGGTGTTCATAGTTCTCCCAGCAACTTCTCGACAAAACCCAGGGTCTCTCGCGGAGTGAGAGCCTGACTCCGGATGATTCCATAGCGTGCTGCGGCGAGCTGGGTCTCGTCTCGTTTTGTCAGCAGGTTGCTGCGCCCCTGCACCTCCATGTAGACGAACTGCTCCCCGCCCTTGCGCGTGATCACGGTGAACGGGCCATCCACTCCCGCGTTGTCCTCGCGATCCAGCGGCATGAGCTGTAGCTCCACGTTCCGCAGGGAGCCAAACACGAGAAGTTGCTCAAGCTGGCCACGCATGACCGCCTTGCCGCCGAGCCGCTTCCGCAGCGCGCCCTCCTCCACGACGAAGCTGAGCAGCGGCGCGGGCCAACGGCTGAGAATTTTCTGTCGTGCGAGGCGGGCAGCCACACGCTCCTCGATCGTCTCCTCGCCTAGGAGCGGTCGGCGCATCCCGAGCACAGCACGCATGTACTCCTCGGTTTGCAGCAGCCCGTTCACGATGTGGCTGTCGTACGCACATAGCTCAACCGCCTCGGCCTCCAGCCCCGCCATATCCCGGAAGAACGCCGGGTACTGCGACCGCACCAGCTCATCCTTCAGCGCCATCAGCAGCCCGCCGGCCTCCAGCAGCCGGTCCGCCTTGTCGACGAAATCCGGCTGCGGGATGCGCCGCCCCTGCTCGAACGAGGCCACCGACTGCGCCGCGTACCCCAGCCGCTTCCCGAACTCCACCCGGTCCAGCCCCGCCCGCCCCCGCAGCAACTTCAACTGCCGCCCGAACGCGACCGCCACGCCGTTCTCCGACTTACCCTCCGGCTGCGTCCCCGACGGGCTCACCGCCCCCGCACCCATGGCCGCCTCGTCCTGCGTCATCGCCACCGCCTGTCCCACGTACGTACACGCCTCGGCCCATCACGTACAACCAGCCTGCGAAGTACGGCTCTTCGAGGTTCCGTCACACCGACGGCACCGGCCCCGGAAGGCAGCGCCCGCCCCGGCTCGTCCCACTCGGGCACCGTAACGACCCACCCTCTCGCACGCACACCATTCCCGCCGCGTTCCATCGAAGGAGTGGCCCGACGCTCGGCACCCGAGAACCGAGCTTCGAGCGCCGGAATCACATCGTTCACTCGTTGGGATTACGCGGCCGGAGGGCCGGGTCCGACGCTTGAGCTTCGGGATTCGGGGGTCGGGACGCGAGGTCCGAGATCCGAGCGATGTTGTTCACCCGGTAGGTAAAAGAAGGGGTTTGGGAAAACCTCCCCACCCTCCCTGCCCCCGTCACGGCCAGCCGGTATGACTAAATGTGATCGGCTTGCGGCGCACCGTCACGCCTGCTTACGGTGCCCCCAACGAATCGACCCCGACACGGTGCGCAAACACCAGGCCGGGGTCCGTGACCTGACCCGCCTGCCCTGACCGGAGGCGTGTCCGTCCACTGCGAGGATGGCTGGGAACGAGTGGCGGTGAGCGGCACCGTCGCAACGCCCCTCAAACGACGCCGAATTCGTTGCCCTCGGAATCCTGAGCACGACCCGCGCCAGCGCATCCTGATCCAGCACGCGCTGCGGCTGCACGGCGGGGCTCCCGGTCAGCAGCATGATGGTGGGAGTGAGCGCACAACAGGCGATCACGGCCAGGGAGAGCGCGATGACGGTACGGGCGAAGCTGCGTTGATCAGTCACGCGGACAGCGCTATCCGGCTGTCCGTGCTCATACAACCCCCGGTGGTGACCCGTAGTCGCCTCTCGGTCCCTGCAAAACGACGAAGCCCGTGAGGGTGAGTCCGGGGTGGCACCGGCCGTGGAGGACCAGACCCGCACCGGCGGGCCGCCGCTCGCCCCTGCGCTTCCGCCTATCCTCTCCCCCGTGGACGCAGACCAGTGCCTGACCCCATTGATCGAAGCGGCCTGGGAGGAGCTGGAAGGCTCCGACGCGCGCAGCCGGCACCTCGGCCTCGATGCTATCGGCGACCTCCTGGAGACGGGCCGCCTGACGCAGGACGACGCCGAGCGCGCCGTGGAACGCCTCGTCATCGTTGCGCTCTCGGCCGAGGACCACGCGGTGCAGGAGTCGGCGCTGAACGCGATCTGTACCACCTCGACGCGCTACGAGCTCCCCTATGGGGTGGTGGAGCCACTCGCTGCCGGGG
Organism: Streptomyces sp. NPDC102441; assembly: GCF_044765585.1. NCBI lineage: Bacteria > Bacillati > Actinomycetota > Actinomycetes > Kitasatosporales > Streptomycetaceae > Streptomyces > Streptomyces sp. NPDC102441. The sequence goes on from NZ_JBIWKH010000007.1 coordinate 43,426, forward strand.
CGGACGGCTTCGAACCCCTCCTCCTCGCCTACATCCTGATCATCCTCGGCGGTACTCACGATCACGCCGCGCTGCCGATCATCGAGCGATTCCGCCACCACGATCACCCCGAAGTGCGCAGGGAAACAGCGGAGGCAGTGACGGAAGTGCGCGGGTACCGGAAGTCCGTCCAGGACAGGACTCCTTAGCTCCCGGAGCTCAGAGGCCGCCCAGCTCGGCAGCGAGGTCCGGATCGCGCATGCCGGGGAAGGCGTAGCCCTCGGTCTCGTCCCACGGGACGTCGAGGTCATCCATGTGCACGCGCCACCCCGCTCCCGGCAGAGCGCGGCGCAACTCGGTGACCGAGCCCAGCACATGGTCGAGCACCGGCAGTATCTTGCCGGGATCGAGCGGCATCTTGGTGGACCCGGCAACGACCTCGTCCGGTCGGCTGTCATCACTGTCGTACAGGTACAGGCTTTCCTGGTCCTCGTACGGGAAGGACGCCATGTGGGCCGCGACGATGCGCTCGACAGCGGCCGTCTCGGCATCCGTCAGCGGCGTGGCCCGGCTCGCACAGTAGTAGAGGGAGACGCTCATGCCCTGAGCGTACTGAGGAGGTATGACAGAGCCGCCCGGCAACGGACTGGCCTGTGGTGGGATGGTGCCGTGAGCCGCACCGTGGAAGAGACCAACCGCCGCATGCTCCGGGCGCGGGACGCGATGGACCGTGCGTACGCGCAGCCGCTGGACGTGCCGGCACTGGCCCGGATCGCCCACGTCTCCCCGGCCCACTTCGCCCGTACGTTCCGCGCCACCTTCGGCGAGACCCCACACCGCTATCTGCAACGGCGCCGGGTCGAGCGGGCGATGTTCCTGCTGCGGGAGAGCGACAGGAGCGTCACGGACATCTGTTACGAGATCGGCTTCGGCAGCACCGGAACCTTCAGCCGCACGTTCAGCGACATCGTCGGCCGGTCGCCGCGGACGTACCGCAAGGAAGCGGTGTCCACGGGCGTGCCCACCTGCTTCACCAAAGCGTGGACGCGGCCGAGTACCTGAGCGGGCCTGAGGGATGTCCCGTAATACCTGGCGGGCGCGCGACGTCAGCTACGGCACCTCGCTGCGTTGTCGGAACGCCCGAATACTCCCCCAGGCTTCGCCTGGGAGGTGCCCCCATCCGTATTCGGACGCCCCTCCGCCTTGCGATGCACCGCATCTGACGCCGCACGCTGATCCGCCGGGACAGCCCTTAGTACACGTGACACTTCGGTGCCTTGCGCTGAGCTTCGGAGGATATGGCGTTGTAGCCGAAGAGTTCGATTCGCTTGTCGTACAGGCTGTCGGTGTAGATGCGGCTCAACGAGTCGGATACTTCCACGCTTTGCCTGGTCACCCGGCGCTCGGTCCCTTCCCGGAGCTTCCCCAGGTCTGTGATGTTTGTGTCCAGCTGGGTGACGTAACGGTTCCTGGCATTGGCGAGGGAGGTGTGTGGCGGCACGGGCAGCTCTGCGATATTCCGTTTCATGTCAGTCATGATGTCAATTCTCTTTTTCATGTACCCCAGGACGTTTTTCTTGTACTTATCGAAGCCGTCGACAGGCTTCGGGTGGGCGACGTACTCGATAGGGTTCGTCGCCTCGCAGAACTTGTCCGCCCACGCGATACGCGCCGCCTCAGGATCGGCGCTCGACTTACTGGGCGCTGGTTTGGCGTCGGTCGCACTGGGGTCCCTGGCGCAGCCGAGGAGGGCGGCCAGGGACAGGAGGGCGATCACTGCGTGTCGGCGCATGGTGACCACTGTGAGCCGCACACGCGATCTCCGCGGGGTACTTCACGAACTCGGCACACCCGGAGCAGTGGACTGCCCGTTCGATCTGCGCAGCCAGCGAGAGCGTGTCCTGAGCGAACCCGGGCGGGGGCGGCGGCAGTACGTCCTCCTGGTGCACGGGCTCCCAGCGCTCGATCAGCCCGTCCTTCCACCCTGACGGCGAAGGCCACGGCACACCCCACTCGGCGATCCGGGCAGGCGTCCAGACTCCCTTAGGCGTCTCAGCGGCCTCGATACCGGCTCCGCGCGGGCCAGGGCGTCCCGGACGGAATACTTCACCCCTCCGATCCTGCGCCGTACCGGCTTGCCCCGTACCCCGGGCCCGGCGGTCAGCGGTCAGCGGTCAGCGGTCAGCGGTCACGCAGGCCTTCGACGACAGCCCCCAGAACTCAACACGGATCTTCTTGTTTCTGGGGCACTTCGGCCCGGTGTGCCCGTTCCGGCCCCAGGACGTCTCCACATGGCTTCCCACCCGGGACGCCCACTTGCAGCCGCCGGTCTTCTTCGTCCCGCCGGGGTCCCCCCGTAAGGGACACGACTGCACATTTCTTCATGACGTCTTTCTCGTCGTTTTTGGGTCCGGCTGGCGAGTCGTCGATAACCTGCACGCATGACTGAGCACCCGGGGCTCTTGCTTGCCCACCTCCGAGACGTCGGGGATGCCGAACGGAAGGGGAGCTTCAAGTACGGGAAGTACTGGGAGTGGACGAACACCTACGGGGTTCAGCCCATCGACGTCCCGCGCCCCCGGACCGGCATGACCCGAGCGAAGATCCAGTGCCTTGACTGCGGCGATATTGTGCCGATTGATGTCTTCTCAAACGAGAAAACACAGCGGGTGAGGCGGAACTGGCTGATCGTCAGCATCATCGGATGGACGCTGGTGATCCTCATATCACCCTACTCCCTTTACCGTTTCTTCGAGAGCGGCGAAGAGGACTTCCAATGGCTCATCACCTTCGCCATTTCCTTCGTCGGATTCATGACTCCCGCACTAACCGGCTACAGGAAGCGGCAGCAGGAAGAAGGGGTGCGGGTACACGATCCACAGGCTCGGTTCATGCAGGGACAGACCCATTCCGCCAGCGTGGGCACCACCTTGCACTAAGGACTTGCAGATCATTAACACGTCGTCTTGATCTTGTTGCCGGGCTCGTCGGCTGAGCAGTTTTGGATAAGTTCTCGCCGGGCCCGCCGACTAGCGTGATGCACATGTTCAACGCGATCACGCACTCACAGATCTACGTCCTCGACCAGGACCAGGCCCTCGACTTCTACGTCGGCAAGCTCGGCATGGAGGTCAACGCCGACGTCGACATGGGCTTCATGCGCTGGCTCACCGTAAACCTCCCCGGGCAGCCCGACCGCCAGGTCCTGCTGGAGAAGCCGGGTCCTCCGGCGATGTCCGAGGAAACGGCCGAACAGGTCCGCGAACTGCTGACGAAGGGCGCGCTGGGCAGCGCACTCATCCTCACCACGGACGACTGCCGCAAGACGCACGAGACGCTGCTGGCGCAGGGCGTGGAGTTCACCGACGAGCCGACGGAGCGTCCGTACGGCATCGACTGCGGCCTGCGCGACCCCTTCGGCAACCACCTCCGCTTCACCCAGCCGAAGGGCTGAGAACCAGAATCGGGAGCAGGGGCGGGGCGGGGGCACCCGAATGGGTCGCCGCCGACCTGCCCCTCCTGCGTACAGGCCCTGAGCACACCGCGTACATCCATGTCGCGACAGCGCGTCACCCCTGGTCGCGTTCAGCAACGGTGCGTCAGCGTTGAGGCATGACCAGCAAGCAACCGCCCCTCCCCGTACGCACCGCACGCACCGCCCGCGCCCACTTTCCCTGGCACGACTTCACGATGCGTTTCAGTCCCACCCCGCGCGGTGCCCGCCTCGCCCGCCGCCTGGCCGGCGAACGCCTCGACGCCTGGGGCATTCCGTACGGGAGCGACGCGCACGATGCGTTGCTGCTGACAGTGGCCGAGCTCAGCAGCAACGCAGTGCGCCACGGTCACGTGTCCGGCCGCGACTTCCGCCTCCGCCTCTCCGCCGAGGGCACGGCCATCCGCATCGAGGTCACCGACACCCGGGGCGAACGCCTCCCCGCCCCCACCGACCCGGCGTCGCCCGATCAGGAGGGCGGCCGCGGCCTCCTGTTGGTCGCGGCCCTCGCCGACCGCTGGGGCTGGTATGCCTGCGCGGACGGGCCGGGCAAGACGGTGTGGGCGGTCCTGGAAGTCTCCCCGTGCCCGAAGCAGCAGGATTCCAGCCAGTAGGCGACGTCACGTTGCACTCGAAAATCCGTGCGTGTGATGATCCTGCGCATGACCACGGGTGGGGACGGGATACCGGAACAGCAGCGCAGGCGGTCACGGCTGGCGGACCTGGATGATCTTTCAGGGCCACCCCCGGAGCAGACGCCGCCTGTGACGTCACTGGAGGCCGAACAGGACCAGGTGCGTACGGCCCGGCGAGAATTTGCAGTTCTGCTGGGTGAGTTCCGGCGGACGGCGGTGCTGGTTCCGCTGGATGAGGCCGGTGACCTGTGGTCTGCGGAGCAGAACGGTGTGCGGTGGATCTGTGCGTTCTCGGACGAGGAGGCGTTGGCCCGGTTCGCTCTGGCTCGTGGTGAGGCCGGGCGGGAGTGGACGTACCAGAGCGTGCTGGGCGCCAGGTTGCTGGATGTGATGGTGCCGATGCTGCCGGGTCCTGCGGGGGTTGCGCTGGATGCGGGCAGTACGGACGGGATGTTGTTCCCGCCGGTGGCGGGCATCGTGCCGGACGCGGTTGCGGTTGATCTCGGGGGGATGCAGCAGTGAGCGGGGAGAACGCGAATCTTCAGGTGCCGCCGGAGGCTCTGGCCGAGATCGCGAAGGGGATCGATCTGGCGCATGCGGAGCTGAAGGAGCTCGGATTCATCGGTGAGGCGTCGGTGGGCCGGGGGTTCTCGGACCTCGCCTTGTCGGGGCTGGAGCTGGGGCACGGCGGGCTGACGTCGGAGTTCGAGACGTTCTGCAACCGCTGGGAGTGGGGCGTGCGGGCCCTGACGCAGAAGGGGAACGGGTTCGCGCTGGGGGTGGGGCTGTCGGCGGGTTCCTTCGCGGAGCAGGAGCAGTACGTCAAGGACTCGATCAAGATCGGTGTGAATTCCGTGAACGGGAATCCGCATGCGTCCGAGGACGAGGTCAAGGACATGAGCTGGGACTCGGTCAGCCGGCAGTCTCCTTACGACGGGGCGGACTGGAGCTGGGACTCCATGACCGAGGCCAACGACGAAGTGGGCCAGACCTGGCGGGACACGATGTACGACGGCGAGGACGCGCTGCTCGACTCGTGGGAGAACTCCGGGTTCATCTCCCCGGAACGGCGCGCAGAGATGGACGAGACGCTGAAGGAGAAGCTGGATCCGTCCCAGGAGATTCTCGATCAGGCTGAGCAACCGCGGTGGGGGCAGGGCAACTGATGACGGACTGGGGGAAGTTCGCTGGGGACCTGTACGACGGTGCGGGCGATCTGGTCGACAAGGGCAAGAAGATCGTCGGCACGGGGATCGACAAGGGCACCGATGTGCTCGGGGCGGGCCTGGAGAAGGTCGGTGCCGATGAGTGGGCGGACAAGGTCGAGGACTGGGGCGATGAGACCGCCTCCTCCCTGGGCGCGGACGTCGGGGAGCAGCAGCTCGGTCAGAGCGAGGAAGCGGATGAGCTGATCCACGGCAGGCCGGAGAAGATCAGCGCTGCCGTGAAGAACCTCCGGGACTTCCAGAAGGCGTTCGACCTCGTCGGCGGCGGGATGAAGAAGCTCGACTCCGGTCACTGGAAGGGCGAGGCCGCCGACGCCTTCCGGGCAAAGTTCCAGACGCTGCCAACCGACTGGCTGCGTGCGGCGGACGCGTTCGAGGACGCGGCCAAGGCGTTGGAGACGTTCGCGGGGTCGGTCACCAGCGCGCAGACCAAGGCCGGTGAGGCGATCGCTCTCTTCAAGGAGGGCAAGCAGGACTACGAGACTGCGGCTGCTGCCTTCAAGGAGAAGGCGGAGTCGTACAACGCGGTCCGTAACACCGACCATCCGCTCCCGCACCCGGGAACGTTCTCCGACCCGGGCGCGGCCAAGCGCCTGCGCGCGCAGGAGATCCTCCAGGGTGCCCGGCGAGCGCGTAACGACGCTGCCGAGGCTGCCAAGGGTGCGATCACCGCCGCGATGGCGCACGCTCCGAAGGAACCGACCGGTATGGACCGGGCGAAGCAGGATCTCATCGACTACGGCGTCGGCCAGGGCATGGAGCTGGCCCATGTCGGCGGTGGTGTCATCAAGGGCACGGCGGGCCTGCTGAACTTCGTCCGCTCGGTCAACCCGACCGACCCGTACAACCTGACGCACCCGGCCGAGTACTACAAGGGCGTCAACATGACGCTCGCCGGCCTCGTGACCACCGTCACCAACCCCGACCGCGCGCTGAAGAACGCCTGGGACGCGGCCAAGGGCGACCCCTCCGAATTCGTCGGCCGACTCATTCCCGAACTGATCGGGACCAAGGGCGGGGGCTTCATCAAGGGCGGCCTGCGGGCCGGAATGAAGGACCTGGTCAAGAACCCCGAGGGCAGGAACCGGCAAGGACACGAGAACGCCCCCGACTCCAACGCCAACCAGTGCAGCAAGGTCAAGTGCGCCGGAGACCCCGTCGACATCGCGACCGGCCGCATGCTGCTCCCGCAGACGGACATCGTGCTGCCGGGATCACTGCCCCTCGTCTTCGAGCGCGTCTTCGACTCCTCGCACCGGGCCGGCCGCTGGTTCGGCACCGGCTGGTCGAGCACGGTCGACCAACGCCTGGAGATCGACGCGGAAGGCGTGGTCTTCAGCTGCAACGAGGGAAGCCTGCTCGCCTACCCGCACCCGGCACCCGGCGCCCCCGTCATGCCCACGCACGGCAGGCGCTGGCCCCTGGACCGCGTGAACGACGGCTACACCATCACCGACCCGGAAACCGGCCAGGTCCGGCACTTCGTCGATCAGCCCACCGGGGAGCTGGCACTCCTGGCCCAGATCGACGACCGCAACGGTCGCTGGATCGCTTTCGAGCACGACGAGGCAGGTGCTCCAACCTCGATCGTGCACCACGGCGGCTACCACCTGAAACTGACCACGCACGAAGGCAGAGTCACCGCCCTGCACCTGGCAGGCGCCGCACCCGACGGCACCGACCAGGAGATCCTCCGCTACGGCTACACCGACGGCCACCTCACCGAAGTCACCAACTCCTCCGGCAAGCCCCTACGCTTCGACTGCGACGAGCTGGGCCGCATCACGGCGTGGACGGACACCAACGGCAGCAGGTACGAGTACGTCTACGACGAACACGACCGCTGCGTGTACCAGAGCGGTACCAACGGCCACCTCAAAGCCCATTTCACCTGGGACGACACCGACCCCGCCACCGGCCTGGGCATGACGTCGATGACGGACAGCCTCGGCCACACCAGGCGATACATGATCAACGACCGCGCCCAGGTCGTCGCCGAGATCGACCCTCTGGGAGCGGTCACCCGCTACGAGCACGACCGCTACCACCGACTGCTGTCCGTCACAGACCCACTTGGACACACCACCCGCTCCACATTCGACGAGCACGGCCGTCTCATATCGGTGGTCCGACCGGACGGGCGGGAAATGACCGCCGCTTATAATGCTCTAGGACTGCCTGTACGCATCAAAAGCGCGGACGGCACGGTCACTCGCCAGACCTACGACGATTGCGGTAACCGTACGTCAGTCACCCTTCCGTCAGGCGTGACGACCTTCTACACACTCAATGAGGCCGGGCACCTCAACTCCATGACCGATACACTCGGACACCGCACAACGGTGCGATGCGACAAAGCTGGTCTGCCCGCCGAAATCGTGGACCCTCTGGGCGCAACGACGTGCTACGAGCGCGACGCTTACGGCCGCCCGTCCTCGATAACCGATGCCCTGACAGCTATCACTCGGTTCACCTGGGCCACGGAGGGGCAACTCACCCATCGTATAGACGCCGACGGCAGCGAACAGTTCTGGACCTACGATGGTGAAGGAAACTGCCTCACGCACACCGACCCTCTGGGAGGCGTCACCACCTTCGAGTACTCAGACTTCGACCTACTCGTGGCACGTACCGGACCGGATCGAGCACGGTACGAGTTTAGCTACGACCCGCTGCTCCAACTGACCGAAGTGACGAGCCCACAAGGGCTCCGCTGGAGCTACAGATACGATCCGGCCGGTCGCCTCGCCTGGGAGAGCGACTTCGACGGCAGGGTGCTCACTTACACCTACGATGCCGCGAGCCGCCTGGTCTCGCGTACCAATGGCGCCGGCCAGACCATCCGATTCGAACGCAACGAACTCGGGCAACTGCTTCGCAAGGATGCAGACGGAGCACTCACCCGCTACGAGTACGACTCCTTCGACCAGCTGGCCGTCGCATCAGGCCCGGACGCCGCTCTGTCCCGGATGCGAGATCGGTACGGGCGCTTGAAATACGAAGTCGTCAATGGGCAGCGTCTCACCTTCGAACACGATGCTCTCGGACGCCGAAGCGGTAGAACCACGCCCGGCGGAGCTGTCAGCACCTGGTCCTACGATGCAGCGGGCCGCCGCAGGGAGCTCACGACATCTGGCCGCATACTCACCTTCGAGCGGGATGCGGGAGGACGAGAAATAGCGAGGCACGTCGACACCGCAATCACGCTCAGACACAAATTTGACATCATGGGTCGGCTTACCGACCAGCATGTGGCGGGTGCCAATCGTACCGTTCAGCGCCGCGCCTACTCGTATCGCGCTGACGGCAACCTCCTTGGCATCGACGATCAGGCCCGCGGCACCCGGACCTTCGACCTGGATGTGCTCGGCCGAGTCACTGCCGTGCACGCTCCGGGCTGGACCGAGCGATACGCCTACGACTCAGCCGGTAACCAGACCAAGGCGGCCTGGCCTGCAGCGCACCCCGGACAGGAGGCAACGGGAGCACGCACGTACAGAGGTACACGCATCAACATGGCGGGGGATGTCCGCTACGAGTACGACGAACAGGGCCGGACCGTTCTCCGCCAGAGGCGGCGACTTTCACGGAAGCCGGAAACATGGCGGTATGAGTGGAGTGCCGAGGACCGACTCACCTCTGTGCGCACGCCGGACGGCACGAAATGGCGCTACTTGTATGACCCTCTTGGGCGTCGTATAGCCAAGCAGCGCCTCGCGGAGGACGGAAGTACCGTTCTTGAACAGACTTCCTTCGTTTGGGATGACGGAAACCTCTGCGAGCAACTGACCAGCGGGCGGGGGCTGCCAAATCCCGTAATGCTTACATGGGACCACGATGGCACACGTCCACTGGCCCAATCGGAACGTGTACTTTCGGAAGGGCCATCACAAGAGACCATCGATGAAAGATTCTTCTCCATCATCACGGACCTGGTCGGCAGCCCAAGCGAACTTATTGATGAGTCGGGAGAATTGGCTTGGCGGGCACGCGCAACACTGTGGGGCACGACCACCTGGACAATTTCGAGCAGGACCTACACACCACTCCGGTTTCCCGGTCAATATTTCGACCCTGAGACCGGCCTGCACTACAACATCCATAGGTACTACGACCCTGAAACTGCCCGTTACATAACAGTTGATCCCTTGGGCCTCGATCCAGCCCCCAACGCCCTGACATATGTGACGAACCCGCACACATGGACAGATCCGCTAGGGCTGAAGCCCTGCAAGATACGCGTATCTCCTGTGGCATCCGATTGGGCCACCAAAGGCGCCCATATTCACATTCCCCTAAAGAAAAAACCCGGCCTCGAAGACGAGGTTCACGTGTTCGTCGACGACAACGGCAACATTGCGGGCGCACCGATCAGGCTCGAACATGGGTGGGCCTCGGAAAAGAGTGTCCAGGAAGCTGTGGACGCCGTGAACACCGACCCAAAGCTCCGCGCCGACCTACTCGCCAAGGCCACGTCCGCCCGCGAGCATATGCTTGATAATAACTGGGGCAACAAGAAGAACCGGGCGGACGAAATGAAAGCTCTCATCGAAAAGCTGGAGGGGTGGCCGTGAGCGCCACTGGACTGATCGCCTCATTCATTGCAACGGGGCGCCTGTACGGGGTCGGCATCGGATCTACTCTCATCGAGCTTCAGCAGGCCATCGATTTTGATTTCGTGGACATTGTGGACGAAGACGGAGATTCGATGCGCCGCGACTACGGATTCATCGAGTTCTATCTGAATCTCGACCAGGACTGGAGGGTATCCGGGGGCTCTGTCGAGCTGCACAGGCTGGCCGTCCGTAGCGATACGGCCGACCGATGGTGCATAGCTATGCGGGATCGCTTCCCCCAATACCTGACATGGGACGAGTTGTACAACGAGTTTACCAATCTCCCGGACGCCCCCTCCCTACAGAATATCGATCAAGGTGATTTTCAGGAGTATCGCGCAGCAGAAACAAAGGTGTCCGTCCTGGTCAGCAATGATCACGAGGAACGCGATGAATGGCTAGGGCATGGCGACGTGTGGAGCGTCAGCCTCGGCTGACTGCACCACACGTCGACGGTCTCCGCGTACCGCCGCTCTGTAAGAGCCCGCACCCGAGCTGAGGAGTCGCCCCGGTCCTGCGCCGGACGTGTCCCGCGCCCGCCAGGCCGCCTCATCCCCCCGCGCCGAACAGCGCGTCCTGAGCCGCGTCACGCGCGGCGAACAGCGCGCCGCGCAGGACCGCGCCGCCGCCCAGTGTCCCGGCCCTGACCTCCGTACGCAGCGGTGACATCCGGGCCAGCCGCTCCTCCACCCGCGCGGCGAGCGCGTCGCCGCCGGCGCGGCCGATCTCTCCGGCCAGGACGAGGCAGCCGGGGTCGAGGACGGAGACGACGGAGGCGGCTCCCAGCGCGAGGCGGTCGGCGAGCGCCGAGAGGAAGGCCTCACCGTCCGCGGTGCCGGCGCGCAGCGCGGCCCGGACGGCGAACGCGGCGGCGGGGTCCTGTTCCTGCTCCCCGTCCGCCGTGGGTGCCCAGGACCTGATGCCGTGGTCCACGGCCAGCCGGCATACGGCGGCCGATCCCACCAGGGAGTGAAAGCCTCCGTCGCAGTTGACCGCCGAGGGGATTCCCGAGGTGCCGGGCACCGGGAGGAAACCGATCTCCCCCGCCCCACCGGACGCGCCGCGGCGCAGTTTCCCATCGAGCATCACGGCGGCACCGATGCCGTGGCCGAGCCAGAGCAGCACGAAGGTGTCGCGGTCCCGCGCGGCTCCGATGCGGTGTTCCGCGACGGCGGCGAGATTGGTCTCGTTCTCCACGAGGACGGTGGCGGGAAGCCGTCGCTGGAGCTCCCTGACCAGGCCCCCATGCCAGGCGGGCAGCCCGCCGGTGTTCCTGAGCTCACCGCTGACCGGGTCGATCAGGCCGGGGGCGCCGATGCCGACGCTGTGCAGCGGAGCGGTACCCGCCGAGCGGGCGGTCCGCTCCAGCATCGCCACGGCCCGCTCGACGGCGGGCCGTGCCCCGGTGTCGCCGCTGATCGGCAGGGTGGCCTCGGCGAGCGTGACGCCGAGCAGATCAGCGACGGCCACGGCGACGCTGTCCGTACGGACGTCCAGGGCGGCCAGGTGTGCGCGGTCGGCGACGATCCCGTACAGCCGGGCATTGGGTCCCCGGCGGTCGGAGCCGCTCTCCCCGACGACCCGGACCAGCCCGGCGTCCTGCAGCCGGTCCACCAGATCGGCGACCGTGGGGCGGGACAGGCCGGTCAGGCCCTTCAGCTGAGTGGCCGTCAGCGGGCCGTCCTGCTGGAGGAGTCGCAGGGCGAGCCGGTCGTTGATGGCCCGGGCGGTGCTCGGAGATGCGGGCATGCCGGGATCCTTCCAGATCACTGACGGGCCGAATATTGAGGTTATTTATCAGGCAGGGTTCCTGATAGTTTACGGCCCGCACCGCGCGATGCGGCGCCGGGGACACCGGCGGGCCGGAATTTCCAGGGGAGGGCACGGCGTATGACTCAGGACTCAGCGGTCCCGGTCTTCGGTATGGAGCAGATCAGACGGGCCAGATACGCGGTCGCCGCGGTCTTCGCCGTGCACGGGGCGGTGACCGGGAGTTTCGCGACCCGGGTCCCGTGGATCCAGGACCACGCCTCCGTGAGCGCGGGCCAGCTCGGTCTCGCACTCGCCTTCCCCGCCATCGGCGCCTCGCTCGCCATGCCACTGGCCGGCAGCGTCAGTCACCGTTTCGGGGCCCGGACGGCCTTGCGCGGCCTGCTGGCGCTGTGGACGCTGGCCCTGATCCTGCCGGCCCTGGCCCCGAACCTGCTCACGCTCTGCCTCGTGCTGTTCGTCTACGGGGCGACCGCCGGAATGTCGGACGTCGCGATGAACGCCCTCGGCGTCGAGGTGGAGAACCGGCTCGACAAGTCGATCATGTCCGGGCTGCACGGCATGTGGAGCGTGGGCGCCCTGATCGGTTCGGCGGCGGGCACGGTCGCGGCGCACATCGGGGCCGACGCCCGCCTGCACCACACCATGGCCGCACTGGTGCTGACGGCGCTCGGCCTGGCCGCCTGCCAGGGTGTCCTGGACCTGCGCAGCGCGCCCGACGCGGAGCCGCCGCCGCGCTTCACCCTGCCGCCGAAGTCGGCGCTGGTCATCGGGGCGGTGGGCTTCTGCGCGGTGTTCGCCGAGGGGGCCAGCATGGACTGGTCCGCGGTGTACCTCCGGGACATCATGGGCAGTTCGGCCGGGCTCGCTGCGGCGTCGACCACGGCTTTCGCTCTCATGATGGCCATCGCCCGGATAGCCGGGGACAGGGTCGTCGACCGCTTCGGTGCGGTGCGGACCGTACGGGTCGGAGGCGTTCTGGCCACGGCCGGCGGGCTGCTCGTGGTGCTGGCGCCCGGACCGGCCCTGGCGCTCACAGGCTTCGGGATGCTGGGCCTCGGCGTGGCGGTCGTCGTCCCGCTGGCGTTCGCGGCGGCGGGACGCAGCGGAACGAACCCGAGCCGGGCCATCGCAGGCGTCGCCACCATCACGTACACCTCCGGGCTCATCGCCCCGTCGGCGATCGGCTCGCTGGCGGAGGCGACCTCACTGCTGGTGTCGTTCGGCCTGGTGACGGTGCTGGCGTTCGGCCTGGTGCTGGGCGCGGGAGTCCTGCGGGCGGGCGACCGCAAGGTCGCGGAGGGCGGCGTACCGCAGCCGGCGCCGGCCAGGAACCCGGCCGGCGGCTGACGCACCGCGAGCGGAGGGGCGGAACGACAGGTTCCGCCGGCGGCGGGGCCGAGCGCGAGGCCCAGCCGCCTCGGCACTAGCATGGCTCTGATCTTTTCCGCGGATGGACCCCAGGGCGCACCGCGGACGACAGGGCCTGCCGCGGGTGAACACCAGCCCGATGCCTCTGACCCGAATGTCCCGCCGATGACCGCTACTGTCCGAGCTCACAGGCCGGACCTCGTCACCACCCAGCAACACATCTAGGAGCAAGACCATGGCGGGCTTCGGCTGGAAGCTGCACGGCGACGGCAAGAGCCTCGCACCGGGCGAGGTCGTACGATCGGACGAGCGGCTCACCTGGGGCCGCACCGCCGGCCTCGGTGCGCAGCATGTGGTCTCGATGATCGGGGCCTGCTTCGTCGCCCCGATCTTGATGGGGCTGGACGCCAATCTTGCCGTCATGGCATCGGGTGCGGCCACCATCCTCTTCCTGCTCATCACCCGTGGCCGTATCCCCAGCTATCTCGGCAGCAGCCTGTCGTTCATCGGCGTGGCTGCCGTCATCAAGACCCAGGGCGGCGACGCGGCAACCCTCACCGGCGCACTGCTGGTCGTCGGAGCGGTCCTCTTCCTGTGTGGAGCAGTCGTCCGTGCTCTTGGCGCCCGCGTCATCCACGCAATCCTGCCACCGGTGGTCACCGGCGCGGTGGTCATGCTCATCGGGTTCAACCTGGCTCCCGTCACCGCCGGCACCTACTGGCCCCAGGATCAGTGGACCGCGCTGCTCACCATGCTCTTCACAGGCTTCGCCCTCGTCGTACTGCGCGGCTTCTGGTCCCGTATCGCGATCTTCCTCGGCCTGGCCTTCGGCTACCTGATCTCCTGGGTCTTCGACCGCGTCTTCGGCAAGATCCACTCCCCCGCCGGAGGCACCGAATCGGTCGACCACTGGCGTCTTGACCTCTCGGGAGTGGCCAAGGCCGACTGGATCGGGTTTCCCACCTTCCACGCCCCGAGTTTCTCCCTCTCCGCAGTTCTCGTGGCTCTGCCCGTCGTCATCGCGCTCATCGCCGAGAACGCCGGGCACGTGAAGGCTGTTGGCGAGATGACCGGCGACCCGCTGGACGACAAGCTCGGCACGGCGATCATGGCCGATGGTGCGGCCACTGTGATGGCGACGTCGGTCGGTGGCCCCGCCACGACCACGTACGCCGAGAACATCGGCGTCATGGCCGCCACCCGCGTCTACTCGACCGCCGCCTACTGGTGCGCCGCCGGCTTCGCGATCCTGTTCGGTCTCTGTCCCAAGTTCGGTGCCGTCGTGGCTGCCATCCCCGGCGGAGTCCTCGGCGGAATCACGGTCATCCTCTACGGCATGATCGGCCTGCTGGGCGCCCAGATCTGGGTCCGCTCCCGCGTCGACCTCTCCAACCCGCTCCACCTCGTGCCCGTAGCAGCGGGACTCATCGTCGGAATCGGCAACGTCAGCCTGACACTCACCGACAACTTCGAGCTCAGCGGCATTGCGCTGGGGACTTTGATCGTGGTCGTCGGCTACCACGCCCTTCGGGCCCTGGCGCCTGCGCACATGAAGGACGAGCCGCCGCTCACCGAATCGGACAACAGTGGGTACGACCGAGGTCTTGGCGAATCTTGATCCCAGGCGCACTCGAGGCCGTTTCTTGAACCGAGTGGGCGGCCGGGGCCAGGTCGGGAGGGTTTGGGCGCACGCGCCGGCGTCGGGGTCTGAGCGTGGAGGTTTCTGAACCCGGTTCAGGCGGGGGCCGTGGTCACCCGCGCAGTGTGCCGCCCGGCCGCTTCCGACGCTCCCGTACCCGCCCAGGCGGGTGGGCGCCGGCTGATGCCGGTCGAGCAGGGCGCCGACTTCCGCCCGTCGCCCGGCGAGCCCGAGCCCGCCCCGGCCCGACGTCCGCTCGCCCCCGGCGGCCTCACCTTCTCAGACCCGGACCGCCATATCTGAGCACTACTACCACGGGTTGCGCCACGTCCAGGACCAGCTCACCACCTAGCCCCACCGCCCGGTGCCGGCGCCACCACCTGGAGAGTGGTCGTAGCCGGCCTGGCTCCCACCTCGGATACCGTATTCCTCTACGGGGCGCCATAACGGATGTGACGCCCCCCACCGGAGGTAGTCACCGTATGAGTTCAAAGCGCAGCAAGAATCCAGCCCTGCCCGTACTTGACGACGCATTCCGACTCGCGTCGGTCAAGGACGCCGAAGAGTCCACCCGTGACTTGGCCGCGCGGCTGGCCACCACTGAGCTGCGCCGCGTTTCCCACCCGGGCCGGGTCACCTGGGAGCCCACCGATCAGGCCGAGCCCGTACCGGTCCCGCCGACTGTGGTCGACGGTGACGGGGACCTGTGGCTGCGGGACCGGGGCACTGGCACCTGGACCATGCCCGAGTTCAACCCGAAGGAGTTCCCGGCCCGCTGTGGCGAGGTTCTGACGTGGAACCAGCTTGCCTGCGAGTTCGGGCCGCTCACCGCACTGGCCGACGACCGCCGCATCGGCGGCGGCCGGCGCTGACCGCGCAGCCTTCTGGGACGACCGCGCCCCTGAAGCGCCCGTTACGGGTAGCCGGGAGCTCCAGCTCACCGCCGAGCTCGACGATGGCGGCGAGCAGGTGAGCGTGGTGGTCGGTCACGATGTCTCCATGTGGCAGCCGGATACGTCGTCGCTGTCGGCGGGGTCGGGGTGGAAGAAGCGGGTGTAGCGGAGACCGGTCTCCGGAGTGATGTTGAACACCGCGCATAGGTGCTGCTGGTCATCGCCGGTGACGGCGGCCTCTTCGAGGATTCGGTCCTCGCGAAGTTGCTGGGCGGTGACCGGGAGGCCGCGCAGCAGAGGCTGCCTCCAGCCGGTTGTGACCGGGGCCCCGAAACCACAGGGCCAGTCGTGATCCAGCACGTCCAGAGTGGTTGAACCTACGCAGCACGGGACCTCGGCCGCGAGCGTGGTGAACCCGGGATGTCGTGCTGCTGATCAGGCGGGTCGGATGGTCAGGCCGGTCTCGGCGAGACAGCCGTCTATGAGGTGGCTGCGGTACTGGATGTGCCGTAGGCCACCCGGACGGTCCGGACGAGGTGTTCTGGGGTGCTGAAAGCGACGTTCGAGAGCCATCCGCGCCGCAGGAGGGACCAGATGCCTTCGACGGGGTTGAGGTCGGGCGCGTAGGGCGGCAGGTAGTAGATGGTCAGCCAGTCGCGGGATTCGGCGAACTTTCTCAGGCCGGCTGCTTTGCGGACGTTGAGGTTGTCCCAGATGAGCACGGTGGGGGCGTCGAGTTGTTGGTGGGCGGCGATCAGCAGGTCCCGGTAGTCGCGCCAGGAGAAGCTCGTGCGCCCGTCACGGTTGGGATTGCGGGCCGCCCTCGGCCCCCGCGTCACGCCATCGCTGGACCGAACGGACACCGACCCGCAGATCTCTGGCGATCGCGGTACCGCCCTCGCCCCGGGTGGACCGCTCGGAAGCCTGGAGCCGTAACTCCTCGCGGAACTACTGCCGTTCGGCCGTCAGCCCGCCCCCTTGTGGATACCGCATGACTCCGGTGATACCGCAGCCACCGGCCAGCCGTCACCCCCTACGACACCACGCGTTCAGCCTCAGCAGATACCCCCTCGCTGACGACTACCAGTAGTGCCGACGGCCACCGACAGCATGGCCTACGGCCCCGAGAATCCACAGAACAGCCCCGATGGCAAGCAGAACTATCCCGATGGTCCACAGGATTGCGATTCCCGTCACGAAACCGATGACGAGGAGAATGACGCCGAGGACGATCATGGTGTCCTCCCTTGGTGCTCAACGCTCCTTTCAGCTTAGGCGCCACGCCGGTGGGATGCCCGTCAGGCCATTTCTTCTCGGCGCTCACCCTCGGCCGTGCGACACCCGCACTCCTCCGTACGCCGCCCCTCGCAGGCGCCGGTCCGCAAGGGCAGGGAGCATGTGCGGAAGGGCGCGAAACCCGACTGCCTGGTTCCGAACGACCGACATCGAGGAGTTTCGGTGGGTGCTGACAAGCACGTTCTGCGAGGCCGTACCGCTGTGGTGACGGGTGCCGCCCGAGGCGTAGGGAGGGCCGTCGCCTGCCGGCTGGCCGAACGGGGTGCCCATGTGGCCCTGCTCGGGCTCGAGGAAGAGGCGCTGGCCGAGGTGGCCGCTGGGCTTCCGACCCCGTCGCAGCACTGGCACGTGGACGTGACGGACGACGCGGCGATGTCAGCAGCCGCCGAGGTGATCCGTAGCCGGCTGGGCCGGGCGTCCATCGTGGTGGCCAACGCGGGGGTCGCCGAAGGCGGGCCCTTCGCCGAATCCGACCCCGACACCTGGCGCCGCGTGATCGAGGTCAACCTCGTGGGCAGTTCCATCACCGCGCGGGCGTTCCTGCCCGATCTGCTCGAGACACGCGGCTACTACCTGCAGATCGCCTCACTGGCATCGATCGGCGCGGCACCGATGATGAGCGCGTACTGCGCCTCCAAGGCCGGGGTCGAGTCCTTCGCCCAGTCCCTTCGCGCCGAGGTGTCTCCCCGGGGCGTCGGTGTGGGGACGGCGTACCTGAACTGGACGGACACCGACATGATCCGCGACGCCGACCAGCATGCCGTGCTGCGGGAGCTGCGCGCGCACATGCCTCGTCCTGCCCGCAAGGTCTACCCGGTCGGGGAGGTGGCCGAAGCGTTGGTGAGAGCTGTCGAGCGGCGAGCGCCGACGGTCTACGTCCCGAGGTGGCTGCGGAGCGTGCAGGCGGTACGCGCGCTCCTTCCGGGACTGGTCACCCGGCTCTCCCGTCAGGAACTGATGCGATCGGATTTTTCGGCGACCGGCCTGCTGGGCGCGGGCGGACGGGCAGCCGTACCCAGCCGACGTGCCTGACGGGTGACATGTCCGGACGCGGAGCCGCCCTGACAAGGGCTCCGATGCCGACGCCTGGGTCGCGATCGGTCCGGCTGGACAGGGGGCGGTTCATTCCAGCGTGGTGTCAGGGGGTGAGCAGCGTCTTGACCATGCCGTCCTGCTTCGCTTGGAAGGTCTTGTACGCCTGGGGGCCCTCTTCGAGTGGCAGCCGGTGGGTGGCGAAGCTGTCCACGCCCAGCGGGTCGGCGTCGTCGAGGAGGGGGATGATGCTGTCCACCCACCGCTTGACGTTGGCCTGGCCCATGCGCAGCTGGATCTGCTTGTCGAAGAGGGTCAGCATCGGCACGGGGTCGATGGCGCCGCCGTAGACGCCGATGACGGAGATGGTGCCGCCGCGGCGGACCGCGTCGACGGCCAGATCGAACGCCACCATGCTGTCCACTCCGGCGCGGCCCATCAGCTTCTCCCCGACCGAGTTCGGAAGCATTCCGGCGAACTGCTGGACCGCGTTGGTGACGGGTGCGCCGTGCGCTTCCATGCCGACGGCCTCGATGACGGCGTCGGTCCCGCGTCCGTGGGTGAGGCGGCGGATCTCGTCGGCGACGTCCTTGCCGTGCTCTTTGACGTCCAGGGTGTGTACCCCGTTCGCGCGGGCGCGGGCGAGGCGCTCGGGCACGAGGTCCACTCCGATGACGAGTTCGGCGCCCTGGTGCAGGGCGATGCGCGTGGCCATGTCACCGATCGGGCCCAGGCCCAGCACCGTGACGCTGCCGCGCTCGGGGATATCGGCGTACTGCACGGACTGCCATGCGGTGGGCAGGACATCGCTCAGGTAGACGAACCGGTCGTCCGGCGGGCCGTGCGGCACCTTCACCGGCAGGGTGTTACCGAAGGGCACCCGCAGGAACTCCGCCTGTCCACCGGGCACCTGGCCGTAGAGCTTGGAGAAGCCGAAGAGGGAAGCGCCCATCCCGCGCTCCTTCACCTGGGTCGTCTCACACTGCGAGTGCAGGCCCTGGCCGCACATCCAGCATGTCCCGCACGAGATGTTGAACGGGACCACCACCCTGTCTCCCGCTGACAGTGCGCTGACCTGCGGACCCGTCTCCTCGACGATGCCCATCGGCTCGTGTCCCAGGATGTCTCCCGGGTCGAGCCAAGGGCCGAGCACCTCGTACAGATGCAGATCGGATCCACATATTCCGCTTGACGTGATCTTCACGATGACGTCGGTCGGGTCCTGAATCTTCGGGTCCGGGACGTTGTCGATGCGAACGTCGCGCTTTCCGTGCCAGGTCAAAGCCCTCATGGTCGCTCCTCACATCGTCCGCTGAGTCGGCTCCCGGCCGGGGGCGGCGAGGCGGTCGGTGCCTCGGTCCCGTGAGAGGGGCCGAGTCGCGCGGCGCGAGGCGTTTGCATCCGCGGCGGCAGGAGGGGAGGCGCGTGCCCCGGCCGTTGCCTGTACCTCGATCGTCACGCTCACCTGGGGTGACCGCATGTCGATCATGCGGTGTCCGGGCGGGCTGCGTAGGCGTAGGCGTAGGCGTAGGCCACAGCTGAGGTGCATCACGCCGGTGCGGGCGTCAGGGCTGCTCTCCGGACGGTCAGCGGAACACCGGCCTCGCGAGCGATGCATTCCCCAGCCACGCTTGCATCCGGGACAGGCCAGGCCCCACCGGCGGATGACCCGAACGGGTCGGAGGCTGCAAGCTGATCGCGTGTCCGGGCCCGAGCAAAGCCTGAAGTGGCCGCGGGTCGTGGTCCCCTCGGATCACCCGCCTCCAGCTCTGCCAGATGCCAGGCAGCCCAGCCGAACGACTACGGGCACGTGCATGCAGGGCTGACGCCGCACACCGGCCCGCGAAGGAAGAGAGGTGCGATGCTCCGCAGCAGAGCTGGGGAAGACGGCTTCATCTGTCACCGGTTTCAGCCGGATACGGGAACGACGACGGCTGGTGCGGACCGTTCCCGGATCGACGACCGCGCCGGTCCGCCGAGCGCCGACGCCCGGTCCGTCGACGAGGACGTCGTCGCCGCCGTGCTGCGTACGGCACAGGCTGTTCTGCGGGACAGGGTCGCCCAGGCAGAGTCCATCGACTCCGTCTTCTCGCGGGACATTGCCGAACGTGTCGCAGACTTCACCCTTGAGGGGGGTAAACGCATGCGGCCCCAGTTCCTCTGGTGGGGCATGCGTGCATGCGGTGGGGGCAGGTCGACGGACATCGATGCGGCACTCCGTCTCGGGGTGGCCGTGGAACTCATCCAGACCTGCGCACTCGTCCACGACGACGTGATGGACGCTTCGCCACTGCGCCGGGGCCGCCCCGCTGTGCACGTCGATTTCGCGAGCCGTCCGGGTCCGGCTCCCCATTCCGTGCTCGGCGATTCGTTTGGTACGGCCGCCGCGGTACTGGTCGGAGATCTCGCTCTGGCCTGGGCTGATGACACCGTCGCGGAAACGGCGATGGCCCCGGCGACCCGACAGCGGGTGCGGGGCGTCTGGCGGGTGATGAGGAGCGAGATGGTGGCCGGGCAGTACCTCGACCTGCATGGTCAGGCTTCCGGATCACGCTCCGCAGCTCGCGCCATCCGGACTGCCTATCTGAAGAGCGCCCTGTACTCGGTGGTACGTCCACTGACGCTGGGAGCCGCCCTTGCGGGCGCCGGCGAGTGCACCACCCGTGCGCTGGCCTCGGCCGGTCGCTGCGCCGGTCTCGCCTTCCAGCTCAGAGACGACCTGCTCGGGGTCTTCGGCGACCCCACGGTGACCGGTAAGCCGTCGGGGGGTGACGTCCAGGAGGGCAAACCGACCTACCTTATGGCCGTGGCCCGGTCACGAGCGGGTGCGGGGGAAGGTGGCGGGGCTGCCCGGGCCGTTCTCGATGCCGCCGTGGGCCGGGCCGATCTTTCCGACGAGGCCCTGGCCGAGGTGCGCGACGTGCTCGTGGCCACCGGGGCGCGCGCCGAGGTGGAGGACAGGGCCGACCGGCTCATGCAGCATGCCGCCCGTCATCTGGCCGGGGCTGCCGTCCAGCCGGATGCCAGGCACCGGCTCCTCGCACTGCTGCGGAGCGTCGGCGGCACGCGCTCGACGCCGCCACGCTCCGCGACGGCAGTCCCTCCTGCGGACGCCCCCTGACCGCCGGCTGCCGGGCCCGGTCCGCTGTGGACACGCCCGGAACGGGCCCTCCCATCCGCAGAGCCTTTTCTGACCGCCCCTACAGACGGCCCGCTTCATCGACCTGCCGACGGCCCGCTCGGAGATCAGGATCGCGCAGTCCCTCCAGCACACAACCAAGATCCACTGGAACAACGGCACCGGGCACCCCCCGTAACGGCCTCTCCAGAAGGTGTCCTGACGGCTCGTATGGGTCAGGAAGCTCTGGCCAGAGCGAGGACGACGTTGTGGCCCCCGAAGCCGAAGGAATGACTCACGGCTGTACGGATGTCCTGCGGGCGTGGTCGTCCGGTGACACAGTCGATGTCGAACTCGGGAGCCGGAGCCTGCAGGTTGGCGATCGGTGGCGCTGTGCGGTGCTCGACGGCGAGCACGGTGAGTGCCGCCTCGATGGCTCCTGCCGCGCCCAGGCCGTGGCCGAGCACCCCTTTCGGTGCGGTGACGCTGGGGCGGTGCGGCAGCGCCCGGGCGATCAGAGCCGCCTCCCCCGCGTCGTTCAGCGGGGTGGAGGTGCCATGCGCGTTGACATGGTCGACCTCGTGCGCGGCCAGCCCCGCCTGTGCCAGCGCGATGCGAAGGGCCGACTCGGCGCCCTTGGCTCCTGGGTCCGGAGCGGTGGGGTGGTGGGCGTCCGAGGTGTTGCCGCAGCCCACCAGCCGGGCGCGGGAGCGGGCGCCGCGGGCAGTGGCGTGCTCCACGCGTTCCAGGACGAGGACGCCTGCGCCTTCCCCCATGACGAAACCGTCACGGTCGGCCGCGAAGGGCCGGGACGCCTCGGCGGCCGCGTCCGCACGTCGGGACAGGGCCCCCAGGCGCCAGAAGCCGGTGGTCACCAGGCGGCTGATCGTCGCTTCCGTGCCTCCGGCAACCGCGATGTCGCACTGGTCGGACACCAGTAGGTCGCGGGCCACCGCGATGGCGCTCGCGCCGGAGGCGCAGGCGGTGGCCGGCGCGAGGCTGGGGCCGTGAGCCTTGAGGTCGATGGAGACCTCACCGACCGCCATGTTCGAAATGATCTGGGGGATGGTGAGTGCCGAGACCATGTCGGCGCCCAGCTCCTCCAGGCGCCTGGACTGTTCTTCGTACACCGCGCCTGCTGGGAGTCCGCAGCCGATGACGACGGCGACCCGAGCTCCCTTCCAGGTGCTGGGATCGAGGCCGGCGTCGCGTACGGCCTCGCGGGCGGCCAGCACCGCGAATTTCGCGTCCCGCGACATGCGCCAGGCGGTACGCCCGATGCGCTGGTCCAGAGCATCGGACGAGAGCGGGACACGGCAGGAGAAGTCGACGGGCAGGCCGGTGAGCGCGGGGTCGGGGGTCGCGGTGCCCACGCCGCGACAGACCGCGCTCCAGGTGGCCTCGGCGCCTTCTCCGGCCGGAGTGATCAGACCGAGACCGGTGATGACGACGGGAGCCGTCATGACGGTGCCACCGGCCTCGCGCCGGCCGCACGCAAGGCGTCGAGGTGGTCGGCGACTTCGGCGACGGTCCTGCCGAGAGCGGTGTACTCGGCGCTGATCTTGACCGCGAAGCGTTCGTGCAGGATGAGCACCATCTCTGTCAGGGCCAAGGAGTCCATGCCCAGTTGCTCCAGAGTGGCCTGCGGGTGAATGAGGTCATCCGGGACACGGAAGGAACTGGTCAGGACGGAACAGAGGGTGTCGTAGGTTTCGGGCACGGCGAGTCCTTGCTGTCGTCGAAGGCGGAAGGTGCTGTCCGGGTGAGTTCCGCGAGGCCGGCCTCGAATCCGACCGGCGGTTCGAAGGACAGCTCACGGCGCGCCGCGGTCAGGTCGAAGTAGTGCGGTTGCAGCAGTTCCGCCACCAGGAAGCGGCTCAGGGCCAGGGTGCGCGGGCTGCGGATCATGCGCAGGCTCGTGTCGCTGACGGCAGCTGCTGCCGTCGCCAGACGTGGCGGGACGGCACACCAGCGGGCGCTGATACCCGCGGCCCGCAGGAAGTGGTGGGCGATCTCGCGCAAGGGGCGCGGGTCGTCCTGGCTGATGAAGTAGGCGCGGCCGCCGGCCTCGGGTGACCGTTGCAGGCGCTCCAGGGCGAGGAGGTGGGCGTGGGCGGCGGTGCGGAGATGGGTGGTGTCGACGAGGTTGCTGCCGTCGCCGGGCATCAGCAGGCGCCCGGCCCGTACGGCGCGGGCCAGGGCGGGGGCGAAGTGGGGGTCGCCCGGGCCCCAGATGATGTGCGGGCGCAGCGAGACGGTGGCCAGCTCCGGGCTGTGGGCCGCGAGCACCAAGGCCTCGGCCGTGGCCTTGGTCCGGGGATAGGCGGCCAAGTAGCCGGCAGGGCGGGGGAGTTCCTCGGTTACGCCCTCCAGGCCACCGGGCCGGAAGGCGACGCTGGCGGTCGAGGTGTAAACGAGGGTGCGCACCTGGTGGGCACGGCACTGTTCGATGACGTTGCGTGTGCCCACGACGTTGGTGGCCCAGTAGGGCCGCATCGGGCCGCTGACCCCTGCCAGCGCGGCGTTGTGGATGACGGCGTCGCAGTCGGCGACGGCGCGGGAGACGGCATGCGCATCGGCGAGATCGCCCAGGTGCTGTCGGACTCCCAGCTGTTCCAGAGCAGTGCTGGGGCGGCGGCCGAGCGAGGAAGTGACGATGGAGCGCGCCGTCAGCCGACGGCAGATCTCCAGACCCAGGAACCCGCTCCCTCCGGTGACCAGTACCTTCATCGCGTCCTCTTCAGCCGCTCGGCGGCCCAGCCCGCCAGCCGTGGGCGGTCGATCTTGGAGTTGTGCCGGGGATCGGTGGGAAAGCCGGGGTGCAGGAGCAGGGCGCCGACGCGGTGTCCTTCCGGGTGGCTTCTCAGGGCGGCGCGTACCGATGCCAGGGCTGCGGCGCGGGGGGTCGAAGGCATCGGCTCCACGCACAGGACGGGCAACTGGCATACGGCCGTACCGACGCCGACCAACGCGGTACGGCGAATGCCCGGAGCCGTGTCGGCCACGGTCTCGATGTCCTCGGTGGTCATGGTGAAGCCGGTACCGGTGACGAGGTGGGCCTTGCGGCCGAGGAACCACAGCTGGCCCCGGTCGTCGAGCCGGCCGAGATCTCCGGTGCGGTGCAGTACGCCGTCACCGGTGACGCTCTTCGTGGCAGCGTCCGCGTCAGGACGTGCGTGGTAGGCGGGGCTGACGGTGGGGCCGGCGACGGCGATCTCGCCGAGTCCGGTGGGGTCCGCGTCCAGGATCCGGGGACGGACGCCGGGCAGCGGCCCGCCCAGGCACGTACCGGCCTGCCCGTCGGGCGGCTGGATGCGTGAGGCCCGCAGGTCGTGGTCGTCGATCGCGGAGACGGGCAGGCATTCGGTGGCGCCGTAGACGCTGAGGATCTCGGTGGCGTCCGGCACGGCCTTACGCAACGCTTCGGCGAGGTGGAGACGTAACGGCGCCCCGAAGGACAGGATCTGACGGACCGAGGGCAGGGTGATGCCGTGGCGGACGCAGTGACCGGCGATCAGGGTGAGCACGGCGGGTGAGGCGACGATCTTGGTGACTCGGTGCTTCAGGATCGGCTCGACGAGTTCCTTCGGCGATGTGCGTGCCGGGGACAGGTGGTTCACGGCCGGGGCGAGGGTGGTCAGGCCCAGGAGCGGTCCGAGCATCGCGACCGGAGGGAACCCCGCGAGGAGTACGTCTTCGGGCCGGGGACCCAGCAGAGTGGTGAGCGCGTCGAGTTGGCCCGCCAGGGTGGCGTAGCGGTATTCCGCGCCTTTGGGACGTCCGGTGGAACCTGACGTGAAGGCGATGACGGCCAGTTCGTCACCATCAGGCTCCTGCGCATGCAGGGTCGGGACACCGCCGCCCGGCGCCCGGGTCGCCAGGCGGCGGCCCGGAACGAGCATCGGCCGGCCGGTGACCAGGGGGATGCGGATGTGGGGGCGGCCCCACCCCAGGACCTGGCGCCCGAGCTGGGCCAGTGGTTCGCCGATGAAGACGTCCGGCGCGATGTCCTGCAGGCAGCGGCGCACCTCGGCGCGTGGCTCGATCAGGACGGGTACGGCACCGAGGGAACAGAGGGCGTAGACGACGGCGGTGAGGTCGTAGGCGTCGCGGGTCATCACGACGGCCTTGTGGCCGGGCCGGACACCGGCCTGGTGCAGGGCTTGCGCGGTGCTGTGGCACCCCTGCACCAGCCGGCCGCGGCTGATCGTCCACGAGGTTCCCCTGCGGCAGCGGATGAGCGCGGTGGCGTCAGGCCGGTCGGCCAGGCGGGCGATGAGGCCTGGGGCGGTCACGGTCATCGGGTTCCTTGCAGGAAGTCACGGATGTGGTCACCGAGTTCGACTGCCGCGTCTTCCATCACGAAGTGTCCGGCCTCGGGGAACCGGTGAATGGCCGCGTGGGGACAGCGGCGGGCCCACTCCTCCAGCAGTTTCGGGGTGAACACCGGATCGCGCATGCCCCAGCCGATGAGCATGGGCAGCGCGGTCGGACCGGCGTCGGCGCCGGAAGGTTCGAGCAGCCGCCACACGGGATCCGCGTCGTCGCGCGGGATCGCACGGACGGCGTCGGTGACGGCCCGTCGCTCGGAGCGCCGGGCGACGGGCCGGAGGAAGGCGCGGCGCTCGTCCGGCCGCAGTGGGTGGTGCACTCCGGCGCGCACAGCGGTGCGCGCGAAACCGTTGGTGAGGTGCACGGCGTCGGCCACCAGTGGGTGGTCGCGGATCCAGCGCAGGTAGAACGGCAGCCGGAAGTCGCCGGGCCAGGGGAAGGCCACGGTGTTGCAGATGACCAGACGGGTCACGACTCCTGGGTGTCGCAAGGCCCAGGCGATGCCGAGCGGGCCGCCCCAGTCGTGCAGGACGAGCGTCCAGCCTCGTTCGGGCAGCCCTTCGTCCTGCACCAGATGCCGGTGGAGGAGGTCAAGGTGTTCCAGCTGGACTCCGTAGGGGTCCGGGACTCCGGCGGCCGGCCTCAGATGCCGGGACAGGCCGAAACCGGGCAGATCGGGTGCCAGGCAACGGGCGTGCGGGGACAGCCGGTCGATGAGTTTGCGCCACGCGTAGCTCCACGACGGATTGCCGTGCAGGAACAGCGCCGGCTCCCCGGAGCCGAGGTCGAGGTAATGCTGCCCGGTGGCCGGCACACGCCGCCAGTGCCGGGGGGCGGGGTAGCCGGGCATCAGCCGTTCCAGCGCTGCGGCGCGGTCCGTTTCGGTGAGTGCCGGGACGCGGCCGGCCCGTGTGCTCACCATCGGACGAGGGCCAGGCCGAAGCTGAACCCGCTGGCCACGCCGATCATCGCCACGACGTCCCCGTCTTCGACGCGGTCGGCTTCCCGCGCCTTGACCAGCTGCAGAGGGAGTGAGGCCGCCGCGCAGTTGCCGTGTTCGGCCACCGCGGGCATGCACAGGCTCTCGGGCAGGGCGAACGTGTCGAGCATCTGCCGGTACTGCGGCATGGCGATCTGGTGGAAGGCTACGAAGGCTCCGGCGCGTGCTGCGGCAAGTTCGTCGCCGGCGACGGCAAGGGTCTCGGGAAGCACATCGAGCAGCCCCTGGCGCAGGTCGCCGTTCAGACGCAGCGTGGTGTGGTCGTCGTGGACGGAGCGCTGGTGCATGGTTCCTCCGCCGGACACGGTGCAGGCTTCCCAGGCGGCGGAGTTGCTGACGAATCGCATCGCCATGATGCCGGGGCTGTCCTCGCCGGCGGGCCCCGCGGTGAGCACCATCGCGGCTCCGGCATCGGACGCGGTGTAGCCCGGCAGGGCTCTGAGCAGTGCCTGCCGGTCAGGGACGTTCCAGCGCGTCACCAGGGAGCCGGACTCTCCGCAGGCGATCAGGACGGTGCGGTAGCGGCCGGTCTCGATGAACGACGCGGCCGTCTCCATGGCGTTGAGCACGCTGTTGCACGCGTTCTTGACGTCGAACACCGGGCAGGTGGCGCCCATCTTGGCGGCCACCAGGTGTGACGTGGCAGGTTCGATCAGGTCCGCGGCGGTAGCGGCGAACAACAGCAGATCGATGTCGCCGATCCGTAGTCCGGCCTCGTCGAGTGCCTTGCGGGCCGCTGCTACAGCAAGGTCGGAAGCGTTCTCTCCGTCTCCTCTCACATGGACGCCGCGCACTCCGGTGAGATCCTCGAGCAGGCCGGGTGGCGGTGCGTAGGCCCCGCTCTTCGCGATCTTCTCGCGGATCTCGTCCATGGTTCGGTAGCGGGTCGGCAAGTGGGCAGCGACGGCTGCGATGCGAGCACGGGCGGGTTCGGGCACCGCGCAACCGTAGCGGCGCCCTGTCGCCGGTCGGACCGAAAAATCGTCCGCCGAGTGGCCTTCACCTTAACGAGTGATCTCTATTCGCTTTTCGAATCCGTGATGCCTTTCAATCCCCACAAAGTCTGCAATCGGTGTGAAAAGGCGGGGTCATGGCAGAGCGGCAGCGTGAACGGTCCGTAGCGGTGGTGGGTGTCGGTTGTCGACTTCCCGGAGGAATCACCGACCTGGACGGACTGTGGTCCACGCTGCGTGACGGGCAGGACATGGTCGGCGAGATGCCCGCCGACCGGCTGCCCAGGGACAGGATGGTCGACCCGGGGGCCGTGCGCCCCGGCCGCAGTTACACCGCCGCCGGAGGGTTCCTCGCGGACGTCGCCTCCTTCGACGCCGCCTACTTCGGAATCTCCCCAGCGGAGGCGCGGCACATCGACCCGCAGCAGCGCCTCCTGCTGGAGATGGCCGCGGAGGCACTCGACGACGCCGCCATTCCCGTCGAGTCGCTGGCAGGGTCGGACACCTGCGTCTACGTGGGGGTCTCCGACCCCGCCTACGGCACGACGCTCACACTGATGCAGGACCACAAGAGCCCGCACACCATGCCCGGTGCCACGCTCTCCATCACGGCGAACCGGATGTCGTACGCCTTCGACCTGCGCGGGCCCAGCATGGCCATCGACACCGCCTGCTCCTCCGCGTTGGTCGCCGTGGACCGCGCCTGCCGCACCCTGCACGAGGGCTCCAGCCGTGTCGCCCTGGTCGGCGGCGTCAACGTACTGAGCAGCCCCTACTCCTTCGCCGGATTCTCCTATGCGGGCATGCTGTCGCGGCGCGGACGCTGCGCGGCCTTCTCCGCGGACGCCGACGGCTTCGTCCGTGCCGAGGGCGGCGGGGTGCTCGTCCTCAAGCGTCTTGAGGACGCGGTGGCCGACGGGGACCGCATCCACGCCGTGCTCGCGGCCACCGGCAACAACACCGACGGCCGCAGCACCGGCATGGTCGTGCCCAGCGCCGAGGTCCAGGAGGCGCTGCTGCACGCGGTCTACGCTGAAGCCGGGATCAGCCCGGACGACCTGGTGTACTTCGAGGCCCATGGCACGGGCACCCAGGTCGGGGATCCGGCGGAAGCCGAGGCCATCGGCCGGGCGCTGGCCCGTCACCGGCGGAACGGCCCCTTGCCGGTCGGCTCCGTGAAGACCAACCTGGGCCACCTCGAACCCGCCTCCGGAATGGCGGGCCTGCTCAAGGCGATCCTGGTACTGCGGCACCGGATCGCGCCCGCGTCCCTGCACGCCCTTCCGCTCAACCCGGCGATCGACTTCGGCGCCCTCGGGCTGTCCCCGACGGTCGAGCCGGTCCTACTGCCCCAGGGGCAGGCCGCGGCAGTAGGCGTGAACGCCTTCGGCTTCGGCGGAGCGAACGCCCACGCCGTCCTGACTCCGCCCCCTTCCGTTCCTCGGCCCGACGCGGGGCGGCCCCCCGGCCTCCGCCCACTGCCGCTGGTCGTCTCCGCGCGCTCTCCCAAGGCTCTGAAGCAACTGGCCGCCGGGGTGGCAGAACGCTTGCGGGCCACGCAGCCCGACGAGTTCTACGACCTCGCCTACACCAGTACGGTGCGCCGCAGCGCCCACCCGCACCGCGCCGCGGTCATGGCCGCCGACCCGCAGGACGCCGCGCGGCAGCTGGACCGGCTGGTGGCAGGGGAGCCCGCCCACGGAGCGATCGTGCGAAGGAACGCGCAGGGCGGCACCGTCTTCGTGTTCTCGGGTAACGCGTCGCAGTGGCCAGGCATGGCCGCCGACCTGCTGGAGCACGAGGCGGTCTTCCGCGCGGCCGTCGAGGAGGCCGACGCCGCCCTCGCCCCGCACCTGGGCTGGTCGGTGGCCAAGGAACTGGCGTATCCCTCCCCCCGCACGTGGCAGCGTACCGAGGTCGCCCAGCCGGCCCTGTTCGCCGTACAGGTGGGCCTGACCGCGCTGCTGGCCTCGCACGGATTGCGGCCTCAGGCGGTGGCCGGGCACAGCGTCGGTGAGGTCGCCGCCGCCTACGTCGCCGGAGTCCTGACCCTGCAACAGGCGGCACTGGTCATCGCCGAACGCAGCCGCACCCAGGCCACCACGGCGGGCAGAGGCCGCATGGCCGCCGTCGGACTGGGCGAGCAACAGGCACGCGAGGAACTCCTGCGCTACGACGGTGCGCTGGAGATCGCGGGAGTCAACAGCGACCGTGCCGTGACCGTCGCCGGCTCCGCCGACGAACTGGCCTCATGGGGGCGGGAACTGACAGGCCGCGGCGTCTTCTTCCGCGAACTGGACCTGGACTACGCCTTCCACAGCCGTGCCATGGACCCCATCGAGGAACAGCTGTGCACCACTCTGGAAGGGCTGGCCCCCGGCACCGCCCGCATCCCGTTCGTCTCCACCGTCACCGGCACACCGCTGAGCGGGCCGGAACTGGACGCGCGCTACTGGTGGCGTAACGTCCGCGAGCCGGTCCGCTTCGCCGAGGCCGTCACCCACCTCGTGTCCGAGGGCGCCGGCAGTGTGGTCGAGATCGGCCCGCACCCGGTACTGCGCCCCTATCTGCGCCACACGGACATCTCCTACGTCGCGACCTTGCACCGGGACGGGGACGGCGTCCGCGAGACCGCGGGCACTGTCGCCGCGCTGCTGGCCGCCGACCCGGCCACGGACTGGCAGCTCCACTTCCCCCGCCCTGGCCAGGTGGCGGGGCTGCCCGCCTACCCGTGGCAGCACGAACGGTACTGGCACGGCACCGCGCAGGACCGCGTCGCAGGTACCAGCGGCTCCGGCGCCCTCGACCACCCCCTGGTGGGCGAGCGGATGCCTGCCCCGCACCCCGTGTGGCACGGCACCGTCGAGCCCCAGCTGGTGCCCTGGCTGGGTGACCACAAGATCGGGGACGACGTGCTCATGCCGGCCGCCGCCTATGTGGAGATGGCTCTGAGCGCGGGCCGGCGCGCCATGGAGCGCCCGGTCGAGGTGCGGCACCTGGAGATCAGCCGTCCACTGGCTCTGCCCTGGCCGGACCCGACACCGATCGCCCTGCAGACCTCCGTCACCCCCGACGACGGCGCCCTGACCATCAGCGTCCGCGAAGAACACGGCGGCGAGTGCCTGCCCGCCGTACGAGCCCAGGTCCGCACCCTGCTCGGAGCGGCGCCGCCTCCCCTCGACGTCGACGCTCTCCGGGCACGCTGTCACAGAGGCCTCGGCGGCGCGGACTTCTACCGGACGTGCCACCGCGTCGGACTGAACTGCGGGCCGGCCTTCCAGCTCATCGAGCACCTGGACGTCGGCGAGGGCGAGGTACTGGTCTCCTACCGGCTCCAGCACCCCGCTGACGCCTACACCGCCCACCCGGTACTTCTCGACGCACCGCTGCAGGCCACCGTGGCCCTGTCCGAACTCACGGCGGAATCCGCCGGCTTCCTGCCGACGGTGTTCGGATCCGTGCGCGTATGGCGCACCCCCGCACCCACCGGAATCGTGCATCTGCGCCGTCGCAGCCGCAGCGCCAACGAGATCTGCTGGGACATCACCTATGCCGACGCCGACGGCACGGTCACCGTCGAGATCGACGGCTGTCGTACCCGCCGCGGCGGCATGTCGGAACACACACCCCTGACCGTCCAGCGCACCGTTCTACGGGCCGCCCCGTACACAGACGCACCCGCGCATCCCTCTCCGCTTCCCTCTCCTGCCGAGGTGGTGCGCGCGGCCGAGCCCCGTATCACCGCGGCACGCGCCGCCCTGGACGACAGCGGCCACCACCGGTTCGTCGCCGCCGCCGAACAGGCCGGGGCCCACTGCTGGGCCAGGACGCTGCACGGCCTTCTCGCCGACCCGGCGGCCCCGTTCTCGATGCCCGACCTGGTGAGCGGAGGCCTTCGGTCCCGGCACCGCCGGCTGGTGCGGCTGATGATGCCCCTGCTGGTCGAGCACGGTCTCGCCCGTCCGGCCGGAGAGACCTGGCAGCTGACCGAAGCCGAGATCCGCTCCGAGGAACTGCTGCGCGGCCTCGTGGAGGACCACCCCGCGTTCGGCTCCGACACACTGCTCCTCAACCGGCATCTGCGCCACCTGGCCGACCTGGTGCGGGGCAGCGTCGACGCACAGGATCTCCTGCCGCCAGGGGACAGCGCGTACGACCAGCTCCGCGAGACCGGACCGTCCCACCGCTTCACCCACCGTGCCGTCCAGGCCGTTCTCGGCGACATCGTCGCCCGGTGGCCCGCCGACCGTCCGCTGCGCGTCCTGGAGATCGGTGCGACCACCGGTGCCCTGACGGCCGCCGCGCTGCCCATGCTGCCGGCCGACCGGACCCGCTACACCTGCACGGCCGCCACCGGCGCCGGTCTCACCCGCGCCGAACACCGCTTCGCCGGGCACGACTTCGTCGACTACCGCACCCTGGACCTGAACACCGACCTGACCGGCCAGAGCCTGCCCCGAGCCGGTTTCGACCTCGTCCTGGCCGGCGACGCCCTGCACGCCACCCACGACCTGGCCGCGACCCTGCGGCATCTGCACACCGTGCTGGCTCCCGGCGGGCATCTGCTGGCCACCGAACAGCACCACGCTCAGCTACAGGCCCTGCTGTTCGGCACGGTGGAGGATTTCTGGGAGCGCGGCGATCACACCCTGCGCCCCGCGTCCCGCATCCTCGCCCGCGAGGGGTGGGTACCGCTGCTGCGCCGGTGCGGCTTCCCCGACCCGGTGCGGACCGGGCCCGATGACCGCTCCGTGATCCTCGCCGCAGCCGCCCACAGCCACGCCGCCGAGACCGAGGTACCGACTCCGGTCCCTGGGGCCTCCTGGATCATCGCCGTCGAGGACGACACCGAGACGCAGACCGCACAGGCCCTGGCAGCCCTTCTCGGGGAGGCCACCGTCGTCGCCGCGTCCGAGGAGGCCGACGCCTGGGCCGGGGTGCTGACCACCGACCGCGAACCGCACGTCGTCCTGCTGCTCGCCGAACCCGGACCGCAGCAGACCGTCACCCCCCTGACCACCCGCCGCGCGGCCCTCCTGCGCGCCCTGTCCGCAGCCTGCGACAGCCTCCACGACCGCACCGGCCCACGACTGTGGCTCGTCACCCGCCCGACGGGCCTGTTCCCAGCCCCTGAGCAGCCCACGCACCCGGCCGACGCGGCCGTCTGGGCAGCGTGCCGCACACTCGCCAACGAGCGCCCCGACCTGCGCGTGCGACGTCTCTCCTTGCAACGCGCCGGGGCGACGGCCGCCGACGCACACCGTCTCGCGCGGGAAATCCTCGCCGCCGGCGACGACGAGAGCGCCCAGGAGGACGAGATCGTCCTGACCGCGCACGGCCGTTTCGTGCCCCGGCATCTCCAGCACGCGGAGGACGAACTCCCCGCCGTCCCCGCCCACACGCCCTTCATTCTGGAAGCCCGCAACCCGAGCCTGCACCGACGCCTGATCTGGCGGGAGACCGATGTCTCCGGACCCGGGGAGGGGGAGGTGGCCCTCGAGATGCGGGCCGTGGCTCTGAACTACCGCGACCCCATGCGGGCCAACGGCCTGCTGCCGCCCGAAGCGGTGGAGAACAGTCCCCTCAGCCGGGGTCTGGGAACGGACGGCGCCGGCATCGTACGTTCCGTGGGACCGGGTGTGCAGGGCCTGAAGCCCGGCGACAGGGTCTGTGGGCTCGTGCCGGCGGCCCTCGCCTCCCACGCGACGACCTCCGCCGACGCCGTCGTCCGCATCCCCGACGCGATGAGCTTCGAGGAAGCGGCGACCTTCCCCGTCGCCTTCCTGACCGTCCATCACACCCTGGTCAACCAGGCATGCCTCGGCCGCGGGGAGACCGTGCTCGTCCACGGTGGAGCCGGAGCCGTAGGCCTGGCCGTCCTGCAGTGCGCCCGCAACCAGGGTGCCCGGGTCATCGCCACCGCCGGTACGGAGACCAAGCGAGACCTGCTCCGCACGCTCGGCGCCGAACACGTCCTCGACTCCCGCAGCCTGGACTTCGTCCCCCGGGTACGGGAGCTGACCGGCGGCCGGGGCGTCGACGTCGTGGTGAACTCCCTGAGCGGCGAGGCCATCGCCCACAACCTCGACCTCCTGCGTCCCAACGGACGGTTCATCGAACTCGGCAAGCGGGACATCTACCTCAACAATCCGATGACGCTGCGCCCCTTCCACCGCAGCCTCACCTTCACCGCCTTCAACCTCGACGCCGTCATGGACTCCCCCGCCCTCCGCTCCCGTCTCATCTCGGTCTTCGACGACCAGATCAACTGCGGCTCCTACCGGCCGCTGCCCCACACGGTCTACCCCGCCGCCCGCGTCGACGAGGCCTTCCACCTCCTGCAGCACTCCCGGCACACCGGCAAGGTCGTGATCAGCTTCGACCCCCTGGACGAACCCGTCCTCGTCGAACCCGCCCCCGGCACCCTCACTCTCGACAACGACGGCACCTACATGGTCACCGGCGGGCTGAGCGGACTCGGTGCCGCCACGGCCCACTGGCTGGCCGACCACGGGGCCCGGCACCTGGCCCTGCTCTCTCGGCGCGGACCTGACGCTCCCGAGGCACCCGCCCTGCTCAAGCAACTCACCGGCCGGGGCGTACGTGCCACGGCCTACGCCGCCGACGTCACCGACGAGGCCGTGCTGCGCCGGGTCATCGAGACCGTGGACGCCACAGGACACCGACTGCGCGGCATCGTGCACGCTGCCATGCACATGGACGACGCACCGCAGTCCGAGCTCACCGATGCCCGGTTCGCCGCCGTGCTGGCGCCCAAGGCGACAGGAGCGGCACTGCTGGACCAGCTCACCGCGGACCGCGGCCTGGACCTCTTCCTCACCTACTCCTCCGTCTCCGCCACCATCGGCAACCCCGGCCAGGCCGCCTATGCGGCGGCCAACGCCTACCTGGAAGCATGTGCACGGGCCCGGCACAGCGCCGGCAAACCGGGTACGGCGATGGCCTGGGGGCCCATCAGCGAAACCGGTTACGTCGCCCGCAGCGGCATGGAGACGGCCATGGCCGAACGCGGTCTCGAACTCCTCGCCCCCGCGGAGGCCCTGACGGCCGCCGGCCACCTGCTTGCCGCCGGCACCGATGTCGCGGGAGCGGGACGCTACCGCTGGGGGACAGCGCGTCACCTGCTGCCCGCTCTGGCCACGCCACGGTTCGCCCGGCTGGTGCCGTCCTCATCCCTCGCTTCGCCGGACGACCGCAACCAGCTCCTGGGGACGCTGGCCGGTCTGCCGACCGACGAGGCAGTACAGAGGATCACCGACGCGCTCGGCCAACTCCTCGCCGGGGTCCTGCAGACCGATCAGGCCGACCTGGACCCCACCCGCCCCGTCACCGACTTCGGCCTGGACTCCCTGCTCGGCATGCAGTTCCTCGTCGGCGCACGTGATCTTTTCGCCGTCCGTCTCGCGCCGGCTGACCTGGCCACCGGACGCACCCTGAGCCACTTCGCCCGCCTGGTGCACCAGCGTCTCGACCTCCCCGGTCACGAGGCACGGACGGAGGAACAGGCCGCCCCGGAAGGGACGCCGGGCCGTACGGCTCAGCCCGTGGCCGGCATGTAGGCGTAGTCCGGAGTGAAGGAACCGGCGGATCCCTTGCAGCCGCCGGACTCCCCCGGCCTTGTGCGCGTAAGCCAGCAGGCGCGGCGGCGAAGCGATGCCTGTCCGAAGCGCGCCGCTGGGACGGCCGCCCCCTCAGCCCTCCGGTAGCTCGACCGGTGCGATCTCGTCGTAGACGTCGCCCGGGCCCGGGTTCGCCGGGTCGGTGGTACCGCCGAACTGCGTCATCACTCCCCATACGGCGTTCAGCGCGGTCTGCACGGCTCCCTCGGCCCAGCCTGCCGTCCACGATATGTCGTCGCCCGCGAGGAAGAGGCCGCGCTTGTCGTCGGGCAGCCGGTCCTGCATGAAGTGGGTGAACAGGCGCCGCTGGTAGCGGTAGTGGCCGGGCAGGTTGGCCTTGAACGCGCCCATGAAATACGGCTCGTTCTCCCAGGAGACGGTGACCGGGTTGCCGATGATGTGCTTACGGATGTCGACGCCCGGATAGATCTCGCCGAGCGACTTCAGCATGACGTCCATGCGCTCGTTCGGGGAGAGCGGCAGCCACTTCAGGCTGTCGTCGCACCAGGTGTAGGAGAGACAGATGACGGCCGGCCTGTCGGGCCCGTCGTCCAGGAGGTACGTCCCCCGCGTCATCCGGTCGGTGAGCGTCATGGACATCGTGTCCCGGCCCGTGGGTTCCCCTGTGCCGTCGACGGCCTTGTCGAGCCAGAACGGCCGGTCGACGGGCACGAACAGCTTGGACGACTCCATGTAGTGGGTGCGCTCCATCGCCGTCCAGTGGTCAATCGGGAAGAGCGCGTCGTCGCAGGCGATCTTGGAGAGCAGCAGCCAGGACTGTCCGGTGAAGACCGCCGCCCGGTAGGTGCGGATGTCACCGGTGGCGTCGGTGACCGTGATCCGGTTGCCCGCGGTGCGGTCGAGCCGGGTCACGGCACCGCGCGGCTGCCCGTCGTGCAGGGAGGACAGCGACGTGCCGGGCGGCCAGTGGACGGTCTTCTGCGGGTCGCGGTCCCACAGGCGCAGCGGCAGCTGCTGGCTGCCGCCGACGATCCCCCGGTGGTGGTCGTCGGCCTCGGTGTAGACGACGCGGAGGATCTCCAGGATCGAGTTGGGGAAGTCGGTGTCCCAGCCGCCCGTGCCGAAGCCGACCTGGCCGAAGATCTCGCGGTGCCGGAAGGACGCGAACGCGTCCGAACCGCACAGGAAGCCGTAGAAGGTCTGGTCGTCCAGCTTCTCGACGAGCTCCGCCCAGATCTCCCGGATGCGCGGGACGTCACGCTCGCGCATCGCGCGGTTCATGTCGGAGAAGTCGGCGCCTTCCTCCAGGCACGTGTTCCAGGCGTCCATCACCTCGCGGTACACCTGGGGCAGGTCGTCGATGGTGCGCGCGTAGTGGGACTCGCCCTTGAGGTCGACGACGGTCGAAGGGGTCGCCGGGGAGAGCGGGTTGGGGAACGGCTCGGTCTCCAGGCCCACCAGGTCGATGTAGTGCTGGAGCCCGGTGGACGAGGGCGGGAAGCGCATGGCGCCCATCTCGGCGGTCAGCGAGGGGTCGCAGCCGTCGAAACCGACGGTGCGCAGCCGGCCGCCGATCCGGTCCGCCTCGTAGACGACGGGCCTCAGCCCCATCTTCATGAGTTCGTACGCGGTGATGATTCCGGAGAGCCCGCCGCCGATGACGGCGACCTCGGTGCCGTGTTCGGTGGCCGGTATCTGCCCGATGCCCGCCGGGTGGGCGAGGAAGTCGTCGTAGGCATAAGGGAAGTCCGGCCCGAACATGGTGATCGGCGGCTGCGCGTCGGTGTGCTGGACGGCGTTGGGCACCGTGGACGTCATGGGGTACGGACTCCTTGCGGGGGAAGCGCGGAACGGGGCGGGTGCTCAGACCAGGGAGCCGTAAAGGCCGGGGAGGCGGTCCTGGAGATACGGGTTGGCGGCGCGGGACGCGGCGAGCAGTCCGGAGTCGGCCTCGCCGACGAGGAGTTCCTCGCCGCGGCCTGCGCGGACGCGGACCGTGCCGTCGGGGCCGGCCAGGCAGCTCAGCCCGGTGAAGTCGAACTCGCCTTCCCTGCCTGCCCTGTTGACGTATGCGATGTAGAGCTGGCTCTCGAAGGCACGGACCGGCACGACGGATTCGGCGACGAAGGTGAACGGGTGCATCAGCGCGGTCGGGACCAGCAGCAGGTCGGTCCCGGCCAGGGCATGCGCGCGTACGTTCTCCGGGAACTCGACGTCGTAGCAGATCAGCAGCCCGATCCGTACGCCGTCCAGCTCGGCCTGCACCACGGGTCGCTCGCCGGGGGTGAACCACTTCTCCTCGAAGCTGCCGAAGAGGTGGGTCTTGCGGTAGTTCGCGAGTGGCGAACCGTCGGGGCCGATGAGCTGCGCCGCGTTGAAGACCGCCTCTCCGGCCCGTTCCGGGTAGCCGTAGTGGACGGCGACGCCGTGGCGTACGCAGATGTCGGCGACCGCTCGCGCGGCGGGGCCGTCCGCCGGCTCGGCCAGCTCCGGGACGGCGTCGCCGATGGCGTATCCGGTGAGGAACAGCTCCGGGCAGACCAGCAGCCGGGCACCCGCGGTGGCGGCCCGCGCGGCGGCCTCGTCGAGCGTGGCCAGGTTGGCGTCCACGGAGCCGGCACGTCCGGAGCTCTGGAGCAGGGCGGTACGCAACGGCGGCATGGCTGACCTCGGGCGGGACGGGCGGGGTGGGGAGACGTATTGAAGGTACGGCGTGGGGCTCACGGCCGACAAGGCGCGATTGTTGCGCGTGCACCGTCGATCCGTTGCGTGGAAATCACCCCGGGCGGTGATTCGTTGCGTGTGGCGTTCTCGCGGGCCGGACGGGTGCTTTCGGTACCCCCCGCGCCCGTCGGCATGCCTGAGGACCAGGTCAGGCCGGGGGGCCGGAGGAGGAGTACCGCCGCAGCAGCGGGGAGAGGACGAGGACCGACTTGGTCCGCTCGACGTACGGCTCGCCCGCGATCCGCTCCAGCACCTGCTCGAAGTGGCGCATGTCGGCGGCGAAGACCTGCACGACCGCGTCGGCGTCCCCGGTGACCGTGGACGCGGACGCGATCTCCGGATACGCCGAGAGGCCCCGCTTGATCGCTTCGGGGGCGGTGTTGCGGCTGCAGTAGATCTCGATGAACCCCTCGGTCTCCCAGCCGAGCGCCGCCGGGTCGACCCGCACGGTGAAGCCCGTGATGGCGCCCTCGGCGCGCAGCCGGTCCACCCGGCGTTTCACCGCGGGGGCGGAGAGGCCGATGAGGGCGCCGATGTCGGCGTAGGAGCGGCGGGCGTCTTCGGCGAGGGCGTGGACGATGCGTTCGTCGAGGTCGTTCAGGCGCACTTCGGGTGGATCACTTCTCTGCGGCGGAAGGACTCGGGGGCGGCCAGGTCTTCGAAAGACCCTGGGGCCGCCCCCGAAGTAGACCACGCGCGCCCCGCGCGGGGCGCGCTCACCGCGGGGAAGGGCCGGTCAGAAGGGGAACTCCGAGCGGCCGTGCTGGACCGAGATCCACTTCTGCGTGGTGAACGCCTCGAGCATCGACTCACCGTTCAGCCGTCCGAGGCCCGAGCTCTTCTCCCCGCCGAAGGGGACGAGGGGCTCGTCGTGGACTGTGCCGTCGTTGATGTGGATCATGCCGGTGCGGATCCGCTGTCCGACCCGTACGCCCCGCTCGATGTTGCCGGTGTGGACGGCGCCGCTCAGCCCGTACGGGGTGTCGTTGGCGATCCGTACGGCCTCGTCCTCGCCGTCGAAGGGGACGAGCAGCGCCACCGGCCCGAATATCTCCTGCTGGAGGACGGGGGAATCGGCGGCGAGGCCGGTCAGCACGGACGGGCTCACCACATTGCCCTCGGCCCGGCCGTGCAGCAGCGCCGTGGCGCCCGCCTCCACGGTCTCGTCGACGAGCTTCGACACCGCGTCTGCCTGCGAGGAGCTGATCAGCGGGCCGATGTGGGTCGCGGGGTCGGCCGGGTCACCGACACGGAGGGAGGCGACCTTGGCGACGAACTTCTCGGTGAACTCCTGCTCCACCGAGCGGTCCACCAGGATGCGGTTGGCCGCCATGCAGACCTGGCCCTGGTGGACGTAGCGGCTGAAGACGGCCGCGTCGACGGCGTAGTCCACATCCGCGTCGTCCAGGACGATCAGCGCGCTGTTGCCGCCGAGTTCGAGCACCGCGCGCTTGAGGTTGGCCGCGCAGACCGTCGCGACGTGCCGGCCGATCCTGTCCGAGCCGGTGAAGGAGATGACCTGGGGGACGGGGTGCTCCAGCAGGGCGTCGCCGATCTCGGCGATGTCGGTGACCACGACGTTCAGCAGTCCGGCGGGCAGCCCCGCCTCCTCGAACACCTTGGCGATCAGCGTGCC
Source organism: Streptomyces sp. NPDC102441 (assembly GCF_044765585.1). NCBI lineage: Bacteria > Bacillati > Actinomycetota > Actinomycetes > Kitasatosporales > Streptomycetaceae > Streptomyces > Streptomyces sp. NPDC102441. The sequence continues at coordinate 82,740 of NZ_JBIWKH010000007.1, forward strand.
GCCGCATACCGGGGTGTTCTGGTGTGGCTTGAGGACCACGGCGTTGCCGAGGGCGAGCGCGGGCGCGACCGACTTGAGCGACAGCAGGAAGGGGAAGTTGAAGGGGCTGATGACACCCACGACTCCGACGGGGAGCCGGTAGACACGGTTCTCCTTGCCCTCGGTCGGCGAGGGAAGTATCTGCCCGGTGGACCGCAGCGCGAGCTGGACCGCCTCGCGCAGGAACTCCTTGGCCAGGTGCAGCTCGAAGCCCGCCTTGAGCCGGGTGCCGCCCAGCTCCGCGACGATCGCCTCGCCGATCTCGGTCTCACGCTCCTCGACGACGCGCAGCGCCTTCTCCAGCACCGTCCGCCGGGCGTAAGGGTTCGTGTCGGCCCAGCCCGGCTGGGCCCGCTCCGCGGCCCGGTAGGCCTGGTCGACCTCGGCGGCCGTCGCGACGGTGACCGAGGCGAGTTTCTCCCCGCTGTACGGGTTGAAGTCGATGATGTCCCAGGACCCCTTCCCCGGCCTCCACTCGCCGTCGATGTACTGCTGGGCCAGGTCGGTGAAGAAGGAAGACATGAAATCCCTTACCGCAGAGGGGCGGGCAGCTGATTGCGGCTCATATTACTTATCCGGCAACCAAGTTGAAGGGGAGACGCGGTTCGCGACTCGGGCACGCATGCGGAAGGTGCCCCTCCCGGCGCGAACACCGGGGAGAGGCACCTGTGGAGCGGGGCCGCCGGGCCCGTGGGATCAGTTCCAGCTGGCGTGGAGCGGCTTGCCCTCCGCGTAGCCCGCGGCGCTCTGCACACCGACGATCGCCTTCTCGGCGAACTCCTCGAGCGAGTTCGCACCCGCGTAGGTGCAGGAGGAACGCACACCGGCGATGATCGAGTCGATCAGGTCCTCCACCCCGGGGCGGGTGGGGTCGAGGAACATCCGCGAGGTGGAGATGCCCTCCTCGAACAGTGCCTTGCGGGCCCGGTCGTAGGCGGACTCCTCCGAGGTGCGGTTCTTGACCGCGCGCGCCGAGGCCATGCCGAACGACTCCTTGTAGTACCGCCCGTCGGCGGACTGCTGGAGGTCGCCGGGCGACTCGTACGTCCCGGCGAACCAGGAACCGATCATGACGTTGGACGCTCCGGCGGCGAGCGCCATCGCCACGTCGCGCGGGTGGCGGACGCCTCCGTCGGCCCAGACGTGCTTGCCGTGCTTCTTCGCCTCTGCGGCGCACTCCAGTACGGCGGAGAACTGCGGCCTGCCGACGCCGGTCATCATGCGGGTGGTGCACATCGCGCCGGGGCCCACACCGACCTTGATGATGTCGGCGCCCGCCTCGATCAGGTCACGCACGCCCTCGGCCGCCACGACGTTGCCCGCGACGATCGGCACGCCCGGGTCCAGCGCCCGGACGGCTGCGACCGCGCTGATCATGGATTCCTGGTGACCGTGCGCGGTGTCCACGACGAGGGTGTCGACACCGGCGTCGAGGAGCTGCTTGGCCTTGCCCGCCACATCGCCGTTGATACCGACGGCCGCCGCGATCCGCAGCTTGCCGTCCGCGTCCGTCGCGGGGGTGTAGAGCGTCGCGCGCAGCGCGGCCTTGCGGGTGAGGATGCCGACGAGCCGGCCGCGCGCGTCGACCGCCGGGGCGAGCTTGCGGTTGGCGCCGTCGAGCTTGTTGAAGGCCTCACGGGGGTCGATGTCCGCGTCGAGCACGACCAGGTCCCTGGACATGACCTCGGAGAGCTGGGTGAAACGGTCCACCCCGGTCAGGTCGTGGTCGGTGACGACACCGACCGGCCGGTTCTCGGCGTCGACGACGACGCCGGCCCCGTGGGCCCGCTTGTGCAGGAGGGACAGCGCGTCGGCGACGGTCTGTCCGGGGGCCAGCACGATGGGGGTGTCGAGCACGAGGTGGCGCTTCTTGACCCAACCGATGACCTCGGTGACGACCTCGAGCGGGATGTCCTGGGGGATCACGACCAGACCACCGCGACGGGCGATGGTTTCGGCCATCCGGCGGCCCGCGATGGCGGTCATGTTCGCGACGACGAGCGGAATGGTGGTGCCGCTGCCGTCCGGCGACGAGAGATCCACCGCCTGCCGGGAGCCGACCGCCGAGCGACCGGGGACCATGAAGACATCGTCGTACGTCAGGTCGTAGGGGACCGAGGGAGAGGTCGTGTAGCGACCGGTGCCGGGCTCAAGAAAACGCATAACACCCATTTTTTCATACGAAACGGTGCAGGTCGTTTCCACGAAGACACAGCAATGGACCCCCGCGTTCGTCGGTTCCTCCAAGGAGGCCGCCCGGGGGCCGGGCAAGTGGAAACCTGCCTTACCCATGGACCCTACCCGAACAGGATTCGCTCCTTCGTGATCACTATCCCTGGACCGGGTGACGCAGGGTCAGGTAGCTTCAAATCCGCAGGTCCCCGTTGTGGGCGCGACCCCGCCCGCGAGCCCGGAACACCTGTCGCACGTCTGGCCGGAGAGGATGGGGATCCGCCTGTGGAGAGCGAACTGCCCGACATCTACTGCCCGTTCCCCCAGCGGACCAATCCGCATGTGAGCCACACCCGTGAGCACCTCGACGCCTGGACACGGCGCACCGGGCTCGTACACCGGGAATCGGCCAGGCGACGATTCGAGCAGGCCGACTTCGGCGCCTTCGTGGGCATGGTGTACCCGACGGCAAGCAGCGAGCACCTCGACCTGGTCGCCGACTGGTTCGTCTGGCTCTTCCTCGTCGACGACCAGCTGGACGACGGGCACCTGGGCCGCAGCCCCGGCCGCGTACGCGACGTGGTGGAGCGGATGCGAGCCGTGGTCGAGGGCGCGGCTCCCGGCCCCGGGCCGGACGAGGAGGCGCCCGCCGCGCTCATCGCCCTGGCCGACCTGTGGGAACGTACGATTCCGCAGGCCTCCCCCCACTGGCGGGCCCGCTTCGCCTGGCACCTCATGACCTATCTGACGACAGCCACCACCTGGGAGGCGGGAAACCGCGCCGACGGGGTCGTTCCGTCCGAGGCGACGTACATCGCCCGGCGCCGGCACACCGGGGCGATCCATGTGTGCATGGACCTGATAGAGATCGTGGCCGGCATAGGGGCGCCCGAGTCGGTCCACAACGACGCACTGTTCATCACGGCGCTCGAAGCGTCCTGCAACGTGGTGTGCTGGGCGAACGACGTCTACTCCTACGAGAAGGAGCAGGTGCTGGGCGAGATCCACAATCTCGTCCATCTGGTCCGTCACCACCGCGGCTACGGCAAACGCCAGGCGCTCGAGCACGTGTGCGCGGAGACAGCCTCCGAGACGAGACGCTTCCTTGCCGCGGAGGCCGAGCTGCTCGGCCTGTACCCGGAGCTGTCGGGCCTGCTCGTGCCCTATCTCGACGGGATGCGGAGCTGGATGCGCGGAAACCTGGACTGGTCGCGGCAGACCCCCCGCTACAACCCGGCGGATGTCAGCCAGTACGCGGAGCCCGGAGCGTATCTGGAGGAGTCCGTCCTCGGCGTGAGCCCGGACCACGCACGGCTGGGCGCGGGCGACTGACTCTCCCGGCACGGCGGGGAGCCAGTCGCGACCCGGTCAGTCGTCGGGGTCGGACCGCTCCAGCGCGGGGCGGCCTCCGGCGGCGAACTCCGTCAGAAGGTAGTCGGCGGCGGCGGTGTCCGTGACGAGGCTGGTGACCAGCCCCGAGCGCAGCACCGCGCCGATCGCCGCGGCCTTCCGCTGCCCTCCGGCGATGGCCACCACCTCGGGGATCCGGCGCAGCCGGTCGGCCTCCACGGTGATACACCGCTCGCCGAGATCCCGGCCGACGCGGCGCCCGTTGGAGTCGAAGAGGTGCGCGGACATCTCCGCCGCCACACCGAGCGAGGCGTAATGGGCCCGCTCCTCGTCGGAGAGCATGTCGTGGACGGTGGAGATGCCGGGCTCCCAGGAGCCGATGGAGACCGCGGCGACCGTCACCTTGTCGAAGTACTCGAAGGCGCGGGCGATTCCGGTCTGGTGGCGCAGGGCAGCCGCCGTCGCCGGATCGGGCAGCAGCATCGGAGCGTAGATCGGGTGTGCCTCACCGCCGGACACCTGCGCGGCGCGGCGGACCGCCTCGACCGAGCCTCGTTCCGCCGTGCCCGCGTCGTAGACGCCGGTCAGCTGCACGACCGTGCACGGGGGCAGCCGGTCGAGGGCCGCCGCCATGTGGATGGTGGAGCGGCCCCAGGCCAGCCCCAGCACATCGCCCTCGTTCACCAGCTCGCCGAGCAGCTCGGCCGCCACCTCACCCAGGTTCTCCGGATCGGCCGCGTCGTCCTGCTCCTCCGCCGGGGACTCGACCACGACAGCGTGCCGCAGGCCGAATCGGGCCCGGAGCGCGTCGGAGCGCTCCGCGTCCAGCTCCGCCGGTACCCGGATCTCGATGCGTACGAGATCACGCTCGAGGGCCGTCTCCAGAACCCGGGCCACCTTGAAGCGGCTGACGCCGAACTCCTCGGCGATCTGGATCTTGGACTTTCCCTCGAGGTAGAACCGGCGGGCCATGGCCGCCGCCTGCACCAGCTCCGCGGGTCCCATCCGCATGGCTGACCGACCCGCCGAGATGCCAGACACCGCGATCTCCTCACTGCTGTTCACACGCTGATACGCCGTTCATCCTGTCAGATGCGGCGATCCCTGATCAGGCCCGTCGGGCCGCGTTCATCCGAGCTTTGTTCAGTGGCCGCATGCCCAGGGTGCGGAAGCCGTGACCGTGTCCGCCTGCGCGCGCAGCGCCCGCACCGCCTGGGCCGGGTCCTCGGCCCCGTAGACCGCGGAGCCGGCGACGAACACGTCCGCGCCGGCCTCGGCGCACCGCTCGATGGTGGTGGCCGAGACGCCGCCGTCGACCTGGAGCCACAGCTCCAGACCGTGCTTGGAGATCAGCTCACGGGTACGGCGGATCTTCGGCAGCATGATGTCCAGGAACGCCTGGCCGCCGAAGCCCGGCTCCACCGTCATGATCAGCAGCATGTCGAGCTCGGGGAGGAGGTCCTCGTAAGGCTCGATGGGCGTCGCGGGCTTGAGCGCCATGGAGGCACGGGCGCCCTTCGCCCTGATCTCCCGGGCCAGCCGCACGGGCGCCGCTGCGGCCTCCGCGTGGAAGGTGACCGAGCCCGCACCTGCCTCGACGTACTGCGGGGCCCAGCGGTCCGCGTCCTCGATCATGAGATGGCAGTCCAGCGGGGTGTCCGTCGCCTTGCTCAGCGCCTCCACGATGGGCACGCCGAGTGTCAGGTTGGGCACGAAATGGTTGTCCATGACATCGACATGGAGCCAGTCGGCGCCTTCCACTGCCTTCGCCTCCTCGGCGAGACGGGCGAAGTCGGCGGACAGGATGCTGGGGTTGATCTGGGCCATGCACCCAAGCCTGCCATGCCCGGCGCCACTTCCTCGCCTCGGTACGCCCCAAAGCCTCACGGGATCATCACGGTTCGCGCATTCCCGGCTATTCCGCCTCCGTGATCACGTGGTGTGATCAGCTGGTGTGGTCGGGTCAGCCCGTGCGGCGCAGCAGCGCGAGGTACATCGCGTCGGTGCCGTGCAGATGCGGCCAGAGCTGGATGTCGGGCCCGTCGCCCAGGGCGGGGACTCCGGGAAGCAGCGGGCGGGCGTCGACCCACTCCGCCTCGAACGGCTCCCCGCCGCGCCCCTTGAGCACGTCCTCGACGACGACCCTGGTCTCCGCGAGGTGCGGTGAGCAGGTCGCGTAGCCGACGACCCCGCCGACGCGTACGGCCTTCAACGCCTCACGCAGCAGACCGCGTTGCAGGGGGGCGAAGCTCTCCAGGTCCTCCGCGCGCCGCCGCCAGCGGGACTCCGGGCGCCTGCGCAGCGCACCGAGGCCGGAGCAGGGCACGTCCATCAGGACCCGGTCGAAGGAGCCGGGCCGCCACGGCGGCCTGGTGCCGTCGGCGGTGATCACCTGATACGGCCCCGGGTTGCCGGCCAGCGTGCGCTCGACGAGCCGGGCGCGGTGCGGCTGCTTCTCCGCTGCGAGCAGGGCCGCGCCGCGTCCTGCGGCCAGCGCGGCCAGCAGCGCGGCCTTGCCGCCCGGTCCTGCGCAGCCGTCCAGCCACCGGGTGTCGCCGCCCTCGACCGGGGCGTTGGCCAGGGCGGCGGCGACGAGCTGGCTGCCCTCGTCCTGCACCCCTGCGCTGCCGTCCCGTACGGCGGCCAGGGCGCCGGGCTCGCCGCCTTCGGCCATACGCACGGCGTACGGCGACCAGCGACCGGGCAGTCCGCTCTCCTCGCCGAGTGCCTCCAGCAGTTCGTCGGGGGTGGAGCGCCCGGGGCGTGCGGCCAGCGTCACCTCGGGCCGCTCGTTGTCGGCCTCCAGCAGGTCCTCGATCCCGGCCCGGCCGCTGCCCAGGGCGTCCCAGAGGGCGGAGACGATCCACCGGGGATGCGAGTGGACGACGGAGAGGTGTTCCTCGGCGTCCTCCTCGTACGGCGGCGCGACGCGCTCCACCCAGCCGTCGAGGTCGTGCGCGGAGACCTTGCGCAGCACCGCGTTGACGAACTTGGCCCGGCCTTCACCCAGCACCACCCGCGCCAGCTCCACGCTGGCGGAGACGGCGGCGTGGGTGGGGATGCGGGTGCCGAGCAGCTGGTGGACGCCCATGTTGAGCACGTCGAGCACAGGCGGGTCGACCTCGCGCAGCGGCCGGTCGATGCAGGCGGCGACGATCGCGTCGTAGGTGCCCTGCCGACGCAGCGTCCCGTAGACCAGCTCGGTCGCCAGCGCCGCGTCCCTGGCCTCGAAATCGCCCTGGGCGCGCGCCTTCTTCAGCATCGGAGGGAGGACGAGGTTGGCGTAGGCGTCGCGCTCGTCCACGGCCCTGAGCACCTCGAAGGCGAGGAAGCGGACCGGGTCCTTCTTGGGACGCCGGTGCGGTGTGGCGGGACGGCGACGCTGCTGGTCGTTCACGTGAAAGGTGCTCCGCTGATGGTGAGGGGACGAACCCGTCCAGCGTACGTCGCCCGGGCCGGGGCCCGGGCCTCAGAGCCCCAGCAGCTCGCCGTGGGCGATGCGCACGCCGCGGGCCCAGTCGGCGGCCCTCATCGGCTTCTTGCCCTGCGGCTGGACCCAGAGGAGCTCCACTGCGTGCGAGCCGGTGCCCGCGTACACGTTGTTCTTGCCCGCGGACAGCTCGCCCGGGGCGAGATCGGTGCGGTCCAGGACGGGCACGGCCTGGACCAGCTTGAGGCGCTCCCCGCGGAAGAGGGTCCACGCCCCCGGGGCGGGGGTGCAGCCGCGCACGACACGGTCGACGCGGAGCGCGGGCGCGGACCACTGCACCTCTGCGTCCTCGACGGTGAGCTTGGGCGCGAGGGTGACGCCCTCGGCGGGCTGCGGGACGGCGTGCAGGGTGCCGTCCTCGATGCCGTCCATGGTCGCCGCGAGCAGCCCGGCGCCGGCGAAGGCGAGCCGGGTGAGCAGATCACCGCTGGTGTCGGTGGGCCGGACCTCCTCGGTGAGGACGCCGTAGACCGGTCCGGAGTCCAGCCCCTCCTCGATCAGGAAGGTCGACGCGCCGGTGACCTCGTCACCGGCCATCACCGAGTGCTGCACGGGCGCGGCCCCGCGCCAGGCGGGCAGGAGTGAGAAGTGCAGATTGACCCAGCCCCTGACGGGCACGTCCAGCGCGGTCCTGGGCAGCAGGGCGCCGTACGCGACGACGGGGCAGCAGTCCGGTGCGATCTCCCGCAGCCGTGCCAGGAAGTCCTCGTCGCGCGGCTTGGCGGGCTTGAGCACCTCGATGCCCGCCTCCTCGGCACGTTCGGCGACGGGACTGGCCACCAGCCGGCGCCCCCGGCCCGCCGGGGCGTCGGGGCGGGTCACCACGGCGGCCACCTCGTGGCGGTCGGAGGCGATCAGGGCGTCCAGAGCGGGAACGGCGACCTCGGGGGTGCCTGCGAAGACGAGCTTCATGGGTGGCGGACTGCCTCTCGGGCCGGAACGTACGTGGCGAGCAGCACACCAGTCTAGGGGGCGATCCCGAGGGCCCGCGCGGCCGGTCCGAGGGCCCGGCGGCAGGGGCGTGGCCAGGCCGGCGGGCCCGCGGACCCGGCCTGACCGCCGGGGGGCGTACGCAGATACGTGCGCCCCACACATACGCACTTACGCCCCTGTTGCGTGACCACATGGCCGGGTGACGCGTTGGTCAAGTGAGATTGACCGAAGTGGGCCGCCGCCGCGCGGTCCGATCCCTTTCAACGCCGGTTCGAGAGGCTTGTTCATGGCCGACCACGCAACCCACGACGCCCAAGCGCGTGCCAGTCTGCACCTGTTGGTGCGGGACATCGAGCGGGTCCGGCGGCAGGTGGACGCGCTGCGTACCCTCACTGCGCAGCTGGGCAACGTCTACCGTCCGCGCCGCTCCGGCCCGTCCGCGGGCTTCGTCGTCTACGGCAGGGCGCCGGCCCCGACGGTCCGGCTCGCCCAGGAGCTCCGGGACAGTGTCGAGACGCTGGTGACCGCTGCGGTGGACTTCGACCGCTCGCTGGGCTTCTCATGGGACGCGGTGGGCTCCGCCCTCGGAGTCACCAAACAGGCGGTGCACCGTCGTTACGGCGCACGCCGAGCGACTCCGCAGCCCGGGACGGCGGAGGCCGCTTCCGAGAACACGAGCCGTGCGCTGCCCGCGCCGCCCGGCTCCTCCTCCGTGCTGCCGGCCGTGCCCGCGGCCCGCTCCATGCCGCCGCAGCCGTCGGACCGCCCCGGCGCCTTCCCCGGCCCGCGCAACGGCTGACGGACGGCGTCGGAGCCGGACGTCCGGAAATTCGCGGCGCCCTGCCCGCCGCCGCGTCAGCCGATGTCCGGCGGATCGATCCTGATCCGTACGGGATCCCCGGTGCCCCTGGCCGTCCGCGCCGCCTGCGCGGCCTTCAGGGCGGCCGCCAGTGCCGCTCCCCGCCCCGGCGGGACCCTGACCAGCGCTCGCTCCCAGGTCTCGCCGGGGGGTGCGTCCCCCTGCCTGCGGGGCCTGCCGGGGGTGGCTCCGGGCACGGGCACCGGGCCGAGCACCTCCGCCTCGGTCGGCAGTCCCGCTCCGGCGAGGTAGGCGGCCACCGCCTCCGGCGGGCCGGTGACCGAAGCCATCCGGGACACCGGCGGGAAGCCGAGCTCGGCGCGTTCCGCGAGCTCGCGGCGGGCGTGGCCGACCGGGTCCCAGCGGACCAGGGCCTGCACGGGCCGCAGGGTCGGCTCGGCCACGATCACGACCGTGCCGCCCTCCGGCTGTCCCCGCACCAGCGCGGCGGCGGCCGTCCAGCGTCGCAGGGCCTCCTCGCCCGCCCGCAGGTCGGCCCTGCCGACCATCGCCCAGCCGTCCAGCAGCAGCGCCGCCGCGTAACCGCCCTCGGCCACCGGCTCCGCCCCGGGGGTACTGACCACGAGGGCGGGCCGGCCTGGCACGGAGTCCAGCACATGGTCCCGCCCCGACGTCCGCACCGGGACGGCGGGAAACGCCCGCCCCAGCTCCTCGGCGGTCCGGCGGGCTCCGACGATCTGCGCCCGCAGCCGCACTCCACCGCAGGCCGCGCAGCTCCATGCCGTCTCGGCGCGCCCGCACCAGGCGCAGTTGAGTTCCTGCTGGTCAGGCGCCTGCAGCGGTCCCGCGCAGTGTCTGCACCGCGCGGCTTCACGGCAGCGCTCGCAGGCCAGCCTGGGCGCGTAACCCCGGCGCGGTACCTGGACGAGCACAGGACCGCTGCGCAGGCCGTCGCGCACGGTCTGCCAGGCCAGGCTGGGCAGCCGCGCCGACCGGGCCGCGCCGTCCCGCGCCAGCTCCCCGTCGCCGACGGTACGCACGAGGGGGGCCGCGGTCCGCAGCTGGTCGCGGTCCGCGCGCAGCGGCAGGGCCCAGCCGCTCTCGACCAGCTGAGCGGCCTCCACCGTGCAGCTCGTGCCGCCCAGCAGGAACGCGCAGCGGCCGTGTGCCGCCCGCAGCTCCAGGACCTCCCTGACGTGCGGGAAGGGGGCGTTGTCGTCGCTGTGGCTGGAGTCCCCGTCGTCCCAGAGGGCCACCAGGCCCAGGTCGGCGACCGGGGCGAACATCGCGGCCCTGGTCCCGACCACAGCGCGCACGGATCCGCGCCGGACCGCCAGCCACTGCCGGTAGCGCTTCTCAGGTCCGGAGTCGGCGGTCAGCAGCGCGTGGCGCCCCTCGCCCAGCACAGCCGTCAGCGCGGCGTCGACCCGTCCGGCGCTCCGCCCGTCCGGTACGACGACGAGCGCGCCCCGGCCCGAGGCCAGGGTGGCGGCCATGGCGCGGGCCATCTCCTCGGGCCAGTGCGGGCCGGGCAGCGCGGTCCACACGGCCCGGGGAGCACCGCCCTCGGCCAGTGCCCGCAGGAATCCGGGGCCCTGGGCATACCTCTCCCAGGTCCCGGGCGACGGGGCGGGCGGCGGCGGCAGGGGTTCGGGCGAGGGCTTGGACTCGGCGCGGCCGTTCCTCGGCGGGACCGCGAGCTGAAGCACGTCCGCGAGGCTGCCCGCGTAACGGTCGGCGACGGCCCGCGAGAGCTCGAGCAGCTCCGGACCGAGCACAGGTTCGGGCGAGACGACGTAGGCCAGGGCCGCGAGGACCCCCTGGTAGTCCGACGTGGCGCGCCGCTCGATCAGGAAGCCGTCGATCAGCCCGCCGCCCTCGCGTCTCCCGCCGCGGACCTGACGTCCGCCGGCCCCGAACCTCACCCGGACCCGGACGCCGGGCTGCGCGTCCGCGTCGAGCTCCTCGGGGACGGCGTAGTCGAAGTACTGATCGAGGTGGAGTGCGCCCTTGTTCACCAGGACGCGGGCGACCGGCAGCTCCTCGGCGAGCGCGGCGCCCCGCCAGGTCCGCGGCTTGGCACGCGGCACCTTGGCCTGGCGCACCGTCTCCCGGATGAGCGCAAGCTGCTCCGGTGTCCCGGACCCGGGCTCTTCGGACCGCTCGTCGTCGCTGCTCACAGCCACATTCCTACCAGACACCACTGACACGTCCGGGCTCGCCGGGAACGGCCGGGACAGCACGCCGGGGCCCGGACACCTCGTAAGGTGTCCGGGCCCCGGCGTGAAGGACTGCGGGCGGTGCTAGAGCCCCGCAGCAGCGCGCAGCGCGTCCACGCGGTCGGTGCGCTCCCAGGTGAAGTCGGGGAGTTCGCGGCCGAAGTGGCCGTACGCCGCGGTCTGGGCGTAGATCGGGCGGAGCAGGTCGAGGTCGCGGATGATCGCGGCCGGGCGGAGGTCGAAGACCTCGGCGATCGCGTGCTCGATCTTCTCCGTCTCGACCGCCGCGGTGCCGAAGGTCTCGACGAACAGGCCCACCGGCTCGGCCTTGCCGATCGCGTAGGCGACCTGGACCTCGCAGCGGGTGGCGAGCCCGGCCGCCACGACGTTCTTGGCGACCCAGCGCATGGCGTACGCGGCCGAGCGGTCGACCTTGGACGGGTCCTTGCCGGAGAACGCGCCGCCGCCGTGGCGGGCCATGCCGCCGTAGGTGTCGATGATGATCTTGCGGCCGGTGAGGCCGGCATCGCCCATCGGGCCACCGATCTCGAAGCGGCCGGTCGGGTTCACCAGCAGGCGGTAGCCCTCGGTGTCGAGCTTGATGCCGTCCTCGATGAGCTGGTTGAGGACGTGCTCGACGACGAACTCACGGATGTCGGGCGCGAGCAGCGAGTCCAGGTCGATGTCGGAGGCGTGCTGCGAGGAGACCACGACCGTGTCGAGGCGGACGGCCTTGTCGCCGTCGTACTCGATGGTGACCTGGGTCTTGCCGTCCGGGCGCAGGTACGGGATGGTCCCGTTCTTGCGGACCTCGGAGAGCCGGCGCGAGAGCCGGTGCGCGAGGTGGATCGGCAGAGGCATCAGCTCGGGGGTCTCGTCGCAGGCGTAGCCGAACATCAGCCCCTGGTCGCCGGCGCCCTGCTTGTCGAGCTCGTCCTCATCACCCTCGACCCGCTTCTCGTACGCGGTGTCGACACCCTGGGCGATGTCCGGGGACTGCGCCCCGATGGACACCGAGACGCCACAGGAGGCTCCGTCGAAGCCCTTCTTGGAGGAGTCGTAGCCGATCTCCAGCACCTTGTTGCGCACGAGGTTGGGGATGTCGGCGTAGGCCTTGGTCGTGACCTCACCCGCGACATGCACCAGACCGGTGGTGATCAAGGTCTCGACGGCGACGCGCGAGGAGGGGTCCTCGCGCAGGAGCGCGTCGAGAATCGTGTCGCTGATCTGGTCAGCGATCTTGTCGGGGTGGCCCTCGGTAACGGACTCCGAGGTGAAGAGACGGCGGGACACATCGCTCCCTGTGGTTGCAGCGGCTGCTGGCTGATCATTGATGGAACACCCGGGAGCTGCGCCCGGCACATTCCGTCGACCAGTTTATCGGTCGCTTCCGGTGATTGGGGCACGTGTCTCGCCCCTTGGGAGGTCTGTGACCTTCGGCACGGTTGACGGCAGTACGACAATCCCTCCTTCCGGGTGCGGGACGCGGTCGAATGACAGGTGATTCTTCCGCCGGAGCGGCGTCTGTGCAATCTAATCGAAGCGTGCCGCCACCAGGTCCCAAACCGTGTCGGCAAGCGCTTCCTTGGGGCCGTGCGGCACAGGGGTCTCTCCACCGTCGGCCCCGAGCACGACCGCTTCGTTCTCCTCGGACCCGAAGGTCCTGCGCTCCCCCACCTCGTTCACGACGAGGAGGTCGCAGCCCTTGCGGCGGAGTTTCTCGCGGCCGTTGGCGAGGACGTCGTCGGTCTCGGCGGCGAATCCGACGACGAGCTGCCCCTCTCGGACGCGGTCCGCGGCGACCTCGGCGAGGATGTCGGGATTGCGCACGAGCGCGACGGGGGCCTGTTCCTGGCCGTCCTTCTTCTTGATCTTCCCTGTCGCGTAGACGGCGGGACGGAAGTCGGCGACCGCCGCCGCCATCACCACCACGTCGGCGTCGGCCGCCGCCTTCAGGACGGCCTCGCGCAGCTGTACAGCGGTTCCGACGCGCACGATGTCGGCGCCGGCGGGGTCGGGCAGCCCGGTGTTCGCCTCGATCAGCGTGACCCGGGCGCCACGGGCGACGGCGGTGCGGGCCAGCGCGTAGCCCTGCTTGCCGGAGGAGCGGTTGCCCAGGTAGCGCACCGGGTCCAGCGGCTCGCGGGTGCCGCCCGCGCTGATCACCACGTGCCGGCCCTCGAGGTCGGGTGCCCCGGCGCCCCGGGCCAGGACGCGCCGGCAGACCTCGAAGATCTCCCCGGGGCCGGGCAGCCGGCCCTTGCCCGTGTCCACACCGGTGAGCCTGCCGACGGCGGGCTCGATGACCACGGCGCCACGGCGGCGCAGGGTGGCGACGTTCTCCTGGGTGGCGGGGTGCTCCCACATCTCGGTGTGCATCGCGGGCGCGAAGACGACCGGACAGCGCGCGGTGAGCAGCGTGTTGGTGAGGAGGTCGTCGGCGAGGCCGTGGGCGGCCTTGGCGAGCATGTCGGCGGTGGCGGGGGCGACCACGACGAGATCGGCGCCCTGGCCGATCCTGACGTGCGGCACCTCGTGCACGCTCTCCCAGACCTCGGTCGACACGGGGTTGCCGGAGAGGGCCGACCAGGTGGCCGCCCCGACGAAGTTCAGCGACGCGGCGGTCGGCACGACCCGTACGTCGTGGCCGGACTCGGTCAGCCTCCGCAGCAGCTCGCACGCCTTGTACGCGGCGATTCCTCCGCTGACCCCCAGGACGACCCTCGGCTTCTCCACTGCGTCTCCCCGCACTCGCTGTCTCCGCGCACTCGCGTGCGGCCTCGTGACGTACGCACTCCATGCTGCCTCACCGCCCCCGGTGCGGTCCGGCGGGTGCGACGGCTACGGCCCGGGACACACCACAGGCCCGGCGGGTACCGGCCGCCGGGCCTGTGGTGAAGGTGCTTTTCCTGCTTGCCGCCTGCTTACTGCGCGGGGCCCTCGATGGCCTCGGAGGTCAGCAGGCCCGCGTTGATCTCGCGGAGCGCGATCGAGAGCGGCTTCTCGTGCACATGGGTGTCGACGAGCGGACCGACGTACTCAAGGAGGCCTTCGCCGAGCTGCGAGTAGTACGCGTTGATCTGACGCGCGCGCTTGGCGGCGTAGATCACAAGGCTGTACTTCGAGTCGGTGGCCTCGAGGAGCTCATCAATCGGCGGGTTGATGATGCCCTCGGGCGTGGTGATGGAAGAGGACACTCTCTGCCTTCCGAAGGGGATAGAGATCAAAGAGATCTTTGATCATGCTGGTTCCGCAGTGGTGATGCTCTGCGTCCGTGGAGAAGTGGGGACCGATGGATCAGTCGTCGCTGTCACGGAGGCCGGAAGCCTGCAGCATCAACGTTAGCAGCTCGCGTGCCACGTCCTCGACCGAGGTGTTGACGAGCGTCGTATCGAACTCCGCCTCGGCGGCGAGCTCGATCTTCGCCGCGGCGAGCCTGCGTTCGATGACCTCGGCGGACTCCGTCCCGCGGCCGGTGAGCCGACGCACCAGCTCGTCCCAGCCCGGCGGCGCCAGGAAGACGAGCTGCGCCTCGGGCATCGACTGGCGGACCAGCCGGGCGCCCTGGAGGTCGATCTCCAGCAGCACCGGCTCGCCCGCCTCCAGACGGTCGAGCACGGCCCGGCGCGGCGTGCCGTACCGGTTGCCGGCGAACTCGGCCCACTCCAGCAGCTCGCCGTTGGCGATCAGCTTGTCGAACTCCTCGTTGTCCACGAAGAAGTAGTGGACACCGTTGCGTTCCCCTGGGCGTGGCTTACGGGTCGTGGCCGACACCGAGAGCCACACCTCGGGGTGAACCTTGCGCATATGAGCGACGACCGTGCTCTTGCCGACCCCTGAGGGGCCGGAGAGCACGGTCAGCCGCGGACGTACGTCCGGGGGTACGGGGGACGTCCCCCGGGATGTTGCAGCCATGGGGCGATTATCCAGGTTCTCAGGGGTGCCTGAGAACGTCAGGCGGCGCTGCCGCCGAACTCACGCTCCAAGGATGCGATCTGGTTGGAGCCAAGACCCCGGACACGGCGGCTCTCGGAGATACCGAGACGCTCCATGATCTGCTTGGCGCGGACCTTGCCCACGCCCGGCAGGGACTCGAGAAGAGCGGAGACCTTCATCTTGCCGATGACGTCGTTCTCCTGGCCCTGCTTGATGACCTCATGGAGCGAGGCGCCGGAGTGCTTGAGTCGATTCTTGACCTCGGCCCGCTCCCGGCGAGCCGCGGCGGCCTTTTCGAGCGCGGCTGCGCGCTGTTCAGGGGTAAGGGGCGGAAGAGCCACGCCTACGTCACCTCGGATGTCGATCTGTCGGATACGGACCGGTGAGGAACCTGGTAGCCCCACACCTGGTGAGCCGGCGAACAACGAGTGCTCGTTGGCTCTCGACGGAGACTAGCGGCCATGGCCGCCTGAGTCAGCGAGAACAGACGAAAAGTCCTGGTCAGCCTGAGCCGACCCGGACATTTGGGCCATAACAACCCGGATTTCTGGTCAGGATTCCGTCAACAGGCTGTTACGTGGCATCGTCAGCTTTCCGAGACGGCCGTACGGACCTCGTCCGCGAACCGTCCGGCGGCTTCGCGCAGCCCTGACGCGTCCGGTCCGTGGCGCAGCACGCCCCGGCTCACGCTCGGCACCACGTTGCGCACCGCGGCACCGAACACACCGGGCAGATCCGCGGGGGTCGCACCCTGGGCGCCGATGCCGGGAGCGAGCAGCGGACCGTTGATCGCCAGATCCACACCCGCGTCCCCGAGCGTGGCACCGACCACGGCGCCGACGGAGCCGAGCGGCACCGCCCCCGCGTTCTCGGCGGCCATGTGGTCGAGCATCACCTGTGCCAGCGGCCGTCCGTCCGCGGCGGTGGCCCGCTGGACCTCCGCGCCCTCCGGGTTGGAGGTGAGGGCGAGCACGAAGACACCCGAGCCGGAGATCTCGGCCGCGTCCAACGCCGGGCGCAGCGAGCCGAAGCCCAGATAGGGCGAGACGGTGACCGCGTCGGAGAAGAGCGGCGAGTCCTTGTCGAGGTAGGTGGCCGCGTAGGCGCCCATCGTCGAGCCGATGTCGCCGCGCTTGGCGTCCATCAGCACGAGGGCTCCTGCCGCGCGGGCCTCCTCGACGGCCTTCTCCAGGACTGCGATGCCGCGCGATCCGAAGCGCTCGAAGAACGCGGACTGAGGCTTGAGCACGGCGACCCGGTCGGCCAGTGCCTCGACGACCGTACGTGTGAAGCGCTCCAGCCCCGCGACGTCGTCGTTCAGGCCCCAGGAGGTGAGCAGGGAGGAGTGCGGGTCGATGCCGACGCAGAGCGGCCCACGGGAGTCCATGGCGCGGCGCAGGCGGGCGCCGAAGGGTTCGAGGGTCACTGCATGACCTTTCGTGTCTCGGCGCCGACGGCGTCGGCGAGCGTGGCGTACGGGGACGCGGCCAGGCGGGCGGCCAGCCCCTTGTGGACCGCCCGGGCGTAGAACGGGCCCTCGTAGATGAAGGCGCTGTAGCCCTGGACGAGCGTGGCACCGGCCAGGATGCGCTGCCAGGCGTCCTCGGCGTTCTCGATGCCCCCGACACCCACCAGGGTGATCCTGGTCCCCACACGGGCGTACAGGCGGCTCAGGACCTCCAGGGAGCGCTCCTTGAGGGGTGCCCCGGAGAGCCCGCCGGTCTCCTTGACCAGGGACGCGCCGGACCTCAGGCCGAGGCCGTCGCGGGCGATGGTGGTGTTGGTGGCGATGATGCCGTCCAGACCGAGCTCGACGGCGAGGTCGGCGACCGCGTCGACGTCCGCGTCCGCGAGGTCCGGGGCGATCTTGACGAGCAGCGGGACCCGCCGGCCGGTGACGGTGCGGTCGGCGGCCTCGCGCACCGCGGTGAGCAGTGGGCGGAGCGCCTCGGTGGCCTGGAGGTTGCGCAGGCCGGGGGTGTTGGGCGAGGAGACGTTGACGACGAGGTAGTCGGCGTGGGCGGCGAGCCGCTCGGTGGACTTCACGTAGTCGCCCACGGCTTCGTCCTCGGGGACGACCTTGGTCTTGCCGATGTTGACGCCGACGGTCGTACGGAAGACCGGGGTGCGCGCGGCGAGGCGCTCGGCCACGGCCGCGGAGCCCTCGTTGTTGAAGCCCATGCGGTTGATCAGCGCCCGGTCGGCGACGAGGCGGAACAGCCGCTTCTTCGGGTTGCCGGGCTGCGGCTCGCCGGTGACCGTGCCGATCTCGATGTGGTCGAAGCCGAGCATCGACATGCCGTCGATCGCGATGGCGTTCTTGTCGAAGCCGGCGGCGAGCCCGAAGGGACCGTGCATCCGCAGGCCGAGGGCCTCGGTGCGCAGCTCCTCGTGGCGGGGGGCGAGCGCGGCGGCGACGCAGGTGCGCAGTACGGGGATCCGGGCGGCGAGGCGGATCCAGCGGAACGCCAGGTAGTGGGCCTGCTCCGGGTCCATCCGCTTGAAGACCAGCTGGAAGAAGAGTTTGTACATCACACTGTCCTCATGAAGAGGGGGACACCGTTTCCGGTGTCCCCCTTGTCGTCCTGGCTAGTCGCGGGCCGCGGTCAGACGTTCCGCGTGTTCCTGGAGGGAACGCACGCCGACGTCGCCGTGGTTCAGCGCGTCGATGCCCTGGACGGCGGCGGCGAGCGCCTGGACCGTCGTGAGGCACGGCACGGACCGGGCGACGGCCGCGGTGCGGATCTCGTAGCCGTCGAGCCGGCCGCCCGTTCCGTACGGGGTGTTGACGATGAGGTCGACCCCGCCGTCGTGGATCAGCTGGACGATGGTCTTCTCGCCGTTCGGGCCCTCGCCCTCGGACTGCTTGCGCACGACGGTGGCGTTGATGCCGTTGCGCTTGAGCACCTCGGCCGTGCCGGAGGTGGCCAGCAGCTCGAAGCCGTGGGCGACCAGCTCGCGCGCCGGGAAGATCATGGTGCGCTTGTCGCGGTTGGCGACGGAGATGAAGGCGCGCCCCTTGGTGGGCAGCGGGCCGTAGGCGCCGGCCTGCGACTTGGCGTACGCGGTGCCGAACACCGAGTCGATGCCCATGACCTCGCCGGTGGAGCGCATCTCCGGGCCGAGGACCGTGTCGACGCCGCGGCCGTGGATGTCGCGGAAGCGCGACCACGGCATGACGGCCTCCTTGACGGAGATCGGCGCGTCGAGCGGCAGGGTGCCGCCGTCGCCCTGCCTCGGCAGCAGTCCTTCCGCGCGCAGTTCCGCGACGGTCGCGCCCAGCGAGATGCGGGCGGCGGCCTTCGCGAGCGGGACCGCGGTCGCCTTCGAGGTGAAGGGGACGGTCCGCGAGGCGCGGGGGTTGGCCTCGAGGACGTACAGGATGTCGCCGGACAGGGCGAACTGGATGTTGATCAGTCCGCGTACGCCGACGCCCTTGGCGATTCCCTCGGTCGAGGCCCGCAGCCGCTTGATGTCGTTGCCGCCGAGGGTGATCGGGGGCAGCGCGCAGGCGGAGTCGCCGGAGTGGATGCCGGCCTCCTCGATGTGCTCCATGACGCCGCCGAGGTAGAGCTCGGTGCCGTCGTAGAGCGCGTCGACGTCGATCTCGATCGCGTCGTCGAGGAAGCGGTCGACCAGGACCGGCCGGGTGGGGCTGATCTCGGTGGACTCGGCGATGTAGGAGGAGAGGCGGGTCTCGTCGTAGACGATCTCCATGCCGCGTCCGCCGAGCACGTAGGACGGGCGTACGAGGACGGGGTAGCCGATCTCGTCCGCGATGGCCTTGGCTCCGGCGAAGGTGGTGGCGGTGCCGTGCTTCGGGGCCGGCAGCCCCGCCTCGGCCAGTACACGGCCGAAGGCGCCGCGGTCCTCGGCGGCGTGGATGGCCTCGGGGGACGTCCCCACGACCGGCACGCCGTTGTCCTTGAGGGCCTGCGAGAGGCCGAGCGGGGTCTGGCCGCCGAGCTGGACGATGACACCGGCGAGCGGTCCGGCCAGCGACTCGGCGTGCACGATCTCCAGGACGTCCTCGAGCGTGAGCGGCTCGAAGTAGAGCCGGTCGGAGGTGTCGTAGTCCGTGGAGACGGTCTCCGGGTTGCAGTTGACCATCACGGTCTCGTAGCCCGCATCGCTCAGCGCGAAGGAGGCGTGGACGCACGAGTAGTCGAACTCGATGCCCTGGCCGATGCGGTTCGGGCCGGAGCCGAGGATGATCACCGCCGGCTTGGTGCGGGGCGCGACCTCGCTCTCCTCGTCGTAACTGGAGTAGAAGTACGGCGTCTTCGCGGCGAACTCGGCGGCGCAGGTGTCGACCGTCTTGTAGACCGGACGGATACCCAGCGCGTGGCGGACCTCGCGCACGACGTCCTCGCGCAGACCGCGGATCTCACCGATCTGCGCGTCGGAGAAGCCGTGCCGCTTGGCCTCGGCGAGGAGCTCGGCGCCGAGGAGGTCGGCGGCGGCCAGCTCGTCGGCGATCTCCTTGATCAGGAAGAGCTGGTCGACGAACCAGGGGTCGATCTTCGTGGCGTCGAAGACCTCTTCCTGGGTGGCGCCGGCGCGGATCGCCTGCATCACGGTGTTGATCCGGCCGTCCGTGGGACGGACCGCCTCGGCGAGCAGCTCGGCCTTGTCACCGGGCTCGCCGGTGAACGAGAACTGCGAGCCCTTCTTCTCCAGGGAGCGCAGGGCCTTCTGGAGGGCCTCGGTGAAGTTCCTGCCGATCGCCATGGCCTCGCCCACCGACTTCATGGTGGTGGTGAGGGTGGAGTCGGCGGACGGGAACTTCTCGAAGGCGAAGCGCGGGGCCTTGACCACGACGTAGTCGAGGGTCGGCTCGAAGGAGGCCGGCGTCTTCTCGGTGATGTCGTTGGGGATCTCGTCGAGCGTGTAGCCGACGGCCAGCTTGGCGGCGATCTTGGCGATCGGGAAGCCCGTGGCCTTCGAGGCGAGCGCCGAGGAACGGGAGACGCGCGGGTTCATCTCGATCACGATGATCCGGCCGTCGGCCGGGTCGATGGCGAACTGGATGTTGCACCCGCCGGTGTCGACGCCGACCTCGCGGATGATCGCGATGCCGATGTCACGGAGCCGCTGGTACTCACGGTCGGTGAGCGTCATCGACGGGGCGACGGTGATCGAGTCGCCGGTGTGCACGCCCATCGGGTCGAAGTTCTCGATGGAGCACACGACCACGACGTTGTCGTTCTTGTCGCGCATCAGCTCCAGCTCGTACTCCTTCCAGCCGAGGATGGACTCCTCCAGGAGCACCTCGGTGGTGGGCGAGAGCGTGAGGCCCTGTCCGGCGATGCGGCGCAGCTCCTCCTCGTCGTGGGCGAAGCCGGAGCCGGCGCCGCCCATGGTGAAGGAGGGGCGGACGACGACGGGGTAGCCGCCGAGGGTGTCGACGCCCCCGATGACGTCGTCCATGGTGTGGCAGATGACCGAGCGGGCGGACTCCCCGTAACCGATCTTCTCCTTGACCGCTGCGACGACTCCCTTGAAGAGGTCGCGGTCCTCGCCCTTGTTGATGGCCTCGACGTTGGCGCCGATGAGCTCGACACCGTACTTCTCCAGGACACCGTTCTCGTGCATGGAGATGGCGGTGTTGAGCGCGGTCTGGCCGCCCAGGGTGGGGAGGAGCGTGTCGGGGCGCTCCTTGGCGATGATCTTCTCGACGAACTCGGGGGTGATCGGCTCGACGTACGTGGCGTCGGCGATCTCCGGGTCGGTCATGATCGTCGCCGGGTTGGAGTTCACCAGGATGACGCGCAGGCCCTCGGCCTTGAGTACGCGGCAGGCCTGGGTGCCGGAGTAGTCGAACTCGGCGGCCTGCCCGATGACGATCGGACCGGAGCCGATGACCAGGACGGACTGGATATCGGAGCGCTTAGGCACGCTGGTCCTCCATCAGGGAAACGAAGCGGTCGAAGAGGTACGCGGCGTCGTGCGGGCCCGCGGCTGCCTCGGGGTGGTACTGGACGCTGAAGGCCGGCCGGTCGAGCAGCTGGAGGCCTTCGACGACCTGGTCGTTCAGGCATACGTGGGAGACCTCGGCGCGGCCGAACTCCGTGTCGGAGACCTTGTCGAGGGGGGCGTCGACGGCGAAGCCGTGGTTGTGCGCGGTGACCTCGACCTTGCCGGTCGTACGGTCCTGCACGGGCTGGTTGATGCCCCGGTGGCCGTACTTCAGCTTGAAGGTGCCGAAGCCGAGGGCGCGGCCCAGGATCTGGTTGCCGAAGCAGATGCCGAAGAGCGGGGTCTTCCGCTCCAGGACCCCCCGCATGAGGGCGACCGGGTGGACGGCGGCGGACGGGTCGCCGGGGCCGTTGGAGAAGAACACGCCGTCGGGCTTCACCGCGTACACCTCGTCGAGGGTGGCGGTGGCCGGCAGGACGTGCACCTCGATGCCGCGCTCGGCCATGCGGTGCGGGGTCATGCCCTTGATGCCGAGGTCGATCGCCGCGACCGTGAACTTCCTGGTGCCGACGGCGGGGACGACGTACGCCTCCTTGGTGGCGACCTCGGCCGCGAGGTCGGCGCCGCTCATCTCGGGGGCCTGGCGCACCTTGGCGAGCAGGACGCCCTCGTCCTCGATCGCGTTGCCGGAGAAGATGCCGACGCGCATCGCGCCGCGCTCGCGCAGATGGCGGGTGAGCGCGCGGGTGTCGATGCCGCTGATGCCGACGACGCCCTGGCTCTCGAGCTCCTCGTCCAGCGAACGGCGGGAGCGCCAGTTGGAGGGGGTCCGGGCGGGGTCGCGCACGACGTAGCCGGAGACCCAGATCCGCTTGGACTCGGGGTCCTCGTCGTTCACGCCCGTGTTGCCGACGTGGGGGGCGGTCATGACGACGACCTGGCGGTGATACGAGGGGTCGGTCAGGGTTTCCTGGTAGCCGGTCATGCCGGTGGAGAACACCGCCTCGCCGAAGGTCTCCCCCACGGCCCCGTAGGCGCGGCCGCGGAAGGAGCGGCCGTCCTCCAGGACGAGTACGGCGGGAGCCTTTCCGGCTCCCCGGGTGGAGATCGTCATCGTGCGATGCCTTCCGTCGTGCTGGTGGTGGTGAGGTGATTGACCGCGTCGACCCACGCCTGGTGTTCGGCCGAGTGGTCCGAGCGGAAGCCGGAGTCGATCAGCGTCTCGCCGTGCGCCCAGGTGATGACCAGCAGGCCGCCCTCGGGCAGGACCTTGCCGGCGAGCGCCTTGTCGAGCCTGGCCTCGCGCAGTGCGGCGGCCGGTACGAAGAAGTCGGCCGCCCCGGGGCGTACGACGTCGAGGCCCTGCGCGGTGAGGGTCAGGTCGACCCGGCTGCGGGTTCCGAGGCCGTGCGCCACGATCCGGTCGAGCCACTGTCCGGCGGTCGTCGAGGCGTGGTAGCGGCCGGTCAGTGTGAGCAGCGCCTCGCCGTCCGCGAACCCTTCGGGGGTGGCCGGGAGCTCGGGCAGACCGGACTGCAGGCTCCCCCGCCACTTCCATCCCTGGCGCATCAGCCAGTAGACGAACGCGATGAGGACGACCAGTCCGAGGACCCAGCTGATGCGGGCGGACCAGTCCGTCACTTCGGCCGACTTCTCTTCGGCGGCCAGCTGGTACAGCTGAAAGTTGGGGCGGAGTGTTGTCACGCGAGCTTCCCGTCGACGACCGTGGCACGGCCCCGCAGGAAGGTGTGGGTCACTCGGCCGGGCAGCTCGCGACCCTCGTACGGAGTGTTGCGGCTGCGGGAGGCGAAGCCCGCGGGGTCCACAGCTCCACGGTATGCCGGATCGACCAGGGTGAGGTTGGCGGGCTCACCCGCCGAGACGGGCCGGCCGTGTCCTTCGAGGCCGCCGATGGCCGCGGGGCGGAACGACATGCGGTCGGCGACGCCCTTCCAGTCGAGGAGCCCGGTGTCCACCATCGTCTGCTGGACCACGGAGAGCGCGGTCTCCAGGCCCACCATGCCCATGGCCGCGGCGGCCCACTCGCAGTCCTTGTCCTCGTGCGGGTGCGGTGCGTGGTCGGTGGCCACGCAGTCGATGGTGCCGTCGGCGAGCGCCTCGCGCAGGGCCATGACGTCGGCCTCGGTGCGCAGGGGCGGGTTCACCTTGTAGACGGGGTCGTAGGTCCGTACGAGTTCGTCGGTCAGCAGCAGGTGGTGCGGGGTGACCTCGGCGGTGACGTTCCAGCCCTTGGACTTGGCCCAGCGGACGAGCTCGACGGAGCCGGCGGTCGACAGGTGGCAGATGTGCACCCGGGAGTCGACGTGGGCGGCGAGGAGCACATCGCGGGCGATGACCGACTCCTCGGCGACGGCGGGCCAGCCGCCGAGGCCGAGCTCGGCCGAGACGACGCCCTCGTTCATCTGGGCGCCCTCGGTGAGGCGGGGCTCCTGGGCGTGCTGGGCGACGACGCCGCCGAAGGCCTTCACGTACTCCAGCGCGCGGCGCATGATGACGGCGTCGTCGACGCACTTGCCGTCGTCGGAGAAGACCTTCACTCCGGCGGCGGAGTCGTGCATGGCGCCGAGCTCGGCGAGCTGCTTGCCCTCCAGGCCGACGGTGACGGCGCCTACGGGCTGCACGTCGCAGTAGCCGGACTCCTTGCCGAGCCGCCAGACCTGCTCGACGACACCGGCGGTGTCGGCGACGGGGAAGGTGTTGGCCATGGCGTGGACGGCGGTGAAGCCGCCTGCTGCCGCCGCCTTGGTCCCGGTGAGGACGGTCTCGGAGTCCTCGCGTCCGGGCTCGCGCAGATGGGTGTGCAGGTCGACGAGGCCGGGCAGCAGGATCTGGCCGGCCGCGTCGATCACGGTGGCGTCGCCGGCCTCGATGCCGGTGCCGGTCCCCACGATGGTCTCGCCGTCGATGAGGACGTCCTGCGGCTCGCCGCCGAGGACCTTCGCACCACGGATCAGGATCTTGCTCATGGTTACTTGTTCTCCTCGGTACGGGCGGAGGCGGAGGGCAGAGCGGTCTCGGAACCGCCGAGCAGCAGATAGAGGACGGCCATGCGGGTGGAGACGCCGTTGGCGACCTGTTCGACGGCGGTGCAGCGGTCGGAGTCGGCGACCTCGGCCGTGATCTCCATGCCGCGGACCATGGGGCCGGGGTGCATCACGATGGCGTGCTCCGGCATCTTCGCCATGCGTTCGCCGTCCAGGCCGTAGCGGCGGGAGTACTCCCGCTCGGTCGGGAAGTAGGCGGCGTTCATCCGCTCACGCTGCACACGGAGCATCATGACCGCGTCCGACTTCGGCAGCACGTCGTCGAGGCGGTAGCTGACGTCGCAGGGCCACTGTTCGACACCGACCGGCACGAGGGTGGGCGGGGCCACCAGGGTGACGTGCGCACCGAGCGTGTGCAGCAGGTGCACGTTGGAGCGGGCCACGCGGCTGTGCAGGATGTCGCCGACGATCGTGATGCGTCGGCCTTCGAGGTCGCGGCCGAGGCCCGCGTCGGCCCCGACCAGCCTGCGGCGCATCGTGAAGGCGTCCAGCAGTGCCTGGGTGGGGTGCTCGTGCGTGCCGTCGCCGGCGTTGACGACGGCGCTGTCGATCCAGCCCGAGGTCGCGAGGCGGTACGGCGCTCCGGAGGCGCCGTGCCGGATGACCACGGCGTCGGCACCCATGGCCTCCAGGGTCAGCGCGGTGTCCTTGAGCGACTCGCCCTTGGAGACGGACGAGCCCTTCGCGGAGAAGTTGATGACGTCGGCGGAGAGCCGCTTGGCGGCGGCCTCGAACGAGATCCGCGTCCGGGTCGAGTCCTCGAAGAAGAGGTTGACGACCGTTCGTCCACGCAGGGTGGGCAGCTTCTTGATCGGCCGGTCCGCGACCCTCGCCATCTCCTCGGCGGTGTCGAGGATCAGGACGGCGTCGTCGCGGGTGAGGTCTGCGGCCGAGATGAGGTGACGGGGGGTCCGGGGGTTTTCCCCGGGAGGGCGCAGCATCTGGGAGTCTCCGTGAAGGGTGGAGGGATCAGGCAGGCGGGCGTGCGGCAGCGGCCGTGCGGCCGGTGGGACGCACGGGACGGGACTCGGCTACTGCTCGCCTGCCGGGACGGTCTGCTTGACGCCGAGCAGCACGGCGTCGCGGCCGTCCTCCTCGGCGAGCTGGACCTTGACCGTCTCCCGCAGCGACGTGGGGAGGTTCTTGCCGACGTAGTCGGCACGGATCGGGAGTTCGCGGTGGCCTCGGTCGACGAGGACCGCGAGCTGTACGGCGCGGGGCCGGCCGATGTCGCCGAGCGCGTCGAGTGCGGCGCGGATCGTGCGGCCGGAGAAGAGCACGTCGTCCACCAGCACGACGAGACGGCCCTCGATGCCCTCACCGGGGATCTCGGTGCGTGCCAGGGCGCGCGCGGGGCGCATCCGCAGATCGTCGCGGTACATCGTGATGTCGAGTGACCCGACCGGCGTCTTCAGGCCGGTGATCTCTTCGAGCTTTCCGGCGAGCCGACGGGCGAGGAAGACCCCGCGTGTCGGGATGCCGAGCAGCACCACGTCGTCGGCACCCTTGGCGCGTTCGACGATCTCGTGGGCGATTCGGGTCAGTACCCGGGCGATGTCGGGAGCCTCGAGAACGGGGCGTGCCGCATTGCCGGTCTGGTCATGCTGTGCGTCCATAAGAAACGGACCTCCTTCTCCGCCTCACTGGACGGACGTTAAAGGACGTCGAAATTGCGTCATCCACGTTACCAGGGCTTGTGCGAGGCCCTGGCCCCGCCCCCGGGAGGCCGCAGTCCGGACCTTTCGGCTTGACGCAGCCAAGTAACGCTGCGTAACCTCACAGTGAGTTACCAGCCACGCGGCCCAGCCGCAGAATGTTCCAGCGTCCGGGGAGCCTTATGTCCAGCGAATACGCAAAGCAGCTCGGGGCCAAGCTCCGCGCCATCCGCACCCAGCAGGGCCTCTCCCTCCACGGCGTGGAGGAGAAGTCGCAGGGCCGCTGGAAGGCCGTCGTGGTCGGTTCCTACGAGCGCGGCGACCGCGCCGTGACCGTTCAGCGCCTTGCCGAGCTGGCCGACTTCTACGGCGTCCCGGTGCAGGAGCTCCTGCCCGGCACGACCCCCGGCGGTGCCGCCGAGCCGCCGCCGAAGCTCGTCCTCGACCTTGAGCGCCTCGCCCATGTGCCGCCGGAGAAGGCCGGACCGCTGCAGCGTTACGCGGCGACGATCCAGAGCCAGCGCGGCGACTACAACGGCAAGGTGCTGTCCATCCGCCAGGACGACCTGCGCACCCTGGCCGTGATCTACGACCAGTCGCCGTCCGTGCTCACGGAGCAGCTGATCAGCTGGGGCGTGCTGGACGCCGACGCGCGTCGCGCCGTGGCCCACGACGAGGGCTGACCACCAGCTCCACCGAGAAGACGCGCCGCCGGGCCGGCGGGGTCACGAGGACCCCGCCGGCCCGGCGCTTTCTCTTGCCCCCGCCGTCCGCCCCGGACCGGCCGGCACGCCGAAGGGCCCACGGTCGCGTGCGACCGTGGGCCCTTCTTCCGGCTCCTCGCCGTCGGGGGCTACTGCTCCCGGCGGAGATTCGGCTTGAGGTCCTTGAACCGGGCCAGCAGGCCGTTCACGAAGGTCGGGGAATCATCCGTGGAGAACTCCTTGGCGAGCTGAACCGCCTCGTCGATCACCACGGCGTCCGGGGTCGAGTCCATCCAGATCAGCTCGTACGCTCCGAGCCGCAGGATGCTCCGGTCGACGACCGGCATGCGGTCGATCTCCCAGTCCACGGCATAGGTCACGATGAGGTCGTCGATCCGGTCCGCGTACTGCGCGTACCCCTCGACCAGCTCCATCGTGAATTCACCGACCGGCGGCTGACGGTCGTCGGTCCGCGAGAGCCGTACCCAGTCCGCGAGGACCGTCTGCACGGACTCACCGCGCTGGTCGGCCTCGAAGAGGATCTGGAAGGCGCGCTTGCGGGCCTTGTTCCGGGCAGCCACGGTTAGCTGTTCACCCGGCCGAGGTAGTCGCCCGTACGGGTGTCGACCTTGATCTTCTCGCCGGTGGTGATGAAGAGCGGGACACCGATCTCGTAACCGGTCTCCAGGGTCGCGGGCTTGGAACCGCCGGTGGAGCGGTCGCCCTGGACGCCCGGGTCGGTGTGCTGGATGGTCAGCTCGACCGCGGCGGGCAGCTCGACGTAGAGCACCTCGCCCTCGTGCTGGGCGACGGAGGCGGTGAAGCCCTCGATCAGGAAGTTGGCGGCGTCGCCGACAGCCTTGCGGTCGACCATCAGCTGGTCGTACGTGTCCATGTCCATGAAGACGAAGTACTCGCCGTCCATGTACGAGAACTGCATGTCACGGCGGTCGATGGTGGCCGTCTCGACCTTCACGCCGGCGTTGAACGTCTTGTCGACGACCTTGCCGGAGAGCACGTTCTTGAGCTTGGTGCGCACGAAGGCGGGGCCCTTGCCGGGCTTGACGTGCTGGAACTCGACGACGGACCAGAGCTGGCCTCCGTCGAGCTTGAGCACCAGGCCGTTCTTGAGGTCGTTCGTGGAAGCCACGGTTGCGGAATCTCCTGGACTGAAGCTGGTGGACGACAAAGGATGCGCGCCCGGAGTCCTCCGCGAGGAGTTCTCCTAGAGCGCGAGCAGCTCCTTGGTCGTAATGGTGAGTAGCTCGGGTCCGCCGTCCGCCTCAGGGCGCACGACGAGCGTGTCATCGATCCGGACACCGCCCCGGCCCGGGAGGTGGACCCCCGGTTCGACGGTGACCGGCACACAAGCGTCCAGTTTACCCATGGCTGTCGGTGCCAACTGCGGGTCCTCGTCGATTTCGAGCCCGACCCCGTGCCCGGTGCTGGGCTGGAGGCAGTCCGAGTGACCCGCGGAGTCCAGGAGATGGCGGGCCGCGTGGTCCACGTCGCGGTAGGCGGCCCCGGGGATGAGAGCCTCCCGTGCAGCCCTCTGAGCGGCGAAAACAAGGTCGTAGAGCTCGATCTGCCAGTCCGCGGGGCTCGTCCCGATGACGAAGGTCCGGCCGATCTCGCAGCGGTACCCGCGGTAGTTCGCTCCCAGGCAGACCGAAAGGAAATCACCTTCCTCGACCCTGCGGTCGGTGGGCCGGTGGCGGCCCTGCCCGGAGTGCGGGCCCGTCCCCACCGAGGTGGCGAAGGCCGGGCCGTCGGCGCCGTGGTCCACCAGCCGGCGCTCCAGTTCCAGGGCGAGGTGGCGTTCGGTGCGCCCCACCAGGATCGATTCGAGCAGTTCGCCGAGCGCCTGGTCGGTGATCTCCGCCGCGATCCGCAGACAGGCGATCTCCTCCTCGTCCTTCACGAGGCGCAGCTGCTCCACCGTGCTGCCGAGGTCGCACAGGCGCAGCTGCGGGGCGACGGAGCCCATGGCGCGGTGGCGGGAGACCGTCAGGTCGTGTTCCTCGACCGACAGGGAGTCGGCGCGCAGGCCTCCCGCGAGTTCGGCCGCCGCGACGACCGGGTCGCCGTCGGCCTCGGGCAGGACGGTCAGTCGCAGCCCCTCGTCGGGGCGCCCGTGGGCGGGGTCGCCGGTCGGCGCGCGGGGGCAGAGCAGGACATCCTCTCCGGGGCCGAGCAGCAGCACGGCGCCCGGAGGGGCTCCGCCCGCCAGGTAGCGGACGTTGGCGGGGCGGGAGACCAGGGCGGCCGCGGAACCGGCGGCGGCGTACCGGTCACGCATCAGCCCGCGTCGGACGGCGTACACCTCTGACATGTTTCCGAGCCTAGGAGCGGTGGCCCGGCCCCGCCCGGTCTGCGCACCCGACCGGGCGCCGCACGGTCGCTACCAGGCCGGCGGGCTGGCTATGGAGCGCGCCAGGACGTCGTCGAGGACCCGCGCGGTCGTCTCGACGTCATAGGTGGAGTTGTCGATGATCGGCAGACCGGAGCCGTACCAGCCGGCCATGCGGCCATGGATCCGGGCGACCTCCTCGTCGGAGAGCCGGCGGTTCCCGCTGCGTGCCGCGTTGCGCTCAAGGACGACCTCCAGGCCGGGCAGGAGGACCACGGGCAGCAGGCCCGGACCCACGTGACGCTTCCAGCCGCCGAGGCCGACGACGGGCCGGTCGGGGAAGACCGCGTCGTCGAGGATGCAGGAGATGCCGTTGGCCAGGAAATTACGGGCGGCGAAACCGCAGGTGCGCCGGGCCAGGCGGTACTGGGCCTCGGACTGGTCGTTCCATCCGGCCTGCGGGTCGGCGAAGCCGGAGCAGACCCATTCGCGGACGTCGTCCAGCGACACATGCGCGGTGGGCACCCGGCGGCGGCCCGCCCAGAGCTTGGCGACCGTGGTCTTTCCCGCTCCCGCGGGGCCGATCAGCAGCACGGCCAGGGTCGCGGCACCGGTGCCCGCCTCCGC
This sequence comes from Streptomyces sp. NPDC102441, assembly GCF_044765585.1. Taxonomy (NCBI): domain Bacteria; kingdom Bacillati; phylum Actinomycetota; class Actinomycetes; order Kitasatosporales; family Streptomycetaceae; genus Streptomyces; species Streptomyces sp. NPDC102441. The sequence goes on from NZ_JBIWKH010000007.1 coordinate 112,019, forward strand.
GGGCGGCGCGGGCAGCGGGACGGGACCGCCGGGCGGCAGCTGCATGTGCCCGGTGGTCTCCCTGGAGGGAGGGACAGGGGCGTGCTGGGGCCCGGGCGGCTGCGGCTGAGGCCCGGCCGCCATGGGAGGCGGAGGCGGCCCAGCCTGGCCGGGGTGGCCCGATTGCTGGGCCTGGTGCGTCCACGGCCCGGTCCCGGGACCCTGGGGCGGCGGCAGCGGAGCCCCCACTGCGTGCTGCATCCGGTGCCACTCCGTCTCGTACAGGCAACTGGCGCTGGTCGACGGCAACCGTACCTCCCCCGGCCGCCACTCGGTGAACGGGCGGGGGAGGCACGAAGTGCCCGGTGTCAGTCCGTCAGTTCGTCGGCCAGGGCCCGCAGGGCGAGCCGGTAGGAGCCGATCCCGAAGCCCGCCACGGTCCCGGTGGCCACCGGGGCGACCACCGAGGTGTGGCGGAACTCCTCTCGCGCGTACGGATTCGAGATGTGCACCTCGATCAGCGGGGCGGTGCGCTGGGCCGCCGCATCGCGCATTCCGTACGAATAGTGTGTGAAGGCACCCGGGTTGAGGACGACCGGAATCGAACCGTCCGCCGCCTCGTGGAGCCAGCGGATCAGCTCGCCCTCGTCGTTGGTCTCACGGACGTCGACATCGAAGCCGAGTTCCTTGCCGAGGACCCGGCAGGTGTCGACCAGGCCGGCGTATGACGTGGCCCCGTACACATCGGGCTCACGGGAGCCGAGACGCCCGAGGTTCGGGCCGTTGAGCACGAGGACCCTGCGGGTCGTCATGCGGAGACCTCCCCGAAGGCGGCGAGCAGGACGGCCGGGTCGGGGCCCTCCAGCACGGTGGGCTTGCCGATGCCGTCCAGGACGATGAAGCGCAGCAGGTCGCCCCGCGACTTCTTGTCGACCTTCATGTTCTCCAGGAGCTTGGGCCACTGGTCACCCCGGTAGGTGAGCGGCAGCCCGACGGACTCCAGGACGGCGCGGTGCCGGTCGGCGGTGGCGTCGTCGAGGCGTCCGGCCAGCCGGCCCAGCTCAGCCGCGAAGACCATGCCGACCGAGACGGCCGCCCCGTGGCGCCACTTGTAGCGCTCGTTCTTCTCGATGGCGTGGGCCAGGGTGTGCCCGTAGTTGAGGATCTCCCTCAGGCCGGACTCCTTGAGGTCGCTGGAGACGACCTCGGCCTTGACCCGGATGGAGCGCTCGATCAGCTCCGCGGTGTGCGGTCCCGCGGGCGTACGGGCGCCCTGGGGGTCCGCCTCGACGAGGTCGAGGATCACGGGGTCGGCGATGAAGCCGGCCTTGATGATCTCGGCCATGCCGGAGACGTAGTCGTTGACCGCCAGCGAGTCGAGCGCGGCGAGGTCGCAGAGCACGCCGGCCGGCGGGTGGAAGGCGCCCACGAGGTTCTTGCCCTCGGCGGTGTTGATGCCGGTCTTGCCGCCGACCGCGGCGTCGACCATGGCGAGCACGGTGGTCGGTACGGCGATCCAGCGGACCCCGCGCAGCCAGGACGCCGCGACGAAGCCCGCGACGTCGGTGGTGGCGCCGCCGCCGACGCCGACGATCACGTCGGTGCGGGTGAAGCCGGTCTGGCCCAGCGCCTTCCAGCAGTAGGCGGCGACCTCGACGGTCTTGGCCTCCTCCGCGTTCGGCAGCTGGATCGCGATGGCCTCGTAGCCCTGGGAGGCGAGATCCTCACGGACCGCCTCGCCGGTCCCGGCGAGCGCCTCGGGGTGCAGGACGGCGACCCGCTTGGCACGGTCGCCGATGAGGTTCGGCAGCTCACCGAGGAGCTGGCGGCCGACGAGCACCTCGTACGGGTCGGTGCCTGCCGTGCCGGCGATCTGGATGCGCGTGGTGCCCTGCTCGGTCATGCGTGTCTTCTCCTGGTCGGACGGTACGGGCCCGTCTGTACGCTCCGGCAGTTCCAGTGCGTCGAGGATCGCCTGGGCGACCTCTTCGGGAGCGCGTTCGTCGGTGGCGACGGTGACGGCGGCCACCTCTTCGTAGAGAGGGCGCCTGGCGTCCATCAGCTCGCGCCACTGCCGTCGCGGGTTGACGGCGAGGAGGGGGCGGGCCGTGTTCAGCCCGACCCTCCGGACGGCCTCGTCCACGTCCATGGAGAGATAGACGACCGGCCGGCCCGCGAGCAGGACGCGGGTCTCCGCGTCGAGCACGGCGCCGCCGCCGAGCGCGAGGACACCGGTGTGACCGTCGATCGCGTCGCGCACCGCCTCCCGTTCCAGAGCCCGGAAACGCTCCTCCCCCTCGTCGAAGAAGATCTCCGGGATCGCCTTGCCCGCCGTGGCCACGACGTCGGCGTCCGTGTCGCGGTAGGCGCTGCCCAGCCGTTCGGCGAGCAGTTCACCCACCGTGGACTTGCCGACACCCATCGGGCCGACGAGGACGATCAGCGGGCCGCTCACCGGATCTGGAGGTGGGAGAGGAACGACTGCACGTTGCGGTGGGTCTCGGCGACGCTGTCGCCGCCGAACTTCTCCGCCACCGCGTCGGCCAGCACCAGGGCGACCATCGCCTCGGCGACGATCCCGGCGGCCGGAACGGCGCACACGTCGGAACGCTGGTGGTGTGCCTTCGTCGCCTCGCCGGTGACGACGTCGATCGTGGCGAGCGCGCGGGGCACGGTGGCGATGGGCTTCATCGCGGCGCGGACCCGCAGCAGCTCACCGGTGGTCAGCCCGCCCTCGGTGCCGCCGGAGCGGCCGGAGGTGCGCCTGATCCCGTCGGCGGTGGCCACGATCTCGTCGTGCGCCTTGGAGCCTGGCACCCGGGCGAGGTCGAAGCCGTCGCCGACCTCGACACCCTTGATGGCCTGGATGCCCATCAGTGCGGCGGCGAGGCGGGCGTCGAGCCTGCGGTCCCAGTGGACGTGCGAGCCGAGGCCGACGGGGACGCCGTAGGCGAGCACCTCGACGACTCCACCGAGGGTGTCGCCGTCCTTGTGGGCCTGGTCGATCTCAGCGACCATCTCCTTCGACGCGTCGGCGTCGAGGCAGCGCACGGGGTCGGCGTCGAGCCGCTCCACGTCGGAGGGCTTGGGGTAGACACCGTAGGGCGCCTTGGCCGCGGCCAGCTCGACGACGTGCGAGACGATCTCGATGCCCGCGGTCTCCTTGAGGTAGGAGCGGGCGACGGCGCCGAGGGCGACACGCGCCGCGGTCTCCCGGGCGCTCGCGCGCTCCAGGACCGGCCGGGCCTCGTCGAAACCGTACTTCTGCATCCCGGCCAGGTCGGCGTGACCGGGCCTGGGGCGGGTCAGGGGGGCGTTACGGGCCTGGGCTGCCAGCACCTCGGGGTCGACCGGGTCGGCCGACATGACCTGCTCCCACTTGGGCCACTCGGTGTTGCCCACCATGACGGCGACGGGCGAGCCCATGGTCAGGCCGTGCCGGACTCCGCCGAGGAAGGTGACCTCGTCCTTCTCGAACTTCATCCGGGCGCCGCGCCCGTATCCGAGCCGTCGCCTGGCGAGCGCGTCCGCCACCATCTCCGTGGTGACGGGGATACCGGCGGGAAGACCCTCCAGCGTCGCCACCAGTGCGGGGCCGTGCGACTCTCCGGCGGTCAGCCAGCGCAACCTGCTCAACGGTGCTCCTCATGATCGCGCCTGTAACTGCAACGGCGCGACCGGGTGCGCGGCCCTGGCCCGCCGCCCCCGATCCTCCCACGATCAGGAGGGCGGGCCTGCCGCAGGTCCAGCAGACGGACGTTTCACGGCCCTTTCCGGACCGGCCCTACGGGCGTTCCCGCGCCGCGAGAGCCCGCTCGCCCGCGGTCCGCATGGCGCCGAGCGGGCCGGGGCTCCGCCCGGTCATCAGCTCGACCTGCAGAACCGCCTGATGGACGAGCAGGTCGAGGCCGCCGACGACCGTCCCCCCGGCGAAGGACCAGCGGGAGGCGAGGGCCGTCGGCCATGGCTCGTACAGGACGTCGAACAGGGTCCCGGGTGCGGCCGGGACGGCGTCCGCCAGGGCGTCCGTGGTGCCGGCCGGCGTGGTGGCGATCACCAGGGGTGCGTGCAGGGCCTCACCGGCCGTGGCCCAGTCCGAGATCCTGACGTCGAGACCGAGGCGCTCGCCCCAGCCGCGCATCTCGTCGGCCCGTGCCGCGCTGCGTACGTAGGCGGTGACCGGGCCCGTACAGATCGCGGAGAGGGCGGCGAGCGCCGAGGACGCCGTGGCTCCGGCGCCCAGGACGGCGGCGGATTCGACCTTCTCGACCCCGCGTTCGTGCAGGGCGGCGGCCATGCCGGGGATGTCCGTGTTGTCGCCGATCCGGCGGCCGTCCTCGGTGAGGACGACGGTGTTGACGGTCTCGACCGACGCCGCCGTGTCACTGATCCCGTCCAGCAGCGGGATGACCGCCCGCTTGAGCGGCATGGTCAGGGAGAGCCCCGCCCAGGACGGATCCAGCCCTTCGACGAAGGCGGGGAGCGCGGCCTCGTCGACGTCGAAGCGCTCGTACGACCAGTTCTCCAGGCCGAGCGCCGCGTACGCGGCGCGGTGCAGGACGGGCGAGAGGGAGTGGGCGATGGGCGAGCCGAGGACGGCCGCCCGGCGGGTTGAACTCACTGGTCCGCCTTGCTCTCTTGGTACTTCCTGCGGTTCCGCTCGTGTTCCTCGTTCGTCACGGCGAACAGCGTCTTGTCCGCGCTGACGGACACGAAGTAGTACCAGGGGCCGGACGCGGGACTGATCGCCGATTGCAGCGCATCCGCGCCCGGATTGGTGATCGGGCCGAGCGGGAGCCCCCTGATGCTGTACGTGTTGTACGGATCGTCGATTTTCCGGAGGTCGTCGACGGCCCCCACGTCCAGCGTGCTCTCGTCCCGGATGTAATTGACCGTCGAGTCGAATTCAAGCCTGCCGACTGTTTCGAGGTTTGCCGGCTCGAGCCGGTTGTACACGACCCTCGCGACCTTGTCGAAATCGTGCTTGTACTTGCCCTCTTTCTGGACGAGGCTCGCTACGGTGATGACGTCGAGCGGCGAGTCCAGGTTCAGCTTTTTCGCGTTCTGCTCGAGATCGAGTTTCCCGTATTCCTTGTTGGCCCGGGTGACCATCTTCTTGAGGGCGTCTTCGGGCTTCGAATCCTTGGGAACCGCGTATGCGGCCGGGAACAGGAAACCTTCCAGCGGGTCCTTGATCTTGGGATCGTCATCTGCCCATTCAGGCAGTCCGAGGCTCTCGGCCTTCGTCTTCGCGACCTTGGCCGTGGTGCCGGCCTTCAGCTCGAGCCTTTTGTCGATCGCCGCATAGATACCGAGGGTGCTCGTGCCCTCAGGAATGACCAGTGCGTTCTGGCTCTTCGGGTTCAGCATCAGTTCGATGGCACTGTCGGCGGACATCTCCTTCTTCAGGAGATAGACACCTGCCTGAAGGGAGCCCCCCTTGGGATTCCCGTTCTGCGCCGAGACGAAGGCGTCGACGGATTTCACGACACCCGCCTTCTTCAGGATGTTCGCGATCTCGTTGCCCAGGGCGCCCTCGGGGACCTCCACCTCGACCGAGTCCGTGCCGGAGCCCGCGTAGTCCGGGGCCTCGCCGAACTGGCTCTGGTAGTACGAGTAGCCGACGTAGCCCACCCCGCCGAGACCGGCGACGAGGACCGCGGCGACGCCCAGGCAGGCGCAGCCGTTGCGGCTCTTCTTCTTCCCCTTGCCACGACGCTCGCCGCCGCCCCGGCGGGACTCGCGCGGGTCGTCGTCGTATTCGTCGTCCTCGCGGGAACCGCGCGGGTCGTCCGGTGCGTCCACGCCGGTGAAGAAGGGATGCGTCTCCTCCGGCTGTACCTCCGGATCCCAGTCCTGGCTCTGCTGCCGCGCGGGCTCCTCGCGATGCCCCGGGGGCTGCGGCGGAGGGTAGGCCTCGGGGGTGCCGTAGTAGTCGCCCTGGTCGCCGTAACCGGCGTTGTCGTACTGCGGCTGCTGCGCCCCGTACGGCATCGCAGCGTGCTGGCCGGTGTCCCAGCCGCCGTCGTACTGCGGCTGCTGTTGGGCATACGGGTCCTGCGGCGCGCCGTACGGCTGCTGGTGCTGCTGGGCGTACGGGTCGTGCTGCGGCTGCTGCTGGGCGTACGGATCCTGCGGGTAGCCCTGCTGGGCGTAAGGGTCCTGCGCGTAGGGCTGCTGCTGGCCTTCGTACTGGCCCTGGCCGTGGGCAGCCTGCCGGCCTCCCCATCCCTGGTCCCCGTACAAGGGGTCCTCGGGATGCCACGGTTCGGAGCCGGAGCCCCGGCCATACTCAGTCATCGATCCCCTTGAGCCGCGAGACGACGCTCCGTCTCTTCGCTTTGCTGTGCGGTGTCTGTTCGAACACCGGCGCATCGCGCGGAACGTTACCGTATCGCGATCAGACAGCCACCTCGACGCCCTCACCTGGTGGGGTGCCTGACGCCCGTTCGGACTCCAGAGCGTTCTGAAGGATCACCACAGCGGCAGCCTGGTCGATGACAGACCGGCCCTTCTTGGACTTCACGCCCGAAGCGCGTAGCCCCTGAGTGGCCGTCACTGTGGTCATCCTCTCGTCCAGAAGACGTACAGGAATCGGTGCGATCGCACGGGCGAACACCTGGGCGAAAGCGCGGACCTTGACCGCTGCCGGGCCTTCCCCACCCCCCAGGGAGCGGGGCAGGCCGACGACGACCTCGATCGGCTCGTACTCCGCGACGATCTGCCCGAGCCGCCGCTGGGCGGCCGGGACGTCGCGTCCCGGCACGGTCTCCACCGGTGTGGCGAGGATCCCGTCGGGGTCGCACGAGGCGACCCCGATCCGGGCGTCACCGACGTCGACGGCGAGCCTGCGCCCACGCCGCATCTGCGACATACCGGGCGTCACGCCGTCTCGGTGACGAGGCGTTCGACAGCGGCGACGGCGTCGCCGATGGCGTCCGGGTTCTGGCCGCCGCCCTGGGCGACGTCCGGCTTGCCGCCGCCTCCGCCACCGAGGGTCTTGGCAGCGGTACGGACCAGGTCACCGGCCTTGAGACCACGCTCACGAGCGGCCTCGTTGGTGGCGATGACCGTCAGCGGGCGGCCGTTGGCCGTGGTGAACAGGGCCACGACGGCCGGCCGGCCGCCCTGGATGCGGCCGCGCACGTCGAGGACGAGCTTCCGCAGGTCGTCGGCCGAGGTGCCGTCCGGCACCTGCCCGGTGACGAGGGCGGTACCGCGTACGTCCTTGGCCGACTCCACCAGCCCGGCGGCGGCCTGGAGGACCTTCGCCGCGCGGAACTTCTCGATCTCCTTCTCTGCGTCCTTCAGCTTGCCGAGCATGCCGGAGATCTTCTCGGGAAGTTCCTCGGGGCGGCCCTTGAGCAGCTCCTGGAGCTGGGCGACGACCGTGTGCTCCTTGGCGAGGAAGTTGTACGCGTCGACACCCACCAGGGCCTCGATGCGGCGTACGCCCGAACCGATGGAGGACTCGCCGAGCAGCTTGACCAGGCCCAGCTGGGAGGTGTTGTGCACGTGCGTGCCGCCGCACAGCTCCTTGGAGAAGTCCCCGATGGTGACGACCCGGACCCGCTCGCCGTACTTCTCACCGAACTCCGCGATGGCGCCCTGCTTCTTGGCGTCGTCGATGGACATGACCTCGGCCTGGACGTCGAGCTCCCGCGAGAGGACCTCGTTGATCTTCTGCTCGACGTCGGTGAGGACCGTGCCGGGTACGGCGGCCGGTGAGCCGAAGTCGAAGCGGAAACGGCCGGGCGAGTTCTCCGAGCCGGCCTGGGCGGCCGTCGGGCCGAGCGCGTCGCGCAGTGCCTGGTGCGTCAGGTGCGTGGCGCTGTGGGCGCGGGCGATGGCGCGGCGGCGGGTGTTGTCGATGGCGGCGAAAGCCGAGGCGCCGACCGTCACCTCGCCGACCTGGACCGAGCCCTTGTGGACCGAGACACCGGGGACCGGCTGCTGTACGTCGCGGATCTGGATGACGGCGCCGGTGTCGAGCCTGATGCGGCCCTGGTCGGCGAGCTGGCCGCCGCCCTCGGCGTAGAACGGGGTGCGGTCGAGGACGACCTCGACCTCGTCGCCCTCGGTGGCGGCGGGCGAGGGCACGCCGTCGACGAGCAGGCCGACGATCTTCGACTCGCCCTCGTTGCTGGTGTAGCCGGTGAACTCGGTGACGCCGGAGTTGTCGGCGACCTCGCGGTAGGCGGACAGGTCGGCGTGCCCGGTCTTCTTGGCCTTGGCGTCGGCCTTGGCGCGCTCCCGCTGCTCCTTCATCAGACGGCGGAAGCCGTCCTCGTCGACGGAGAGGCCCTGTTCGGCGGCCATCTCCAGCGTGAGGTCGATCGGGAAGCCCCAGGTGTCGTGGAGCAGGAACGCCTTGTCGCCGGCCAGGACCGTCTTCCCGGAGGCCTTGGTCTCGGTGACGGCGGTGTCGAGGATGTTCGTGCCGCCCTTGAGGGCCTTGAGGAAGGCGGCTTCCTCGGCGAGGGCGACGGTCTCGATGCGCTTGCGGTCGGTGATCAGCTCCGGGTACTGCTGCCCCATGGTGTCGACGACGACGTCGACGAGCTCACGGACGACCGGGCCGGTGGCGCCCATGAGGCGCATGTTGCGGATGGCACGGCGCATGATGCGGCGCAGGACGTAGCCACGGCCCTCGTTGCCCGGGGTGACGCCGTCGCCGATGAGCATCACCGACGTACGGATGTGGTCGGCGACGACGCGGAGGGAGACGTCGGAGCCCTGCTCGGCGCCGTAGCGCACGCCGGTGAGCTCGGTGGCCTTGTCCATGACGACGCGCAGGGTGTCGGTCTCGTACATGTTCTGTACGTCCTGCAGGATCATGGCGAGGCGTTCGAGACCGAGACCGGTGTCGATGTTCTGCGACGGGAGGTCGCCGAGGATCGGGAAGTCCTCCTTGCCGTCGCCGGCGCCGCGCTCGTACTGCATGAAGACCAGGTTCCAGATCTCCACATAGCGCTCGTCGTTGACGGCGGGGCCGCCCTCGACGCCGAACTCGGGGCCGCGGTCGTAGTTGATCTCGGAGCACGGGCCGCAGGGACCGGGGACGCCCATGGACCAGAAGTTGTCCACCTTGCCCAGGCGCTGGATGCGCTCGGCCGGCACGCCGATCTTCTCGCGCCAGATCTGCTCGGCCTCGTCGTCGTCCAGGTAGACCGTGATCCACAGACGGTCGGGGTCCAGGCCGAAGCCGCCGTCGGCAACGGAGTTGGTGAGGGCCTCCCAGGCGAACCGGATGGCGCCTTCCTTGAAGTAGTCACCGAACGAGAAGTTGCCGCACATCTGGAAGAACGTGCCGTGCCTGGTGGTCTTGCCGACCTCTTCGATGTCCGGCGTACGCACGCACTTCTGCACGCTGGTGACGCGCGGGGCGGGCGGCTTGACCTCGCCGAGGAAGTAGGGCTTGAAGGGCACCATGCCCGCGGGGACCAGCAGCAGAGTCGGGTCGTCCGCGATGAGCGACGCCGAAGGCACGACGGTGTGACCGCGCTCCTCGAAGAAGCTCAGCCAGCGGCGGCGAATTTCAGCCGACTCCATTAGTGGTCCTCATTCCGGTTGTTCGAGTTGTAGGGAAGTGTTCGGTGGACGGCGGGTTCGGGTTCGGCCGGCGCCTCGATGCCGAGCGCACCGCCCAGTTCGGCCTCGCGCCTGACCATGCCCTCACGCACGTCGAGGGCGAAGTCCTTGAGCTTGTGACCTGCCTCGAGCGCCTTGTCGGCGGCCTGCGCCGCGAGGCTCTCGGGGGTCAGCTGCCGGATCTTGCGGTTGACCTTGGTGGTGGCCCAGACACCGGCGGCTGCGCCGGCGGTGAACCAGAACGTACGGCGGAACATCGCTGGTTCAGTCCTTCTGTCCGCGGGAGCTTCGGCCGTTCCGCTTCCTGCCACGGGCGGACGGCACGGTACGGCCGACAATCACGGTACGGCGGGAGGTCCGGCGGGCCGGCTCCGCCTCCGCGGCGGCACGACGGCCGAGCGCCTGCCGCACCCCGTAGCCGAACGCGGCGACCTTCACGAGCGGGCCGCCGAACGTCGACGCGACGGTGGTGGAGAGCGCCGAGGCGTTGGAGGTGACCTCCTGGACGTCGCTCGCGATGGCGTCGACCTTGTCCAGCTGGGTCTGTGCGGTACGCAGCGTGGCGGAGGCGTCGGCGAGCAGCGGAACAGCCTGCTCGGTCACGTCCGCCACCAGCGCGGTGGTCGCCCTGAGCGTCTGGGCCAGTCTCACCAGTACCACGGCGAGGAAGGAAACCAGGATCGCCCAGAAGACAGCCACCAGGATGCCGGCCACCTCTCCACCGGACACAGTGCACCGCTCTCTGCTCGTCGCCCGCATCGGCCAGAACCTCTCCTGGCCGGTATCTGCCTGTCGCTGCCCGGCAGGTGCGTGCTGCCACCACTGCCGATCGTCGTCCCCCGAGCCTATCGCGCCGCACGCCGGACGCCGTACCGCATTACGGGCGGCGGCGCGGGTCCTGGACGCGGGGAGATTGTACGGAGAGCTTATGTGCCAGTACTCTGCGTGTTTCATGCGACGCCCTCAGCGCCCTTGCCCCATGCCCGACGACGCGGAGCCCGCCCCCGTACGCGGAAATCTTCCGGCCGAGCTGAACACCTTCGTGGGACGCGACAGCGAACTGGCCGAACTCGAGCCGCTCCTGAGGCAGTCGAGGCTCGTCACCGTCGCCGGGGTCGCCGGGGTCGGCAAGACCCGTTTCGTGACCAGGGCCGCCGCCCTTATGGAGAAACGGTACTGCGATGGCGTCTGGATCGCCGAGCTGTCGGACGTCCAGGATCCCGGGCTGCTCGAACACGCGCTGGTCGACGCGCTGGGCCTCACCGACCACACCAGCAGGCCGCCTCGCACCCTGCTGGTCGAGCACTGCGCGGAGCGCCGGCTCCTGCTCGTGATCGACGGCTTCGAGCACCTCGCCGACGCCTGCGCCGGGCTCGTACGGGAGCTGCTCCGCCGGGCTCCGGACCTTCAGGTGCTCGCGGCCGGCCGGTGCCCCCTGAGAGTGGACGGCGAACTCACCTTTCCGCTGATGCCGATGACGGACGACGACGCCCTGGAGCTCTTCACCCGGCGCGCCGCCGCGGTGCGCCCCGGGTTCCGGCCGGCGGACGGCGACCGGGACACCGCTCGGGAGCTCTGCCGCCGGCTCGACGGCCTCCCGCTGGCTCTGGAGCTCGCCGCGGGGCGCCTGCGGGCCCTGTCGATGGAGCAGGTGCTGCACCGTCTCGACGACCGCTTCCGGCTGCTGACCGGGGGAAGTCCGAGCGCGCTCCCCCGCCACCAGACGCTGCGCACGGCCATCGGCTGGAGCCATGAGCTGTGCACGCCCGAACAGCGGCTGCTGTGGGCGCGGCTCTCGGTGTTCGCCGGCCAGTTCGACCTGGAGGCCGTCGAGTACATCTGCAGCGGACCCGGCCTCCCGGCGGACTCCGTGCTGGACGTCCTGGACGAGTTGCTGGCGCAGTCCGTGGTCCTGCGCGAGGACTCGCCGGCCGGCAGCCGCTACCGGCTGCTGGACACCGTGCGGGAGTACGGCGCCGACTGGCTCCGGGCGACCGGGGACGCCGAGCGGCTGCGCCGCAGGCACCGGGACTGGTATCTGGGGCTCGCCACCTGGTGCGAGCTCGACTGGTTCAGCCCGAGGCAGTCGGAGGCCGCCGCCCGGATCGACAGCGAGATGCCCAACCTCCGCCGCGCGATGGAGTGCTCGATGGAGAGCCCGGAGGAGGTCCATCTCGCGCAGTACCTGGCGGGCACGCTCTGGTTCTACTGGGTGGGCTGCGGACGGCTCTCGGAGGGCCGCCACTGGCTGGACCACGTCCTGGAGGCGGAGTCACCCTACGACCACTCACGACTGAAGGCCCTGTGGGTGCTCGGGTACGTAGCCGTACTGCAGGGGGATCCCGTCGGCGCGGTGTCGGCCCTGCACGAGTGCCGCGAGGAGGCCGAGCACTCGGGGGACGCCACCGCCGTGGCCTACGCCGTGCACCGCACGGGCTGCCTCGCGATCGTCACGGACGACCCGGTCCGTGCGGAGGAACTGCTGCGCGAGGCACTCGGGCGTTACCGGGACATCGGTGAGCTGAACAGCAATGTACTGATGGCACAGGTCGAGCTGGCCATGGCCGTGGCGTTCCGCGGGGACCTGGACGCGGCCGCGGCGATCTGCGACGAGGTCCGCGAGATCTGCGAGGACCACGGCGAGCGGTGGTCCCTGGCATACGCGCAGTACGTCCTGGGCTTCGCGGCGCTGCGGTCAGGGGCGAGCGGACGGGCGCGCCGGATGCTCGGGGAATCCCTGTCCATCGCACACACCTTCCATGATCTGCTCGGCACGGTCCTCTCGCTGGAGCTGCTGGCCCTCATCACTGTGACCGAGGGCGACGCGGTGGAGGCTGCGCTGCTCCACGGTGCGGCGGACCGGATCTGGCCGTCGGTGGGCCTGCCGCTGTTCGGCTCCGTCCACTACGGCCGGCCCCGGGCCGAGTGCGAGGAGCGGGCACGGGCGGAACTCGGCGACGAGCGGTACGAGGCGGAACGGCGCTCGGGCCGCCGGCTGGACACCGAGGCGGCGGTGGCACGGGCGCTCGGGGCGGGGAGGGGCACGGTCCCGAAGGGAACACCCGGTGCCGGAGCGGCCGGGGAAACGCGAAGGCCCGCCGCCTCCCGTACAACAGGGAGGGGCGGGCCCGAGCTCGGTTGAGAGCTACGCCTGGATCAGCGGGCGTAGTACTCGACGACGAGCTGCTCGTCGCAGATGACCGGAATTTCCTTGCGGTTCGGGTCACGGTCCAGGCGGAAGGCCAGAGCCTTCAGGTTCACCTGGAGGTAGCGCGGGGTCTCACCGTCGGTGTCGTAACCACCCTCGCGGGCCACCTGGAAGGGGACCTTGGAGCGGCTGCGCTCGCGGACCATCACGACGTCGTCGGGGCGCACGCGGAAGGACGGCTTGTCGACCTTGCCACCGTTGACCTCGATGTGGCCGTGGACGACCATCTGACGGGCCTGGTAGATGGTCTTGGCGATACCCGACCGCAGGACCAGGGCGTCGAGACGGCGCTCGAGCTCGATGACCAGCGCCTCGCCGGTCTTGCCCTCGGCCTTACGGGCGCGGTCGTAGGCGCGCGCCATCTGGCGCTCGCTGATGTCGTACTGCGCACGCAGACGCTGCTTCTCGAGCAGACGGACCTTGTAGTCCGAGTTCTGCTTGCGGCCACGGCCGTGCTCGCCCGGCGGGTAGGGGCGGGCTTCGAAGTACTTGACAGCCTTCGGCGTCAGGGCGATGCCGAGGGCACGCGACTTCTTGACCTTGGGACGCGACTGGTTAGGCACGTTCTCCAGACCTCCGTTGTAGGTTAGGTTAGGCTTACCTTACTCAAGGAGATCGCATGTCTCGCCCTGGGAACACCACACACGTCACGGACAGCACAGACAGCGGCAGCACACCAGAAGGTGCTGCTACGACGGAAGGCCGATCTGATCGTGGTCAGCCGCGTCCCAGCGGGCTTGAAAACACTCGGATGCCGTCAGCAGCCGAGCGCACACGAACTCTCGTACAGAGTACCTGCTCCGCGGTGCTGCTCGTACCCGGGCTGTCGGTGATCCACCCGGACCAGCTGATGCCCGACAGCAGGAGCATCGGTCCCGAGGGCGATCTGTTCCTCGGTTTCCCCACGGATTCCCCGGTCGTACGGGCCGCGACGCGCGCGCAGGCCGACGAGCTGACCGCTGTGCTGGAGATCACCGATGTCGCCCCGGTCTCCGTCCCGCACCGGATCCGCGGCCGCGTCCGGATCGCCGGCTGGCTCACCGCCGTGCCGGGGCTCGCGCAGCCCGGCCGCATGATGCTCCGTCTGGAGACAGGGGAAGCGTCCGTCGACGATCTGTGGGGATTCGAGGAGGTGGAGCCGGAGGCGTTCCGGGACGCCGTCGCCGATCCGCTGGTCGGCCACGAGGCCGAGCTGCTCCAGCATCTGCACGCCGCGCACAGCGAGCAGATGGCCACGCTCTCCGCGCTGCTCGGCGACCGGGCCGAGTGCGGCTGCGCGGAGCACCGGCTCGGGGCCGTCCCGGTCGCTCTCGACCGCTTCGGCCTCCGGGTGCGGTTCGTCGAGGACGGGGATGCCCGCTTCGACGCCCGGTTCGAATTTCCCGACCCCGTACGCGACGTCACCGAGCTGCGCCGCGCGATGCACACCCTCTTCGAAGCCGCGGCCTGCTGAACTGCGGCCGTCACGAAGACGCCGGACCGCCCTGCTCCCCACGCCCGAGCCGCTCACGCACCCGGTCCGCCACATCGGCGTAGCGCGCCTCCGCGCCGTACCGCGTGGGCTCGTAGTAGCGCTTGCCGCGGACGGCTTCCGGGGCGTACTCCTGGGCGGCGATGCCGCCGGGCACATCATGCGGGTAGACGTAGCCCTGGGCGTGGCCCAGCTTGGCGGCGCCCTTGTAGTGGCCGTCGCGCAGATGGGCCGGGACCGGGCCGGCAAGGCCCCGGCGCACGTCCTCCTGAGCGGCGGAGATGGCCAGTGTCGCCGCGTTCGACTTGGGGGCGAGCGCCAGCGCGATCGTGGCATGGCTGAGGGTGAGCGCAGCCTCGGGGAAACCGATCATGGCGACGGCCTGGGCCGCCGCGACCGCTGTGGGCAGCGCCGTCGGATCGGCGAGCCCGATGTCCTCACTGGCGGAGATCATCAGCCGCCGGGCGATGAAGCGCGGGTCCTCCCCCGCCTCGATCATCCGGGCCAGATAGTGCAGTGCCGCGTCCACGTCGGAGCCGCGGATCGACTTGATCAGCGCGCTCGCCACGTCGTAGTGCTGGTCGCCGTCGCGGTCGTACTTCACGGCTGCGCGGTCGACGGTCTCCTCGAGCGTCGTGAGAGTGATCTCCGCGTCGCGCTTGGCGAGGGCCGCGCCGGCCGCCGCCTCCAGTGCGGTCAGCGCACGCCGGGCGTCGCCGCCCGCGATGCGCATCAGATGCGCCTCGGCGTCCTCGGGCAGGGTGACCGCACCGCCCAGCCCCCGCTCGTCGGTCATGGCCCGGCGCAGGAGCGAGCGCAGGTCCTCGTCGGTCAGCGGCTCCAGGGTGAGCAGCAGGGAGCGCGACAGCAGCGGGGAGATGATCGAGAAGTACGGATTCTCCGTGGTGGCCGCGATGAGCGTGACCCAGCGGTTCTCCACGGCGGGGAGCAGCGAGTCCTGCTGGGCCTTGGAGAAGCGGTGGATCTCGTCGAGGAAGAGGACGGTCTCCTTACCGAAGCCGCCGGTGGCGCGGCGCGCGCCCTCGATGACGGCCCGGACCTCCTTGACGCCGGCGGTGATCGCGGAGAGCTCGACGAAGCGCTTGTTGGTCGCCTTGCTGACCACGTACGCCAGGGTTGTCTTGCCCGTGCCGGGCGGTCCCCAGAGGATCACCGACGAGGGGCCTGCTGGGCCACCGCCGGCCTCACCGACGAGTCGGCGCAGCGGCGAGCCCGGCTTGAGCAGATGCTGCTGGCCGACGACCTCGTCCAGCGTACGAGGACGCATCCGGACAGCGAGGGGGCTGCTGGACGGGTCCTTCTCCTGGCGGTCTTCTGCGGCTGCGGTAAATAGGTCGGGCTCCACGCTGTGAAGCCTATGTCACCCCACTGACAGGACCGGCGGCCGCGTCAGCTGGTCCAGAAGTCCCACCAGCGGGTCAGGATCAGCATGCCGATGATCCCGATCCAGAGGACCGGCGGCACCCAGTGGAACTCGGTGAGGGTGTTCCGCAGCCAGGCGGGGGCGGGCAGGATGCCGTGCTTGATGTTGTGCGTGGTGACGTAGCAGAACATGAAGATCGTGGCGACCCAGGCCAGGCAGCACCACAGGCAGAGCGAGTTGATGTTGTACAGCGACTGGTACTGCAGCCAGGTGCAGAAGCCGACGCCGAACAGCGTGCCCGCGTTGAGGCCCAGCCAGTACCAGGCGCGGAAGCGGGCACCGGCGAGGAGCGCCATGCCGATGCCGATGACCACCGAGTAGGTGCCGATGCCGAGCATCGGGTTGGGGAAGCCGAAGGCGGAGGCCTGTTCGCTCTTCATGATGTTGCCGCACGCGACCACCGGGTTCAGGCTGCAGCCCGGGGTGAAGCTCGGGTCCTCGAGCAGCTTGAACTTGTCGATCGTGATCACCCAGGCGGCGAGCAGGCCGGCCGCGCCGGTGATAACCAGCAGCAGGGCGAGCGCACGGCTGCCGCCATAGGTCTTCGCGCCGTCGTCCTCGTCCTGTCGGGAGGAGGGGTGGTCTACCGCTGCCATCGTCATATCGCCGTTCCATCACTGAGTAGCCGGCCGGGCACGGTCATTGTGCCGCACCGCCGCTGTGGCCAGCCGTTCGATCGGCATAAAAGTGCGCGAGGACGGCCCTGCGCCCGGAGGTCCACGAGTACACCCGCGCCCGGCCGGCCACGCCGTGGAGGACCGGGGGCCGAGCGAGCGCTCCGGGCGCCCTGACCGCCGTGAACGGCCGCGACCTGGGCATCCTGCGCGGCGAGGTGTCCGGCATCCCCGGCCGGAGGGTGCCGGGTGGAGCACACCGTCGCCGGACGCCGGACGACGGCTCCGTATCGGAGTCTCCCCACAAGGTGAATGTGGGCACCCGGAGTTGACGAGGACACCGTGGGACGCGCTGTGCCCGCCCGGACGCGGCCGGGCGGGCACAGCGGTCGGCGCATGGGGGAGGTCAGGCCAGCTTGGCCCGCACCGTGGCGACGAGCGTGTCGAGCGCGACCGGCTCCTGGTCGCCCGACTCCATGTCCTTGAGCTGGACGTTGCCCTCGGCGAGGTCCCGCTCACCGGCGACGACGGTGTAGCGGGCGCCGGAGCGGTTGGCGCTCTTCATCGCGCCCTTGAGCCCGCGGCCCCCGAACGCGAAGTCCGTGGCGACACCGGCCTTGCGCAGTTCGGTGACCAGACCGAAGAGCACCCGCCTCGCCTCGTCGCCGAGCGGCACCGCGTAGACGCTCGTGGTGGCGGGGATCTCCGGCTCGATGCCCTCCGCCTCCAGAGCGAGCACCGTGCGGTCCACACCCAGCGCCCAGCCGACGGACGGCAGCGCGGGGCCGCCGATCATCTCGGAGAGGCCGTCGTAGCGGCCGCCGCCGCCCACCGCGGACTGGGAGCCCAGTCCGTCGTGGACGAACTCGAAGGTGGTGCGGGTGTAGTAGTCGAGGCCGCGGACCAGCTTCTCGTCGTCCTCGTAGACCACGCCGGCCGCCGTCAGCAGATCACGGACCTCCTCGTGGTACGCCTTGCAGGCGTCGCAGAGGAAGTCGCGCAGCATCGGGGCACCGGTCAGCTGCTTCTGGACGGCGGGCCGCTTGTCGTCGAGCACCCGCAGCGGGTTGATCTCGATGCGACGCCGGGTCTCCTCGTCGAGATCGAGGTCGCGCAGGAACGTCTGGAGCGCCTCGCGGTAGACGGGACGGCACTCCTTGTCGCCCAGCGAGTTCAGCAGGATGCGGAACTCGCGCAGGCCCAGCGAACGGTAGGCCTGGTCGGCGAGGATGATCAGCTCGGCGTCCAGCGCCGGGTCCTCGGTGCCGATGGCCTCGGCGCCGACCTGCGAGAAGTGGCGGTAACGGCCCTTCTGCGGACGCTCGTAGCGGTAGTACGAACCGGAGTACCAGAGCTTGACGGGGAGGTTGCCCGCCTTGTGGAGATTGGCCTCCAGCGCCGCGCGCAGCACGGACGCGGTGCCCTCGGGGCGCAGCGCGAGCTTGTCGCCGCCCTTGGTCTCGAAGGCGTACATCTCCTTCGAGACGATGTCGGTGGACTCGCCGACCCCTCGCGCGAAGAGGGCGACATCCTCGAAACCGGGCGTCTCGATGTAGCCGTACCCGGAGTTCTTCAGGGGTGCGGAGATCGCCGCACGCACCGCGAGGTACTTCGCCGAGTCGGGCGGGATCAGGTCGTACGTGCCCTTGGGGGCCTGGAAGGTGCTCACGGTTGTTCTCTCTCGTCACATTCCTCGGCGGGGCGCTGCCAGACCGTTCATGTACGGATTGGAGGCGCGCTCGCGGCCGATGGTCGTCTGGGGGCCGTGGCCGGACAGCACCACGGTCGAGTCGTCGAGCGGCAGGCACACACGGGCCAGCGACTCGATCAGCTCGGCCTGGTCGCCACCGGGCAGGTCGGTGCGTCCGACGGAGCCGGCGAAGAGCAGATCGCCCGAGAAGAGGACCTGCGGCACATCCGCGGCCTCGGGCATCCGATACGTCACCGACCCCTTGGTATGGCCGGGCGCGTGCGCGACGCCGAACTCCAGGCCCGCCAGTTCCAGGCGGGCGCCGTCGGTCAGCTCCTTGACGTCGTCCGGCTCTCCCACGGTCAGCTCGCCCATCAGCGGCATCCCGATGGAGCGTCCCAGCCCCTTCTCGGGGTCGCTCATCATGAAGCGGTCCTCGGGGTGGATCCAGGCGGGGACGTCATGGGCGCCGCACACGGGGACGACCGAGGCGACATGGTCGATGTGGCCGTGAGTGAGAATGACGGCGACGGGCTTGAGCCGATGCTTCTTCAGTGCGTCCTCGACGCCCTGGGCGGCCTGGTGGCCCGGGTCGATGATCACGCACTCCTCACCGGCGGCGGGGGCGACCAGATAGCAATTGGTCCCCCAGGCCCCGGCGGGGAACCCGGCAATGAGCACGTTCGTCCTTAGTGTTCGTCCGACGAGGAGGGCTGCGGAGGGGAATGCGGCAGATCAGAGACTACCGGCGCTCCTCATTCCACAGCTAACCCATATACCGTACGGGCATTCCAGGACCGATCAGACGACGTACAAGGAGACCATCCGGTGGTCAGCAGCGATCAGCGGCGGCGGCAGCTCGCCCGGGAGAAGTTCGAGCGGCAGCAGCAGCGCCGGGAGGAAGCGCGCCGGAGGACCAGGCGTCTCACGGCGATCATCGCTTCGTCGGTGGCCGTGGTGGCGGTCATCGGTGTGGGCGCGTATCTCTCACTCGGCGACGACGACTCGAAGACCTCGGCGGACGCGGCCGCGAGCGCCAGCCCGTCGGCATCGCCCTCGGCGAAGGAGAGCAGTAGCCCCGAGCCGGCGATGAAGATCGACAAGAAGGCGAAGTACTCGCTGTCGTTCAAGACGAGCCAGGGTGACATCGGCATCGCGATGGACGCGGCGAAGACCCCGCACACGACGAATTCGTTCAAGGCCCTCGCGGACAAGGGGTACTTCGACGACACGAAGTGTCACCGCCTGACCACGGAGGGAATTTTCGTGCTGCAGTGCGGTGACCCGAAGGGTGACGGGACGGGCGGCCCCGGCTACACCATCCCGGACGAGAATCTGACCGCGCTGGGCAAGGCGGGCGCCGACGGCGCGGTGACGTACAAGGCGGGCACCGTCGCGATGGCGAACACCGGCCAGCCGGGGACCGGTGGCAGCCAGTTCTTCCTGGTCTACAAGGACACCAAACTGCCGCCCCAATACACGCCGTTCGGCACCATGGACGATGCGGGTCTGAAGGCCGTCAAGAAGGTCGCCGAGGCAGGCGTCGCCGGTGGGGCGGGCGACGGTGCCCCGAAGAAGACCGTCACGGTCGAGAAGGCGACGGTGGACAAGGCCTGACCGTACGCACGGCCGCCCGGCCCAGGTCCCTGGAGCGCACCGGAGAATTTCAGCCGCGCTGAGTGCGGACAGCCGGGTGGCCGGTCGCCTAGATTGGGCGTTGTGCAGGGCGGGCGCTGCCCGCCCCAGGAAACTGTGGACGATGCACGGGGGGCGAACCCCCTCGATGCATCAGGTGGAGGAGGCGCTGTGAGCAGCGACCCGTGGGGCCGTGTCGACGAGACGGGCACCGTGTACGTGCGTACAGCCGAGGGCGAGCAGGTCGTCGGATCGTGGCAGGCCGGTTCCCCCGAGGAGGCTCTGGCCTATTTCGAGCGCAAGTACGAGGGCCTGGTGGTCGAGATCGGCCTCCTCGAGCGGCGGGTGAAGACCACCGACCTGTCGGCGAAGGACGCCACGGCGGCGATCGACCACCTGCGTCAGCAGGTCGACGAGCACCATGCCGTCGGTGACCTCGCCGCGCTCGGCAAGCGGCTGGACGGGCTCGTCGCGACCGTCGACTCACGCCGCGAGGAGCGCAAGGCCCAGAAGGCGAAGCAGGCCGACGAGGCCCGCCAGGCCAAGGAGGCGCTCGTCGTCGAGGCCGAGGAGCTGGCGCAGAGCGAGCAGTGGCGGTCGGCGGGTGAGCGTCTGAGGGCGCTCGTCGACACCTGGAAGGGGCTGCCTCGTCTGGACCGCAAGTCCGACGACGAGCTGTGGCACCGCTTCTCGCATGCCCGTTCCGCCTTCTCCAAGCGCCGCAAGGCCCACTTCGCCGCACTGGACGCCCAGCGCGAGGAGGCCCGCAAGGTCAAGGAGAAGCTGGTCACCGAGGCCGAGTCGCTCTCCGGCTCGACCGAATGGGGTGCGACGGCCGCGCGTTACCGCGACCTGATGACCGAGTGGAAGGCGGCGGGCCGCGCCCAGCGCGAGGCCGAGGACGAGCTGTGGAACCGCTTCCGCGGGGCCCAGGACGTGTTCTTCGCGGCCCGCAGCGGTGTCTTCGCCGAGCGGGACGCGGAGCAGGGCGAGAACCTCAAGCTCAAGGAGGAGCTCGCCGCCGAGGCCGAGAAGTTGGTTCCGGTGAAGGACCTGAAGGCGGCCAGGGCCGCGTTCCGGTCCATCAACGAGCGCTGGGAGGCCATCGGCCACGTCCCGCGTGACGCCCGCCCGAAGGTCGAGGGCCGGGTGCAGGCGGTGGAGCGTGCGCTCCAGGAGTCCGAGGAGTCCGAGTGGCGCCGGACCAACCCGGAGGCGCGGGCACGCGCCGCGGGTCTGACCGGTCAGCTCCAGGCGGCCGTCGACAAGCTGCGCACCCAGATCGACACGGCACGCGCCTCGGGCAACAACGCGAGGGCGGACAAGCTCTCGCGCGAGCTCGAGGGCCGGCAGGCGCTGCTGGACCAGGCGCTGAAGGGCCTGGAGGAGTTCGGCGGCTGAGCTGAGCGGCGTACCCGTTCCACGGGAGGGGCTTTCGTACGTGACGCGTACGGGAGCCCCTCCCGCGTGCCGGACCCCGAGGACACGGCCCTAGGGCCGGGGCTCTCTCTCCCGTGATCTCGCCCAGGCGGTGAAGCCCTCGATCGCGTCGACCAGCGCTTCGAAGCGGAGCGAGTGGTACAGGTCGAAGGCATGGTGCCCACCGCGCAACTCGGCGTAGACGACGGCGTTCGAGGAGGTACGGCGCAGCTCGTCGGCAACCGCCCGGATGCCGGACACGGGCACCAGGGGGTCCAGGTCGCCGTGTGCGATGAACAAGGGAGGCGCGTCGGGCCTGGCGTGGCCCAGGGGCGAGGATTCGGGGCCCTGGTCCCAGTACGTGCCCAGGAAGCCGTTCAGGATGACCGCGCCGGTGACCGAGGTGTCGGCGTCCTCGAAACCCGGCTGGAACGCGGGGTCGTTGGGGGTCAGGGCGGCGATCGAGGCCATGTGGCCGCCGGCCGAACTGCCCGCGACGAACAGGGTCGACGGATCGGCCCCGTACTCGTGGGCGTGCTCCCGCACCCAGGCGATCGTCTTCTTCAGGTCGATCAGATGGTCGGGGTGGCGGACGTCGGGCTTCAGCCGGTAGTTGGCGCTGACGGTCACCCAGCCCCGGCCGGCCAGCCGGTGGAGCAGGGGGAGCGACTGGGTGTTCTTGCGTCCCCCGTCGTAGCCACCGCCGTGCATGTGGATCAGCACGGGCGCGCCTTCCGGGCGCGAGCGGTGGTGGTAGAGGTCGAGCAGGTTACGGCGGCCCGCGTCGCCGTAGGCGAGGTTCGCCACGCGCCGGACGTCCCACCGGCGCCGGAGGATGGGCAGGACCAGGATGCGGGCCCACGGGAGCCGGCGCCGGAGGCCGTCGGCGAGGTCGGGGGCGACGGTGGCGCGCCACCCGTCGCCCAGCCCCTCGGCCATGGCACGCTCGATCCTCTCCCGCTCCCCCCACGCGCGGTGGGCGACGACCGTGAGTCCGGGCACGGTCACGGCGGCCAGCCCGACGATCGCCCAGGCACCCGCCGAGTCGATGTCGCCCTCGGCGAACGCCAGCGCCGTCGGGAGCAGCAGCAACCAGAGGAAGGCGGCGAACGGCAGCTCGTTGGCGGCCAGGCCGAAGAAGTAGCTCGGGCGGCCCAGCGGGTGCTCCCACGGCACCGGCGCCAGCGCGCACAGGGTGCCGATCGCGGCGATCGCAACAGTGACCAGATATCCGAAAGGCACGGAACCTCCTGGGACGACAGCTGACTCCGCTGTCTGCGAGCACTCCCTCGGTGGAGGGTCGCGCGCCTCAGTCTCCCGCCGCACACGCGGAGCATCAACGACGAATCCGGCAACGTCCCATAACCCAGAGGTGAAACACCTAGGGGCGGCGGGCCAGCAAGTGGGTGTCGAGGAAGCCCCGTTCGGAGGCCGGGTCGTGGAGCAGCCGGGCGAACGGGACGAGCCCGGCCCCGGCCAGCAGTTCGGCGAACCGGTCCGCCGGCCAGCTGTAGGCGGGCGCCACCTTGTGGTCGAAGCGGACCGGTTCGGGCCCCTCCGTCCCGAAGAACGAGGCCATGAGAAGGCCGCCTGGTGCCAGGACACGCGCCTGCTCGGCGAGCAGCGCGGGCAGCTCCCCAGGAGGGGTGTGGATCATCGAGTAGTGGGCCAGCACGCCGCCGAGCGTCCCGTCCTCGACCGGCAGGGCCTCCATCCGCGCCTCGTCGAACCGCAGCGCCGGATGGGCCCGCCGGGCGTGGCCGACCATGCCCGGGGAGAGGTCGAGCCCGAAGGCGTCCAGTCCCTGGTCGTGCAGCATGGCCGTCAGATGTCCGGGCCCGCAGCCGACATCGGCCGTCCGCGGGTTCCCCGTCCCGCGCACCAGCTCGGCGAAGGTGCCGATCATGGCCCGTGCGAACGGCTGCGTCTCCAGCCGATCGGCGAACAACGACGCGTACAGCTCGACGACCCCGTCGTAGGCCGTCCTGGTCTCATCCTGGTGCTCCGCCACGGGAAGGAAGTTAACACCCGCCGTTCGCAGTGCTCCCGCACCCGTGCCGAATCCCGCCCTGCCCTCGCGGACGCCGTTCCTAGGGCCGGCGGGCAGAGGTGACCCGGTAGACGTCGTAGACGCCCTCCACGCCGCGTACGGCCTTCAGGACGTGTCCCAGGTGCTTGGGGTCGCCCATCTCGAAGGTGAAGCGCGAGGTGGCCACCCGGTCACGGGAGGTCTGCACCGCGGCGGACAGGATGTTCACGTGCTGGTCGGACAGAACCCTGGTGACGTCGGAGAGCAGCCTCGATCGGTCCAGCGCCTCGACCTGGATGGCGACGAGGAAGACCGACGACTGGGTGGGCGCCCATTCGACCTCGAGGATCCGCTCCGGCTGCTGCGACAGCGAGTCGACGTTGACGCAGTCCGCCCGGTGCACGGAGACGCCGCTGCCCCGGGTGACGAATCCGATGATCGGATCGCCGGGAACGGGCGTACAACAGCGGGCCAGCTTGACCCAGACGTCCTCGACGCCCTTGACGACCACACCCGGATCCGCCTTGGCCCGGCGCTTGCTGCGGCCGTGCGAGGGCGGTGAGCTCTCCGCCAGGTCCTCGTTGGCGGCGTCCTCGCCGCCGAGCGCCTGGACGAGCTTCTGGACGACGCCGGCCGCTGTGACATGGCCCTCGCCGATCGCCGCGTACAGCGACGAGATGTCGGGGTAGCGCATCTCGTGCGCCAGGGTGACCAGGGAGTCGCCGGTCAGGATCCGCTGGATCGGCAGGTTCTGCTTGCGCATGGCCCGCGCGATGGAGTCCTTGCCCTGCTCGATCGCCTCGTCGCGTCGCTCCTTGGAGAACCAGGCGCGGATCTTGTTGCGCGCCCGGGGCGACTTGACGAACTGGAGCCAGTCGCGGGAGGGCCCGGCGCCTGCCGCCTTGGAGGTGAAGACCTCCACCAGATCACCGTTGTCGAGGGTCGACTCCAGCGGTACGAGCCGTCCGTTGACCCGGGCTCCTATGGTCCGGTGGCCGACCTCCGTGTGGACGGCGTACGCGAAGTCGACCGGCGTCGCACCGGCGGGCAGCGCTATCACGTCGCCCTTCGGCGTGAACACGAAGACCTCGTTGCGTGACAGGTCGAAGCGCAGGGACTCCAGGAACTCGCTGGGGTCCTCGGTCTCCTTCTGCCAGTCCAGGAGCTGGCGCAGCCACGCCATGTCGTTGACGGTGTCCTGGCCGCGTCCGGTGCTCTTGGGTACGTCGGTACGCACCTTGGAGGCACCGGCGGAGGGCTCCTGCTTGTACTTCCAGTGCGCGGCGATGCCGTACTCGGCGCGACGGTGCATGTCGAACGTACGGATCTGGAGCTCGACGGGCTTGCCGCTGGGACCGATCACCGTGGTGTGCAGCGACTGGTACATGTTGAACTTGGGCATCGCGATGTAGTCCTTGAACCGCCCGGGCACCGGGTTCCACCGGGCGTGGACGGTGCCGAGCGCCGCGTAGCAGTCACGGACCGTGTCGACGAGGACGCGGATGCCCACCAGGTCGTAGATCTCGGCGAAGTCGCGGCCCCGCACGATCATCTTCTGGTAGACGCTGTAGTAGTGCTTCGGCCGTCCGGTCACGGTGGCCTTGATCCGGGCGGCGCGCAGGTCGGCCTGGACCTCGTCGGTCACTATGGCGAGGTATTCGTCACGCTTGGGCGCGCGCTCGGCGACGAGGCGGACGATCTCGTCGTACATCTTCGGGTAGAGGATCGCGAAGGCGAGGTCCTCCAGCTCCCACTTGATGGTGTTCATGCCCAGGCGGTGAGCCAGCGGCGCGTAGATCTCAAGGGTCTCGCGGGCCTTCTTCTCCTGCTTCTCCCGCTTGAGATAGCGCATGGTGCGCATGTTGTGCAGCCGGTCGGCGAGTTTGATGACGAGGACCCTGGGGTCCTTGGCCATGGCGACGACCATCTTGCGTACGGTCTCCGCCTGGGCGGCCTCGCCGAACTTGACCTTGTCGAGCTTGGTGACGCCGTCGACCAGCAGCGCGACCTGGTCGCCGAAGTCCTTGCGCAGGGTGTCGAGGCCGTACTCGGTGTCCTCGACGGTGTCGTGCAGCAGCCCCGCCATCAGCGTCGCGGGGTCCATGCCGAGCTCGGCGAGGATGGTCGTGACGGCGAGCGGATGGGTGATGTAGGGGTCGCCGCTCTTGCGCTTCTGACCGCGGTGCCAGCGCTCCGCGACCTGGTAGGCCTGCTCGATCTGCCGCAGTGTGGCGGACTCGATCTTGGGGTCGTTGCCGCGGACCGTACGCAGGAGGGGCTCGAGGACCGGGTTGTACGGACTGGAGCGCTGTACGCCCAGACGGGCGAGGCGGGCCCGGACGCGGTTGGAGGAGCCGCCGGAGCGCGCGGGTGAGGTGGGCGGGGCGGCGGCGGACCGGGCCGGGGGCTTCGCGGCGGGGGCCGGTGCCGGGGGCTTCGGCGCCGCGGGTCCTGAGGCGGGCGTCGCCGGGGGCGTGGGCTCCCTGCCGGAGGACGGCGAGGCCTTCGTGCCGGGCGGGGGCGCCGGCTTCGTCCCGGGAGGCGGAGTCGGCTTCGCCTCGGCGGGCGTCCGGTGGGCCGGTGCCTCGGCGGGGCCCTGCGTGTGCCCGCCTTCGGGACCGGGCGTGCCCGCTCCGTCGGGCTGCGCCTTCCCGGGCGTGGCGGAGGCCGCCGCGGGCCTTTCGGGCTGCGGGGCGGCGACTGGCTGGGCCTCGTCTGGCAAGAGCGCTCCTCGTGCGGATCCGGGCTACCGGAAAGCCCATGGTATCGACCTCTGGGCAGGTCCTCGCCCGGGGACTGTGGAACCCCTCACAACGCGGGACGGGTACCCGGATGTTCCCGGATACCCGTCCAGTACGTCCCTACGCGCGCTTCGGCAGCGCGGTGCAGGTCAGAGGGTGATCAGAGCCTCCAGCGGAGCGTCCCGCAGGCCGGGCTCGAGCCGCGCGCGGCCGGCGAGGAAGCCGAGCTCCATGAGGACCGACACCCCCGCGACCCGTGCACCGGCCCGCCGGATGAGCTCCAGCGAGGCCTCGGCGGTGCCGCCGGTGGCCAGGACGTCGTCGATGACCATGACCCGGTCGTCGGCGGACAGGTCCTCGGCGTGGATCTCGATCTCCGCCGTGCCGTACTCCAGCTCGTACGTCTGCCCCAGCGTGGCACCGGGCAGCTTCCCGGCCTTGCGCACGGGCACGAACCCGATCCCGGACCGGACCGCGACAGGCGCGGCCAGGATGAAGCCGCGGGCCTCGAGGCCGACGATCTTGGTGGCCCCGTGCCGTACGCACAGCTCCGCGAAGAAGTCGGTGAGCGCGGAGAAGGCGACCGGATCGGCGAGCAGCGGGGTGATGTCCTTGAACATCACCCCGGGCTTCGGATAGTCCGGAACGTCACGGATCCGGCTGAGCAGGAGATCCCGGGTGGCATCGGTGACATTCGTGCTGGTCATCGACGGTTCCTCGGGGTCCGGCCGTGGCCACCGGCCTGCCGGCGCTGGCCGACGACGGCACCCGCGGTCGGGGTGTCCTCGTCGGACCCGTCGGACGCGTCGAGCTCGCCGGCCCGGTCGTCGCGCTCGTCCTCGGCGGGCTCGCCCTTGGCCGCCGCGGCGGCACGCTTGGCGAGGATCCGCTTCTTCAGTGCCTTTATCTGCGGCTCGCGTTCCTTGAGGTCGGCGACCAGCGGGGTGGCGATGAAGATCGAGGAGTACGCACCGGCGGCGAGACCGACGAAGAGCGACAGCGAGATGTCGTTCAGCATGCCGGCGCCGAGTACGCCGCCACCGATGAACAGCAGACCCGCGACCGGCAGCAGGGCGACGATGGTGGTGTTGATGGAACGCACCAGCGTGCCGTTGATGGAACGGTTGGCGATTTCGCTGTAGGTCCAGCGGGTCTGCTTGGTGATCCCCTTCGTGCCCTCCTTGAGGCTGTCGAAGACGACGACCGTGTCGTAGAGGGAGTAACCCAGGATGGTCAGCAGACCGATCACCGTGCCGGGGGTGACCTCGAAGCCGACGAGGGCGTAGATGCCGACGGTGATGGTGATGTCGTGGATCAGCGCGACGAGCGCGGCGGCGGCCATCCGCCATTCGAAGGCGATGGCCAGGTAGACCACGACGAGGACCATGAAGATGCCGAGGCCGGTCCAGGCCTTGTTGGCGATCTGCTCACCCCAGCTGGGGCCGACGAGGTCCGCGTTGATCTTCGCCTCGGGGACTCCGAGGTCCTCGGAGAGCTGGGCCTTGATCTGGTCGGCCTTCTGGGTGTCGACCTCGGTGATCTGGATCCGGAGCCCGCCGTTGCCGAGCTCCTGGACGATCGCCTCGTGGCCGGAGGCCGCGACCGCGTCCTCGTGGGCCTGGGAGACGGACACCTTGGCCTTGCTGTCGGTCGTGAAGACGGCACCGCCCTTGAACTCGATGCCCATGTTCAGGCCGCTGACCGCCAGGCCGAGGATGGCCGTGATGGTGATCAGGATCGAGACGCCGTACCAGATCTTGCGCTTGCCGATGAAGTCGTAACCGACCTCGCCACGGTAGAGCCGGGCGCCGAGATTGCCGAGTCGCGACATCTCACGCCTCCTTCGGGTGGTCGGTGCGGGCGTTGACGCGACGGGAGCGGCGCAGCGGCGGCTTGGCGCCGAGCCTCTTCGGGTCCAGGCCGGACCACGGGTGACCGCTGGCGAAGAACTTCGTGCGGGCCATCAGCGTCATGACGGGCTTGGTGAAGAGGAACACCACGACGACGTCGAGCAGGGTCGTGAGACCGAGCGTGAACGCGAAGCCCTGGACCTTGCCGACGGTGACGAGGAAGAGCACGGCCGCCGCGAGGAACGACACGAAGTCGGAGACGAGGATGGTGCGCCGTGCCCTGGGCCAGGCGCGCTCGACGGCCGGACGGAGCGTGCGCCCCTCACGGATCTCGTCGCGGATGCGTTCGAAGTAGACGATGAACGAGTCCGCTGTGATTCCGATCGCCACGATGGCACCGCAGACGGCCGGGAGGTTCAGCGCGAAGCCGATGGCCGGGCCGAGCAGGGCCATGATCGTGTACGTCAGGACGCCGGAGACCAGCAGGCTGAGAAGCGCGATGAGCGCCAGACCGCGGTAGTAGGCCACCAGATAGATGACGACCAGGGCGAGCCCGATGGCACCGGCGATGAGACCGGCCTCCAGCTGCTCGCCGCCGAGGGCCGCGGTGACGGTGGTGACGGTGTCCTCGCTGAAGGACAGCGGGAGCGCGCCGTAGGAGAGGACGTTGGCCAGGTCCTCCGCCGACTGCTGCGTGAAGCTGCCGGAGATCTCGGCGCTGCCGCTGAGCGTCTCGTTCACCTGGGGTGCGGAGACGACCTCGCCGTCGAGGGAGATCGCGAACTGGTTCTGCGGGGACTGCTGCGCCGACAGCTTCTTGGTGATCGTCTGGAACTTCTTGGAGCCCTTGTCGGTGAACTCCATCGAGACGAGCCAGATGCCGCGCTGCTGGTCGATCTGGGCCTTCGCGTCGTCGACGTCCGTACCGGAGACCTCGGCCGGGCCGAGGAGGTACTTGGCGTCACCCTCGGAGCTGCACGCGACCGTGGGGTCCTCGGGCTTGACTCCGTCGCCTGCCTTGGCGCGGGCGGCGGCGTCGGTGCAGTCCAGCGCGGTGAACTTCTTCTCGAGCGCCGCGGTGGCGGGGTCGGGAGTCTCGCTCGCCGCGGGGGCGTCCGATCCGCCGGAGGCGCTCGCTGACGGGGTCGGCGTCGCGTCCTTCTTCAGGGCGTCGGTGACGGCGCGGCCCTGGGTGGTGGCGCTCGCCGAGGGCGTCGTCCTCGAATCGGAGGCTGTATCCGGGTCGCTCGCCTTCGCACTGGACGTGGCGCTCGGCTTCCCGGAACCGCTCGCGGACGGGCTGGCGGAACCCTCAGGGGTCGGTGCGCCGCCGGTGACCGTGAGTACGGGCCGGAAGTAGAGCTGGGCGGTCGTGCCGACCTGCTCCCGGGCCTGCTTCGAATTCGTCCCCTTGGGGATGTTGACGATGATGTTCGAGGGGCCCTGGGTCTGAACCTCGGCCTCGGAGACACCCAGACCATTGACACGGCGCTCGATGATGCTGACCGCGGTGTTCATGTTGGTCTCGTTGATCGCGTCAGGCTTGCCGGGCTGGCTCTTCGCCTTGAGCGTGATCGATGTGCCGCCGGCCAGGTCGATGCCGAGCCGGGGCGTGGTGTGACCGGACAGGAACATCCCGCCGGTCAGGGCGACCATGGCGATCAGGATCAGAGCCAGGGCACGGCCCGGCTTGCCCTGTCCACCGGTTGAACCCCGGCCTTTCTTCGGTGCTGCCACCTTTTCGTTTCTCCCTGTCCAACCGCCCCGCGCCGGGTACGCGCCCGAGCGGCCACGAAGTGTTGTGGGGACCCGCCCCCGCAGAAGACCGCACGGCCCGTGAGACGCCGGACACCTGTGGGTGTCCGGCGTCTCTGGGTCGTGGAACTACTTCGCGTCGCCCTCGTCGGCCTTGGCGTCCTTGACCTCGGAGCTCTTGACGTCGGAGCCCTTGGACTCGGCGACCTCCGGTGCGTCGTCCTCGGCCTTCTTGCCGAGGTCGATCTTCGCGTCGTCGTCGGCCGCGTCCTCTTCCGAGGACTCACCGTCGGTGAGCGAGGAGGCGTCGTCGGGCACGACCGTGCCCTCGGCGTCCAGCCCGTCGTCGCCGTGGACGATGCGGTTGTACTCCGCGTCGTCCAGGACGGCACCGATGGAGTTCTTGGCGAAGATGGCGTGCACGCCGGGGGCGATCTCGAGGAGAACCGTGTCGTCCTGGATCTCCTTGACGGTGGCGTACATGCCTCCGATCGTCCGGACGCCGGTACCGGGCTGCATGTCGTTGCGCATCTGCGCAGCCGCCTGCTGCTTCTTCTTGGCGGACCGGGTCATCAGGAACATGGCCCCGATGAGCACGATGAAGGGGAGGAGGGTCACGAGACTCACGGGACGGAACTTCCTTCGCACGACCACGCTGGTTTCACGCGGCCTGGTCTACGGGGGTGGGTACACCGACCTGAACGGGCGGCATCGGCGGAGTCTAAGCGAGTCCGCATCATTGGAACAACGTCCAGCATGGCACCGTCGTTCCCCTGCTGGCCAACCCGTCCTGTATCACTCCCCGAACAGGCCCTGTTGTCCCTTTACGACATGCTGGGGAGGTGTGAGGCCGAGGTGAGCCCATGCCGCGGGGGTGGCGACCCTGCCCCGCGGGGTCCTGGCCAGCAGTCCTTCGCGTACGAGGAAGGGCTCGGCGACCTCCTCGACCGTCTCACGCTCCTCGCTCACGGCCACGGCGAGGGTGGAGAGTCCGACGGGGCCTCCTCCGAAGAGTTTCAGAAGGGCGCTGAGGACCGCGCGGTCCAGCCGGTCGAGTCCCCGGGCGTCGACCTCGTACACCCGCAGGGCCGCGGCGGCGATGTCCCGGTCGATCCGTCCTTCGGCCTTGACCTGGGCGTAGTCCCGGACACGGCGCAGCAGCCGGTTGGCGATACGGGGCGTGCCCCGGGAGCGTCCGGCGATCTCGGCGGCGCCCGCTGTGTCTATGGAGACGTCGAGCAGACCCGCCGATCGGTGGATGACCCGCTCCAGCTCGGTGGGGGCGTAGAACTCCATGTGCCCGGTGAAGCCGAAGCGGTCGCGCAGCGGAGGCGGCAGCAGTCCCGCCCTGGTGGTGGCGCCGACGAGGGTGAACGGCGGGAGTTCCAGCGGAATGGCGGTGGCGCCCGGGCCCTTGCCGACGATGACGTCGACCCGGAAGTCCTCCATCGCCATGTAGAGCATCTCCTCGGCCGGCCGCGACATGCGGTGGATCTCGTCGAGGAAGAGGACCTCGCCCTCCTGGAGCGAGGAGAGGATCGCGGCGAGATCGCCGGCGTGCTGGATGGCCGGGCCTGAGGTGATCCGGATCGGTGCGCCCATCTCGGCCGCGATGATCATGGAGAGGGTGGTCTTGCCCAGGCCGGGGGCTCCGGAGAGCAGGACGTGGTCGGCGGTGGCGCCCCGGGCACGCGCGGCCTTGAGGACCAGGTCGAGCTGTTCGCGCACCTTCTCCTGACCGATGAATTCGTGGAGGTCCTTCGGGCGCAGGGCGGCCTCGACCGCGGTGTCCTCGCCGTCCGCCCCGGCGGCCACCAGGCGGTCGTCCAGCCGCTCGTCCGTGAGGTCGCCGGTGTCGGACCCGGTTTCGTCCCAGTTCATCTCGTCAGTCCCGCCTCGGGTGTTTCGGTGCCGGTCCGTGCGGTGCTCCGGCCGGCGTACGGGGCGCGTGGCCCCTCGGGTCAGCGTGCGCGGTTGAGTGTCTGCAGGGCGGCGCGCAGCAGCTGCGGCACGGGAGCCTGGCCGCCCTCGGCGATCGCGGCCTCGGCCTGCGGTGCCACCGCGGTCACCGCCTCGTCCGCCTCGCGGGTGGCGTAGCCGAGGCCGATCAGGGCCGCCTGCAGCTGGTCGCGCCAGGAGCTGCTGACGGCGGTGCCGATGCCCTGCTGCCCGATGTGCGCGCCGAGCGGTTCGCCGAGCCGGTCCTTGAGCTCGAGGAGGAGCTTCTGGGCGCCCTTCTTGCCGATGCCGGACACGGCGGTGAGCGCCTTCTCGTCACCGGTGGCGACGGCGATGCGCAGGGCGTCCGGGCTGTGGGTGGCGAGCATGGCCTGGGCGAGCCGGGGGCCCACACCGCTGGCGGTCTGGAGCAGCTCGAAGATCTGCCGCTCGTCGTCGTCCGCGAAGCCGTAGAGGGTGAGCGAGTCCTCCCGCACGACCAGGGACGTGGCCAGTCTCCCCTCCTTGCCGATCCGCAGACCGGCGAGGGTTTCGGGAGTGCACTGGACGGCCATGCCGATGCCGCCGACCTCGATCACGGCCGTGGCCGGGCCGAGGGCGGCCACCGGGCCGGAGACGAAGGCGATCATGCGGTACGGCCTTTCAGCGTGCGGTGGGCGGCGACGGCCTGCTGCAGTCGGTTCTGCGCGGGCGCGCGCCAGATGTGACAGATGGCGAGGGCGAGGGCGTCGGCGGCGTCGGCGGGTTTCGGTGGCGCGTCGAGCCGCAGCAGCCGGGTCACCATGGCCCCGACCTGGGCCTTGTCGGCGCGTCCTGATCCGGTGACGGCGGCCTTGACCTCGCTGGGGGTGTGCAGGGCGACCGGGATGCCGCGGCGGGACGCGCAGAGCATGGCGACGGCGCTGGCCTGGGCGGTGCCCATCACCGTACGCACGTTGTGCTGGCTGAACACCCGCTCCACGGCGACGAATTCGGGCCGGTGCTCGTCGAGCCACCGCTCGATGCCCTGCTCGATGGCGACGAGCCGGTGGCCGAGCTCCGCGTCGGGCGGGGTGCGCACGACTCCGACGCCGACCATGGTGAGCGGCCGGCCGGCGACTCCCTCGACGACTCCGACGCCGCACCGGGTCAGCCCCGGGTCCACACCCAACACCCGCATGAATGGGCCCCCTCCGCCGCTCGGTCATCTGTTCCCGCAGGCTATCGGCTACCACTGACAATGCGACGGGCCGACGGGGTGTGTCCCGTCGGCCCGTCGGTGCACTGCGTGCCGCCGCCTCAGGCGTCGACCTTCTCCATGACCTCGTCCGAGACGTCGAAGTTGGCGAAGACGTTCTGCACGTCGTCGCTGTCCTCCAGCGCGTCGATCAGCTTGAAGATCTTGCGCGCGCCCTCTTCGTCGAGCTCGGCCTGCATGGTGGGGACGAAGTTGGCCTCGGCCGAGTCGTAGTCGATGCCGGCCTCCTGCAGCGCCGTGCGGACCGCGACCATGTCGGTGGCCTCGCTGAGCACCTCGAACGTGTCACCGAGGTCGTTGACCTCCTCGGCGCCGGCGTCGAGCACCGCGCCGAGAACGTCGTCCTCGCCCAGCTCGCCCTTGGGGACGATCACGACACCCTTGCGGTTGAACAGGTACGAGACCGAGCCCGGGTCCGCCATCGAACCGCCGTTGCGGGTCATGGCGACGCGGACGTCGGACGCGGCACGGTTGCGGTTGTCGGTGAGGCACTCGATGAGGACCGCGACGCCGTTCGGACCGTAGCCCTCGTACATGATCGTCTCGTAGTCGGCGCCACCGGCCTCGAGACCGGCACCGCGCTTGACGGCCGAGTCGATGTTCTTGTTCGGGACCGAGCTCTTCTTGGCCTTCTGAATGGCGTCGAAGAGGGTCGGGTTGCCGGACAGGTCGGCACCGCCCGTGCGGGCCGCGACCTCGATGTTCTTGATCATCTTCGCGAAGAGCTTGCCGCGCTTGGCGTCGATCACGGCCTTCTTGTGCTTCGTCGTAGCCCATTTAGAGTGGCCGGACATCTGCCTTCTCCTTCCCGTCACCAAATCGATCCGAACCCGAGAGATCCTACCGGGACCGGATCAGCCCGCGGCGCGCACCATGTCGGTGAAGAGTGCGTGCACCCGGTGGTCGCCGGTCAGTTCCGGGTGGAACGACGTGGCGAGGGCGTTTCCCTGGCGTACGGCCACGATATGCCCGCCGTGCACCGCGACGACCTCCGCGCGGGCACCGACGGACTCCACCCACGGGGCCCTGATGAAGACGCCGTCGACGGGCCCGCCGGGCACGCCGTCGACGTCGACGGCCGCCTCGAAGGACTCGTTCTGCCGCCCGAAAGCGTTACGTCGCACGATCATGTCGATACCGCCGACCGTCTCCTGGCCGGGCATGGGGTATCCCCTGCTCGAACGGAGTTGAGAGCTTGGGGAAGGGTCGAGGATCTTGTCGGCGAGCAGGATCATGCCGGCGCAGGTGCCGTAGACCGGCATCCCGGCGGCCACCCGCTCGCGCAGCGGTTCCAGCATGCCGAAGAGGACGGCCAGCTTGGACATCGTGGTGGACTCGCCGCCGGGGATGACGAGCCCGTCGACCTCGGCGAGCTCCTCGGGCCGCCTGACCGCCCTGGCCTCGGCGGACACCGAGGCCAGGGCGGTCAGATGCTCCCGTACGTCGCCCTGGAGGGCCAGGACTCCGATGACAGGGGTGTCGGTCATCGGTCCTTACCAGCCGCGGTTGGCGTAGCGCTCGCCCTCGGGCAGCGTGTCGCAGTTGATGCCGACCATGGCCTCGCCGAGGTTGCGGGAGGCATCCGCGATGATCTTCGGGTCGTCGTAGAAGGTGGTGGCCTTCACGATGGCGGCGGCGCGCCTGGCGGGGTCACCGGACTTGAAGATGCCGGAGCCCACGAAGACGCCCTCGGCGCCGAGCTGGCGCATCAGGGCCGCGTCCGCGGGGGTGGCCACGCCGCCGGCCGAGAACAGGACGACGGGCAGCCGGCCGAGCTCGGAGACCTCCTTGACCAGCTCGTAGGGAGCGCGGAGGTCCTTGGCGGCGGCGTACAGCTCGTTGTTGTCGTAGCCGCGCAGCCGGGCGATCTCGTTCTTGATCTGGCGCAGGTGACGGACCGCCTCGACGACGTTGCCCGTACCCGCCTCGCCCTTCGAGCGGATCATGGCCGCGCCCTCGGCGATACGGCGCAGGGCCTCGCCCAGGTTGGTGGCGCCGCAGACGAAGGGGGTGGTGAAGGCGAACTTGTCGCTGTGGTTGACCTCGTCGGCCGGGGTGAGGACCTCGGACTCGTCGATGTAGTCGACGCCCAGGGACTGGAGCACCTGGGCCTCGACGAAGTGGCCGATGCGGGACTTGGCCATGACGGGGATGGAGACGGCCTCGATGATCTCCTCGATCATGTTGGGGTCCGACATCCGGGCCACGCCGCCGTCCTTGCGGATGTCGGCCGGCACCCGCTCCAGCGCCATGACGGCCACGGCGCCCGCGTCCTCGGCGATCTTCGCCTGCTCGGCGTTGACGACGTCCATGATCACGCCGCCCTTGAGCTGCTCGGCCATGCCGCGCTTGACTCGGGCTGTGCCGGTGGCCGGGGTCTCGGCGGACTGCGGGGTGGTGGGAAGCGTGGACACGGATCGACCTCACTGTGGTGGAGAGACGCTGGATGGTGCAGCACCGAGCAAACGCTCCGGGAGCGGTCCACAGCAAGGGCCAATGAACACCCCGTGGACCGCTCCGCTCTCCTCCCGGCCGCCGGCCGGTCCGTCTCCGGGCAGCCGGCCCGGTCCGCTCTCAGCTGCCGGGCCGGTCCGCCAGTGCGACGGGCGGCTCGTCGTCCATCTCGAACGCGAGCGGGAACGGGGCGTGCCCCGCGAGCCGGAACAGCCGCACCGTCCGGTGTCTGCGCAGCGCGCGGGCGGCGCGCACCGAGTCGTTGTGGAAGCGGCGGGCCATCGGTACGCGGCGTACGGCGGCGGCCAGTTCCTTCGCCGTGTCCTCGCCGCCCGGGAACTCCTTCACCGCCTCGACCTGCGCCGTCTCACCGAACACGGCTCGCAGGGCGGTGCTCAGCTCGCTCTCGGCGACCTCGCGCTCCTCCTCCTCGGCCTGCCGCGCCGCGTGTGCGGCCTCGTAGAGCACGATCGACGCGGCGGGGTCCAGGACCCCGGCCGTGGCGAGTTCCTGGGTGACCGAGGCACGGCGCAGCAGCTGGGCGTCGAGCGCCGCCCGGGCCGCGTCGATTCGGGCGTGGAGCCGGTCGAGCCGCCCGGCGGTCCAGCTGAGATACAGGCCGATCGCGATGAGCGCGACGACGGTCCAGATGAGGATTTCGATCACGGGCGGCAAGGCTACCGTCGGAGGCCCCCGTCCGGACCCGCCGGTACGCCCCGGGCCTGCCGGGCGGGCTCACCCGGCCCGCGGAAGCTCCGGGCGCTCAGTCCCTGGCGAGGCCGAAGCGTGACCGGAGCCCGGTGCGTTCGTCGGTGTCCACGGCCGCCGCCCCGTCCGTCACCGTCTCGTACACCGACAGGATGTCCGCGCCGACCGTCGTCCAGTCGAAACGGCGTACGTGCGCGCTGCCGCGTTCCCGCAGCCCCGCACGCCGCTCCGGGTCGCCCAGGAGCCGGATCGCCGCCGAGGCCAGCGCGTCCGCGTCCTCGTTGGCGAACAGGTCACCCGCGGCTCCCTGGTCGAGCACCTGAGCGAACGCGTCCAGGTCGCTGGCGAGGACCGGCGCGCCTGCCGACAGGGCCTCGACCAGGATGATGCCGAAGCTCTCACCGCCGGTGTTCGGTGCGACGTACACGTCGACGCTGCGCAGCAGCCGCGCCTTGTTCTCGTCGCTCACCATGCCGAGGAACTCGACACGCGAGCGGAGTTCCTTCGGCAGGGAGGCCACCGCCTCCTCCTCGTCACCGCGCCCCGCGACCAGCAGCCGCGTCTCCGGGCGGGCGGCGAGGATCGTGGGGAGCGCCTTCATCAGGACGGGCAGTCCCTTGCGCGGCTCGTCGATGCGCCCTATGAATCCGAGTGTGCCGCCCTGCCACTCGGCCTTCGGCTCGGCCCGGGCGAAGAAGTCCACGTCGACGCCGTTGGGGATGACCACGGCGTCCCCGCCGAGGTGCTCGACCAGGGTCCGCCGGGCGTACTCGCTCACGGCGATGCGCGCGCTGAGCTTCTCCAGCGCCGGCTGGAGGATCGGGTACGCCGCGATCATGACCCGGGAGCGCGGATTGGACGTGTGGAACGTGGCCACGATCGGCCCCTGCGCCGCCCAGCAGGTCAGCAGGCCCACCGAGGGCGTGGTGGGCTCGTGGATGTGGATGACGTCGAAGGTGCCGTCGTTCAGCCAGCGCCGGACCCGGGCGGCGGTCATGAAACCGAAGTTCAGCCTGGCCACGGAGCCGTTGTACCGGACGGGCACGGCACGGCCCGCGGACACGACGTACGGCGGGAGCGGCGTCTCGTCGTCGGCGGGGGCGAGCACCGAGACCTCGTGGCCGAGGCGGATCAGATGCTCGGCCAGGTCGCGGATGTGGAACTGCACCCCGCCCGGAACATCCCAGGAGTACGGGCAGACGATGCCGATCTTCACGGTGATTCCCCCTGGGGGTCCAGATCGGAGAGCCAGAGCCGCTGCAGCATGTGCCAGTCCTCCGGATGCTCGGCGATCCCGGTGGCGAAGGCGTCGGCCAGCGCCTGTGTCATGGAGGACGTCTTCTCGGCGCGGGTGCCTGTCCCGGGTTCGGCGACAGGCGGGTGGATCTGTGCCCGCATGACAGGGGTGCCGTCGTACCAGAGGGTGACGGGCATCAGCAGGGCACCGGTCTGCTGGGCCAGCAGCGCCGGTCCTGCTGGCATGCGCGCGGTGTCGCCGAAGAAGTTCACCTCGACGCCGGACACCGACAGATCGCGGTCGGCTACGAGACAGACCAGGCCTCCGGCCCGCAGCCGCCGGGCCAGGGTCCCGAACGCGGCCCCTCCGCTGTGCGGCAGGACCTCCATGCCCAGGCCCTGGCGGTAGGCCACGAACCGGTCGTAGAGGGTTTCGGGCTTGAGCCGCTCGGCGACCGTCGTGAAGGGCACCTTCAGGTCCGTGGTGACCCACGCGCCCGCCAGGTCCCAGTTGGCCAGGTGCGGCAGCGCGACGACGACTCCCCGGCCCTCGTCGAGCGCCTTCGTGAGCCGGTGGGTGTCACGGACCTCGATGGACGCTCTGATGCGCTCCGGGCTCCAGGTCGGAAGCCGGAAGGACTCCATCCAGTACCGCATGTACGAGCGCATGCCGGCCTTCGACAGCTCGGCGAGCCGGGCGGCGTCCGCGTCGGGCACCACCCGGGCGAGGTTCGACTCCAGCCGCAGCACGGACTTCCCGCGCCGTTTCCACACCTGGTCGGCCAGGGTGCGGAAGAGCGCGGCGGCGGCCGGCTCCGGAAGCTTCTTGACCGCGCCCCAGCCGAGGCCGTAGAGCCCGTCGGTCAGCCGTCCCTTCAGGTCGGATCCGGTACCGCTCACTGCGCGGCCTCGCTCCCCTGTCCCGCCGTCCCGCCCTGGGCGGAGGCCGCGGCGGCATCGGCCTCGGCCGACTCCCTGCGCACGGTCACCACCCGCTGGACCAGCGTCACCAGGCTGCCCGCGGCGACGATCCACAGCGCGATCGGCAGCAGGACCTGGATCCCGGGCACCCCGAAGCCGTGCAGGCCGGCGAGGCCTGCCGCGACCAGCGAGATCACGAGCCGCTCGGCGCGCTCCACCAGCCCGTTCACCGCGACGGGCAGACCGATCGACTCGCCCCGGGCCTTCGTGTACGAGACCACCTGACCGCTGGCCAGACAGAAGATCGCGACCGCGCACAGCACGTTGTCGTCGCCGCTGCCCGCGTACCAGAGCGCGAACCCGGCGAAGATCGCCCCGTCCGCCACCCGGTCGAGGGTCGAGTCGAGGAACGCGCCCCACCGGCTGGAGACACCGGCCTGCCGGGCCATGTTGCCGTCGACCAGGTCCGAGAAGACGAAGACCGTGATCACGATCGTGCCCCAGAAGAACTCCCCCATCGGGAAGAAGACCAGCGCACCTGCCATCACTCCGGCCGTACCGACGAGTGTGACCGCGTCGGGACTGACTCCCAGGCGGAGCAGCAGAGCGGCGAACGGTGTGAGGACACGCGTAAAAAATGCACGCGCGTACTTGTTCAGCATGGCCTTCCCGACGTTCGGTGGGCGCCGCGGCCCTTTCGGCCATCGGCTGGCCCATCGTAGTCACGAGCCGTGCCGTGCAACGGCGGGGCACCCCGTCCCGCCGGATGTCCCGGAAGTCATGCTCGGCCGTGTGCGACGTATGGACGGCTTCCGGTACGGGTGAAAAGCTCGAATGACCGCGGGCGTCGCCGAAGCCGCCGCGGCGGCTCCGTCCTGCCCGTGCATCCACTCCCCCAGCTCTTGCGGCACTGCGCCAACCGATCGGGAGGCACGCATCATGGGCGACAGGACACATACGCACACCGGAGCCGCCGGCAGAGCGGCGACGGCCGTCCGGCCCGCGTCCGTACGGAACGTGGTGCTGGTCGGCCACAGCGGCTCGGGCAAGACCACTCTGGTCGAGGCCCTCGCGCTGACGGCCGGGGCACTGAACCGGGCCGGCCGGGTCGAGGACGGCGCCACCGTCTCCGACCACGACGAGATCGAACAGCGCCGGCGACGTTCCGTGCAGCTCTCGCTGGTCCCCGTCGAATGGGGCGGCTACAGGATCAACCTGCTGGACACCCCCGGCTACGCCGACTTCGTCGGGGAGCTCAGGGCCGGTCTGCGCGCGGCGGACGCGGCCCTCTTCGTCGTCTCGGCCGCCCAGGAGGCCGACGCCGTGGCAGGAACCACCCGCGCGGTCTGGGAGGAGTGCGCGGCCGTCGGGATGCCACGGGCGATCGTCGTCACCCACCTGGACACCGCGCGCACGTCCTTCGACGAGATGACCCGGATCTGCGGCCGGATCTTCGGGCACGACGACCCCGACGCCGTGCTCCCCCTCTATCTGCCGGTGCAGGGGCCCGAGGGCCCGGACGGACACCCCCCGCTCACCGGGCTCACCGGACTCCTCACCCAGCGGGTCTTCGACTACTCCTCGGGCGAGCGGCAGGAGACACCGCCCGCCGGCGATCAGCGGGGACCGCTCCGGGAGGCCCGTGACCGGCTCATCGAGGGGATCATCGCCGAGAGCGAGGACGAGACGCTGATGGACCACTACCTCGGTGGTGGGGAGATCGGCGTCACGACCCTCGTCGACGATCTGGAACGCGCGGTCGCGCGCGGCTCCTTCCACCCTGTCCTCACCGCCGCGCCCGCCGCCGACGGCGCCCGCCAGGGAATCGGCACCGTCGAGCTCCTCGACCTGATCACCCGGGGGTTCCCCTCCCCCGAGGAACGCACGCTGCCCGCCGTCACCACCCCGGACGGCGCCCCGCGCCCCGCCCCCGTCTGCGATCCGGCGGCGCCGCTGGTCGCCGAGGTCGTGAAGACCGCGTCCGACCCCTACGTGGGACGGGTCTCCCTCGTCCGCGTCTTCTCCGGCACCCTGCGCCCCGACGACACGGTGCACGTGTGCGGCCACGGCCTCACCGGCCCCGGAGGGGCCACCGGCCCCTGCCACGAGGCCGACGTGCGCGTCGGGGCTCTCTCCGCGCCTTTCGGCAAACAGCAGCGCCCCCTGGACAGCTGCGTCGCCGGAGACCTGGCCAGTGTCTCCAAGCTCGGCGGGGCGGAGACCGGGGACACCCTCTCGGGCAACGGTGCCCCGCTGCTGATGGAGCCGTGGAGGATGCCGGACCCGCTGCTCCCGCTCGCGGTCCGAGCCCACAGCAAGGCCGACGAGGACAGGCTCTCCCAGGGACTGGCGCGCCTGGTCGCCGAGGATCCCACCATGCGTCTGGAGCAGAACCAGGACACCCACCAGGTCGTCCTGTGGTGCATGGGCGAGGCACACACGGACGTCGCGCTGGAACGCCTGCGCAGCAGGTACGGCGTGCAGGTCGACGCCGAGCCCCATCGCGTGCCGCTGCGTGAGACGTTCGCCTCCCGGGCGCTCGGGCGGGGCCGGCACGTCAAGCAGTCCGGCGGCCACGGCCAGTACGCCATCTGCGAGATCGAGGTCGAGCCGCTGGCGCCCGGTGCGGGCATCGAGTTCGTGGACAAGGTGGTGGGCGGTTCGGTGCCGCGGCAGTTCATCGCGTCCGTGGAGAAGGGCGTACGCGCCCAGGCGGCCCGTGGCGTGGCGGCCGGGCACCCGCTCGTCGACGTACGCGTCACCCTGCTCGACGGGAGGTCCCACTCGGTGGACTCCTCCGACGCCGCCTTCCAGACAGCGGGCGCGCTGGCGCTGCGGGAGGCCGCGGCCGACACCCGTGTCCAGCTTCTCGAACCCGTCGCGGAGGTCGGTGTCCTGATTCCGGACGACTACGTGGGGGCAGTCATGAGCGATCTCGCGGGTCGCCGTGGACGGGTCGTCGGCACCGAACAGGCAACCGGTGAACGCACGCTCGTGCGCGCCGAGGTGCCGGAGATCGAGATCGGCAGGTACACCGTCGACCTTCGCTCCCTGACGCACGGCACCGGACGGTTCGACCGGGCGTACGCCCGGCACGAACCGATGCCTCCCCAGCTCGCCGACCGCATCCGCGAATCGGCTGAAACCGGAGCAAAGGTGAACTAGCCGCCCGGACATGGCGGCTTTCGCCCGTCCCCGGCCTCGTCGGCGGGCTGGCTCGCCGCCCGGACGATACTCTGTGGGCCCAGCTCAGAAGGTGTGCGAAGTACGGTAGTTGGGAACAGCCGCAGGAGCAGACCGTGCGGGCGAGTGGGGGCGGCAGTGGCCAACGACGGATTCGATTTCTCTCCCGGAGCGCAGATCCCGCTCCAGGGTTCGGGGGGACAGGCGGTGGCGACCAACGCCCTCGCCTCCGCCGCGTACCGCGACAGCGATGTGGCGGAGATCCTCAAGGCCAACAGCGAGTGGCACAAGTCCGAGGTGAAGACGGGCGAGTCCAAGCTGTTCAAGTCCGGCTATTTCAAGCCGAATCTCGGTGAGGCGTTCTCCCGGGCCGTCCAGGAGCGCATGCTCGGCGGCGACCGCAAGGCGCTCATCCAGTCCTTCGGCACGGACCCGCAGACCGTCGTCGAGCACTGCCTGTCCGCGACCCGGCTGCGTAAGGCGCGCGACTCGAAGCTGACCCTGATCACCGCTGTCTTCGGCTTCGTCTTCCTGCCCGGCCTCGTCCTCTGGGTCCTCGCCTTCCGGCTGCGCGACGCCCTCAACAAGTCCAAGGACAAGTTCTTCCAGGCGCTGGGCGGGTTCCTGCTCCTGGTGCTCGGCGGCGCCGCCGCGTTCTTCCTGATCGTCATGCCGCTCACCGGCTTCCCGGCCCTCTACCTCCGCGCGGCCGCCGTCGCCCCGCTGATCGGCTGGCTGCTCGCGAAACGGATCGCGGAGACCTCGGTCAGGGACCTGCGCGCCCGCTGGGACGGGCTCCTCTCCGGGACCGGCGTCAGCGCCAAGATCCCCGAGGCCGTGCCCAAGAACCCCAACGAGACCGCCCGCGAGGCCCTGCGTCAGGGCCTGGAGAAGCTCTCCGCCGAGCAGCAGTCCAACGCCGTCTTCTACGCCGGCCCCAAGGGCATCCTCGGCATGGGGACCCGCTGGGGCAGCTGGCAGCTCGCCGAGGAGCTCACACCGCAGGACCCCACCAAGGAGATCCACCAGTTCCGGAGCTGGGACGTCGTGCGGGCCATCCACGACCAGCTGAAGATGCTGGAGCGCGGCCCCCTGAACACCGGCGGCTTCCCGACGCCCTCGGTCAAGCACTGGGTCGTCTCCCCCGTCGGCGAGAACGCGGACTCCGTCTCCCGTCCCGAGGGCGAGGACGTCGCCACCTTCCAGATCAAGCCCCACGAGATACAGCGCATCTGCAACCACCAGCAGTTCGGCAGCGGCAACCGGCACTACCTGGGCGTCCAGTTCACCCTCTGGGACGGCCAGCTGGTGATCACGATGCTGATCACCGTCACCGTGCTCCACGAGACGCTGCGGATCGAGGTCACCGGGCACGCGCTGGGCCCCGTCCACGGACTCTTCCTCACCAAGCCGGAAGCGGCGACCAAGACGGTGAAGAAGGCCGTCAGGTTCTGGGAGACCCGCAAGATCACCCTCCCCCTCGTCAAGGCGAGCGAGGTCGTCAGGCTCGCCCTGCGCGCGCCCTTCACCTGGTATCCGCCGCTGCTCGACTACCTGGGCGGCAAGATCGTCCTGCCCGAACCCTTCGGCCTGCGGCACGCCTGGGCGGCCAAGCCGTGGGGCCACCGCTTCATGGCCGACGACGCCATGCGGACGGCCACCCCGGTCCTGCGCGTCGTCCACTCCGCGACGATGCGTGTCCTCAAGGAGCACGGCGTCGACACCGAGCGCTTCGACAACCGCTCCATGATCCTCAGCGGCCTGGTCCAGGACCCCGCCCCGAGGAAGGCCGACGTCTACGACGCGTGACCCCGCCCGGGACGGGCCTCCCGCTCAGACGGACAGCGGCTCGGCCGGCCACACACCGGCCAGCATCGTCCGGGTGTCCCCCAGCAGCTGCGGGAGCACCTTCGTGTGCCCGACGACCGGCATGAAGTTGGTGTCCCCGCCCCAGCGCGGCACCACATGCTGGTGGAGGTGCGCGGCGATACCCGCACCGGCCTCCGCACCCTGGTTCATCCCGATGTTGAAGCCGTGCGCCCCGGAGGCGGCCCGCAGCGCGACCATGGCGCGCTTCGTGAAGTCGGCCAGCTCGGCGGTCTCCCGACCGTCGAGCTCCGTGTAGTCGGCCACATGCCGGTACGGCACCACCATCAGGTGTCCGCCGTTGTACGGGTACAGATTCAGCACGGCGTAGACCCGCTCGCCCCGGGCGACGATGAGCCCGTCCTCGTCGGACTTCGAAGGAATCTCGCAGAACGGACAGCCGTCCCCGGCTCCCGGGCCGCTCGGCTTGCTCTCACCCTGGATGTAGGCCATCCGGTGGGGCGTCCACAGGCGCTGGAACGCGTCGGGCGTCCCCACTCCGATCTGCTGTTCCGGCTCACTCGTCATGCCGGTCAGCATATTGCGTCACTCCTGCCGCGCGTGTCGCCGGGGGCGACCCCACCGGCGCACGGCGATGCTGACGCCATGAGCGTCCGTCCCACGGCCCCCGCCCCCGACCGGCTCAAGGACTGGGAGCAGCGCACCGAGGTGCCGCTCTTCGCCGCTGCGCTGGTCTTCCTCGCCGGTTACGCGGTCCGCGTCCTCGCCCCCGTGGGCGCCCAGCCCTGGCGCGACATCGCCCTCGCCCTCGTCTCCGCCACCTGGCTGCTCTTCGTCGTGGACTACGGCGTGCGGTTACGGCTCAGCGGCCTGGGCCTCCGATTCGTGCACCGCCACTGGCTGGACACAGCGGTTCTGCTCCTGCCGCTGCTGCGCCCGCTGCGCATGGTCAAGGTCTACACGGCGGTCCAGCAGCGCAGGCAGGGTCCCGGGATGAGTCTGTACGCCCGGGTGATGACGTATGCGAGCCTCTCCGCCGCGCTCCTGGGTTTCTCCGCGGCGCTCGCGGTCTACCACCAGGAGCGGGGGGCGCCCGGCTCCACCATCCGCACGTTCGGCGACTCGCTGTGGTGGGCGTGCGCGACGCTCACCACGGTGGGCTACGGCGACGCGGTGCCGGTGACCCCGGTCGGCCGGGTGATCGCGGCGTTCATGATGGCGTGCGGGCTGGCTCTGCTCGGGGCGGTGACGGGGTCGTTCTCGTCGTGGCTGGTGGAGGTGTTCCAGCGGGAGGACGAGAAGAGGCCCCCGGGGAGCGCGTAGCTCTCCGGGGGCCTCATCGGCCTCAGGGGGCGGGGATCACACCTGCACGCGACGCTCCACCACGTCGACGAGCTTGGCGATCGCCTCGTCACGGGCGATGCCGTTCTCCTGCGACCCGTCGCGGTAGCGGAAGGACACCGTGCCCGCGTTCATGTCCTCGTCACCGACGATGATCATGAACGGCACCTTGGCCTTCTGGTGGTTCCTGATTTTCTTCTGCATCCGGTCGGACGAGGCGTCCACCTCGACCCGCAGCCCCTTCTTCCGCGCCTCGGCGGCGAACTCCTGGAGGTACGGGATGTGGGTGTCGCCGATCGGGATGCCGACCGCCTGGACCGGGGCGAGCCAGACCGGGAACGCGCCCGCGTAGTGCTCCAGGAGCACCGCGAAGAAGCGCTCGATGGAGCCGAACAGGGCGCGGTGGATCATGACCGGGCGCTGCTTGGTGCCGTCCGGGCCGGTGTACTCCAGGTCGAAGCGCTCCGGCAGGTTGAAGTCGAGCTGCACGGTCGACATCTGCCAGGTACGCCCGATGGCATCTTTGCACTGCACCGAGATCTTCGGCCCGTAGAACGCGGCGCCGCCCGGGTCCGGGACCAGCGGGAGGCCCTGCTTCTCCGCGACCTGACGCAGCGTCTCGGTGGCCTCTGCCCAGGTCTCGTCGCTGCCGACGTACTT
The DNA here is from genome assembly GCF_044765585.1 of Streptomyces sp. NPDC102441. Classification (NCBI taxonomy): domain Bacteria; kingdom Bacillati; phylum Actinomycetota; class Actinomycetes; order Kitasatosporales; family Streptomycetaceae; genus Streptomyces; species Streptomyces sp. NPDC102441. The sequence continues at coordinate 156,971 of NZ_JBIWKH010000007.1, forward strand.
CTCCGGGTCCTTGGTGGACAGCTCCAGGTAGAAGTCGGTCAGGCCGTAGTCGCGGAGCAGGTTCAGGACGAAGGTGAGCGTCCGGTCAAGCTCCTCGGCCATCTGCTCGCGGGTGCAGTAGATGTGCGCGTCGTCCTGCGTGAAGCCGCGCGAGCGGGTCAGGCCGTGGACGACACCCGACTTCTCGTACCGGTACACCGTGCCGAACTCGAAGAGGCGGAGCGGCAGTTCACGGTAGGAACGGCCACGCGCGTCGAAGATCAGGTTGTGCATCGGGCAGTTCATCGGCTTGAGGTAGTAGTCCACCCCGTCGTCGAGCTGCATGGGGGGGTACATGCCGTCGGCGTACCAGTCGAGGTGGCCGGACTTCTCGAAGAGCTTGCCCTTGGTCGCGTGGGGGCTGTAGACGAACTCGTAGCCCTCCTCCTCGTGGCGGCGCCGCGAGTAGTCCTCCATGGCCCGGCGGATGACGCCGCCCTTGGGGTGGAAGACGGCGAGGCCGGGCCCGATCTCGTCGGGGAACGAGAAGAGATCCATCTCGGTGCCCAGGCGGCGGTGGTCCCGCTTGGCCGCCTCCTCCAGGAACGTGAGGTGAGCCTTGAGCTCGTCCTTGGTGGGCCAGGCGGTCCCGTAGATGCGCTGGAGCATCGGGTTCTTCTCGCTGCCCCGCCAGTACGCCGCCGCGTTCCGCATCAGCTTGAACGCGGGGATGAACCGGGTGGTGGGAAGGTGCGGGCCCCGGCAGAGGTCACGCCAGCACAGTTCGCCGGTCTTCGCGTCGAGGTTGTCGTAGATGGTCAGCTCGCCGCCGCCCACCTCGACGTCCGCGCCGTCGTCCGTGGAGGCGGAGCCCTTGATGCCGATGAGCTCCAGCTTGTACGGCTCGTCGGCGAGCTCCTCGCGGGCCGCCTCGTCGGTGACGACACGCCGGGAGAACCGCTGGCCCCGCTTCTGGATCTCCTGCATCTTCTTCTCGATGGCCTTGAGGTCCTCGGGCGTGAACGGCTTCTCGACGTCGAAGTCGTAGTAGAAGCCGTCCTTGACCGGCGGGCCGATGCCCAGCTTGGCCTCGGGGTGCAGCTCCTGCACGGCCTGCGCCATCACGTGCGCGGTGGAGTGCCGCAGGATGTTCAGGCCGTCCTCGGAGGAGATCTCGACGGGCTCGACGACCTCGCCGTCCTTGAGCTCGTACGCGAGGTCCCGCAGCTCGCCCCCGACCCGCGCGGCGACGACGGTGCGCTGCCCGGGGAAGAGCTCGGCGGCCGTCGTGCCCGTCGTCACCACATGCTCTTCCCGCTCGGAATCGCGTTGGATGATCACACGGACGTCTGACACCGGTCTCTCCTGACTGAGGGGGTGCGTCGCTTTCCTCTTTTGCGCGCGCAGGAGGAATCGTACCGAGCCGAGGGGCCTCGACGCGAAAGGGATACCGGGGCCGCCTACTCCTCGTCCCCCGTGCACGCCTCCTCGAAGAAGTCGACGTTCCCGTGGAGCGGCTTCATCAGCCTGTCCCGCTCCGCCTCGTCCACCTGTACGGGCGTGACCTGCGAGGCACCGCTGAGCCTCCGGAAGCCGCCCCAGCCGCACGACCACTCCGGTGATCCGTACGGGAACGGCGGGTTCCTCCTGCGGATGGCGCACTCCTGCCAGCCGCAGGGCGGGAAGATCGCCCCGGGGAGAATCCGACAGGCTCGGGGCTCGCGGGGCAGCCTTCGGGTGTTCCGGCGGCCGGCGCCCGGGCGGCGTGATCCTGGCGCCCGTGAGCGCCATGGCTCCGCGCCTTCCGGCTGCCGACCGGTTGCCCGGTCTCCGCCGGCGGGCTGGTCAACTTCCGTGCCCGTCACTTGTGTTGTCACCGCAGGAGCCGGGCCGTGAACGGCGTATCCGGCATACGGCGCGGGTATCACCGAACCGGGCAGAGGAATCCCGTCATCTGCCGCGCAGGTGCGAGGAGTTCGGGGATGATGCAGTGGTTCGAGGGGCCGCTGGCCGCTTTTGACACCGAGACAACAGGCGTGGATGTCGAGGAGGACCGGATCGTGTCGGCCGCTCTCGTCGTCCAGGACATGGCGGGCGGGCGGCTCCGCGTCACCCGCTGGCTCGTCAATCCGGGAATTCCGGTGCCGCCGGGCGCCACCGAGATCCATGGTCTGACCGACGACCATCTGCAGCGCAACGGCCGGTGGCCCGCGCCGGTCATGGAGGAGTTGGCCCGGGCGCTGGCGGAGCAGTGTGCGACAGGACGGCCGCTGGTCGTGATGAACGCGCCGTTCGATCTGACGCTGCTGGACCGGGAGCTGCGTCGGCACCGGGCGTCGTCCCTGGCCGGCTACATGGGGAACAAGCCGCTGTGTGTGCTGGACCCGCGGGTGCTGGACAGGCACCTGGACCGTTATCGCAAGGGCCGTCGCACGCTGACGGACCTGTGCGAGCTGTACGGGGTGACGCTGGACGGCGCTCACGACCCGGCGGCCGACGCGGCGGCGTCACTCGAGCTGGTGCGCGCGGTGGGGCGGCGTTTCTCCGCCCGGCTGGAGCGGCTGTCACCGGCGGAGATGCACTCGCTGCAGGCGGTGTGGCACGCGGCTCAGGCGCGCGGGCTCCAGGCGTGGTTCGAGAAGAACGGTGCGCCGGAGGCCGTGGATCCGGCGTGGCCGTTGCGTCCGGAGCTCCCCGCGGCGGCCTGACCGGCACCGGGGTACGCGAAAGCCGGCCCGTCGATGACGCTGACGGACCGGCTTTTCCCGGGTGGGCGATACTGGTTTCGAACCAGTGACCTCTTCGGTGTGAACGAAGCGCTCTCCCACTGAGCTAATCGCCCGGGAACGGGTTGAACCATACAGGGCCCGGCGGCCTGCGTTCAAACCGCTTGGAGCCATGCCGCCAGTCCGCGGCGTCCGGCGCGCATCATCAGGGTGTGGTTGGCGCGGAAGACGAGGCGCCCGGGGACGGCGAGCCGGCGCAGCAGCGCCCTGCGCACGTCGGACTCCTGCTCGTACGCCACGCGGCTGCCGCCCTCGTGCGGGGTGACGGTCCAGCGCGACCAGCCTTCGAGGTCGCCGCTCATCGCTGCTTCGAGTGTCCGTGACGCGGGGTCGTTGCGACGCTGCCGCAGCGTCAGGACGAGGTCGTACGGGAGGGACGAGCGGAAGCGCGCCCTGGCGGTGGAGTCGTCGGTGCGGCTGGTCTCGCGGACCTGCGGCCACCACCGGGGGTAGTCCTCGACGCGTTCCAGGGCGGCGTACACGGTGTCGGGCGGCGCGGGCAGTTCCCAGACGCTCGTGAAGCGGTAGTGGTTCCAGTCCATGCTTCCAGTCTGCGCGTTCCCCTACTCAGACGCGGAACTGAGTAGGGGAACGCATGCACGAGTGTGTGGTGGCCGCCACACTCCGGTACATGAGACATGTGCCGCCGCCCGCCGAGGAATTGACTCTCCTCGATCATGAACTGGCATGGCTGGACGCCCGCCGGCTGCAGTTGCTGAGCCGTCGCGCCTGGCTGCTGAGCGTGCAGCGCGCGCCGGCCGCTCCGTCCCCTCTTCCGGCGCCCGCCGCCCGGCCGTACGCCACTGCCGTTCCGTACGCCCCGGCGGCGCCCGCGCACGGTACGCAGAACGTGCTGCTGGTCCTCGGTGGTCTGCTGCTGACGGTCGCGGCGGTCGCGTTCACCCTGTTCAGCTGGGGCGAGATGGGCATCGCGGGCCGTTCGGCGGTGCTGGCGGCGGTGACGGCGGGCGCACTGCTCGCGCCGGCGCCACTGCTGGCACGCAAGCTGCCGTCGACCGCGGAGGCGGTGGCCGCCCTGGCCCTGGTGCTGACGGTGCTGGACGCGGTCGCCCTGCACGCGGTCGCGTCTCCAGAGACGGACGGGCTCGTGTTCTCGGCGGTCGCGTCGGCGGTGCTGGCGGCGGTGTGGGCCGTGTACGGGCTGCTCCTCGGCCGGCTCAGGGTGCCGCTGCCCGCAGCCGTGGTGGCGGGGCAGGTGCCGCTGGTGCTGACCGCCTGGGCGGCGGGCGCGTCCGCGTCCGGCTTCGGCTGGGCGCTCCTGGTGACGGCGGGGGCGGACGTCGCGGTGGCGCTGCGGGGCCGGGGGCTCGCGGCGCGGGTCACTGCGGCCGTGGGGGCGTCGGTGACCGGGGCGGTCGCGCTGCCGATCGGTCTGGGGCTGTCCGTGTCCGCCGATGGCCCGCTCGCGGCGGTGGGCCCGGGGGCACTGCTGCTGGCGGGTGCGGGGGTGGCCCTGTCGGGGACGTGGCGCGCGCCGAAGGAGTGGGCGGTGGCCGCAGGTGCGGTGGCGGGTCTGGCCTCCGTGGCAGCGGTGGGCGGTGTGCTGCGTACGGGACTGCCGTGGAACTGGTCGGTCGTGGTGTATCTGCTGTGCGGCATCGCGTTGTTGCCGGTGCGGCGGCTCCGGGTCCCGGAGCCGGTGGTCCGGGGTGTGCTGGGGGCGTCCGCGGCGGTCGCGGCGGGTGCCCTGGTGTGGGCGTTGCCTGTGGTGGCCGCGGTGCTGCTGGGGCCGGTGTCCGTACTGGCGGATGTGTGGTCCGGGGCGCCGGAGGGGTTCCGGGGGGCGCTGGGGCCGTCGATGCGGTGGTCCGCGTCGGCCGCTTCCCCGGTGGTCCTCGCGCTGGTGGCGGGTGTACTGGCGGCACTGTGTCTCGGACGGGTGCGGGGGACGTCCGTGCCGTCTCCTCCGAGGTGGCGGGTCGCCGCGGGGGCCGGGGCGACGGTCCTGGGCTGGGGTGCGGTGCCGGCGCTGCTCGCGGTGGCCGGTGTGCCGTACGCGGTGGCGGTGGCCGTGGAGCTGCTCCTGGTGGCGGGGCTGCTGGCGCTCTCGGTGCGGCGGATCTCCGGCGCCGTCTCGATGACCTCTCTGGTGTGCGGCCTCGTGGGTGCGGTGAGTGCCGGGCTGCTCGCGCTGGCCGCCGAGCCGGCCACGTACGCGGTGTTCGGGGTCCTGCTGGTGCTGTTCGCGGGTGCGGCGGCCCGGTCGAAGGCGGTCGTGGCGCAGTCGGTGCTCGCCGTCGGTTCGGTGCTGTGCGCGATCGTGGTGGCTTCGGCCGCGGGGGCGTCGCTGGGGTGGAGCGCCCCGCAGTCGGCTCCGGTGGTGCTGGCCGTCCCGGCGGTGACGGTGCTGCTCGGGGCCCGGCTGCGGGTCGCCGCGGTGGCGTTGTCGCTGGAGGCGGCGGGGGCGTTCGGCGCGCTGGTGGCCGTCGGGCTCGCGCTGACGGACGCGCCGTTCCTCGCGCTGGTGCTGTCGCTGTGCGGGGTGCTGGCAGCCGGGACAGCGGTGCGGGCCGAGCGCCGGCCTGCCGCTGGATACCTCGCGGCGGCGCTGTTCGTGGCGGCGACGTGGGTGCGGCTGGCCGTTTCGGGGGTGGCGGCCCCCGAGGCGTACACGCTGCCCGTGTCCGTGGCCGCGTTCGTGGTGGGTTGGCTGCGGTGCCGCAGGGGCCCGGCCGTGTCCTCCTGGGTGGCGTACGGTCCGGCCCTCTCGATGACGATGGCGCCGAGCCTGGTGGCGGCGTGGACCGATGCCGGCTGGCTGCGGCCCCTGCTGCTGGGCGCGGCGGCTCTGGTGGTCACGCTGGCAGGCGCCCGGCTCCGGCTTCAGGCCCCGCTGGTGCTGGGCGGTTCGGTCCTGGCACTGGTCGGCCTGCACGAGCTGGCCCCGCACGTGGTGCAGGTGCTCGACGCGCTTCCCCGCTGGGCGCCCCCGGCGCTCGCCGGGCTGCTGCTGCTCGCGGTCGGTGCGACCTACGAGCAGCGGCTGCGCGACGCGCGCCGGGTGCGGGAGAGCCTGGGACGGATGCGTTAGGGCATCTTGTCCCCAGGGGCGAGGAGGGGCTCGCCGGAGTCGACGTCGGCGCACATCGGGTCACCGACGCATTCGTCGGCGGGCGCGGCCGGAGCGCGGTAGGCCTACCGGAGTCAGAGGTCGCGTGAGAGCTCCGAGTCGTCCCAGGCGTGGCAGTCGGCTCGTAGCGCGCTGGTGGCGGGCGGGGTAGTGAGCTGCCGCGGGGCAGGAGTGAGTGGGAGTGCCTGGCAGCGGTGCGGTGTTGGGTGCGGGCCGCCCCGGTCGGCATACGTGTCCTGGCCCGGGCCGTCGTGGCGGCGGCTCAGGTCCATGGGTTCGGGCGGGAGAGCCCCGAGCCGCAGCCGGCCGCGGTCAGGCCGAGACCGGCCGCAGAGAGGCCGGCCAGCTTCAGCATCTGCCGCCGGTCCATGCCGTTGTTACGAGACATAGCACACGCGCGTCAACGGTTAGGACGAAATTTCGGCGACCGGACGACGGGGCGAACAATGGCACCGGGCGGCGGTGGCGGGACCACACGGAAACGCCGATGACCCGGAAGCTTCTCAGGAGCTTCCGGGCCATCGGTCCGGGGTGGGCGATACTGGGTTCGAACCAGTGACCTCTTCGGTGTGAACGAAGCGCTCTCCCACTGAGCTAATCGCCCCGGCGCACCGCACACATTACCCCATGTCAGCGGCGCCTCCGGACCATCACCGGCTCACTGCTCGATCTTCCAAGGCATCACTATGCCGAACTTCCAGACGTAGATCCCGACCAGCACCGCGATGATCACGAGCCCGACCGTGGTGAGGATGATGTTGCGCCGCCGGACCTTGGGATCGAGGGCACGCTGAGCGGCTTCGGTGACCTTGCGCCGGGTCCAGCGCAGGACGAGCTGCGCCCAGACGAACTCGGTCGCCCAGATCGCCATACCGCCGAAGATCACCAGCCATCCCGGACCGGGCAGCGGGAGCATCACGATGCCCGCCCCGACCACGGCGAGGCCGACGACGAAGATCCCGACCTGCCAGCTCAGGTGGAGCACCCTCGACTCCTTGATGAACCCGGGCGCCCGTGAGCCCAGCTCACGCTCCGCCGTCAACCCGTCCCCCGCGGCGGAACCATCGGCCGCCGTCACGGCGACCTCTTTCCGCTCGTCACTCTCCGCGTTCATGAAGCCCAACCTACCGGAACCGCGATCGTCACCGGAATGGACGCATGACCCAAAGTTACACACCGCCGCACGGGCGACCTGAAGCATCACAAATAGGTCAGAGGGGTTTACAACGGCACCGTAGGTGGCATGTCGATTTCGCCGACGTGCGAATCCCCGAGCGCACACTGAGCGAAAGGCCCTGGCGCTTATGAACACCACGGTCAGCTGCGAGCTGCACCTGCGCCTCGTTGTGTCGAGCGAGTCCTCACTGCCTGTACCCGCGGGCCTGCGGTATGACACGGCCGATCCCTATGCCGTGCACGCCACCTTCCACACCGGAGCGGAGGAGACGGTCGAATGGGTTTTCGCCCGTGACCTCCTTGCCGAGGGGCTGCACCGGCCCACCGGCACCGGAGACGTCCGCGTCTGGCCATCACGTAGTCACGGCCAAGGCGTCGTCTGCATCGCACTGAGCTCCCCGGAGGGAGAAGCCCTGCTGGAAGCCCCGGCGCGGGCCCTGGAGTCGTTCCTGAAGAGGACCGACGCCGCGGTCCCGCCCGGCACCGAGCATCGTCACTTCGACCTCGATACGGAGCTCTCACACATCCTGGCCGAGAGCTGAGCCAGGCCGAGAGCTGCGGGACGCCGTCCGACTCGGGGAGACGGCGTCGCGCGGAAAACCTCATAGGGCAGACACCGGCGCCGTCGCCGCGGAACCCACCGCGGCGGCGGCGCCTCCGTGCGCGGGCAGGCGGGAGGCCGTCGGGCCCGGGGGCAGGCGGGCCCGGGGGCAGGCGGGAGGCCGTCGGGCCGGGGCGGGTGCACGCGGACCGGCCCGCGGCGGGCTTCGCCACATACGCATCATCCGCACCACCCGCCCCGCCTCTCCCGCCCGAACCGCCTCAGGGGCCACCAGAAGGCCGCAGGCGCCCCGACCGTCGGCCCGGCCGGGAAATGGGACCTCACTCCCCCACCGAGCCCGCACCGGCCCCTGAGCGCCTCCGCCGAGCCAGTAGAGTCAGCCCGCATCGGCGGACACCCGTCCGCCGGAGGCCAGGGAGCGAAGCGTGCTGATCCCACACGACACCCGGATCGCCCTCGAAACGGTGGTCGATCTGGTGAACACCGCACCGGAGAGCGAATCGGGCGACGAGCTCGCGGAGCTCACCGCGCTCTACGCCTTCGCGGAGCGCCACCGCGTCAGCGGCGTGGACACCCTCGGCGACAAGGACCTGCGCGCCGTGCAGGACGTCCGGGCCCGGTTCGCCGAGATATTCGCCGCGCCCGACGCCCGCACTGCCGCGGACCTCGTCAACAGCCTGGTGGCCGCGGCCGGCACCACCCCACAGCTCACGAATCACGACGGCTACGACTGGCACGTCCACTACTTCGCGCCGGACGCCTCCGTCGCGGACCACCTCGCGGCCGACTGCGGCATGGCCCTGGCCTTCATCGTCGTGGCGGGCGAGCAGGAACGGCTGCGGCGCTGCGAGGCCCCTGACTGCCGGGACGCCTTCGTCGACCTGTCGCGCAACCGTTCCCGCCGCTACTGCTCCAGCCGTACCTGTGGCAACCGGCTCCATGTCGCCGCTTACCGGGCCCGGCGCCGGGAAGCCGCGCGCTGACCCTTCGCAGGCGCGCAGCGCGGCCGCTTTCAGGGAGGAGGGGACGACCCTGCGGGGCGGTGGATATCCGGGCCCGGCGGCCGCTCACAGCAGAAAGAGGTCGTGCAGGGCGGCCATCAGCAGCAGGCCGCCGACCACCGTCAGAAAGATCATCAACGGGGGCTGGGAAAGCGCGAAAAGGCAGCCACGCGGCTCTTCGGCAGGGGGTGCGGGGGCGTCGCCCCGGGATGTGTCCACCATCTCGTAGTGATCATGACGCAGAGTGGCCCATGTTGGCGATCAACCAGGCCTTTCGCAGGGCGAGTTCACCCATTCCAGGAGGAACGGAATCGCTCCCGCGTCCGACGGCCCCTCACGCGTTCGCTCCGCACGCCTCCCGCCGGTGCGCCGCCTCGCCCCCGGCCCGCCTCAGCGCGGGGCGGCGCTGGAGGCGCGTACGACGAGTTCCGGCTGGAGAACCACGCTTCGGTGCCGGTGGCTGCCGCCCTCGTCGTCCGCCTCCTCCAGGAGAAGCTCCGCCGCCATCCTGCCCATCACCACCGCGGGCTGCCGGACCGAGGTGAGCGGCACGGCGGCGGCCGCGGCGAACTCGATGTCGTCGTAACCGACGATGGCGACGTCCTGCGGCACCCGTACACCGGCGGCGTACAGCGACTGCAGGACACCGAGCGCCAGCAGGTCGTTGGCGCAGAAGACGGCGGTCGGCCTGGGTACGAGCCCGAGCAGTCTGGCCCCGGCGTCGCGGCCGGCCGCCACGTCCAGGCGGTCGGAGGGGATCTCGACGAGCGCCTCGGGACCGAGCCCCGCCTCGGCGAGCGCCGCGAGGGCACCCTCGCGGCGGTCCCTGATCTGGTGGAGATCGCCGGGTCCGCTCACATAGGCGACGGAGCGGTGGCCGGCCGATACGAGATGTCCGACGGCGAGCATGCCGCCGCGTACGTCGTCCACGGAGACGGCACAGCTGTCGGTGGACGACGCCACCCGGTCGACCAGCACATAGGGAATCCGGTGGCGGGCGAAGGCTTCGAGGTTTCCGCCGGTGGCGTCGGCGGGGGTGACCAGCACCCCGCAGACCCGCTGCTCGGCGAAGAGCCCGAGATACTCGGCCTCCTCCTCCTGGCTCTGGCCGCTGTTGCAGACCATCACGCCGAGGCCGGCCTCCCGGGCGGCACGCTCGGCGCCGCGTGCGATGTCGACGAAGAACGGGTTCCCCATGTCCAGCACCAGCAGGGCCATGATGCGGCTGCGGCCCGCCCTGAGCTGCCTGGCCGACTCGCTGCGTACGTATCCGAGTTCCTCGATCGCCGCCAGCACACGGGCCCGGGTGTCGGGAAGCACCGCCTCGGGACGGTTGATCACATTGGAGACCGTGCCCACCGAGACTCCGGCCTGCCGGGCCACGTCCTTGATCCCTGCCACACGCCCCACTTGCCCTGCCCCACTGATGCGTCCGGCCACCGCGCGTCGGCGCCGGTCCCTGGTCCACGGACAGACTTACAGCACCGTCCGTCGTGCCGTCGCCCGGGCCGCGCCCGCCGGATTGAATTGTTTCAATCCGCTCGGGACGCTAACCGCATCCACGGGACACCGTCAAGATCGGGGCGCCGCTACCCGAATATACCGAGGCCTGGGACGGACGCGAGCACTTCCGAGCCCCGGGCGCCGCATGAATCGATTCATGACCCGCAGGCCACTCGGCCAGCCATGTGACCGGGTCCCGGCGGGCAGACGGTCCGATGCGAAAGGTCCGATGCGGCCGGTCAGATCCCGTGCTTCTTGAGGATCGCCTCGATGTCACTGAAGTCGTCACCGGGCGCGGCCGCCTGCTGCTTCTTCTTCGGCCTCTCCTGCGCCTGCGGGGCCGTCGCCCCCGCCCCGGAGGTCAGCGAGGGTGAGGACGCGGCCGGGGCGACCGCGCCGCCCTGCTCCGCCGCCCGCGCGGCCTTGCGCTCCTTGCGGGTCGAGCCGCTCCGGCGCTCCACGGCACGTGTGGTCATGAAGAGCAGCCAGGCCACGGCCAGCAGCCCGAAGCCGATCCAGACGCTCGGCTTGAAGACGATTCCGGACAGCCACTCGACGACGCCGGTCATCACCAGGCCGACGGGCACCAGCGAGTAGGCGGCGATCCGGGTCGCCGTGAGGAACCGCTTTCGGTACGCGGTGATCGCGGCGATACCCAAACCGGCCGCCGACACCGCGGAACAGATGGTCTCGGCAAGCATCGGAGCCTCCAGCGATCGGGTTACGTCCCTTCCATCCTGCACCGACCACTGCCGCAGGGGCCACGGTGCACGACCACATCAGGGACATTTCAGGGCCGCGCTCCTCCCCAGGTCCCGATCGGGGCGGCCCCGCTCCGGCCTGGAAGACTGATCCCATGAGCGAATCCCCCTCCGCAGCGCCGGTCGTCCTCGACCTCTGGTGCGAGCTCGAGTGCCCCGACTGCCACCAGGCCCTCTCCGACGTCCACGCCCTGCGCGCCCGGTACGGCGACCGGCTGGAGGTCCGGCTGCGTCACTTCCCGCTGGAGAAGCACAAGCACGCCTACGCGGCGGCACAGGCCGTCGAGGAGGCCGTCGACCAGGGCAAGGGATGGCCGTACATCGAGGCCGTGCTGGCCCGCACCGCCGACCTCACCCGCGCCGGTGAGCCCCTGCTGCTCGAAGTGGCGGGCGAACTGGGACTGGACGCCGAGGAGTTCGACACCGCTCTGATCGACGGCCGGCACCTGTTGATCGTGGACGCGGACCAGGCCGAGGGCAAGGCCATCGGTGTCACCGGGACCCCGACGTACGTGATCGGCGACGAGCGGCTGGACGGCGGCAAGAGCCAGGAAGGGCTGCGCGCGCGCATCGAGGAGATCGCCGACCGTCTGCTCGCCGGCCAGGACTGACCCGGTGAGCAGAGCCGGCTACAGCGCCTTGGCCAGGTTGTACTGCGTCACCTCGTAGCCGAGCGACTCGTACAGCCGCAGGGCGGGGGTGTTGGACGCGAAGACGTGCAGGCCGAGCAGCCCGAGGCCCGCGTCGAGGGTGATGTCCTCCGCGAGGTGCATCAGCGCCCGGCCGTAACCGCGCCCCCGGTGCTCCTCGCGTACCTCCACGTCGAAGACGTAGCCGAGGTCGTCGCCACCGTCCGGGGCCTCGCGCCGGGCCACCCAGACATGGCCGACGACAGCGCCTTCGCGGACGAGGACATGGAAGTACATGCCGGGGGTGGCCAGGCCGTCCGGCAGGTTCGTCGCGTGGTCGGTCTCGACCTTACGCCGGGCCTGTTCCTCCGGAACTCCGCGCTCCATCCACTCGCGCGCGTACGTTCCGGCGCTGGTGGCCGCCCACTCGGCGTACTCCCGCTCCGTCATCGGCCGTCCGGAGACCCCTGCCGGCAGCGCCGGGGCGGTGCGCCGGAGGGTCTTCAGCATGTTCCGGCTGCGCTCCGTGTAGCCGAGCACGACCGCCAGGCCCCGGGCTGCGGCGTTGCCCGCGGGGGCGACCAGCCGGACCTGGGTGCAGCCCCAGCCGCGCAGCACCTCCTCGGCGGCGAGCGCGGCGATGGTCCCGCGGCCACGCCTGCGGTGCGCCTCCTCGATGCCGAGCGACTGGAGTACGCCCGCCGAGGCGCCGAAGGCCGGGTCGGTGGAGATGCCGACGGCGCCCACCGGCCGCCCGTTGTCGCACACGTCGTACGTGCGAGCCCGCGCGCCGTCGGCGCCTTGCTGGACCGGCTCGGCCGGCCGGATGGTCGTGGTCATCAGTGTGTTCTATCCGCTGGACGGCGGGCCGTCATCCTCTTTACGGTCCGGATATCCGCCGTGCTCACGGATCGAGGTCGTCCGCCGCCCGCTCGTCGAAGACCCGCATGGCCTTCGCCGTCACGGGCCCCGGGGCACCGGGCAGCTCCCGCGCGTCGACCCGGTGGACCGCCTGGATGTCGCGGAGCGTGGAGGTCAGGAAGATCTCGTCGGCCCGCTCCAGGACCTCCAGCGGGAGGTCGGTCTCCTGCGCGCCCGTCCACTCGATGGCCAGGGCACGGGTGATCCCCGCGAGGCATCCCGAGGTGAGCGGAGGCGTGTGGATCCGGCCGTCGAGGACGACGAAGACGTTGGAACCGGTGCCCTCACAGAGCTGTCCGACCGTGTTGGGGAAGAGCGCCTCCGAGGCGCCCTGCTCATGGGCCCGCGCGAGGGCGACGACGTTCTCCGCGTACGAGGTGGTCTTGAGGCCCGTCACCGCGCTGCGTTCGTTGCGCGTCCAGTCCACGGTCGCCACGGCCGTGCTGTCGGGCCGGCGCACCGTCTCGCCCACGGCGACGACCAGGCTGGGGCCGGCGTCGCCGCGGTCGGAGCCGAGCGGCGAGAGGCCGCCGGTGAAGGTGATCCGGAGCCGGCCGAGCTCCATGGGATCGGCCTCGATGACGGCCGCCACCGCACGGCGCACCTCGTCGTGATCGGGGTCGGCCAGGCCCAGGCCCCTGGCCGACCGCGTCAGCCGGCCGAGGTGCCGGGTGAGGGCGAAGGGGCGGCCCCCGGAGACCCGGACCGTCTCGAAGATGCCGTCGCCCACGGTCAGCCCGTGATCGAGCACGGACAGCCGCGCGTCATCAGCGTCCCGCAGTCCGCCGTTGACCCAGATCCTCATGACGCGGTCCTTCCGGTTTCCTCGTGGACGCCCGACGCTACAGCGAGCAGCCGGGAGGCCTTCAGCTCGGTCTCGGCCCATTCGCGCGCCGGGTCGGATCCCCAGGTGATGCCGGCTCCGGTTCCGAAGCGGAGGAGGGGGGCGGGCCCGGCGTGGTCGATCCAGAAGGTCCGTATGCCGACCGCCAGTTCCGCGGTGCCCCGGTCCGCGTCCACCCAGCCGACCGCTCCGCAGTACGGGCCGCGGGGGGCCGTCTCCAGCGCCCCGATGATCCGGAGCGCGCTGGACTTGGGCGCCCCGGTGACCGACCCGGGCGGGAACGCCGCGGTGAGCAGCTCCGGCCACCCGGCGCCGTCGGCCAGCCGTCCGCGCACGGTGGAGACGAGGTGGACGAGCCCTGGGTGCTTCTCCACGGCGCAGAGATCGGGAACGCTCATGCTGCCGGGCAAGCAGACACGGCCCAGGTCGTTGCGGACCAGGTCCACGATCATCACGTTCTCGGCGTGGTCCTTCTCCAGCAGATCGTCCTCGGTGCGCCCGGTGCCCTTGATCGGACCCGATTCGACGGTCCGGCCGGCACGTGCGAGGAAGAGCTCCGGAGACGCGGTGGCGATCTCCACTCCGTGCTCAGGGAGCCGGATCGTGCCCGCGTACGGCGCCGGGTTTCCGCGGGCGAGCAGGGCGGTGAGCGCGTCCACGTCGGCCCGGGGGCCGGGCAGCGGCGCGGACAGGACCCGGCAGAGGTTGGCCTGGTAGACCTCGCCCGCCGCGATGTGTTCACGGATCCGTCGTACACCCGCCATGTAGGCGTGCTCGTCGAGCGAGGACGTCCAGTCCTGCGGGGCGGGCCCCCGCCAGGCCCCGGACACGGGGAGGGGGACCTCCTCGGACCTCACGGTGGCGAAGCGGGCACAGACGAGACGACCTTCGAAATCGCCACACACCGCCCAGAAACCGGATGATTCAAGAGCGGCGGGATCACTGGTGACATCCAGCAGACCGGAGGCGACGAGGCCACCGAAACGGGCAAGGGGGGTGAGGTCGCGCACGTGACCGAGTCTAGAGCGGCACGCGGTGACCTGCGACGGGCTGTGGTGGTGCAGCACGCTGCACAAACGCGTTTTTGTGCTGGCCCGGGAATCCGCTAGAGTTCAACACGTCGCCGGGACGCGCAAGCGCTCCGGGAAAGACAAGCGGACGTAGCTCAGTTGGTAGAGCGCAACCTTGCCAAGGTTGAGGTCGCCAGTTCGAACCTGGTCGTCCGCTCGCAGAAGGTGGGGGATCTTCCCGAACCCCCATCCCTGGTGGAGTGGCCGAGAGGCGAGGCAACGGCCTGCAAAGCCGTCTACACGGGTTCAAATCCCGTCTCCACCTCCAAGGACGATTAGCTCAGCGGGAGAGCACTTCCCTGACACGGAAGGGGTCACTGGTTCAATCCCAGTATCGTCCACCGGTCCGCGAGGATCCCCGCGCGATTAGCTCAGCGGGAGAGCGCTTCCCTGACACGGAAGAGGTCACTGGTTCAATCCCAGTATCGCGCACGTAGTACACGCAGGGTCACCCTGCGCGATTAGCTCAGCGGGAGAGCGCTTCCCTGACACGGAAGAGGTCACTGGTTCAATCCCAGTATCGCGCACCAGCCGAAACCCCCGGTCGTCTCGACGACCGGGGGTTTTGTCGTGGGCGGGGCGGGTCAGCCGGTGAAGAGCTGGGTGGCCTTGCGGACGAGTTCGTACAGTCCGTAGCCGAAGGGCACGGCGACCCAGAGCCAGACGAACACCATGAGCGGCTTACGACTGCTGGTGGACACGGGGGCTCCCTTCCGGTGCCTCGTGGAAGCGTGCGTGGACCGGACGTATGCATTCGTTGGCGACGAAGCCAACGATCAGCAGCCCGATCATGATCGTCAGGGAGGTCGTGTAGAGGCTGGGGCCGCTGTGCCCTGCCCGCTCCCCCGCGTCCGCGACCCGGTTGACGATGAGCGGGCCGAGCACGCCGGCCGTGGACCAGGCGGTCAGCAGACGGCCGTGGATGGCTCCCACCTGGTAGGTGCCGAAGAGGTCCTTCAGGTAGGCCGGGGCGGTCGAGAACCCGCCGCCGTAGAAGGAGAGGATCACCAGCGCGCAGCAGATGAAGAGCGGCTTGGAGTCGTTGCCCAGCTGGGCGATGACCACGTACATGAGCGCGCCGACACCGAGGTAGATCCGGTACATGTTCTTGCGGCCGATCAGGTCCGAGGTGGAGGACCACAGGAGCCGCCCGCCCATGTTGGCCAGCGAGAGCAGGGCGACGAAGCCCGCTGCGGCGGAGACCGAGACCGGGGTGGCGGTGTCCGCGAAGAAGTCCTGGATCATCGGCACGGCCTTCTCCAGGATGCCGATGCCCGCGGTGACGTTCATGCAGAGGACCACCCACAGGCACCAGAACTGCGGTGTGCGCAGGGCGTTGCGGGCGGAGACCTGGGCGTTGGTGACGAGCCTGCGGGTCTCCTGCTTCGGTTCCCAGCCGTCGGGGAGCCAGCCCTCCGGCGGCACCCGCACGAGAAGGACGCCGAGCGCCATGAAGGCGGCGTAGACGACACCGTGGACGAGGAAGGCCGTGGCGATGCCGGAGCGGTCCGTGCCGAAGCTCTCCAGCATTCCGGTGGACCAGGGCGAGGCGATGAGGGCGCCGCCGCCGAATCCCATGATGGCGATGCCCGTCGCCATGCCGGGGCGGTCCGGGAACCACTTGATGAGGGTGGAGACCGGTGAGATGTAGCCGATCCCCAGGCCTATGCCACCGATGAAGCCGTAGCCGAGCACGACGAGCCAGTACTGGCCGGTGGACGCGCCGAGCGCGGCGACGAGGAAGCCGGAGGCGAAGCAGACGAGGGAGACGAACATCGCCCAGCGCGGGCCGTTGCGTTCGACGAGGGTGCCGCCGAACGCGGCGGAGAGGCCGAGCATCACGATGCCCAGCTGGAACGGGAGAGCGCTGGCGGTCCCCGAGAGATCGAGAGCGGATTCGAGTGGGGGCTTGAACACGCTCCAGGCGTAGGCCTGTCCGATGGAGAGATGCACGGCGAGCGCGGCGGGCGGCACGAGCCAGCGGCTCCACCCCGGGGGCGCGACAGTTCGGGACCTGTCGAGGAAGTTCATGGACCCGAACTTTAGGCTTCAACCATGGCCGTGACCAGATCATGAACGGAAGTCCGTCGACCGTATGCAATGCGGGTCCGGGCGCCGGGCCCGGACCCGCCCTGCGGCACTACCCGCGCGGAAGGCGGATCAGGAGCTGAACAGCATCCGGCCGAAGCTCTTCTGGCGGTGGTGGCCGCCGTAGTGACCACCCTGGTGCGGCGCTCCCCAGGCGGGGGCCGGCGCAGCGGGGTAGGCCTGCTGGGCGGGATAGGGCTGCTGGGGGGCGGGCGGCGCGGGCGGGGCCTGCTGCGCCCACTGCGACTCCAGGCGGGTCAGGGACTCAAGCTCGCCGTAGTCGAGGAATATCCCCCGGCAGCCGCTGCACTGCTCGATCTGGACACCGTTGCGGTTGTACGTGTTCATCTGGGCATGGCACTTGGGGCACTGGATCATCGAACGGGCTCCTCATGTCGTGTCGGCGTCGCCGGGATTCATGCCCGGCGACGAACGCTTCACCCTACGACGCGTATTCGGACGCCAACTCGGGCGGGAGGGACGCAATTCGGACACATGCATCGATCATCAACTGTTCCATCTCATCCGGACTGCGGTCCTCCGCGGTGGACTTGGCCAGAGCGACGGCAGCCGTCTGCACCGTGAGCGCTCGCGCCGCGACGTCCAGCTCGGGCCACGGGTCCCCCTCGGCCCGCACGGCCGGGCCGCCGGACGCCCGGTAGGTGTCGAGGAAACGCAGCCAGATCGCGGGCGGCAGCAGCCCGGCCGCGTACCAGGCCGCGGGGCGCGCAAGGTCCCAGGCGGGATCACCCAGGCCCGCGTCGTCGATGTCGATCAGCAGCCAGGGACCGTCCTGCGCCGGGTGCCGCACGAGCTGGCCGAGGTGCAGATCGCCGTGGCAGAGGAAGCCGTCGCGGTGCGCGGGCGTCGGGTGCTCGGCGCGGGCCCAGCCGGGCAGCCCGTGCCAGGCGGCCAGTACGGGGCCGGCGGCCGGGTCGCCTGGGCGTGCCGCGCGCATCCGTGCGACGGCCCGGGCGGCCTTGACCGGTCCGCGCATCGGCGGGAGCGGATGGGGCGCGGGAGTTCGGTGCAGCCGGGCCAGGAGGACGGCGGCGTCCTCCCAGGGGGCGGCGTCGGGGTCCGAGGGGTCGACGGGCGCGCCGTACGGCCAGAGGCTCACGGTGCGGCCCTCCGCGCTGCCGGGCGGCCCGTCCGGGGAGGGGAGCGGCGGGAGCAGGATCCCCGCCAGCCGGGGTGCGGCGGCCAGGGACAGGCGGGCGGCGAGGGCGGGGGGCTCCGAGTCGGGGGCGTGGGCCTTCGCGACGGCCGGGCCGCTGCGGACCACGGTGCCGTCGGGCCGGTCCGCGAGCACCTGGGGCGGGGCACAGGCGCACGCCGTCGCGTCGGCATGGGCGCCGGCGTGCGCGAGGTCGCCCAGCGCGCGTACGAGAGGGGTGGTGGTCATCGGATCGGCTCCCGCGGCGGTCATCGGCCGGCCCACGGCCGGTCCCGGCGGCGATCGTACGCGGTCTCCCGGAAGGGGTTCGGCCTACACGGTCTCCCGGAAAGGGCCCGGACAGCGCGATGTCCGGCCAGCTCCCCAGCTGGCCGGACAAACGCTGCCGCCCGCCGCACCCCCGTCCCCACGGGGCTGTTGGCCGGATGTCCCGGTCCGAACCGCTCTTCCGGACCCGGGGCGCCGCTCAGCGCCCCAGCATCACGCCCACGGACGACGCCTGTGTGACCACTGCGTCCCAGCCGCCGAAGACGACGACCAGCAGGGCCGCCAGAGGAAGAACCATGGCCGTCGCCACCAGCGGGTGGCGCGTGCCGGACGTGCGTACGCCGAACGAGGCGTATGCCCTGCGTCCCTGCGTGCGGAGGATGGTCCGCGTCGCCGTGTCCGCCATGGTTCCTCTCCTGACCTGTTGTGGAGCGGCGGGCGCCTGGCCTCGGGGGACGAGTTCCACGCCCGCCGCTTGACTTCAACATTAGGGAGGCGGAACCCCCACGGCGTCATGCCCGCGTACCGAATGCCGGGCCTCCCGGAGGATGAGCCGACCGCCTTCGGTGTACTCCTCTGGGTGGAGATCAGGCGCTAGACCCTGGGGACATCCCCGAGGGGGCGCTCGGAGGCGTCCTCCCTGGGGACCGGCTGTTCGACCAGGGCCAGCACCCTGGTCGCCATGAAGCGGGCGGTACGGACAACTGAGCCACTTCGGGTGACTTCACTCACTTCCACCACCCCTCGGCGGACCGCTGTCTCCACCCGGCGGCCCGCTCTGGAGGCCACCACCTCGTACGTCCTGGTCGTGTCACCGGCGTCCACGACTATTTCCACACGATCGCCCTTCATTGATCCAATCCCCCTTCTGCGACGGTCCTTTGAGATCTCGCACGGGCCACGGAACCTGGATCCCCGGCTCCATGACCACTCCTCAATTCTCCCATCGGGCACTGACAATCGATGGGCCGGCGAGGGCGCGGCCTCTGAGCACGCCGCGCCACGGGTACGTAAGCTGTGCCTCGTCAGGCGGACCGGCAGCGGGGATGGGCAGACGATGGCGATGATGCGGCTCCGGCGCGAGGACCCGCGTGTCGTCGGCTCGTTCAGGCTGCACCGGCGGCTCGGCGCGGGTGGCATGGGCGTCGTCTACCTGGGTTCCGACCGACGGGGCCAGCGGGTGGCGCTCAAGGTGATCCGGCCGGATCTGGCGGAGGACCAGGAGTTCCGCTCGCGCTTCGCGCGCGAGGTGTCCGCCGCGCGCAGGATCCGCGGCGGCTGTACGGCACGACTGGTGGCCGCCGATCTGGAGGCGGACCGGCCGTGGTTCGCGACGCAGTACGTGCCGGGCCCCTCGCTGCACGACAAGGTCATCGAGGAGGGCCCCCTGTCGGCCGCCGAGGTGGCCTCGATCGGGGCGGCGCTCTCCGAGGGCCTGGTGGCGGTGCACGAGGCCGGTGTCGTCCACCGCGACCTGAAGCCGTCCAACATCCTCCTCTCCCCCAAGGGGCCCAGGATCATCGACTTCGGTATCGCCTGGGCGACCGGGGCCAGCACGCTCACCCACGTCGGTACCGCCGTCGGCTCCCCCGGTTTCCTGGCGCCCGAGCAGGTGCGCGGTGCGGCGGTGACTCCCGCGACGGACGTGTTCTCGCTGGGCGCCACCCTGGCCTACGCGGCGATGGCGGACTCGCCCTTCGGGCACGGCAGTTCCGAGGTGATGCTCTACCGCGTGGTCCACGAGGAACCGCATCTGTTCGATGTGCACGACGCGCTCGCCCCTCTCGTACGGGCCTGTCTGGCGAAGGACCCGGAGGAGCGGCCGAGCACCCTTCAGCTCTCCATGCGGCTCAAGGAGATCGCCGCACGCGAGGCGCAGGGCCTGCAGGAGCGCCGGCCGCCCGCACAGCGGAGCGCGCAGGAGCTGGACCGGCCGACCGGCCGGCTGGAGGGGCCGTACACCGAACAGGTGACCCGGCACACGGCCGGAGGCCCCGCTCAGGAGCCGCGCGGGCGGCACCCCGCACCGTCGCGCCCTGCGGCTCCCCGCACCGGTGGAGGCTCGCAGTCCCGGGCCGCTCGGGGCGGCCCACGCCCCGGCCGGCAGCCGCACCCGTCCAAGGGCACGAACGGCAGGCAGGCCTCGCGACCCGGCGTCCGGACGACCTCGGCCGGGAAGAGCGGGAAGCGACGGCCTGCCAATCCACGGCTGCTGCGTCAGAGGCTCGTCGTCTTCGTCGTGGTGACGCTGCTGGTAGCGCTGGGTATCGCGGCCGCCCAGGGGTGCCAGGGACCGGCACGCGGGCTGGGGGGCACGCCGTCACAGACGTACGACGGGGCCTCCGCCCACCCTGCACGGGTGGACGGGACCTGACCGGCTCGGGCGGATTCCGTCCGGGTCAGGCGGATTCGGCCCGGGTCAGGCGGATTTCGTCCGGGTCACGTAGAAGGCGACGGCGGAGGCCGCAGCGACGTTGAGTGAGTCCACTCCGGCGTCCATCGGGATACGCACATGAGTGTCGGCCTCGACGAGTGCGCCGGGGGTGAGCCCGTCGCCCTCCGTGCCGAAGACGAGCGCCAGTCTCTCGTGCCTTCGTGCGGCGAGTTCGTCCAGGGTGATCGACGTGTCGCTGAGGCAGAGCGCGGCGGTGGTGAAACCGGCCTCGCGAAGCAGGCCGACATCCTCGGGCCAGGACGTCAGCCGGGTCCAGGGGACGTGGAAGACGGACCCCATCGAGACCTTGACCGCCCGCCGGTAGAGCGGGTCGGCGCAGCGCGGGGTGAGCAGGACGGCGTCGACGCCGAGCGCTGCCGCGTTGCGGAAGGCGGCTCCGACATTGGCGTGGTCGACGATGTCCTCGAACACGGCGACCCGCCGTACGTGCCCCCGATCCGGGGACAGGAGCGTGGAGACGCCGGGGAGTGGCTTGCGCTGCATGGAGGCGAGTGCCCCACGGTGCACGTGGTAGCCGGTGACGCGTTCGGCGAGAGCCGGTGTGACCGCGTAGACCGGTGCCGTGGCCTCATCGATCACGTCGCGCATGACGTCGGTCCACTTGGCGGAGAGCATCATGGACCGCATCTCGTATCCGGCGTTCCCCGCGCGCCGGATCACCTTCTCGCCCTCGGCGATGAAGAGGCCCTCGGCGGGCTCACGCCGGCGCCGGAGCTCGACGTCGGTCAGGCCGGTGTAGTCGCCCAGACGCGGGTCGTCCGGGTCGTCGACGGTGATGAGTTCAGCCACGGGGTGCTACTGACGTGCCGACGGCGACGACCTCGCCGATGACGATGACGGCCGGGGGGCGTACCTCTTCCGCGACGGCTCGCTCCCCGACGTCCGCGAGGGTCGCGTCGACCCTGCGCTGCGCGGCCGTGGTGCCCTCCTGGACGAGGGCCACCGGGGTGTCGGGGGACTTGCCGTGGGCGATGAGGGCCTGGGAGATGGCGCCGATCTTGTCGACGGCCATCAGGAGGACCAGGGTGCCGCGCAGCTGCGCGAGCGCCTTCCAGTCGACCAGGGACCGCGGGTCGTCGGGTGCCACATGGCCGCTGACCACCGTGAACTCGTGGGCGACACCTCGGTGGGTGACGGGGATCCCGGCCGCTCCCGGCACGGAGATCGAGCTGGAGATCCCAGGGACGACCGTGCAGGCGATGCCCTCGGCGGCCAGAGCCTGTGCCTCCTCCATGCCACGGCCGAAGACGAACGGGTCGCCGCCCTTGAGCCTGACCACGGATCTGCCCGCCTTGGCGTGGTCGATCAGCGCCTGGTTGATCGCCTCCTGCGCCATGTACCGGCCGTACGGGATCTTCGCGGCGTCGATCACCTCGACGTGCGGCGGGAGCTCGTCGAGGAGATCACGGGGGCCGAGCCGGTCCGCGATGACCACGTCGGCCTCGGCGAGCAGACGGCGGCCACGGACCGTGATCAGGTCGGGGTCGCCTGGGCCGCCGCCCACCAGCGCGACGCCGGGGGCGCGGGTGCGGTGGTGCGGGGCGGCGAGGGTGCCGTCGCGCAGTCCCTCCACGATCGCGTCGCGGACCGCGGCGGAGTGCCGGGGGTCGCGGCCCTGCGAGGTGGTGGTGAGGACGGCGACGGTGACGCCTTCGCTGCGGCCGGTGGCCGGCGTCCAGGCGGTCGCCGCCTCCGCGTCGTCGCTGCGGACACACCAGGTGCGGGTGCGCTCGGCCTCGGCGGACGCGGCGTCGTTGGCCGGGGCGTCGGACGACGCGACGAGGGCGTACCAGGTGTCGGCGAGGTCGCCGTCCTGATACCTGCGGCGCTCCCACCGGATCTCACCGGTGTCGGCCATCGCCTCGACCGACGCGGTCGCGGACGGGGAGACAAGGGTGATGTCGGCCCCGGCCGCGATGAGGGCGGGCAGCCGGCGCTGCGCGACCTGGCCGCCGCCGACGACGACGACGCGGCGCCCGTTCAGGCGCAGTCCGACGGGGTAGGCAGGGTGATCGTCATGCTCGGCCATGGCGGTGCTGGCTCCTCGTGCGATGCGGAGTGCTGTGGCCGCTGCGGCGGTGGAGCGGCTGTGACGTGCGGTTTCGGGGTGGGGCGGGGTTCACGATACGGGGTGGGGCGGGGCGCCCGTGGCGGACCTGATCCCCTCCCCGCCCCTTTCCGTGACCGGGGCTCCGCCCCGGCCCCGCGCCTCAGAACACCGGCGCGGCTGGGAGGTGTGCCTCGTACTACTTCTCCGTGACGCCCGCGGAGTCGAACGTCGCCACCTCGTGCATCGCGCGGGCGGCGCTCTGCACGATGGGGAGCGCGAGCAGCGCGCCCGTTCCCTCGCCCAGGCGGAGGTCGAGGTCGACCAGCGGGCGCAGGCCCAGCTTGTTGAGGGCGGCGACATGGCCGGGCTCCGCGCTGCGGTGGCCCGCGATGCACGCGGCGAGCGCTTCGGGGGCGATCGCCCGGGCGACCAGTGCCGCCGCGCCGGCGCTCACACCGTCCAGGATCACCGGCGTACGGAGTGAGGCGCCCCCCAGCAGGAAGCCCGCCATGGCGGCGTGCTCCAGGCCGCCGACCGCGGCCAGTACGCCGATGGGGTCGTTCGGGTCGGGCTGGTGCAGGTCCAGGCCACGTCGCACCACATCGACCTTGCGGGCGTGCATCTCGTCGTTGATCCCGGTGCCGCGGCCGGTCACCTCGGCGGGGTCCATGCCGGTGTAGACACAGATCAGCGCGGCCGACGCCGTGGTGTTGGCGATGCCCATCTCACCGGTGAGCAGGCCCTTGTTGCCTGCCGCCACCAGGTCGCGGGCGGTCTCGATGCCCACCTCGACCGCCGCGAGCACCTCTTCGCGGGTGAGCGCGGGGCCGGTGGTGAAGTCGGCCGTTCCGGCACGGATCTTCCTGGGAAGCAGGCCGGGCGTGGCGGGGAGTTCGGACGCCACACCGACGTCGACGACACAGACCTCGGCGCCGACCTGGTTGGCGAAGGCGTTGCAGACGGCGCCGCCACCGAGGAAGTTGGCGACCATCTGGCCGGTGACCTCCTGCGGCCACGCAGTGACGCCCTGGGCGTGGACCCCGTGGTCGCCGGCGAAGATCGCGACGGCGGCGGGCTCCGGGATGGGAGGCGGGCACAGCCGGGAGAGCCCGGACAGCTGTGCGGAGATGATCTCCAGCATGCCGAGCGCTCCGGCCGGCTTCGTCATCCGCTTCTGACGTTCCCACGCCTCACCGAGCGCCTTGGCGTCCAGCGGGCGGATGCCGGCGATGGTCTCCTGGAGGAGGTTGTGCGGCTCCTCGCCGGGCAGGGCGCGCCGGCCGTACGTCTCCTCGTGGACGACCCAGGACAGCGGACGGCGCTTGGACCAGCCCGCCTGTGCCAGTTCGGGCTCCTCGGGGAATTCGTCGACGTATCCGACGCAGAGGTAGGCGACCACTTCGAGGTGCTCGGGCAGACCGAGCGCTCGGACCATCTCCCGCTCGTCGAAGAAGCTGACCCAGCCGACCCCGAGGCCCTCGGCGCGGGCCGCGAGCCACAGGTTCTCCACGGCGAGCGCCGAGGAGTACGGGGCCATCTGCGGCTGGGTGTGACGCCCCAGGGTGTGGCGGCCGCCACGGGTGGGATCGGCGGTGACGACGATGTTCACGGGCGTGTCGAGGATGGCCTCGATCTTCAGTTCCTTGAACTGCTTGGCCCGGGCCTTGGGCAGCGACTTGGCGTAGGCCTCGCGCTGGGTCTGTGCCAGTTCGTGCATGGAGCGGCGCGTCTCCGCGGAGCGGATGACCACGAAGTCCCAGGGCTGGGAGTGGCCGACGCTCGGCGCGGTGTGCGCGGCTTCCAGGACGCGGAGGAGGACCTCGTGCGGGATGGGGTCGCTGCGGAAGCCGTTACGGATGTCGCGGCGTTCACGCATCACCCGCAGGACGGCTTCGCGCTCGGCGTCGTCGTAGCCGGGGGCGGGGAGTGAGGCGGGGGCTGCGTCTGCGTCGGCGTCGGTCTCGGCACCGGCTGCGGCCTCGGCCGCCTCTGCTGCGTCCGCTGCGTCTGCTGCGTCGGGGAAAGGAGCTTCCTCGACAGGGGCAGGGGCCTCGACAGGCGAAGCCTCTGCCGCCAGGGCCTCGGCTTCCAGAGGCCGAACATCCGGGATCAAAGCTTCCGGGGTCTCGGCCTCCGGCGTCTCGATGATCTCGGGCCCGGTGCCGGGCTCCGGCTCGGCCAGGATCTGGGGCCCGGCCTGCGGTACGACGACGGGCTCGGGCTCCGCGATGGGTTCGGGGGCCTGCTCGGGTTCCGCGACGGGCTCGGGCATGATCCCGGGCTGATCCGCCTCGGGGTGCTGGACGGCAACCGGCTCCGGCGTCTCCGTGGCCTCGGGCGCGGACGGTACGGGCTCCTGAGCGGGCTCGGGCTCGGCAACCGGGACAGCGATACCGGCCACGGGCGTCGGGGCGAGGTGTGGAGTGGTCGGTACGGAGCCCTCGACGGGCACGAACTGTCCCAGCGGCTCAGCCGGGGCGGCGGCCTCGACGGGAGCATCGGCCTGGACGGGCGCCGGGACCTCTGCCAGGGCCTCCGCGGGAAGCATCTCGGCCGGCCGAGCCGCCGACTCGACGGGAGTCTCCTGCGTCACGGCGGCCGTCGGCTCCGGAGCGACCGTTTCTGCGGGCGCGACGGGCACAGCGGGCGCGACAAGCGCGACGGGTTCGGCGAGCGCGGCAGGCGCGACGTGCTCGGCGGACGCGTCAGGTTCCACCACCGGCTCAGGCTCCACGACCGGCTTGGACTCCGCCACCGGCTCAGACTCCGCCACCGGCTCGGCGGCAGCAGCCGGCTGGGGCACCGTGACCGGCTCAGGCGCCACCGGCTCCGGCGCGACAGCCGGCTCCGGTGAGCCCCAGGCGGGAGCGCCCTGCGGAGGGATCTCGCCCAGCTGCGGGCCCGGCAGCACGGCCGCGCTGTCCGCCGGGATGTCGAAGTACTCGGGTCCGGCTGTCGGCGGCCCCGCGTGCCGCACGGGCATCGGGTTCTGCGGGCCGGCCGGCCCACGGTCCGCGAGCGAGCGGACCACTCCCCCGGACGGAGTCCCGCCGTAGGAGGGCGCCTCCGTGGACGCGGGCCTCCGGTGCAGCGGGCGCCGGGCCGGGCCGGCGGCGGCCGGGACCTGCACGGGTGCGTGCGCCGGGAGCTGTACGCCGTTGAGGTCGGCCACGCCGGACCCGTGTGTGCCGTTCACGGCCTCGCCGTGCGTCGGGAACTGCTCGGGCAGCCCCGCCGCCGCGGCCGGAGCGTCGCTCCAGGCGCCCTGGGGCGCGGGCATCAGAAGAAGGTCGTCGTCCTCGGGTGTGTGCTCGGAGGGTTCGAGGTAGGTGTAGGCGTCCGGGGCGGGGATGCCCGGCTGCTCCACCATGCCTGCGTTCTCCGGCAGTCCCTCGCCCGGGATCTGGCCGGTGTCAGTCATGCGTACCCCTCGCCCATCGTCAGTGCTCCTTCGCCCTTCGCCCGGGATGCCCGAACCACGGCACGCCGGTGCTCGTCAACAAGAACGAGCGGGCTCCCCGCGCGGCACGAAACGCGCGCGGAGGTGTACATTCTCGCGGCCGTTCGCCGCCGCGACAGACAGTTCTGCCTCGGCTCGCTGTGGACTGCGCCACGTTGCGCGTCCCCCGGTTACGCCGTACCACATCGCGGACCAAAACGGTCCACTTTTCCGGACATTGACGAACGAACCGTCGAACAGCCGGGCGCGGTACAACAATCGGTCAGCCTACCTCGCGCTCCCCGCGAACACCTCAGGGGGCGAGATCGGAACGCACCGCGGAGAGCATGAACACGACGGAGCGTTCGCGTTCCACCCAGGCGGAGGTGTCCAGTTCGACGGACTGGAGCAGCGCGCACTCGACCGCGTATCCGTTCTCCGAGAGGGCCGCGCCCAGCGCTTCCGCCTCGTCCCGGTTCGAGGCATGGGTGACGACGCGTTCCGGCCGCCGGTCGGCGACCGCCCTGACCACGGGCACCCCGCCGCCGCCGATCCGTACGACATCGGGCTCGGGCAGGCTTTCCAGGACGTGTGGGGCCGTGCCCCTGACGACCTGTACGCCCACCTGGAAGGTACGGGCGGCCTCCGTCGTGCGCGCACACGCGTCCGGGTCGCGGTCCACGGCGAGCACGGCGGCGCCGAAGCGGGCCGCCTCCACGGCGAGGGCGCCGCTGCCGGAGCCGATGTCCCAGAGCAGGTCGCCGGTGCGCGGTCCCAGACGGGCGAGCTGGGCGGCGCGCAGCCCGGGGAACTCCCCTTCACCGGTCTCCTCCGCGGCACCGTACGCCGCGGGGGGCAGGGCCCAGCCGCGGACGCCCTCGGGGTGGCGGCCGGCGATCCAGGCTCCGTTGGCGGTGGTCTCGGGGCCGCCGCCGATGACGATGACGACATTGGGATCGCGCCAGGTGTGGTCGGCCGTCTTGTCGGAGGTCAGGACGGTGACCTGTTCGCGTACGGTGCCGAGCTCCTCGCAGATCACGAAGGTGCGGTGGACGCCTTCGAGCAGCAGCGCGAGCTCCGCCGGGCCGGCGCCCGGGGACGTGAGCACCGCCACCTTGTGGTGGGCGCGGATGACGTTGACCGCGCGGCGCAGGGTGCGCGGGTGGGCGACGACGATCTGCGCGTCGTCCCACGGCATGCCGGCGCGGGCGAAGGCGGTGGCGACGGACGAGACGGCCGGGACGACCTCGACCTCGAGTCCGTGTTCGGGCTTGCGCAGGGTGCGTACGACGCCGAAGAACCCGGGGTCTCCGTCGGCGAGGACCACGGCGCTCCCGCGGTGGCCGGCGATCCTGCGGGCTGCGAGGTCGACGCTGCCGAGGCGGATCCGCTCCGCCCGCCCGGGGATCTCCGGGAGGGCGAGGTGGTGGGCGGCACCGGCGACGAGCGTGGCGGCCGCGAGCGCGGCGGTGGCCGCGCCGGTCAGTGGCGAGCCGTCCCAGCCGATCACCGTGACCCGGTCGGCCATCGTCGTCAGTCTCCTGGGGTGTGAGCAGGCGGGGGCTCTCCGCGGGATGGGCGGAGCATGGGTGAGCGTATCCGGTCCGTACCAACACCCTGCCGGGGGCTCCCGGCCCGACCTGAGCCGTACGAGGTCAGTTCCAGTCGTTGTACGTGCCGTAGCCGCCGGCGTCGGCCAACTGCTCGGCGACGCCCTCCAGGTCCTCGGGCAGGAGCCCCCACACGATGAGGTCGGTCCTGATGTCGGTCCACCCTCCGTCCTCGGTGGCGGTCCTGGCTATGCGGGCGTTGCGCAGGACCCCCTCGCTGATGCACCCCAGCTTCTGCGCGACCTGCTGGGAGGCGGTGTTCCCGGCGGGGGTGCGCAGCTCGATCCGTTCGAAACCCTGGTCGCGGAAGAGCCACTCGGCGAGGGCCAGCACGGACTCGGGGGCGTATCCCTCACCGCGTGCCCAGGGGGCGGTGATGTAGCGGACCTCGGTGGCCAGGGTGCGCCGGTCGGTGTTGAGGAGCCGGACGGAACCGACGAGGCGCTGGGTCAGGAATTCGGTGACGGCGAAGACGATGCCGTTTCCCTGGGAGCGTTCGGCGGGCGCGATCCTGCGGACCCACCGTTCGGCGTCGACCTGGGTGTACGGGTGCGGGGCGTCGGTCCAGGCGGTGACCAGCTCGTCGTTCATCATCTCGATGTACGCCGGGACGTCCTCCATGTCGAAGGGGCGCAGCACCAACCTGTCCGTGCTGATGGAGATGGACGGGAAGGTGGTAGTCATGCGCAGCTCCATGCCGAAGACCGTGTAAAGGCACCAGCATGCAGCATCGGACCGGGAATGCGCATGGCCGGGTCCGCACGGCGGAGCCCCGCACACCCTGGGGCGGGTGTGCGGGGCCCGTGGCAAGTAGTACGCGGGGGTCAGGACTTGGCGGGTGCACCGAAGGCGGGGATGATGGAGCCCTTGTAGGTGTCCTCGATGAACTTCTTGACCTCGTCGGAGTTCAGGAGCTTCGCGAGCTTCTGGACACGGGGGTCGTCCTCGTTACCGTCCTTGACGGCCAGGAAGTTGGCGTAGGGGTTGCCTTCCGCCTTCTCCAGCACCAGGGAGTCCTTGCCCGGCTTGAGGTCGGCCTCGATCGCGTAGTTGCCGTTGATGACGGCGGCGTCGACGTCGTCCAGGGCGCGGGGCACGGTCGCGGCCTCGATCTCCTTGAACTCCAGCCCCTTCTTGTCCGTGATGTCGCTGATCTTGGCGTTGGTGCCCACGCCGTCCTTGATGGTGATCAGCCCGTTCTCGGCGAGGAGCTGGAGCGCGCGGCCCTCGTTGGTGGTGTCGTTCGGGACGGCGACCGTCTGGCCTGCCTTGATGTCCTTCACGTCCTTGACCTTCTTGGAGTAGAGGCCGAGGGGCTCCAGGTGGACGTTGACGACCGGCACGATGTGGGTCTTGTTCTTCTTGTTGAAGTCGTCCAGGTAGGGCTTGTGCTGGAAGAAGTTGGCGTCGACCTGGCCGTTCTCGGTGGCGGTGTTCGGCAGGACGTAGTCCGTGAACTCCTTGACCTCCAGCTTGAGGCCGGCCTTGTCCGCCAGGTTCTTCTTGACGTAGTTCAGGATGTCGGCGTGCGGCGTCGGGGACGCCGCCACGACGAGGGCCTTGGAGGTGTCCGCACCGGCTCCGGTCTCGCCCTTGGCGGCCGGGTCGGAGTCCGTGCCGCAGGCGCTGAGCCCGAGGGCGAGGGCGGCGGCTGCCGCTGCGGCGGCGGTGATCTTGATGTTCTTGCGCACGAAGAGTGCCTCTTTCCGGTGGTGGTGGTGCGCCCGGACAAGGAGTTCGGGCTTCAGGGGGAGAAGAAAGTCAGGAGGTGGTGCGGCCCCGGCGGGTCAGCAGGCGCTGTGCTCCGTCGCCGATGAGCTGGACCACGGTCACGATGACGATCAGCAGCACGACGGTGATGAGCATGAACTGGTTGTCGAAGCGCTGGAATCCGTAGGTGACGGCCTTGGAGCCGAGTCCTTCGCCGCCCACCGCGCCGGCCATCGCGGAGTAGCCGATGAGCACGATCACGGTGGTGGTGACGCCCGAGACGAGCGAGGGCAGCGCCTGCGGCAGCAGGACCTTGCGGACGATCGTCGGGACGGACCCGCCCATCGACTGGACGGCCTCGACGAGTCCGTGGTCGACCTCGCGCACCGCCGTCTCGACGAGCCGCGCGAAGAAGGGGATGGCGCCGATGGCGAGCGGCACGATCATCGCGGACGGGCCGATGAAGGTGCCGACGACCCAGGTGGTGAAGGGGATCAGGGCGATCAGCAGGATGATGAACGGCAGCGAGCGGCCGATGTTCACGATCACACCGATGACCTTGTTCACCACGACGTTCTGCAGCAGTCCGCCCTTGTCGGTCAGGACGAGCAGAATGCCGAGCGGCAGCCCGCCGGCGACGGTGACGAGCGTGGACCAGAGCACCATGTAGAGGGTGTCGATGGTTCCCTGCGAGAGCAGCGGCTGCATTTCGGACCAGGTCACTTCGCCACCTCCTTGGTGAGCGGGGCGGGGATGCCGGTGGCGGTGGGTTCGCCGTCCACGACCTCGGCCTGGAGTCCCTGCTCGCGCAGGAAGCCGATCGGTACGACGTTCTCCTCGAAGCGGCCGGGCAGCTCGATGCGCATCCGGCCGATCTGCTTGCCGCCGACGGTGTCCATCGCCGCACCCAGGATCGAGATGTCGATGTTGTACGTACGGGAGAGCTGTGAGATCACCGGCTGGGCGGCGGCCTCGCCGTGGAAGGTGACGTCGACGACGGTGGAGCCGGGGCCGGAGGCGCTGCCGCCGACGGGGAAGAGCTCGTGGGCCAGTTCGGAGCCGGGGGTGGCCAGCAGCGATCCGACGGTGCCCGACTCGACGATGTGGCCGTTCCTCATCAGCGCGGCGGAGTCGCAGACGGTCTTGACGACGTCCATCTCGTGCGTGATGAGCAGGACGGTGAGGCCGAGCTCCTGGTTGAGGTCGCGCAGCAGCTGCAGGATGGAGCGGGTGGTCTCGGGGTCCAGCGCGGAGGTCGCCTCGTCGGAGAGGAGCACCTTCGGGTCGCCGGCGAGGGCGCGGGCGATGCCGACGCGCTGCTTCTGCCCGCCGGACAGCTGACCGGGGTAGGCCTTCGCCTTGTCGGCGAGACCGACGAGGTCGAGGAGTTCGAGGGCCTTGCGGGTGCGTGCCTGTCCGGAGATGCCGAGGATCTCCAGGGGGAGCTCGACGTTGTCGCGTACGGTGCGCGAGTCCAGCAGGTTGAAGTGCTGGAAGACCATGCCGATGCGGTTGCGGGCCCGGCGGAGCTCCTTGCCCGCGCGCCTTCCGCTGCCGGCGAGGGCCGTGAGGTCCTGTCCGGCGACCGTCACGGTGCCCGAGGTGGGGCGTTCGAGGAGGTTGACGCAGCGGATGAGGGAGGACTTGCCGGCGCCGCTCTGCCCGATGACGCCGTAGACCTCGCCTTCACGGACGTGCAGGTCCACGCCGTCCAGGGCGGTGACCTCTCGGCCGCGTGACTGGTAGACCTTCGTGAGGCCCGAAGTGGTGATCACAGGGTTTCCGTCGCTGTCGAGTGCACGGCGCGGTGTCCGCCGGGCACGGGGCATTCGTCTGATGAGACTGTTCTCAGTGGTCGACCGGTGGGAGTCTCGGCATGGTCCGGCCGCGGCGGAGCCGCCGGGCGCGTGGCACGGGCGGGCCGGCTCGATCCGCCGGGTGCGGACGGCGCGGGCCCAGTCTCGCTTCGGGGCGCGAGGCTCAGGCGGGGGCCCTCAGAAGGCGCGCATTCGACACATACAACGAGCACCGGGCGTCGGGATCGCCTCGGTCGCAGGGCTGCGGTAGCTCGTCGTGGTCATGGCCCAAGTAAAACAGACGTAACGTTCCGGCGATCCCCCGTGTCCGTATAGCGGACGGCGGTGGATACATGCGCCCCGTGGCCGGGATCGCCTCGGGCACCGGCTTGACCTGCGGAAACGTGAGACGTTCCGGCCGCCTCGCCATCACCGGGTCGATCATGCTGTGCGCACCCTGTGGCAAAGGCCACGCTCCCTGGACACCGCCCGCGTCCGCCCGGCGTCCGGGCCGCACGCGGCGGCTCCGCCGGTCCGTAATACCCTCGACCTCATGCTTGACGCCCTGACGGTCGCGGTCGCCGTGACCGCGCTCGCCCTCGCCGCCTGGTGCGGATTCGCCGCCTACCGGGACCAGCCCACGAAGGACTGGCACTTCATCGGCATGGCGGTCGTCTCCGTGCTGGCGCTGGCACAGCTGCTCGTGGGAATCGTGCAGCTGGCGCGCGGCGAGCGGCCCGACCAGGGCATGACGATCTTCATCGCCTATCTGATCGGCGCGTTCGCGGCCGTGCCCGCGGCGGGTTTCCTGTCGCTGTCGGAGCGGACCCGCTGGGGCTCGGTGACCGTGTCGGCCGGTGCGGTCGTGCTCGCCGTCCTCGAAGTACGGCTCTACGACATCTGGGGAAACTGACCTTGAGCGACACCGACCGCACGGGCACACCCGCCTCCCCGGCCCCGCAGCAGGACGCGCCTCAGCAGAAGCAGCAGTTCGACCTCGGCACCGGGCCGGGGCGGGTACTGGTCTGGTTCTACGGGGTCTTCACCGTGGCCGCCGCGTCCCGCTCGATCGTCGAGATGATCCTGGACTTCGGCAAGGCGCCCCTCGCGTACGTCCTCTCGGCCGTCGCCGCCGTCGTGTACGGCTTCATCACGTACTCGTTGGTGCGGGGAGGGGAGAAGGCCCGCAGGGCGGCACTGGTGTGCTGCGCCGCCGAGCTCGCCGGTGTGCTGATCGTCGGCACCTGGACGCGCCTGGAGCCGTCCGCCTTCCCGGACAGCACGGTGTGGTCGGGATTCGGCATGGGCTACCTGTTCATCCCGGTGATCCTTCCGGTCACCGGGATGATCTGGCTGCGCCGCGCTCGTCGCGCCTGACGTCAGGCGCGACGGGAGCCGTCAGGCATCCGGTTCAGGCACTGGTCACATAGGCCGGCGCGGTGGCGTCCTTCTCCAGCAGGACCAGCCGGACGCCGTCACCCCCGGTGGTGTTACCCACCTGGGCGTAGCCCGCCTTGCGGTAGAGCCGGAGATTCCCTTCGCTGCGCTCCCCGGTGTGCAGGCGGAAGCGGGTGGCCGAACGCCCGTCCGCCAGACCGGATTCCGCGGCCCGCAGGAGCCGGGTCCCGAGGCCGTGGTTACGGAGCCGGGGGTGGACGCAGAGCTTGCCGATCCGGCCGGTGCCGTCCGCGTCGGTGAAGCCGCGCACGGAGCCGACGACTTCGTCGCCGAGCCTGGCCACGAACACCAGGTCCGTGGCGAGTTCGTCCCTGACGGAGTCCAGGGTCTGGACGAGTGGGTCGATCCGGTAGTTGCCGTAGAGCTCCGCCTCACTCTGGAAACAGAGGTACTGGAGTCTGAAGATCTGCTCGACGTCCTGTGCTGTCGCCGCCGAGATGGTCACGCTCATGCCCATGTGTGCATGCCTCCCGCTCACCTGGTCCGCCGGTTGTCTACCGCTCCATTCCCCGCAGTTCAGGAGCTACAACCTCCGCCGCCAGCATTCTGCGCAGACATCCAAGGCATCGGGAACGCATAGGGCCCAAACTCCCCTGTGACATACCCAACTCCCCTGCGATTTCCCGGTATGTCGGATCGTGCGGAGCCAGCATCGCCTCGAGTAACCGTGGGCACCTGCCGGGCAGCCGGCCCACCGCGGCGCGCAGCGCACGCCGTTCGTCGGCTCCCACCGTGATCCGCTCGGGGGAGCCGGCCCAGTCACCCGGAGGCTCACCCGCGGTGTAGGCGCGCTCGCGCCGGACCCTGCGGCGGGCGACGCGGGCCTCGGCCCGTACGGCGGCGCGGACCCGGCGGGCGGGGTCCGCGAGTGCCTCCCGGCCCGGCTCCAGAAGCCTGAGCCACACCGACTGCTCCAGGTCCGCGGCCTCGATCCCGGCCGCCTGGGCCTCGGCGCCCGCCTCGGCGCGCACCAGGGCGTGCAGGGCGTGCACCAGGGCGCGCCCGGCGTCGCCCGCACCCTCGGCCGGGGGTGCCGGAACATGATCAAGAAGAGTCATGCACCGTCAACGCTCACCGTGCCCGGTGGGTTGCCGCACCGGGAGAGCTCCACCCGACCGGGGCATGCGGGCCGGGCGGCTGACGCGCCCGGCCCCGTACCGGGCACCGGCCTCCGGGCCTCAGCCCTCGAAGTCCGCGGCCGCGAGCAGTGCGGTGTCCGGGTTGTCCGAGAAGATCCCGTCGATCCCTGTCGCGAAGTAGGCCTGGAAGGCGCCGAACGCGTCGCCGTACGCGTTCGGGTCCGTGCCGCGCCTGAAGCCCGCGGGCAGGAACGTGTTCTCGTTGCGCATCGTGTACGGGTGCAGGACCAGGCCCCGCTTGTGAGCGTCCGCCACCAGGGTGGTGGGGGTGGTCAGCCGCCCCTCGCCGTCCTTGGGGATGACCAGGTCGAGCGTGGGGCCGATGCCCTGCGCGAAGGACGCGATCCACTTCAGGCCGGCGGGCTTCACCAGATCGGCGACGGTACGGGGGTCACCGGCCTCCACGAAGTCCCAGGGCCGTTCCGTCGGCCCGGACAGCAGGACGACGCGGGGAGTGGCGACGAGCTCCGCCATCCGCCGCATCGAGCCCGGCTCGAAGGACTGGAGGATCAGCGCGGAGTTCGCCCGGTGCCGGCCGTGGCGGCGCAGCAGCTCGGCGAGCGGCTCCTCCAGGCCGAGTCCGAGGCCCTTGAAGTAGGTGGGGTGCTTGGTCTCGACGTAGAGCCAGACGGGCTCACCGCGCCTGCGGCCCTCCTTGTCGGCCCAGCGCAGGACCTCCTCGAAGGTGGGGATCTCCCAGCGGCCGTCGTACAGCGTGTTCTCCTGGCGGTTGCCGGGGATGCGCTCCTTGGCCCGGAGGGTCTTCAGCTCGGCGAGGGTGAAGTCCTCGGTGAACCAGCCGGTCAGGGACACCCCGTCGACCTGCTTGGTCGTCCTGCGGTTCGCGAACTCGGGGTGCTCGGCCACGTCAGTGGTGCCGGTGATGTCGTTCTCGTGGCGGCAGACCAGATGGCCGTCCTTGGTCGGCACGAGGTCCTGCTCGACGATGTGCGCACCCAGGTCCAGGGCCAGCTGGTAGGAGCCGAGGGTGTGCTCGGGGCGGTAGCCGCTGGCGCCCCGGTGGCCCACGACGGTGGGCACGGGCAGGTCACGGTAGCCGCCGTGGCCGCCGCCTCGTCCGTCCGGGGCGCCACGCCCGGCGGCGTTCGCCGTGCCGGCCGCTCCGAGGGCCGTGGCGCCGAGGACGGCCGCCCCGAGAAGGGTCCGCCGGCCGGGCCCGGTCTGCGCGCGCTCTGTCATGAATGCTCCTCGCAAGTGATGTCTGGCACCTTCGGGCGAGGCCTGATCGTAGACAGCTACGCCATCGGTGGGGCGGACCATGGACGAACATGGCGGAAACACACGTCAACACTGCGTATCCGCCGGGTGAACCCGATGTGCGGAGAGGCAGTACCCACGAGTATCGTCCTCACCTGCACAGACCCTCGCGAATTCCCGCCCCGGCCGCCCGGCCACGACACCGGAGGATGCGTTGTCCCGACTCACGGTCATCAAGGCAGTGCTCGGACCGATCCTGCGCCTGCTCTTCCGGCCACAGGTGGAGGGCGCCGAGAACATCCCGGGTGACGGCCCGGTGATCCTCGCGGGCAATCACCTGACGTTCATCGACTCGATGATCATGCCGATCTGCTGCGACCGGCCGGTGTTCTACATCGGCAAGGACGAGTACGTCACGGGCAAGGGCCTGAAGGGCCGGCTGATGGCCTGGTTCTTCACCGGCAGCGGCATGATCCCGGTGGACCGGGACGGCGGCCGCGGCGGTGTCGCGGCGCTGATGACGGGCCGCCGGGTGCTGGAGGAGGGCAAGGCCTTCGCCATCTACCCCGAGGGCACCCGCTCCCCCGACGGCCGGCTCTACCGGGGCCGTACGGGTATCGCGCGGCTGACCCTGATGACCGGCGCGCCGGTCGTGCCGTTCGCGATGATCGGCACGGACAAGCTGCAGCCGGGCGGCGCCGGCCTGCCCCGCCCGGGCAAGGTCACGGTCCGCTTCGGTGAGCCGATGGAGTTCTCGCGCTACGAGGGCATGGACCGCGACCGGTACGTCCTGCGTGCGGTGACGGACTCCGTGATGACCGAGGTGATGGAGCTGTCCGGCCAGGAGTACGTCGACATGTACGCCACCAAGGCGAAGGCCGCCTGAGCCGTACGAGTGCATCCGAGTGGCCCGGCGCGAGCGCGCCGGGCCACTCACTCGTCGGGGATGATCCCGTCCTCCAGCTTCTGGTCGCGCAGCAGGAACCACGCGGCGACGGCGGTCGCGAGGAGTACGACGGCACCGACCGCCGCCGACACCCGCAGTCCGTTGACGAACGCCTCCTGGGCGGCGGCGACGAGCTCGCTCCCCTGGTGTGCCGGGAGGTGCTCCGCCGTCTCCACGGCTCCGCCGAGCGACTCGTGGGCCGCCGTCGCCGCGGCGGCCGGGGTGCCCTCGGGGGTTCCGAAGCCCTTGTAGACGCCTGTGACGATGGACCCGAGCAGCGCGATGCCGAGGGCCGCGCCGAGCTCGTACGCCGTCTCGGACACCGCGGACGCGGAGCCGGCCTGTTCCTTCGGGACGCTGGAGAGGATCACGTCGGAGGTGACGGTGAAGGCGAATCCCGCGCCGACGCCCACCACCAGGAGCAGGACCCCGATCAGCGGATAGCCGGTCTCCTTGTGGATCACCGTGACCACGGCGAGCGACACGCCGATGGCCCCCAGCCCGACGGCGACCACGGAGCGCACGGAGTAGCGGCGTGCGACCCTCCCCGCCAGCAGCCCGGCGGTCACCGCTCCGACCGCCGCGGGCAGTTCGGCGAGCCCGGCCTCGAGCGGGCCCCTTCCCTGGACCAGTTGCAGGAACTGGGAGAGGAAGAAGACGATCCCTGACAGGCCCAGGATGGTCAGGAGATCGGCGAGGACCGCGCCTGAGAACCCCCGGTGGTGGAAGAGCCGCATGTCCAGCAGCGGGGCGGGGAGCCTGAGCTGGCGGCGCACGAACCAGGTGAGTGCCAGTACGCCTCCGACGGCCGCCGCGCCGGTCCCCCAGCTCACGCCGTGGGCGGCGGCCTCCTTGATGGCGTACACGACGCCGATCATGCCGACCAGGGAGAGCGCCACGCTGAGCAGGTCCCAGGGCCCCGGGGCCGGGTTCTTCGACTCGGGGATCATCTTGATGCCCACGACGACGAGGACGGCCATCACAGGCAGGTTGATCAGGAAGACCGAGCCCCACCAGAAGTGCTCCAGCAGGAGCCCGCCCACGACCGGCCCGACGGCGGCCCCGGCCGAGGCCATGGCGCCCCAGATGCCGACGGCGAGGCTGCGTTCGCGTGGGTCGTGGAAGAGATTGCGGATCAGGGCCAGCGTGGACGGCATCAGGGTGGCACCCGCGACACCGAGCAGCGCCCGGGCCAGGATCATCATCTCGGGGCTCGAAGCGTAGGCGTTGAGCACGGAGACCGCGCCGAAGGCGGCGGCACCGGTCAGCAGAAGCTTCTTCCGGCCGATGCGGTCGCCGAGGCTGCCCATGGAGACCAGGAGTCCGGCGATGACGAAGGAGTACACATCGCCGATCCAGAGCAGTTGGGTACCGGTCGGTTCGAGATCCTCGCTGAGGAACGGCGTCGCCAGTCCGAGGACGGTGGCGTCGACGGCGACGAGCAGCACGGCCAGGACGAGGACGGTGAGGGCGATCCACCGGCCCGGATGGTGCAGGTCGCCCGTGACGCCTGCCCTCGAATAGGTGCTGCTCATTTCTCCACGCTCCGGCGTGCTCCGCCCAGGAGCAACTCGGCGATCATGTACGGGAAGTCCTGCGCGGCGACCCTGCCCGTCTGTACGGACCAGGCGCAGCTCCCGATCAGGCCGTACAGTGCCTCGGTCAGCCAGGCCGGGGTGAGGTCGATCCTGAGTTCGCCGCGCTCCTGGCCACGCCGGAAGAAGGCCGAGACCCGGGCGTCGAGACGGTTCCACCCCTCGTTGACGTCGTCGCCCTCGAAGAGCTGGTTCTCGGTGACGAGGAACGCCAGCAGCCCCGCCCCCGGCTCGACGGCCGCGATCAGCCGCCGCAGTCCGTCCTCGGCCGTGCCCTCGTCGAGCGCGGCGGAGTCCAGAGCCGCCTCGAACTCCCGGATCCCGAGGTCCTCGAGCGCTCCGACCAGGGCGTCCCGCCCGGCGAAGTGCCGGTGCAGGGTGGCTCGGCCGATGCCCGCCGCCCGGGCGACCTCGTCCATGGTCGCCGTGGATCTACGGGTCAGCAGGGCGGCGGCGCTCCGGAGCACCTGCTCACGATCGAGAGTCATGAGACGACACTAACCCAAATGAGACGCCTACGTCTCAACCACTCGCCCCGCCCGAACGGAGCCGGGAACGATCCACCGGTGCCGGGCTGTCCGGGGGCACCATGGCGCCATGAAGCCGCTGCTGCTGATCGACATCGACGGCCCGCTCAACCCCTATGCGGCACTGGCGCGCCGCACCGTCCCGGAGGGGTACACGCTCCACCGGATGCGGCCGACGGGGTGGCAGACGGGGGTGGCGCTGCCCGTCCTGCTCAGCCCCGGACACGGGGAGGAGCTGCTGGCTCTCGCCGACCGGTACGAACTCGTCTGGGCGACCACCTGGAAGGACGAGGCCAACGAGTGGGTGGGCCCGCGCATCGGGCTGCCGCCGCTGCCGTACATCGACTGGCCCTCGATGCACACGGCCACGGTCGACGGGACGTACTGGAAGACGCACCACGTCGTCGACTACGCGGACGGCAGGCCGTTCGCGTGGGTCGACGACGAGATCTCCGGCCCGGACACGGCCTGGGTCGCCGCGCACCACCCGGGGCGGGCCCTGCTGCGGCGGGTCGACCCCTGGGTGGGGCTGGTGCGGGCGGACTTCGACGCCCTCTCCGACTGGGCGTGAACGCGCCGCGGCCGGCCTGGCGCCGTCCGCTCAGTTCCAGGGCAGTGAGGCCCGGTGACGCCAGTACGCCTCCGGCTCCTCCACCAGGGCGGCCAGCCGGTCCAGCCGGCCCGGGTCCAGGTCGAGCAGCGGCGCGTGCAGATTGGCCGCCAGCTGGGTGACGGTGACCGCGCCGGAGAGAACGACTCCCACCCACGGCTGGTGGAGCACCAGGGCCAGGGCGACGGCGTCCGCGTCCAGCCCGGCCTCGGCGCCGATCTCCCGGACGACGGCCGGCGCCTCGGTCCCCGCGAGCCGGCCGTTGGCCATGGCCTCCTTGACGATGACGGTCAGTCCCGCGTCGTGGGCATCGGCGAGTGCCGCTCCGGCGGAGGTGTCCAGGGCGTTGTAGGTGGCCTGGACGGTACGGAAGAGGGGTTCGCCGTCCACGGTCACCGCGGTGGCGGCCCGGATGGCGTCGCTCTGGCCAGGACCGCTCGTGGAGAAGCCGACCGTGGTGCCTCCGGCGGCCAGCTCGGCGAGACGCGCGTGCAGG
This sequence comes from Streptomyces sp. NPDC102441, assembly GCF_044765585.1. NCBI lineage: Bacteria > Bacillati > Actinomycetota > Actinomycetes > Kitasatosporales > Streptomycetaceae > Streptomyces > Streptomyces sp. NPDC102441. Next base: position 195,875 of record NZ_JBIWKH010000007.1, read on the forward strand.
TTCTTGTCGCTCAGTGCCGGGCTGTCGGCGGTCACCGAGTGGATCTGGTAGAGGTCGAGCCGGTCGCCGAGCAGTCCGGCCGTCTCGGCGTGCTGGCGTTCGAAGGTGGCCAGGCCGTGGTCCTTCACCTCGTGCGCCTCGGCGTCGACACGCCAGTCGGCGGTGTAGGTGTAGCCCCATTTGCTGCCGATGACCACGTCCGTGACCTCGGGGTGGGCGGTCAGCCACTCGGCGAGGAACTCCTCGGCGCGGCCGTAGGAGCGGGCGGCGTCGAGATAGCGCACACCCTGGGCGTAGGCCGCGTCCAGGAGTTCATGGGTGCGGGCGCGCAGCGCGTCCACGCCCCGGTCGCCCGGCAGATCCCGGTCACGGTGCGGGGTGATGTAACCGGGCCTGCCGACGGCGGCCAGGCCGAGCCCGATGCGGTAGGTCGGGGTGGTCGCTCGGTTCAGGCGGGCGAAGGGCATCGCGGGCTCCTCTGGGTCGGTTCCGAACGCCTTCCCGTCAACGTAGCCCGCGATGCCTGCGAATCATCCGCGCGCGGTCGCCCAGGCGTGCTGCGTCACGAGGTCGGCCTTCACCTCGGCGAGCTGGACGGCGACGGCCGAGGGGGCCGTGCCGCCGCGCCCGTCGCGGGAGGCCAGCGCGCCGGGCACGTTCAGGACGGTGCGCACCTCCGGGGTGAGGTGCTCGGAGATCTTCGCGAACTGCTCGTCCGTCAGCTCGTCGAGCTCGATGCCCTGCTGCTCGCACACCTTCACGCACTCACCGGCGACCTCGTGCGCCACCCGGAACGGGACGCCCTGCTTGACCAGCCACTCCGCGATGTCCGTGGCGAGCGAGAAGCCGGCCGGGGCCAGTTCCTCCATGCGCTCCCGGTTGACGGTGAGCGTGGCCATCATGCCGGTGAACGCGGGGAGCAGGACCTCGAGCTGGTCGCAGGAGTCGAAGACCGGCTCCTTGTCCTCCTGGAGGTCACGGTTGTACGCGAGCGGGAGGGCCTTCAGGGTCGCCATCAGACCGGTCAGGTTGCCGATGAGGCGGCCGGACTTGCCCCGGGCCAGCTCGGCGATGTCCGGGTTCTTCTTCTGCGGCATGATCGACGACCCGGTGGAGAAGGCGTCGTGGAGGGTGACGAAGGAGAACTCCTTCGTGTTCCAGATGATGACCTCCTCCGCGATCCGGGAGAGGTTGATGCCGATCATCGCGGTGATGAAGGCGAACTCGGCGACGAAGTCCCGGGACGCGGTGCCGTCGATGGAGTTGGCGACCGATCCGTGCTCGAAGCCGAGGTCGGCCGCGACCGCCTCGGGGTCGAGCCCGAGGGACGATCCGGCCAGCGCGCCGGAGCCGTACGGCGAGACGGCCGTCCGCTCGTCCCACTGCCGCAGCCGCTCGGCGTCCCGCATCAGGGGCTGCACATGGGCCAGCACATGGTGGGCGAACAGGACGGGCTGGGCGTGCTGGAGGTGCGTGCGGCCGGGCATGGCCACGTCGGGGTGCGCCTCGGCGAGCCCGACGAGGGCGCCCTGGAGCTCGGCGATCAGCCCGCCGATGATCCGGGCGTGGTCGCGCAGGTACATACGGAAGAGCGTGGCGACCTGGTCGTTGCGGGACCGGCCGGCGCGCAGCTTCCCGCCCAGGTCCGGGCCGAGGCGCTCCAGGAGTCCGCGCTCCAGGGCGGTGTGGACGTCCTCGTCGGCGATGGTGCCGGTGAACGAGCCGTCGGCGACGGCGGCTTCGAGCGAGTCCAGGCCCTCGGCCATGCGGGCCAGCTCGTCGGCGGTGAGCAGCCCCGCCTTGTTGAGCACGCGCGCGTGGGCACGGGAGCCCGCGATGTCGTACGGCGCGAGCCGCCAGTCGAAGTGGACGGAGGCGGACAGCTTGGCCAGCGCCTCGGCGGGGCCGTCGGCGAAACGGCCGCCCCAGAGGCGTACGTCGCTGTTGCCGGTGCCGTTGCTCACTGCGTGCTCCTCGGAAGTGCAAGGGGTGTGCGTCCGCCTCATGGCGCGCTCACGAATGGCATAACTATGCAATGGTCCGTATGTTTTGTCAAAGCTGCAGGTCAGCGTCTGCGGGTCGGCCGGCTGCGGGCCGAGTGCCTGCCGCTTCGCGTCATACCCGCCCCGCCACGGCGTATCGGAGGGCCGTACGGAGCACACGCGGTGGAGGCGCGCGGCCACGCACCGTACGGTCCGGAGCATGCACAGATTCCTGGTGACCGCGTCGGTTCTGCTGGCCCTGGCCGGTTCGCTCGCTGCTCGGCCGGCCGAGCAGCGGCCCCTGCCGGAGCGGCTGGCCGACACAGGCGGCGGTACGCAGCTCATCACCGCCGAGGCCCCCGGCACGGACTCCGTCACGGGCAGGGTCACCTGGTGGGACCGGCGCGCGGGCGGCTGGACGGCGGCGGGGTCGGTGCCCGCCCGCTTCGGGGCGAACGGCCTGGCCGAGGGCGCCACCCGCACCCAGGGCACGAACACCACACCCACCGGGCTGTACGACCTGCCGTACGCCTTCGGGACCGAGGCGGCCCCGGCCGGCACGCGCTACCCGTACCGCCGGGCGGGCGAGAGCTCGTGGTGGTGCCAGGACAACGCCTCCCGGGCCTACAACCGCTGGGTGGAGCCCCGGCCCGCCGACTGCCGCGCGGACGAGGCCGAACACCTCGTCGCCTATTCCACCCAGTACGCCCGTGCGCTCGTCATCGGCTTCAACTACCACCGGCCGGTACGGGGCAGGGGTGCCGGGATCTTCCTCCACGTCGACGGAAAGGGCGCGACCGCCGGCTGTGTGTCCGTGCCGGCGGCCGCCATGGACCGGATCCTCGCCTGGGCGGACCCGGCCCGCCGTCCGCACATCGCGGTCGGGACGGCGTCCGGCCCGACCGCGATCACCCGCTACTGAGGACCGCGGTCGTTCTGGGCCAGCCGCAGCAGATGGTCGGCCAGCGCCTGGCCGCCGCTCGGGTCACGACTGATCAGCATCAGCGTGTCGTCCCCGGCGATCGTGCCGAGGATCGCCTGGAGTTCGGCCTGGTCGATCGCCGAGGCGAGGAACTGGGCGGCGCCCGGCGGCGTGCGCAGCACCACGAGGTTGGCCGAGGCCTCCGCCGAGATGAGCAGTTCGGCGGAGAGTCTGCGCATCCGCTCCTCCTTGGCCGACCCGCCGAGCGGCGCCTGCGGGGTACGGAAACCGCCCTCGCTCGGCACCGCGTAGATCAGCTCGCCGCCGGTGTTGCGGATCTTCACCGCACCGAGCTCGTCCAGGTCACGGGAGAGCGTCGCCTGGGTGACGCTCAGCCCGTCGTCCGACAGGAGCCTGGCCAGCTGGCTCTGCGAGCGCACCGGCTGACGGTTCAGGATGTCCACGATCCTGCGGTGGCGCGCCGTGCGGGTCTGCGGCACGGACTGCCCCGCGTGGTCGGATTCCTGCGCCTCGGTCATCGTCGTCGCCTCATTCTCCGGATGGTCACTCTCCGGATCGTCCGTCCCCGTAAGCCGCGTCGAGAGCTCCCGGCAGGATCCGCAGGAACGCGTCCACCTCGGCGTCACCGATGATCAGCGGCGGCATGAGCCGTACGACGTCGGGGGCGGGCGCGTTCACCAGGAGTCCGGCTCCCTGAGCCGCCTGCTGCACCTTGGGTGCGAGGGGCCCGGTGAGCACGATACCCAGCAGCAGTCCCGAGCCGCGGACGTGGGAGACCAACGCGTGGCCGAGGCTCTCGACGCCGTCCCTGATCCGCTCGCCGAGCCGCTTCACGGTGTCCAGCGTTCCGTCGGCCGCGAGCGTGTCCAGCACGGCGAGACCGGCGGCGCAGGCGACGGGGTTGCCGCCGAACGTCGTGCCGTGCTGACCGGGCTTCAGCAGGTCGGCCGCGGCGCCGAACGCGACGGTGGCGCCGATCGGCAGCCCGCCGCCGAGCCCCTTGGCCAGGGTGACCACGTCGGGCTCGACGCCCTGGTGGGCCTGGTGCTCGAACCAGTGGCCGCAGCGGCCGATCCCGGTCTGCACCTCGTCCAGGACGAGCAGTGTTCCGGTGGCCCGCGTGATCTCCCTGGCGGCCTCCAGATACCCCTTGGGCGGTACGACGACGCCGTTCTCGCCCTGCATCGGCTCGATGATCAGCAGGGCCGTGTCGGTGGTCACCGCAGCCCGGAGCGCCTCGATGTCGCCGTACGGCACGTGTGCGACGTCGCCTGGCAGCGGCAGGAACGGGTCGCGCTTGCCGGGCTGGCCGGTCAGGGCGAGGCTGCCCATGGTCCGGCCGTGGAAGCCGCCGTCGGTGGCCACCATGTGCGTACGCCCGGTGAGCCGGCCGATCTTGAAGGCCGCTTCGTTGGCCTCGGCGCCGGAGTTGGAGAAGAAGACCCTGCCCGTCCGGCCGAAGAGCGTCAGGAGCCGCTCGGCGAGCGCGATGGGCGGCTCGGCGGTGTAGAGGTTGGAGACATGACCGAGGGTGGCGATCTGCGTGGAGACGGCCTCGACCACCGCGGGGTGGGCGTGGCCGAGCGCGTTGACCGCGATACCGCCGACGAAGTCGAGGTACCCGGTGCCTTCCGCGTCCCACACACGGGCACCCGCGCCGCGCACCAACGGCAGTTGCGGGGTGCCGTAGTTGTCCATCAGCGCGCCCTGCCAGCGCTGTGCGAACTCCGCGTTGTCTGTCATGACTCCCCCTCTGCGTCGTGCCGTACGACGGGGGTCGCGTCGGGCACGACCATCGTGCCGATCCCCTCGTCGGTGAAGATCTCCAGCAGGATCGAGTGCTGGACGCGGCCGTCGATGACCCGTGCGGTCTCGACACCGTTGCGTACGGCGTGGAGGCAGCCCCGCATCTTGGGCACCATGCCGCTGGAGAGGTCGGGCAGCAGCTTCTCCAGCTCGGTGGCGGTGAGGCGGCTGATGACGTCGTCGCTGTTCGGCCAGTCCTCGTAGAGGCCCTCGACGTCGGTGAGGACCATCAGCGTCTCGGCGTCCAGCGCGGCGGCGAGTGCGGCGGCCGCGGTGTCGGCGTTGACGTTGTAGACGTGGTTGTCCTCGGCGGAACGGGCGATGGAGGAGATGACCGGGATCCGGCCGTCGTCCAGCAGTGCCTGGATCGCCCCGGTGTCGATGGCGGTGATCTCGCCGACCCGGCCGATGTCGACGGCCTCACCGTCGATCATCGGACGGTGCTGGGTGGCGGTGATCGTGTGGGCGTCCTCACCGGTCATGCCGACCGCGAGCGGGCCGTGCTGGTTGAGCAGTCCGACGAGCTCGCGCTGGACCTGCCCGGCCAGCACCATCCGTACGACGTCCATCGCCTCGGGTGTGGTGACGCGGAGTCCGGCCTTGAACTCGCTGACCAGGCCCTGCTTGTCGAGCTGGGCACTGATCTGCGGGCCCCCGCCGTGCACGACGACGGGCTTGAGGCCGGCGTGCCGCAGGAAGACGACGTCCTGGGCGAAAGCGGCCTTCAGCTCCTCGTCGATCATGGCGTTGCCGCCGAACTTGATGACGACGGTCCTGCCGTTGTGCCGGGTGAGCCAGGGCAGCGCCTCGATGAGGATCTGCGCCTTGGGCAGCGCGGTGTGCTTCCTCGCGGCGCTCACGAGCTGTACGCGCTGTTCTCGTGGACGTACTCGGCGGTCAGGTCGTTGGCCCAGATGACCGCCGACTCGTCCCCTGCCGCGAGGTCCGCGGTGACCCTGACCTCCCGGTAGCGCATGTCGACCAGGTCGCGGTCCGCGCCGACGCCGCCGTTCTTGCAGACCCAGACGTCGTTGATCGCGACGTTCAGCCGGTCGGGCTCGAAGGCGGCCTTCGTGGTGCCGATCGCGGAGAGGACCCGGCCCCAGTTGGGGTCCTCCCCGTGGATGGCGCACTTGAGGAGGTTGTTACGGGCGATGGACCGGCCGACCTCGACGGCGTCGTCCTCGGTCGCCGCGTTGATCACCTCGATGCGGATGTCCTTGGAGGCGCCCTCGGCGTCGCCGATCAGCTGCCGGGCGAGGTCGGCGCAGACGCTCTGCACGGCCTGGTCGAACTCGGCCTGCGCCGGGGTGATTCCGCTCGCCCCGGAGGCGAGCAGCAGCACGGTGTCGTTGGTCGACATGCAGCCGTCGGAGTCGACCCGGTCGAAGGTGGTGCGGGTGGCGGCGCGCAGCGCGGTGTCGAGCGCGGGCTCTTCGACGTCGGCGTCGGTGGTGAGGACGACCAGCATGGTGGCGAGGCCGGGGGCGAGCATGCCCGCGCCCTTGGCCATTCCGCCGACGCTCCAGCCCTCGCCGCCCGCGACAGCGGTCTTGTGGACCGTGTCCGTGGTCTTGATCGCGATGGCGGCCTTCTCGCCGCCGTGTTCGCTCAGGGCGGCGGCGGCCGTCTCGATGCCGGGCAGGAGCTTGTCCATGGGAAGGAGCAGACCGATCAGCCCGGTCGACGCGACCGCGATCTCGCCGGCGCTGTGCCCGGCGAGGACCTCGGCGGCCTTCTCCGCGGTGGCGTGGGTGTCCTGGAAGCCCTGGGGGCCCGTACAGGCGTTGGCTCCACCGGAGTTGAGGACGACGGCGGTCACTTCGCCGCCCTTGAGGACCTGTTCCGACCAGAGGACGGGCGCGGCCTTGACCCGGTTGGAGGTGAACACACCCGCGGCGGCGCGGCGAGGCCCGTTGTTGACCACGAGGGCCAGGTCCGGGTTACCGCTGTCCTTGATCCCGGCGGCGATGCCCGCCGCCGTGAATCCCTTGGCTGCCGTGACGCTCACGGTGCGACTCCGATCGTGGAAAGACCTGTGTCCTCGGGAAGTCCGAGGGCGATGTTCATGCTCTGCAGGGCGCCTCCGGCGGTGCCCTTGGCGAGGTTGTCGATGGCACTGATCACGATGATCCGCCCGGCAGCCTCGTCGTGGGCGACCTGGATCTGCACTGCGTTGGATCCGTATACGGCGGCGGTGGCGGGCCACTGCCCCTCGGGCAGCAGGTCGACGAAGGGCTCGTCGGCGAAGGCCTTCTCGTACGCCGCGCGGAGCGACTCGGCGCTCACCCCGGGCTTCGCCTTCGCGCTGCACGTCGCGAGGATGCCGCGGGGCATGGGCGCGAGGGTCGGGGTGAAGGACACGGACACGGGCTCACCGGCCGCGGCGCCGAGGTTCTGGATCATCTCGGGGGTGTGCCGGTGGACCCCGCCGACGCCGTACGGCGACATGTTGCCCATGACCTCGGAGCCGAGCAGGTGCGGCTTGGCCGCCTTCCCCGCGCCCGAGGTGCCGGACGCGGCAACGACGACGGCCTCGGGTTCGGCGAGGCCGGCCGCGTACGCAGGGAAGAGTGCGAGGGAGACAGCCGTCGGGTAGCAGCCGGGCACGGCGATGCGCTTGGTGCCTTCCAGCGCCGCGCGGGCACCGGGCAGCTCGGGCAGACCGTAGGGCCAGGTGCCGGCGTGCGTCGATCCGTAGAACTTCTCCCAGTCGGCGGAGTTCTCCAGCCGGAAGTCGGCACCCATGTCGACGACGAGCACCTCGTCACCGAGCTGCTCGGCCACGGCGGCGGACTGCCCGTGCGGCAGGGCCAGGAAGACCACGTCGTGCCCACCGAGCACCTCCGCCGTGGTCGGCCGGAGAACGCGGTCCGCGAGCGGCCTCAGATGCGGCTGCAGCGCACCGAGCCGCTCCCCCGCGTTGGAGTGGCCGGTGAGGGCCCCGATCTCGACCTGTGGGTGGGTGAGGAGCAGACGGAGCAGTTCCCCGCCGGCGTATCCGCTCGCCCCTGCCACTGCCACACGTACCACCATCGGAATTCCTCCTCATTGATGGCATGACTATACGCACCTATGCAGTTTTATGCAAAGACGGGGGCGGCTCGGAGTGACCGTCGTCCCGGCCATCGCATCGGTGCCGGTTCGCGGGTTCACCTGGCGGGCGGGGCAACGGCACGTCCCGGGTTGCAGTACCTGCTGGCCACGAGGCGGATGCATTGCTTTGAGCGCTTGGCCGAACGGAACCTGCCGGAGGCGCCCGATGTCCGACCGCCTCGGGCTCCAGGGGGAACTGCTGGAGCTGGTCCGGGAGCGTCCTCAGCGGTTCGGCGAGCTGACGGAGGCCACCTCGCTGCCGGCGGTGGCCCGCACCCACGTGGTTCACCTGCTCCGGCACCGCCGCCTGGCGATGGATCTGACTGGCTTCGTAGGTGCTCGTTGACTCCCTTTGTAGGTGAGTTCTGGCTCCACTTTGGGTGGCGCCAGGCCAACGCTGCGGCGCAAGCTCGTCCGCATCCGCAGCCCCGAGGAACCCCGCTCACCGCCGAGGAAATCGACCTGCGCGAACGCCTCCAGGCCCAGCCCCACCCGAACGTCGTGATGCGACGTCAACTGTTTCCCGGGTTGGATCAGCACGCTGCGGAGCTGGGGTGGTGGCCGCTGAGGCGTCCGGGTGGATGGTGAAGACCCGGTCCAGGCCGACGGTGTGCAGGATTCGGGCGGTGTTGTCGGGGACCGCGGCCAGGGCTATGCCGCTGCTTTGTTCGATGGCCAGGTTCCGGGCGGCCAGCAGAGCGGTGATGCCGCTGGAGTCGCAGAATTCCAGGCCGGCCAGATCCAGGACCATCAGTTGCCCGGCGGCCAGGGTGAGGTTGCCTACGGCCTGGCGGAGTTCGGGTGCCGTCCTATGGTCGAGGTCGCCGGTGATCTCCAGTACGGGGCCGGTGGCCGCGTCGCGGGAGGTGATGGTCAGTGGGGTCATCTCAGGTCTCACTCGCAGGGATGGGAACGGAGATCGGATGCGCAGGCGGCACGCCGAGGGTGAGCAGCGCGGTGTCGTCGTCGAGTCCGTCGCCGAAGCTGGTGAGGAGCCCGGTCAGGGCGGTGACCAGGGCTTGGGGGCCCGTCGGCGGCTGTCCGGCGGTGAAGGTGCGCAGGGCGTCCTCGCCGTACAGCTCGCGTTCGGGTCCGGTGCGGGCCTCGGTCAGGCCGTCGGTGTAGAGGAGCAGGGTGTCGCCGGGGAACAGTTGGGTGCGGGCGGCGGTGAAGTGGACCTGGGGCAGGACGCCGATGAGCATCCCGCCGGGGGTGGGGAGGTAGTCGGCGGTGCCGTCCGCGCGCTGGATCAGTGCCGGGGGGTGGCCGCCGGAGGCCAGGTGCACGCCGACCTGGCCGTCGCCGGGTTTCAGGACACCGAATATGGCGGTGCAGTAGCGGGGGTCGCCGCTTCTGTACCGCTCGTGCAGCACGGTGTTCAAGGTGGTCAGCACGGTGACGGGGTCCGGGTCGTGCAGGGCTGCGGTGCGCAGGGTGTAGCGGGTCAGCGAGGTGACCGTGGCGGCCTTGGGGCCCTTGCCGCACACGTCGCCGAGGAAGAACGCCCACCGGCCTGCGTCCAGGGGGAACAGATCGTAGAAGTCTCCGCCCAGCAGATCCGCAGAGGCCGTGTGGTAGTAGGAGCCGGCCTCCAGACCCGGAACGGTGGGCAGCTGGGCGGGCAGCAGGTTCTGCTGAAGGACGGCGAGAGCCTCCTGGAGCCGCTCACGGTCGGCCTCGGCCTGGCGGCGCGCTTCCTCCGCCGCCTGGCGACTGCGCAGCAGCTCAGCCTCGTAGCCACGGCGCTCACGGGCGTCGAAGACGGTGGTGCGGACAAGCATCGGCTCGCCGTCCTCACTCACCTTCACCTTCGAGGCGATAAGCACCGGCACCCGCTGACCGGCGGCGGCTTTGATGTCCAAGGCGATGCCGCTGACCGCGCCGCTCATCTGCAACAGCGGCGCGAAGTGCGTCTCGTGGTAGAGCCTGCCGCCCACCGTGAGCAGATCGGTGAACCGCATCCGCCCCACCACCTGGGACCGGGACAGGCCCAGCCAGTCCAGCAAGGTGGTATTGATCTTCGCGATGGTGCCGTCCATCAACGTCGACAGGTAGCCGCACGGAGCCTGCTCATACAGCTCCTCCGCGCTGTCCTCCAGCAGGGAGATGAACACCGCGTCGGTGGCATCCCCGTCCGGCTCCTGACCGGTGCGGCACATCATCCACTGGCTCCGATGAAGCTGGTGATCGCCCCGGCTGTGGCCTGCGGGGCGCTCAGCTGTGGGCAGTGCCCCGTCGCCTCCAGCGTCACCAGGCGGCTGCCCGGGATCGCGGCGTGAACGTAGGCGCCGACCTCGCGGGGGGCGATCACGTCCTGCTTGCACTCAAGCACCAGCGTCGGCACGACGACCGCCTTCAGGTCGCCCCGGCTGTCGGACAGGAACGTCGTACGGGCGAAAATCCGGGCCATGTCCGGGTCGGTCGCGCAGAACGAGGCCGTCAGCTCCTGGCCGAGCTCCGGGCGGTCCGCGTTCCCCATGATCACCGGGGCCATCGCCGCCGACCAGCCCAGATAGTTCGACTCCAGCGACTCCAGCAGCTCATCAATATCGTCCGCGCTGAACCCGCCCCGATACCCCTCCTCATCGATGTAACGAGGCGACGGGGCGACCATCACCAGACGGGAGAACCGCTGCGGCGCCTTCGCCGCCACGAGCACCCCGACCATCGCACTGACCGAATGCCCCACGAAGGTCACATCCCGCAGGTCCAGCTCCTCACAGACTTCCAGCACATCCAGCGCATAGCCCTCCAGCGAGCCGTAGCGCCGCTCATCCCAGGCCGAAGGGTCCGCCCCGCCCGAGCCCACGTAGTCGAAGAGCACCACACGGAAGTCCTCGGCCAGAGCAGGGAGCACCAGGCGCCACATGTTCTGGTCACAGCCGAACCCGTGCGCCAGCAGGAGCACCGGCCCGTCCACACGGCCGGTGACGGTGACATTGTTCCTGCGACGGATATCCATACCCGGCAGTCTCCCAGTTTCCCCCACCTGAAGCGGGGGTGGGGCGGGGCGTCTCGTTGCCCTCCTGGTGTCATGGCCACCGCCGAGGCAGCAGCGCTCGGGCTGCCTCGTACCGCGACCATGATCAGCTACCTGGCGTCGACGGCTGCATCGCTGGTCCCCAAGACCGGTTGGGGTCGCGGGCCATAGAGGGCGCAGACGTTGGCCTGCCGGCCGGGAGTCAGCCGGCAGCCTGCTGTGCTGCGGCCTGTTGTTCGGCGCGGGCGCGGGTGGCCGCCAGCCGGTAGGAGTCGGTGCCGGTCCCGATGATATTCCCGCCGAACGTCAACCGGTCCACGATGGCCGCGCAGAGCCTCGGGTCGGTGAACGTCTTGGTCAGCAACACGATCGGAAAGGCGTCCGTCAGCATCGACGTTCGCGCGATCCGGCTCTAGCTGACCCCGAGCACGCCCGAAGCTGTGTCCCGCGCGTGCACGTAGTTGGCCAGGCAGACCACCTACGCCGCTCAGTCACATATCTGAGACCGAGCGCTTCAGTCGGCCCTGAGCGTCTTACGTGGCCCCGGCTGAGCGTGACGGTTGGCCGGGCCGCTTTCTCGGCACTCCACAGCGCGGCCGATGAGTTTATGGCTCCCGGCCGGTCCAAGCTCGTGACACCTCAGGAAAGGACACCGCCATGTCGGAGCTTCTCGTCGACTTCATCACCTCCCTCGACGGCCATGCATCGGGAGAGGGGTGGCCCGGGTTCTGGGGCCTCGAGGGCCCGGAGTACCTCGCATGGCTCGGCGAGCAGCCCGAGGCCACCCATCTGATGGGAGCGAACACCTATCGCCAGATGTCGGGCTTCGCCGCAGGCAAGGTCCCGAATGGCCAAGACGAGTTCAGGCCCGAGGAAGAGGCGTCCGTCGACGAGCTCACGCAAGCGTCCAAGGTGGTGTTCTCCTCCTCACTCGAGGAGCCACTGACGTGGGCCAACTCCACGCTCGTCCGCGACGACGCCGTCGAGGCGGTCCGCGCCATGAAGTCGAGTGGCTCGGGGCTCCTCAGCACGATCGGCAGCCTCAGCCTGTGCCGGTCCCTGCTACGAGCCGGACTCGTCGACCGCTTCCGGGTCGTGATGTTCCCGGTGATCACCGGGGCCACGGGCGAAGAACGCATCTACGACGGTTATCCGGACGTCGCCCTCGAGATGATCGAGCACCGCACCTTCGACGGCCGCATCCAGCTGGTCGAGTACGAGCCCCGCGTGCTCGAGCACCCGCCGCTCGGCTTCCCTGCGTGACTAAGACCGTCCGGCAAATGGTGGGCGGAAGAAGGAGCGGGGCTGGGTGCGTGCAGTTGCACGGCAGAGGATTGAGGCAACGCGGAGCGATTGGGGTCTCCCCTGGTCATGGGGGTCCCCCCGCTCGAGCGGAGCCGAGAGCGGGGGAGAAGCCGAGACCTTGGGGAAGATTGACGACAACGCCGATGGGGGTCCCTTGAGGATCCACGCTCGGAGGCCTGCCGACATGCTCGCTCACAGTGAGCGGGTGCGGCAGAACACCGGTTACATGGTCCCGGGCCGACGGAGCGCGGCGCGAGCGCGGATACAGGGAAGGACGTGAGCGGCCATGGGCGAGATCCTCGACGAGATCAGCCGTGTGCACCGGGAGGTCGGCACGCGCCGTGTGGCCTCGGAGGAGGCGGGCACGGTGCTGTTGCGGCGCACCTTCGACGCCGGTGCCGCCGATGTCTGGGACGCGGTGACCTCGCCGGAACGGATCGCCCGGTGGTTCCTTCCGGTGACCGGTGAGTTCCGTGTCGGCGGCGGCTACCAGCTGGAGGGGAACGCCGGCGGCGAGATCGTCGAGTGCGTCCCCCCGGAGCGGCTGCGTGTGTCCTGGTCGGCCGGTCCGGACCCCGGCTTCAGCGAGGTCGAGGTACGCCTCGCGCCGGAGGGCAGCCACCGGACGGTGTTGGAGCTGGAGCACGCGTCCGTGGTTCCCGAGGAGTTCCGGAGCCAGTTCGGGCCGGGCGCGGTCGGGATCGGCTGGGACCTGGCACTTCTGGGGCTCGGATGGCACCTGGCAGGCGACGGGATCAGCCCGGAGGACGCCGTGGAGTGGCAGAACTCACCCGAGGCGAGGGGGTTCGTGGCGCGCTCGGGCGAGGAATGGGGCCGCGCCTTCGCCGCTTCGGGCGCGGACCCGGAGACCGTGACAGCGACGACGGTGGCGACGATCGAGTTCTACACGGGGGCCTGAGGGCCCCTTCGTCCGGGCCGGCGCGGCCGGGGAACGTTCCCGCCGGCGCACACCGTGGCCGGAACGTCAGTCGCGGTCGGTCTGCTCGGCGCGGGCCGCGTCGCGCTCCTTGATGCGTACCGCCTCCTTGCGGACCTCCGCCTGGGTGGCGCGCTCCTTCTGCAGCCACTCGGGGCCGTCCTGCTTCAGGGCGTCGATCTGCTCGGTGGTGAGGGGCTCCGTGACACCGCCGCGCGCGAGGCCGGCGATGGAGACGCCCAGCTTCGAGGCGACCACCGGCCGGGGGTGCGGGCCGTTGCGGCGCAGCTCCTGCAGCCACTCCGGAGGGTCGGCCTGCAACGCGGCCAGCTCGGCGCGCGAGACGACGCCCTCCTGGAACTCGGCGGGGGTGGCTTCGAGGTACACACCCAGCTTCTTCGCCGCGGTGGCGGGCTTCATTGTCTGGGTGGTCTGGTGCGACGTCATGGTGTCCAGGGTATCGAGCATGTGCGCCGCCTCCGACCACGGCCGGTAACCTGGCGGGGTGACAGGCTCGGAAGTACCCCCTGCGTTCCGGCTCGCCTACGTCCCGGGCGTGACCCCGACCAAATGGGTGCGGATCTGGAACGAGCGGCTGCCCGGCACCCCCCTGACCCTGGTCGGCGTGCCCGCCGCCGAGGCCGCGGGTCTGCTGCGCGACGGCGGCGCGGACGCCGGTTTCGTGCGGCTGCCCGTGGACCGTACGGACCTCAGCGCGATCCCTCTCTACACCGAGACGACCGTGGTCGTGATCCCCAAGGACCATGCCGCGACGGCCGTCGAGGAGATGTCGGCCGAGGACCTCGCCGACGAGATCGTGCTGCACCCCCTCGACGACACCCTCGGCTGGGAGCGCCCGCCGGGCCGGCCCGCGCTGGAGCGGCCCGCCACGACGGAGGACGCCGTCGAGCTGGTGGCGGCGGGGGTGGGGCTGCTGGTCGTCCCGCAGTCCCTGGCCCGGCTGCACCACCGCAAGGACCTCACCTACCGGCCGCTGACCGGCGCCGCCGAGTCGCGGATCGCGCTGTCGTGGCCGGAGGAGAGGACGACCGACCTGGTGGAGGAATTCATCGGGATCGTCCGTGGGCGGACGGTCAACAGCACCCGGGGGCGCCCCCCGACTCCGCCGCAGCCCAAGGGCAAGCGCACCGACAAGAAGAGCAGCGCCCCGCGCAAGCCTGCGGCGGGCAAGACCTCCCGGGGCGGCTCCGGCGGCACCGGCGGCACCGGCGGCGCCAAGAACCCCAAGGGCGGCGCCAAGCGCGGAAAGCCCCGCCGCAGGCCGTAGCGGTCGGACCGGCCCCTGCCCCGTAGTACTTCGGAGCTACGGGCGAAGTGCACTCCCCGGCGGGACTCCGACCACGCGGGCTGCTCCATAACTTCGGTACCGGATTCAACGAGACCCGCTCTCCGACCTCGACCCGCCGACGCCCGCCGACGCCCGCCGACGCCCGCCGTCGTCACCTTCGGCCTCGCCCAGTGCAGCGGGGCAGCGGAAGTTCCACCGTCGTACGGCCGGGTTCCCCTGCCCGGGCGCCGGAGTCGTGCCATGTCCAAGCTGAAAAATATGACGGGGGGTCGTGGCGGCGCTGCGGCTGCCGCGCAGGCCGCGCGAGGATTAGTGGACCGGTGTTCGCGTACGAGTCGGGGCTGGTCCGCCCGGCGGGCTACCGACCACCGCTCACAGGGCCTCGTACACCGCGTCGACCAGTGCCATCTTGCGCGGGTCGTCGGCGACGGCCGGGCCCATGCGGTTCATGACGTAACCGAGTGCGATCCCCGCCTCCGGGTCGGCGAGACCGCAGGAGCCGCCCGCACCGTCGTGGCCGACGGCGCGCGGGTTGGGGCCGTACGACGCGTTCGGGCCGCTCAGCCAGACGCCGAGGCCCAGCTCGGTCTCGTGGGCGAAGCCCGCCCCCAGGACCAGGTCCCGGCAGCTGCCCTGCCCCTCGCGGACCCGCTCGGCAGCCTCCTCGGACAGGATCCGGCGGCCGTCGAGGCTGCCCCGCCCGGCGAGGATGCCGTAGAGGGAGGCGACCGCCCGGGCGGTGCCGTGGCCGTTGGCGGCGGGGATCTCGGCCGCGCGCCACTCGGGGGTGTTGGCGGCGGCCGTACCGGTGCCGGGGTTGAGCAGGGAGGCGATGGCCATGGGTTCCATGGTGGCGAACAACGCGGCCTGTTCGCGGCGGACGGCCTTCGGCTGGACGAGCTCGGCGACCCGGCCGGCGTCCTTCTCCGGGAGGCCGACCGTGAAGTCGATGCCAAGCGGTCCGGTGATCTCCTTCCGCAGGAACTCCCCGGGGAGCAGGCCGGTGATCCGGCGGACGACCTCGCCGACGAGGAAGCCGTACGAGATCGCGTGGTAGCCGGAGCGGGTGCCCGGCTCCCACCAGGGTTCGGTGGCCGCGAGCCGGGCCGTGGTCAGCTCCCAGTCGTAGAGCTCGGCCAGGGTGTGCGGCTCGCGCAGGCCGGCGACCCCCGAGCGGTGCGAGAGGAGATGGCGTACGCGTACGGATTCCTTGCCCGCGGCGGCGAATTCGGGCCAGTAGTCAGCCACCGGGGCGTCCAGGTCCAGGAGGCCGCGGTCGACGAGGACATGGGCGCAGAGCGCGGTCGGGCCCTTCGTCGTGGACCAGACGTTGACCACGGTGTCCCGCTCCCACGGGCGGGTCCGTTCCCCGTCGGCCCAGCCGCCCCAGAGGTCCACCACGGGGCGGCCGTCGAGCAGGACGGTGACCGCCGCGCCCAGCTCGTCGCGCTCGGCGAAGTTCGCCGCGAACGCGTCACGCACCGCGGCGAACCGGTCGTCACAGTGGCCTTGGATCTGCGGCACGGGTCTCTCCTCGTCTCGGCTCTCCGCACCATACCGACTGGTCGGACCGGCGGGAAGGCGCCGTACGCACCGTTCCTTCGACCGGTGGCTTCGTCAGCGTGGCAACGCTTCCATGCTGAGACTCCAGCGGCCGGGCAGTCCGGTGATCGTCACGGTGGAGAGCGGGCGCACGTCGACGTTCCAGTACGTCGACGGCGGGGCCTTGAGGGCGTACACGAGGGCCGCCCGGACCACGGCGGGTTCGGCGACGGCGACGACGGCGCCCTCACGGACCGGGCGGGTGTCGAGCCAGCTCCCCACCCTGGATATGAAGGCGAGCAGGGATTCACCGCCGTGCGGGGCCGAGCGCGGATCGGCGAGCCAGGCATCGACACCCGCCGGCTCGCGGGCGGCCACATCGGACAGGGTCAGGCCCCGCCAGCGGCCCATGTCGCAGTCGCGCAGCGCGGGCTGGACCAGTGGGGCGAAGCCGAGGGCGTCGCCCGTGGCGCGGCTGCGCGGGGTGGGCGAGCAGTAGCGCAGCTCGGCGGCGCCGAGCCTCACCAGTGTGTGGGCGGCGAGCTGGACCTCGCGCCAGCCGGTGTGGTCGAGGGGCCGGTCGTCGTCGAAGCGCTCGGCGAGGAGGGCGGAGCTGCGCGCCGCGGCGACCAGGGACACCCGAACACTCATGAGCGAGATCGTGGGGCCCGGCGCCGCGCCGGTCAAGAGGGCGTTGAACGCCGGGCGGAGGTCTGTGCCTCAGCCCACCTGGAGGGCCATCCACATGTCCGGTTCGGCGAGCGGGGTGAATCCGAGCTTCGCGTAGACGCCGTGGGCGTCCTTCGTGGCGAGCAGGAACCTGCGTACCCCCAGCGGCGCCAGCTCGTCCCGGACGGCGGTGACGAGCCGGGTGCCGAGACCCTGGCCGCGGGCCGCGCGGTCGACGTACACGTCGCACACCCACGCGAAGGAGGCACGGTCGGTGACCACACGGGCGTAGGCGGTCTGTTCGCCCGAATCGGGGTCGTAGGCCCCGAAGTTCAGCGATCCCGCTATCGCCCGGTCCTGCTGCTCACGGGTGCGCCCCAGGGCCCAGTAGGCGTCCGTGGACAGCCATTGGTGGATGCGGGCGATGTCGAGCCGCGCGGGGTCGTCGGAGATCTCGTGGCGCCGTCCGGCGCTGTCGTCGTCATTCACCCGGGGAGGTTATCGCTCCGGCCCCGCAGGTCGTCGACGGCGGTGCGGAGCCGGCGTACCCCCTCGGCGATCTCGGCGGGGCCCGAGACGGCCGCGAAGCTCAGCCTGACGTGTCCGGCGGGCGGTTCGGCGCAGTGGTAGGGGCGGCCGGGGGCGATCGCGACGCCGGCCCGCATCGCGGCGGAGACCAGTGCGGGTTCCTCGGCTGCCGGCCCGGGGAGCCGGAGCCAGATGCTGCCGCCGCCCGACGGCACGTGCGCCAGGGTGAGTTCGGGGAGCCGGCTGCGCACGGCGGCCGTCATCGCGGTGCGGCGGCTGCCGAGCTCGGCGGCCACGGTACGCAGATGGCGCTCCCAGGCCGGGGAGCTCACGAGTTCGAGCGCGGCCTCCTGGATCGGGCGCGGCACGAAGAAGCTGTCGACGACCTGGATCGCGCGCAGCCGTTCCCGCACGGGTCCACGCGCGGCCAGTGCTCCCACGCGGAGGCTGGGCGAGGTGATCTTGGTGAGGGAGCGCACATGGACCACGACGCCGTCCGGGTCGTCGGCGGCCAGCGGCTCGGGCAGCGGGCCGGCGTCGTCGTGGACGAGGCGGCGGGCGAAGTCGTCCTCGACGACGAAGGCGCCCGCCCGTCTCGCCGCCCGCACGACGCGCTCACGCCGCTCGGGGGCGAGGACGAGGCCCGTCGGGTTGTGGAAGAGCGGCTGGCAGACGAAGACCTTGGCCCCGGTGGAGCGGAAGGCGGATTCCAGCAGGTCGGGCCGGACCCCGTCGGCGTCCATGGGAACGGGTACCGGCCGCAGGCCCGTGGCGCGGGCGGCGGCCAGCATGCCCGGGTAGGTGGGCGACTCGACGAGGACGGGGGCACCGGGCGGGGCGAGCGCCCGCAGCGCGGTGGCCAGGGCGCTCTGCCCGCCCGCCGTGATCAGGACGTCGGACCCGGTGAGCGTGGAGCCGATCTCGCGGGCGAACCAGGCGCGCAGTTCGGGCAGCCCGCAGGTGGGCGGGCGCCCCCACGCACCGGGCCGGCGGCCGGCCCGGGCCAGGGCGGCGGCGAGAGCCCGCTCGGGCTGCAGGCCGGGGTGGAGGTAGCCGCCGTTGAATTCGATGACGCCGGAGGGGGGTTCGGCGAGGGTGACGAGGACGCCCGACGCGTCGACGGTGCGTGGCACGACCTCGGGTCCGCCGCCCCCGCTGAGCGAGACCTCCTGCCAGGAGGTGTCCCCCGGAGCGGGCGCGGGGGTGCGGGTCTCGGCGCGGAAGGCTCCGGATCCGGGGCGGGTGACGACGAGACCTTCGGCGGCGAGCTGCGCGACGGCCCGGGAGACGGTCACCGGACTGACCTTGAAGCGCTCGACGAGTGACCGACTGGACGGCAGCTTCTCACCGGATGAGTAGCGGTTCAGCTCATCCCTCAGAGAAGTCACCAGTTCAGCAGCGCTGCTACGCTCATGCATGAGAGCAGAGAATAGCACTACTGATCAGGTGACGATAGCGGTTGATGTCGCTTCGCCGACGGTGCGCCGGGGCCCGGGAAGTGGCGTCCTGCTCGCCGGGCTGGGCGTCCTCGCCTTCTCGCTGACCTTTCCCTCCACGGTGTGGGGGCTGGAGAGCTTCGGCCCCTGGTCCCTGGTCGCGCTGCGCAGTGTGCTCGCGGCACTGATCGCGGGATGCGCGCTGCTCATCGGCCGGGTGCCGGTGCCCGCGCGACGCCACCGGGCCGGCCTCGCGGTCGTCGCGGGCGGCGTGGTGGTGGGGTTCCCTCTGCTGACCACGCTTGCGCTGCAGACCACCACGAGCTCGCACGCGGCCGTCGTGGTGGGGCTGCTGCCGCTGACGACCGCGCTCCTCTCGGCGCTGCGCACCGGGTCCCGCCCACCACGCGCCTTCTGGGCCGCGGCACTGGCCGGCGCTGCCGTGGTGATCGCCTTCACGGTCCAGCAGAGCGGCGGGAAGCTCTCCGGCGGTGATCTGTATCTGTTCGGGGCGCTGCTGGTCTGCGCGGCGGGATACACCGAGGGCGGCAGGCTGGCCGGGGTGATGCCGGGCTGGCAGGTGATCGGCTGGGCCCTCGTCCTCGCCCTGCCGCTCTCGGTGGCCGGCGCCGCCGTGGCGCTGCCCTTCGAACCGGCCCACCTCACGGCGCACGGGGTCATCGGGCTGGTCTGGGTGGCCGCCGGATCGACCTTCCTCGGGCTGTACGTCTGGTACCGGGGCATGGCCGAGATCGGGGTCCCGCGAGCCAGTCAGCTCCAGCTGGCACAGCCGCTGCTCACCCTGGTCTGGTCGTTCCTCGCCCTCGGTGAGGAGGTGTCCGCCGCCGCCCCGGTGGCAGCGGTGGCCGTCCTCGTCTGCATCGCCGTCACCCAGCGTGCGGGGAGGCGCCGCGGTGCGCGACGCACGGGAGCCGACACGTCCGTGCCGACATAGACTTGTCGACATGGACCGCCACCCGTGAGGAGGTCACTCCCGATGGAGGCACACACGGGCGACCGGCTGCTGACGCACGGCAGGACCGTGGGACAGCACGACCGGGTCGCAGAGATCATCGAGGTGCTGGGCGACGGGGGCAGTCCCCCGTACCGTCTGCGCTTCGAGGACGGCCATGAATCGATCAGGTCGCCGGGCCCCGACAGCGTCATCCAGCACACCGCCCCCGAGGACCGGCACCGCTAGAGCGCGTGGACCGGGGGCACGAGTGGCCCCCGGCGCGCGCGTCCGGGCCGTGGGCGGCGTCGGCCCGGCGGCTCCGGTCAGCGGGGTGTGCGGGCCCGGACCTGGTAGTGGTCGGCCACCACCCGGGCCATGGCCCCGACGGGGTCGGTCTTCACCTGCTTCGCGGAGAAGAAGATGTGGCCGCCCACCTCCGGATGGTCCGCGTCGAGGTCGAGGTGGCGGGAGAGTTCGGCCGGGTCCTGCCAGGCGGCGGGCTGGGCAGGATCACCGGCTTTGTAGAGCGCCTCCCCGACGTACAGGCCGACTCCGGTGCCGCGGACCGTCTCGGCCCACCACGGCAGCAGCTTCGCGTAGTCGGCGGCGGCGAAGCCGATGTTCCAGTAGATCTGCGGACAGATGTAGTCGATCCAGCCCTCCTTGACCCACTTCCGGGTGTCGGCGTGCAGGTCGTCGTAGGTCTGCACGCCGCCCGCCGTGTCGGAGCCCAGCGGATCGGTCGTCGCGTTGCGCCACACCCCGAAGGGGCTGATCCCGAACGCGACCCCGCTCCTGACCTCCTTGATACGTTCCGCCGTCTCGCGCACCAGCCGGTCGGTGTTGTCGCGGCGCCAGGCCGCCTTGTCCGCGAAGTCCTCGCCGTAACGCTCGTACGCGGCGTCGTCGTCGAAGACCTGGCCTGCGACCGGGTAGGGGTAGAAGTAGTCGTCCCAGTGCACCGCGTCGACGGCGTAGCGGCTCACCGCGTCGAGCATCGCGTCCTGGACGAACTCCCTGACCTCGGGCAGCCCCGGGTTGTAGTAGAGCTTCCCGCCGTACGGCAGGACCCAGTCCGGGTGCAGCCGGGCGGGGTGGGAGGCGACGAGTCGCGAGGGGTCCGTGTGGTTCGCGACCCGGTACGGGTTGAACCACGCGTGCAGCTCAAGACCGCGGGCGTGCGCCTCGCGGACCGCCGTACCCAGCGGGTCCCAGCCGGGGTCCTTCCCCTGGACACCGGTGAGGCACTGGGACCACGGCTCGTACGAGGAGGGCCACAGCGCGTCGGCGCTCGGCCGGACCTGGAGAACCACGGCGTTCAGCCGCAGTGCGACCGCCCGGTCCAGGTGGGCGATCAGCTCCGCCTCCTGGGCCGCGGCGCTCAGGCCCGGGGACGAGGGCCAGTCCAGATTGGCCACCGTGGCGATCCACACCCCGCGGAGCTCGCCCTGGTCCGCCCTGCGCCCCCGGCTTCCGTACCGGGGCGATGCGGATCCGCGCACGGCGGCGGCATCACCCGCTGTGATGAGCGCGGCCACCGTGCCCGCCGCACCCATCACCAATGACCTCCGGCCCATACGAGGCATCTGTGCACCCTTTCATCTCTCTGTTCCTGTGTGTCACACCGGCAGGCGTGACACAGATCATGCCTGTGCCCGGACTCCCCGACCCGCAGCTCACCGGAGCCGGATCGCGGAGTAACGTCGTGGCGTCGAGGCGGGCACCGGAATCAAACGGGACTGCCGCACGAAGATCAGCGAAAGGCACGAGGTGACGGACTCTATGGCCGACATTGCACGCGTCGGAGTGGTGGGCTGTGGCCAAATGGGCGCAGGCATCGCGGAGGTGTGCGCGCGCAGCGGCCTCGATGTCAGGGTGGCCGAGACCACCGGCGAAGCCCTGGAGATAGGGCGTACCCGGCTCCACAACTCGCTCTCCAAGGCCGCCGAACGCGGCAAGATCACCACGGAGGAGCGCGACGAGACCCTCGGCCGCCTCAGCTTCACCACGGACCTCGGCGAGTTCGCCGACCGCGACCTCGTGATCGAGGCCGTCGTGGAGAACGAGCAGGTCAAGACCGAGATCTTCCAGGTCCTCGACCAGGTGGTGACTCGGCCTGACGCGATCCTCGCCTCGAACACCTCCTCGATCCCCCTGGTGAAGCTGGCCGTGGCGACCTCCCGGCCGGACCACGTCATCGGTATCCACTTCTTCAACCCGGCCCCGGTGCAGAAGCTCGTCGAGCTGATCCCCGCGCTGACGACGTCCGACGAGACCATAAAGCGTGCGGAGTCAGTCGTGCAGACCGTGCTGGACAAGCACGCGATCCGCGCCCAGGACCGGTCGGGCTTCGTCGTCAACGCCCTGCTGATCCCGTATCTGCTCTCGGCGATCCGGATGTTCGAGTCGGGCATCGCCAGCCGCGAGGACATCGACAACGGCATGGAGATGGGCTGCGCCCACCCGATGGGCCCGCTCAAGCTCGCCGACCTGATCGGCCTGGACACCGTGGCCTCGGTCGCCGACTCGATGTACGCGGAATACAAGGAGCCGCTGTACGCCGCTCCCCCGCTGCTCCAGCGGATGGTGGACGCAGGCAGGCTCGGCCGCAAGACGGGCTCGGGGTTCTACGCCTACTGACCGTCCTACCGACAGGCCCGGCGCTCACGCCGCCGGGCCTGTCGGGGACGCGTTGCCCGAGGTCAGATCCATGTTCGGCCGACAGTGCCTCGTCTCCTGCTGCCGATCTGGTGCGCGGGCCGCACCCGGGGCCGGTGCGGGGCACCCGGATCGCCTCCATCACGGTGGTGACCGGGTGCAGTCGTGGGCAGCAGCTGCCGGACCAACTCCCGGGCGCGATCGGATAGTTCACGGCGACGGACCACCGGGCCATGATCCACCACTCAAGATCTCCTGAAGACACGGCCTGGTTGTAGTGAACTCCGGCCACGTTGTGGGTATTTGTGTTACGTTGCTCTACTTGCCTCGCGCGGCGCCGAGGCCCCACCCCCTTCTGTCGTCGGCAGGCTGCCTCCCCACGTCGGACCGGTACGGACCCGGACGCCGCATGACGTCCGGTCCCGTTGCGGAGGAACTGTGTGGCACAAGAGATCCGAGTCCAGCCCCGTTCTCGCCGGCGACACAACGGACGAAGGAACGGTCGCCGGCTTCGGCTATGTCCGCTCCGGGAGGCCGAGGTCCGCGTGCGACAGGAGCACGGCCGCAGGGCCGTTCCGAGCTCTGCGGCCGGGACCGGGAAAGCAGACCCTCCTCCATTACCGCGCCGCCCGGAGGCGCAAGGGCTCGAAAGTCGCCATGTCCGCCCGCTTCGTGTTCCTGCGGGCCCGCCTCGCACCCCCGCCCCGGCCGAGCCGGCGCCGTCCGGACCCGGATCAGTACCCGCGCCATCGCCGCCCGGCTCCCCGCCGCCCTCGACCGCGTCCGGGAACCGAGCCGGCAGGCCGACCGCCTCGCCACCCTCGCGCCGGCCACTCCGCGCGTCCCCGCCCGTTGCTCAGCGGCCCACGACCACCAGTCCCGCCCAGAACGCCGGGTCCGCCGGATCGTGGCCCGAGGCCGTGAGGGCGTTCAGCAGTTCGGCCGCGAGCCGCCGCACGTCGGCCGGCATCGACGTGGGCGGCTCCCGCACCGGGCCGGCCATCCAGAGCTGCGCCTGACGCAGCGCGTCCACCGGCGCGTGGCCCGTGCGGAGCCCGTGGTGGAACAGGAGGTCGACGAGGGCCGTCGCGTGCAGCCTCACCAGCCACAACGAGCCCAGCACGGACGACGCTCCCCCGGCCAGGAACGCCGCCGCCATGGTGAACGACTCGTCCTGGTGGCGGCGCGGCAGGCCGTTCATGCACGAGGCCAGGGAGACGCACAGCCCGGGCCCGTCCGGCGGCACGGGGAACCGCTGCGCCGCAATGGTCTGCACGGACAGGCGGTCGATGTCCCCGGCCGGCGTCCCGTCCGGGCCGAGGACTGCGCCGAAGGCGAGGTGCGAGCGCCAGCTGTCCGACGGATCGGGCAGCAGGTGTGCCGAGACGTCCACGATGCCGTGCGAGAGGGCGGCCCGCCGGATCTCGTCGAGGACCTCCGCGGGCCGCGTCGTGCCGTCCGGGCCGCGGACCGGCCGGCCGGACGGGCGGCCCGCCTCCGGCGCCAGCAGGCGCGGCCTCGGGTACAGCCGGTGCAGCGCCCTGCTCGACGAACTCCGGGCCTGGGCCCCCGTCAGCCCCAGGACCAGCAGCGCGCCGTCCCCAGCCCGGACGGGGGGCTGCCCGGCCGCGGCGACGAACATCCGGGCGGAAGGGGCGGTGGACAGCACCAGCCGGTCGACCGCCCGGCCCGGGCGCCCGCCTGCCCCCGGCAGCCGTGCCGCGCTCCACGGCACCGCGGCCAGCGCCCCGAGCGGCACCAGCACCAGCCGAGGCAGGCAGTCGGCCCCGGCACCCCTGGCGTCCCGCGCCAGATGCTCCACCACCGCCCGCCCCGCCCAGTCGCACACCTCCTCCAGACGGGCCCGCCAGGCGTGCTCGACCGCATCCGCCCTCGGCGCGGAGAGCAGCAGTTCCAGGGCGCCCGTGTAGGCGTCCAGGGAGGAGGGGTCCGCCAGGCCGCTCAGGGGCATCCAGCGGACGCCGCCGTCGCTCCGCACCCGCAGCGCGCCCCCGGAGACGGGCGAGTTCTGGGTCGGCAGCAGGTACACCAGCTCGTGGTTGCCGGTCCTGCGCAGCGCCGCCGCGATCTCCGGCACCGGGACCGTCCCCAGCAGCGTGTCCAGGGCGCCGTGTTCCTCCAGCACCGCCCGCACCCGGGCGCCGAGGCGCTCGGGCACCGGATGTTCGGCGTACGAGTCCCAGGCGTCGCCGCCCGCGCCCTCCCCAGGGGCGGTCCCGCGCCCGGTCGCCGCCCCGTCCGGCCGGTGACCCGCCCGGTTCTGCCGAAGTGCGGCGTCCCGCCAGCCGCGCCACTCCCCGGCCAGATCGGCGCGGCCGAGCCCGGACAGCGTGCTCAGTACGTCGACGGTGACCATCTCCGTGTGCAGGGCGAGCGCCCGGCCGCGCTCCAGCATCCCGACGGCCTCTTCCAACGCGCCGTCCGCGACGCACCAGGCGGCGACCTCTCGGGAGAGCGGCCCGGCCCGTTCCGCCGTCAGCACGGCGTCGGCGGCGACCTCCTGCACCAGCGCCCGGCGCGCCAGCAGACCGAGGGCCTCCCGCCCGAGCCGGCGGGACCGCTCGCGCCCCGCCCGGCCCCCTGCCGCCGACGACTGTCCGGGCCGCGCGGCCCGGACCAGCAGATCGCCGAGCCCGGCTGGAGCGGGGCTCACCGCGCGGTGTGCCCGGGCCAGTTGCATCCGCAGGTCCACGGCGAGGGTGTCCACCGCGTCCGGCCGAGCGGCCACGGCCTCCTCCATCCGCCGCAGCCGCCGGTCCCGGTCTCCCGGGTCCTCCGCACCGCGGGCGGTGCGAGCCGTCAGGGTCTCGGCGTAGAAGTGGACGGTGCGCACGGTGTCCTGGAACGGCGGGCGGGACGCCACGTCAGGCCGTTCCACCAGCAGGCCGATGGCGTCGGTGGGCGGGCGGGCGGCGCCCGGCTGGGCCGTCGGCGCCTGGGCCTCGACGAAGCCGACGATGTGCAGCAGCAGTTCCCGCCCGGCGCGCTGCGGAGACCGCTCGTCGGTGCGGCTCAGGGACTCCGTCAGGACCGTACGGGCCTCGGACAGCAGCGCGTACCGCTCGCCGCCGCCGGGCGGGCTGCCGCCGTCCGTGTAAGTGGCGGCCATCAGCAGCGACCAGCCCAGGGTGTGCTGGACCAGCGCCAGCAGTTCCGGGCTGTGGTCCTCCCGCACATCCGCCAGCCGCCGCGCCCGGTCCACGCACAGGCGCAGCAACTGCCGTGTGCGGACCGCGTGCCCGACCCGGTCCACCGCGGGGGTGGCCTCGTCGCCGGTGCCGGTGCAGTCCGCGTCGTCGGCCCCCGCGTGGTAGTGGAAGGCGGTGTGGACCTGCGCGAAGACGGCGTCCAGGACCAAGCGGTGCATGGGGTCGGCGGGGTGCTGGGCCCGTGCCCGGCGCAGCATGGCGAGCGCGGACCGGATGTCGCTCAGTGAGCCCTCGCCCGAGCCGCGCAGGGACAGGAGCTGCACGAGGGCGAGGTTGATCGGCGCCGTCATCGGATGTCCCGGCGGCAACAAACCCCGGACGCCGTCGAGTTCGTGGACGACCGCCCCGATGTCGCGCTCCCGGACCGACCAGGTCCCGATCACCTGGGTGCGGGCCAGGGCCCTCGCCGCCAGGGCCTCGGGCCATTCCGGCGAGCCGGGGTCCATGGTCCGAACGGCGCGCTCCAGTGCCGCTACCGCGTCGTGGAGGCCGAGCCCTTCGACGTTCTCGCCGACCGTGATCGCCCGCAGCAGCTCGGCGCCGAACCGGGCGGCGGCCAGCGGATCGTCCTGGGCGGCCTGCCAGACGGCCCGGTGGGCCAGGGCGAGGTCCGCGGCACCCGTGGCCCGGGCGGCGTCCCCACCGGTGTGCACCTGGGTGGCGAGCGCGGCCCCGGCGGCGCGCATCTGCGCCCGCTGCGCGTCGTCCAGGCGGCTGCCGGGCCGGGCCAGTTCCTCCGCGGTCGCCCGGGCCGCCTCCGCCTCGCCGGGGCTGTCCCCGCCGTACTCCGCGACGCGCTGCGCAAGGACCACGTAGCGGAACATCCACTCGTCCCGCCGTGCGTCCTCATCCGGGAGGAGGCGTAACGCCCGCCGCATGAGGTCCTGGTGGGCGATCCTGCTCCGGACGAACCGCTCGGGAGCCTCCCGCGGCGGGATGCCGTCGCGCCGGACGGCAAGCGAGCGGCGGACATGGTCGGCCGACTCGTGGACCACGTGCGTCAGGTCGAGCAGGGCGAGGTAGGCGTCCCGCACCTCGGCGTCGGTCATGGGCGGTTCGGTGATGTGCCGGACCGCGCGGAGCAGCCGGCGGCAGGCGCCCAGGCAGTCGGAGGCCCGCAGGAGCCACGTGTCCAGCGCCCGCGCCTCGTCCGGCGAGGGCACGTTGCCGACGGCCCGGGCGCAGGCGTCCGCCACCGCCTGCACCGTGTCGTACCAGCCGGTCAGCTCCGCCGTCGGGTCCGCCCCGGCGTGCGCGCCCTGCTGGACGAGGCGTTCGGCGTGGTCCGCGGCGGCGTGGAGGGCGGCCGCCAGGTCGCTGTCCCGGCCGCGCTCCCGCGCCGGGTGGCTGTAGTCGATCACGGGACCGGCGGCTCCTCGGGCGGCGGACGTTCGAAGGTGATCTGCGGTGCGGGGTGGCCGGTGCGCCGGAGGTAGGCGGTGAACGCCTCGCCCGTCCGCTTCTCGTCCACCGTGTCCTCGGGGAGCGGCCAAGCGGCCGCCGCGTAGAGCGCGTCCCGGTGGCGCAGCAGCGCCGCCTCCACGGTGTCCGCGTAGTCGTCGACGCCGTCCCCCAGCCCGGCAAGGAGCAACGCGCCGACCACGGCGCCCGCGAGGGCGGCCAGCGCGGCGGGCCACAGGGCGACGCGGTCCAGCAGGGCGAGCGGCAGGGCGGTGACGACGGTGAGCGCCGCCCAGACCAGGTTGCGCGCCCGGCCCAGCACCTGATCCGAGGCACGCTCCAGATCGCGCCGGGCGGGCTCGTCGAACACCTGCTGGAGCAGCGGCCAGCAGAGCTGGGCGTCCAGCCGGTGCCGCCCCAGGATGCGTTCGCCCATGGCGGCAAAGCTGTCGCCGATCCTGGTCGGCGCCGTCAGCACGTCCTGCACGGGGCGCCGGTGCAGCTTCCGGCGCGCCTCGGCGGCGGCGCGGCTCGTCCACGGCTCCTCGGCCTGGGCGGTGAGCCGCTGCTTCGCCCCCACGCGGCCGGCGACCCCACGGGCGACCAGTGCGGCGACCGGTCCGCGTACGGGCAGCGCGGTGCCGGACAGCAGATGCACGAGCGGTCCCGCCAGGGCCGTCACCACCAGGGAGGCGCCACTCGCGGCGACGACCGCCAGCACCCCGAGGGCGGCGAGCGCCAGCGGCTCACCGCTGCCGGCGTCGCAGACCACGGCGGTGGGGCCAGATGCCTGACAGCCGCCCGCCGGCGGCTGCCAGGGGCGCAGCAGCAGCAAGGCCACGGCGGCGAACGCGTAGGCGCCCCCGCTGATCAGCGCCGTCCAGCGCTTCGCCGGCCCTGACGCCAGCGCCGAGATGATCCCCACGGCCTTCCTCCTGGTGTCTGCCCCGCCCCGGCCCCGTCAGCGCCGGCTCAGCCCCG
The DNA here is from genome assembly GCF_044765585.1 of Streptomyces sp. NPDC102441. Lineage (NCBI taxonomy): Bacteria > Bacillati > Actinomycetota > Actinomycetes > Kitasatosporales > Streptomycetaceae > Streptomyces > Streptomyces sp. NPDC102441. The sequence goes on from NZ_JBIWKH010000007.1 coordinate 223,633, forward strand.
CGCGTCCCGCCGCCGGTAGACCAGTTCCGCCCCGCACGTGCACAGGAGCTCGCCGTCCTGGGGGAAGTCCATGCTGCCCGGCTTGTCGGTGGTGCAGGGCGTGGCGTCCCCTGGGTCGCGGGAGCACTGCCAGCTGAAGGGGGAGCCGCCCACCGCCTGCGACGGCGGCACGAGGGCCAGCCGGCCGTCCGCCGCCGCGACGTCCAGCGGCTCGTCGCCGCCGAACCAGCCGTCGGCGTCCTCGTCGTGATTGCGCTGCCCCATCCGACCCCCCGAGATCACGGCCGTACGGCGTTCCGCCACGCACTGTAGCCCGGTGGCCCGAGCACGGTCCATGGAGCGGCCAATTCTCCCGAATGACCGTCACAGACCGCGCAGAGGGGCTGACTGCAATCCGACACGGTCACCAGCCGCTCCGGGGGACGTCGACGTCAGCACGTGGCCGGCCCCCGCAGCCGACCCCGCCGGCACCCCCACGTTCTGGATCCGGTTCACCGTCGCCCTCCGGCCCGGAGGTGCGGTGATCGCACGGGCGGCCGGAGCCTCCTGGCCGGCCCGCCGCATCGGCATGTGCGGTCAGCCCAGACGCATGTGATGGAGCATCAGCAGACCGGCCACCATGCCGGCCGCCGGTATCTCACCACGCGCGATCATGTCGGGCACGAGTTTGAGCGGGACCCACTCGCGGCGCGAGGACTCGAAGTCGTCCGCCGGATGGCCCGTGTACGTCGCCTCCCGGGACCAGAAGAGATGGTGCCGGGCGTCGACGAGGCCGTTGGCCGGTTCCACGGTCATCAGCGGATGCAGCTCGCCGGGCCGCCATCCTGTCTCCTCCTCCATCTCCCGTGCGGCGGCTGCGGCGATGTCCTCGCCGTCCTCGACCACTCCCGCGGCGAGTTCCCAGCCCCAGCTGTCGGTGATGAACCTGTGCCGCCAAAGGAGCAGGACCTCGTTGGCCTCGTTGACGACGGTCGCCGCGGCGACGGCCCGGAGCCGGATGACGAAGTGGTCCAGATGTCGGCCGTCGGGGAGAACGACATCCGCCAGGTTGACCCGGAACCAGCGATTCTCGTACACGGTCTGTTCGTTCAGGTTCGCCCACTGCACAGTTCTGCCACCTTCCGACTGGTCGATGGCAACATCGGAGCAGGGCCCGTCCCGCAGGGGAACGCGTGGCGGCTCCCCGGACGAGGCTCACAGAGGCACGCGCAGCGCCCCGTCGATGAGGCCGGCCGCCGCTTCGGCGTCGGCGCTGCCGCTCGCGGCCAGCTGTCCCCGTACGGAGCGCAGCCGGTCCCGGAGCCGCTGGGACTCCATGCCCCGGGCGCGTTCAGCCATTTCCGAGGCCGTGCCGGCCGCCTTGTCCGCCTCTCCCTGGAGCAGTTCGAGCTGGGTGAGCATGGCGAGCCGGTGCACGGTCCCGCGGTCGTGCGCCGGGGAGCGCACGGCTGCCGCCGCGTGCTCCCGGGCACCGGCGAGATCCCCGAGACAGAGGAGCGCCTCCGCCACCTGGACGTTGACGAGACCCGGCTGGACATACCCCGTCTCGTCCGGTTCGCCCCCGCTCCGGATGCGGCCGGCCTCGGCCTCGGCGCGGCGGATGCACTCCAGGGCGCCGCGGTGGTCGCCCAGCTGGGCGTAGGCCTTGGCCTGCATCGCGTGCAGATCCGTGGCCAGCGCCGGGGTGATGTGACGGCCGGCCGCTCGGAGCGCGGCCTCGGCGAAGGCGACGGACCGGCGGTATTCGGCCAGGTGCAGCGACTGGTTCACGAGCAGGGCGATCACATAGCCGCCGAGCCCCCGGTCCCCGCTCGCCTTGGCCAGGCGCAGGGCCTGGTGGAAGTAGCGCTGGGCGAGTCCATGGGCGTCGGAGTCATAGGCACAGATGCCCGCGACTGCCACCAGTCCGGCGGTCGCACGGTGGAGTCTGCGGCCCGTCGCATCGCTGTAGCCTCCGCGCAGCAGCGGCGCCGTCTCGGCGTTGAGGAAACCGACGATGCGGGACCTGGTCGCGATGCCGCCCGCCTTTCGGTACATCTGTTCGTAGTGTGCGCGGGCCGCGCGGAGCATCACTATGTCCGCCATGCTCACGCGCAACGGCCCGGGGCGTGAGACATCGGCGTCCTCGGGCGGGTTCTCCCACTCCCAGACGGGCATCACCGCTGTCGTGCCCGTGACGGCGGGTGCGGTGGCGAGGTGGGGACGCTGCTGTTCGTCGGAGCGCCACAGGGCCGTCGCGTGCTCGACGAACCCCGAGAGGCCGGCGCCCTGGGCGGCCGTGTGCATCCCGGGGATCCCCATGCCGGCGTCGTCGAGCGTGACGGGCCGGCCCAGCCGGGCTGCGAGGACTTCGCAGATCAGGTCCGGGACCTGCCCGCGCGGGCGCTGGCCCTTGAGCCAGCGCGCGACCGCCGTGTGTTCGTAGCGCAGGCACAGCCCGCGGGTACGGCCGGCCTGGTTGACATGGCCGGCGAGCCCGGCACGGGACACACCCGCCTCGTCGATCAGGGATTCGAGCAGGACGTTGGGCTCCATTGCCCCCCCATGTGCGCGTCGCAATGAGCCTAGTGGAGCACGATTCACACGGGGTGTGAACGGAATGCCCGAACCATCCTGCTGTGCGCTCTGCCGCGCCGGTGCACCGCTCGGTTGAATGAGTTCCTCGCAAGAGGCGGCCGGGTCGTCGGCTCCCCCTCGTAACAGTTCGACGACCCGCACCCGCGCCGTTCGTTCTGCCGGCCTGCCCGACACTCCGTGGCAGGACGGACGGCGCCGGACCGTACAGCCCACTGCCCCGATGACAGGAGGCCCGTGTGCGGTCCCCGGGCCGTCCGGCGAGAACAGAAGGGGCGTATCCGGTGACCGGATACGCCCCTTCTCACAGGGCAGTGCACCTAGGCGCCGCGCAGCACCGCACCGGTGCGCTCGGTGGCCAGGGCGACCGCGGTGTCGCGGGCGGCGGAGGCCTCCTCCACGGTCAGCGTGCGGTCCGGGGCACGGAACCGCAGCGCGTACGCCAGGGACTTGTTGCCCTCGCCGATCTGCTCGCCGGTGAAGACGTCGAACAGCCGCAGCGATTCGAGCAGGCCGCCCGCGCCTTCGCGCAGCGCCTTCTCCACCGCGTCGGCGGGCACGTCCGAGGCGACGACGAGCGCGACGTCCTGGGTCGCCACCGGGAAGGTGGAGATTCGGGGCGCCTGGAGCGCGCCGTCGACGGCCTTCTCCAGGACGTCGAGCTCGACCTCCATGGCACAGGTCCGCTCGGGCAGGTGGAGTTCCTTGACGACACGCGGGTGCAGTTCGCCCGCGTGTCCGAAGAGGGTCTCCTCGCCGTCGACCGTGACGTACAGCGCGGCGCAGCGGCCGGGGTGCCACGGTGCGTGCCGGTCGGCGCGGACCGTCACCTCGACGCCCGCCTCAGCGGCGATGGTGCGCGCCGCCTCGACGGAGTCCGCCCAGTCGGCGGGGCGGCCCCTGCCCCACCAGCCGGCCTGCTCGCGGGCGCCCGCGAGTACGACGGCGGCGCGGCGCGGCTGACGCGGCAGTGCCGCGTCCAGTCCGGCGATCTCCTCGTCGGTGGGACGGCGGTCGACGGGCAGCCGTACGGCCTTGGTCTCCTCGCCGGTGGGCCTGAAGACCAGGCCCGTCTCGAAGAGCGCCAGGTCGTGGCTGCCGCGGCCGTCGTTGCGCCGCAGTGCGCCGAGCAGACCGGGCAGCAGCGTGGTGCGCAGCGCGGGCTCCTCGTCGGAGAGCGGGTTGACGAGCGTGACCGTACGGCGGCGTGCGTCGTCCTTCTCCAGGCCGAGCTGGTCGAGGACGGCGTCGCCGATGAACGGGTAGCTGAGCGCCTCGACGTAACCGGCGCCGGCGAGGGCACGGCCGATGCGCCGGTGCAGCCGCTGGCGGTCGGTGAGCCCGCGTCCGGACGGCGGCGTCGGCAGGGTCGACGGGAGGTTCTCGTAACCCTCCAGCCGGATGACCTCTTCGGCCAGGTCGTTCGGCTCGGCGAGGTCGGGGCGCCAGGACGGCACCGTGACGATCAGCTCGTCCTGTCCGTAGACGTCGCAGCCGACCTGCTGGAGACGGCGTACGACGGTCTCCCGGCCGTACGCGACACCGGCCACCCGGTCGGGGTGGTTCGCGGGCATCGCGATGGTGCGGGGTGCGGACGGGGCGGTGATCTCCGTGACGCCGGCCTCGGCCGTGCCGCCCGCGAGGAGCACCAGCAGGTCGACCGTGCGCTGCGCGGCAGCGGCGGCGGCCATCGGGTCGACACCGCGCTCGAAGCGCTTGGACGCCTCCGAGCTCAGCTTGTGGCGGCGTGCGGTCCGGGCGATGGCGATCGCGTCGAAGTGCGCGGCCTCGATGACGACCTCGGTGGTCCCGGTGTCCTCGGCGTGGTCGGCGATCTCGGTGTCGGCGCCGCCCATGACGCCCGCGAGGCCGATCGGTCCGCGGTCGTCGGTGATGACCAGGTCCTGGGCGTCCAGGACACGCTTGGCGCCGTCCAGCGTGGTGAGCTTCTCGCCCTGCTGGGCGCGGCGCACACCGATGGTGCCCGCGACACGGGTGCGGTCGTAGGCGTGCAGCGGCTGGCCGAGCTCCAGCATCACGTAGTTGGTGATGTCGACGGCCAGCGAGACGGTGCGCATCCCGGCCTTCTGCAGCCTGCGCTGCATCCAGATCGGGGAGCGCGCCTCGGGCCGCAGGCCGGTGACCGTACGCGCGGTGAAGTTGCTGCATCCGAACGGGTCGGACACCTTCACCGGGTAGCCGTGCGCGTTGGGCGGGGGCACGTCCAGGAGGGCCGGGTCGCGCAGCGTCAGCCCGTACGCGATGGCGGTCTCGCGGGCGACCCCGCGCATCGAGAGGCAGTAGCCCCGGTCCGGCGTGACGGCGATGTCCAGGACCTCGTCGACGAGCTCCAGGAGCTCGATCGCGTCGGTTCCGGGCTCGTACTCCGGCGGCAGCACGATGATGCCGTGCGTCCCGTCGTCACCCATGCCGAGCTCGTCGGTCGAGCAGATCATGCCGTGCGAGGTCTTGCCGTACGTCTTGCGCGCGGCGATCGCGAAGTCGCCGGGCAGCACGGCGCCCGGGAGGACGACGACGACCTTGTCGCCGACGGAGAAGTTACGGGCGCCGCAGACGATCTCCTGCGGCTCGCCGGTGCCGTTGGCCGTGCCGACGTCGACGGTGCAGAAGCGGATGGGCTTCTTGAAGCCCTCCAGCTCCTCGATGGTCAGGACCTGTCCGACGACCAGGGGGCCCTTGAGGCCGGCGCCGGTCTGCTCGACGGTCTCGACCTCCAGGCCGACGGAGACGAGCTTGGCCTGCACGTCACGGCCGGTCTCCGTCGCCGGCAGGTCGACGTATTCCCGCAGCCAGGAAAGCGGGACGCGCATCAGATCTCCATCCCGAACGGCCGGGTGAACCGGACGTCGCCCTCGACCATGTCTCGCATGTCCTCGACGTTGTGGCGGAACATCAGCATCCGCTCGATACCGAACCCGAAGGCGAATCCGCTGTACTTCTCGGGGTCCACACCGCAGGCGACGAGCACCTTGGGGTTGACCATGCCGCAGCCGCCGAGCTCGATCCAGCCCTCGCTGCCGCAGGTGCGGCAGGGGCGGTCCGGGTTGCCGACGGACTCGCCGCGGCAGACGTAGCAGACCATGTCCATCTCGGCGGACGGCTCGGTGAACGGGAAGAAGTTCGGCCGCAGCCGGGTCTTCATGTCCGGGCCGAAGAGCGCCTGGACCATGTGGTCGAGGGTGCCCTTGAGGTCGGCCATGGTGAGGCCCTCGTCGACGGCGAGCAGCTCGATCTGGTGGAAGACCGGGGTGTGCGTGGCGTCGAGCTCGTCGGTGCGGTAGACCCGGCCGGGGCAGACCACGTAGACGGGGGGCTTACGGCTGAGCAGCGAGCGCGCCTGGACCGGTGAGGTGTGCGTACGCAGCACGACACCGGACTCGTCGCCCTTGGCACCGTCGGCGCCCTGCACGAAGAAGGTGTCCTGCATCTGCCGTGCCGGGTGGTCGGGCACGAAGTTCAGGGCGTCGAAGTTGAACCACTCCGCCTCGGCCTCGGGGCCCTCGGCGATCTCGTAGCCCATCGCGACGAAGACGTCGGCGACGCGCTCCATGATGGTCGTCAGGGGGTGGCGCGCGCCTGCGGGGGTGCGGTCGTAGGGCAGCGTGACATCCACCGCCTCCTCGACCAGCACCCGGGCGTCACGCTCGGCCTCCAGCTCGGCCTGGCGGGCGGCCAGTGCCTTGGAGACGGCGCCGCGGGCCTGGCCCACGCGCTTGCCCGCCTCGGCCTTGGCCTGCGGCGGCAGGGCGCCGATCTCGCGGTTGGCGAGCGACAGGGGCGAGGTACCACCGGTGTGCGCGGTCTTCGCCTGGGCGAGCGCGTCGAGGTCGCCCGCGGCGGCGAAGGCGGCGAACGCCTCGTCCCGCATGCGCTCGATCTCTTCCGGTTTCAGTGCCTCGACCTCGACTGGGTCGTACGACTTGTTCGGTGCCGACATCTCTTCCCGTGCTTCCGATTGGCTGGTGGCGACCTGGCTCGACGACTGAGGACGCAAAGGTGCCAAAAGTCGAGTCTACGGGCCGCCGGGAGGCGAAGAAGCCCGTGGGCAGCTCAGGCCAGGTAGGCCGGCATGCTCACGGGCAGGATAAATCGGAACTCGGCGCCACCGCCGGGCGCCCTGGCGACGGTGATCGTGCCGCCGTGCGCCTCGACGATGCCCTTGACGATGTACAGCCCCAGGCCGGTCCCGCCGCGCTTGCTCCCCCGCCAGAAGCGGGTGAAGACGCGGCCCATCGACTCCTCGGGGATGCCGGGACCTTCGTCGCTCACGGTGACTGCCGTTCCGCTCTCGTCGTCCTTGCCCGGTGCGGGTGCAGGGGCGATGTCAATGGTGACGGTTCCCTCGCCGTGCCGCACCGCGTTTTCCAGGAGGTTCCCCAGGACCTGGTCGACCTTGTCCGGGTCCGCCCAGAGCGCGGGCAGCGGCTGCCGGGTGTGCACGAGGAAGCGGCCGGGCGCCTGGCCGTTCGCGATGTGCGCCTGGATGTGGCGTTCGACGGCCGCGGCGACGTCGACGGGCTGGCGGCGCAGCTCGAGCCGGCCGGAGTCGATACGGGAGATGTCGAGCAGCTCGGCGATGAGCCGGGTGACCCGGTTGGCGTCGGCGTCGACGGTCTCCAGCATCAGCCGCTTCTGGTCGTCGGTGAACCGCTCCCACTTGGCCAGCAGCGTGGCGGTGAAGCCCTTGACCGAGGTCAGCGGGGAGCGCAGCTCATGGGCGACGGTGGCGATGAGCTCCGCGTGACTGAGCTCGGTGCGGCGGCGCGCCTCGGTGCCGCGCAGCGACACGACGAACCGGCGGACGGGCCCGGTCGGGGTCTCGCGTACGTACCGCGCGGAGACCAGGACCTCACGGCCGCCGGGGAGCAGCAGATTCTGCTCGGGCTGGCCGACCCTGATGGCGAGTCCGCCGTACGGATCGGTCAGGTCCCACCAGCGGCGTCCCTTGAGGTCCTCGAGGGGCAGCGCCTGGTCGAGGGAGCGGCCGAGCGCGTCCGTCGCGGGTGTGGCGGTGATCCGGGCCGCGGCCGCGTTGAAGCAGATGACCTTGCCGTTCTCGTCGGCGACGACGAGACCGTCAGGAAGATCGTCCGGGTCGATGCCCGTCATGGGGTCCCCGGCGGCACGGCTCTCGCCGGCCTCGTCGGAGAGGGCGCGCACGGCGGCCGTGTGTGTCGCTCGCGGCCTGCTCATGCCGACAGCCATCTTCCCGTACCCCACCTCTCGAACCGGTGCAGTGGGCCCCCGAGTTCGTCACCCTACTAGGCGTCGGCGGCCGGGCGACACCCTCCGGTCCCGCGCCGGCGGGGTCCGGCCCGAATCGATCGGTGGTGATCCCGCGGGGATCAGCCGGCCTGCCGCGGGCGCTGGGCCCGCGCGGAGGCGTAGAGGCAGACGGCGGCTGCGGTGGCGAGGTTGAGGCTCTCGGCCTTTCCGTGGATCGGGACCCGGACCACGGCGTCGGCCAGTGCGCGTGTCTCCTCGGGGAGGCCCCACGCCTCGTTGCCGAACACCCAGGCGGTGGGTCCGCCCATGGTGCCCGCGTCGAGCTCGTCGTCGAGGTCGTCCCCCGCACCGTCGGCCGCCAGGATGCGCACACCGGCGCCCCGGAGCCCCTGCACCGCCTGTTCCACGGGCACTCCGACGGCGACCGGCAGATGGAAGAGCGAGCCGACGGAGGCACGGACCGACTTGGGGTTGTAGAGGTCGACGGAGGCGTCGGTGAGCACGACCGCGTCCGCACCGGCGGCGTCCGCGCAGCGCAGCACCGTCCCGGCGTTCCCTGGGTCCCGTACGTGGGCGAGTACGGCGACCAGCGTGGGCTTCGCCGCGAGGATCTCCTCGAAGGGCGAGTCCAGGAAGCGGCAGACACCGATCAGGCCCTGCGGGGTGACGGTCTGCGACACGTCGGCCAGCACGTCGCTGTCCGCGAGATGCACCCGGGCGCCCGCCGCGTGGGCGGCATCGATGATGTCGGCGTACCGGTCGGCGGCTTCGACGGTGGCGAAGAGCTCGGTCAGCGTGGGCTCACCGTCACCGCCCCGGTGCGTGGCGGCCTCCCGCACGGCCTGCGGCCCCTCGGCGATGAACCTGCGCTCCTTGCCGCGGAAGTTCCGCCTGGCCAGCCGGCGTGCGGCGGCGATTCGCGGCGACCGCGCGGAGATCAGTTCGGGGGTGCCCATGGTCGGCGGCGAGCCTCTCTGCGTAACTCTGCTTCTCTGCGTACGTTTCTCCGCGTACGGATGACCACGTACACGGAGCGTGCTGCAACGCACCGGACCCGCAGACGACTTGCGCCTGCGGGTCCGGTCACACACCTGGAAGAGCTGCCTGGATCAGGCGGCCTTCGGGGCGTTGACGTCGCTCGGAAGGGCCTTCTGGGCGACCTCGACGAGAGCGGCGAACGCGTTGGCGTCGTTGACCGCGAGCTCGGCCAGGATCTTGCGGTCCACCTCGATGTTGGCGGCCTTCAGACCCTGGATGAGGCGGTTGTACGTCATGCCGTTCTGGCGGGCAGCCGCGTTGATGCGCTGGATCCAGAGCTGACGGAAGTCGCCCTTGCGCTTCTTGCGGTCGTTGTAGTTGTAGACCAGGGAGTGGGTGACCTGCTCCTTGGCCTTGCGGTACAGGCGCGAACGCTGACCGCGGTAGCCCTTGGCGGCCTCGAGGATCGCCCGGCGCTTCTTGTGGGCGTTTACTGCCCGCTTGACGCGTGCCACTTTTAACTCCTTGCAGCGGGGCCGTGGTTGGACTCACACGGCCCGGAAACGAATTGGTCCCGGTCGGATCGAGGTCGCGCCTCCGGGTTCACCGGAGGCGGCACCTCACTTGCCGAGAAGCTTCTTGACCTTCTTGACGTCGGCCGGAGCCACGACGACCGTGCCGGTCAGCGAGCGGGTCTTCTTGGACGACTTGTGCTCGAGCAGGTGGCGCTTGCCGGCCCTCTCTCGGAGCACCTTGCCGGAGCCGGTGATCTTGAAGCGCTTGCTGGCACCGCTGTGCGTCTTGTTCTTCGGCATCGCGCCGTTCTCTCCTCGTCAGTGGCGCCCCTCTCGGTGCGGAGCACCGGATTGCAGGGGCGTCAGATCTTTGGGTGGTTCCCGAGGGACCCGGGGGCGCCTGGATGGCAGCCCCCAGAGGTCACGCCTCGGAAGGTGTCTCGGCCGGAGCCTCGGCAGCTGCGGCCGGGGCCTCAGCGGCTTCGTCCTCGGGCTCGGCGTCGTGGGCGTAACCCTGACGCTCCGCCTTACGGGCGGCCTGGGCCTCGCGGGCCTCGGCCATGGCTTCGGTCTTCTTCTTGTGCGGGCCCAGAACCATGATCATGTTCCGGCCGTCCTGCTTCGGGTTCGACTCGATGAAGCCGAGGTCCTCGACATCCGAAGCGAGACGCTGGAGCAGTCGGAAACCCAGCTCGGGGCGGGACTGCTCACGACCACGGAACATGATCGTGATCTTGACCTTGTCCCCCTGCTTGAGGAACCGGACGACGTGACCCTTCTTGGTGTCGTAGTCGTGCGGGTCGATCTTCGGCCGGAGCTTCATTTCCTTGATGACCGTGTGCGCCTGGTTCTTGCGCGCCTCACGGGCCTTCATGGCCGACTCGTACTTGAACTTCCCGTAGTCCATGAGCTTGCACACGGGGGGACGGGCTGTCGCCGCCACCTCGACCAGGTCGAGGTCGTACTCCTGTGCGAGCTCCAGGGCCTTGGCAAGCGGAACAATCCCGACCTGCTCGCCGCTGGGACCGACAAGTCGCACCTCGGGAACGCGAATCCGGTCGTTGATGCGGGGCTCGGCGCTGATGGATCCTCCTCGGTAGCACCACGCGACCGCCTGGCGGACAGCCGCGTAACGTCTGTTTCGTAAGACCAACCGAGCCGGGAAAGGAAAAATGCCCCGGACGGGACACAGGCGGGGCTCCTGGAAATACCGGAACACCGCCGCGGTCAACCGCGGGGCGCATCGAGCAGCTCCATCGTCCGTACGGAACGATGGTCGCTACCTGACCGGTGACCTGCCATCCGCGAGGACGGCCAGGTGGGAGATCGGAGCCTCCACTTGTGGGCCGAGCACATAGGTGTCCGGCCGGTCGTTACACAAGGTTAGCAGCTCCCCGGGGCTACGGCGAACCCGCTGCCGGGAGGCTCCCGCAGGAGGAGCCGCGCCGACGTGGCCTTATCGTGTGGGGCATGAGCGACGCGACCACTCCCAGCACCGAGAACCCCGGCTTCGACGACATGGCCCGCGACATCGCGGAGGTCCCCGCGGTCGAGGTGATCGTGACCGTCGCCGTCAATCTGATGAGCGCGGCAGCCGTGAAGCTCGGCCTGACCGAGGAGGGCGAGCAGCACAAGGACCTGGACGAAGCCCGCAAGCTGGTCCAGGCCCTGGCCGGGCTGCTCGACGCGAGCGCCACGGAGATCAGCACCTTCCACGCCTCGCCGCTGCGCGACGGCCTGAAGTCGCTCCAGCTGGCCTTCCGTGAGGCCTCGCTCGTGCCGGACGAGCCCGGCCAGGGCCCGGGCGAGAAGTACACGGGCCCCGTCTACGGCTGAGCCCTCCGCACCTCACACCGCTGAGCCCGCTGCCTGCGACAGGCGGCGGGCTCTCGCGTGTGTCAGCGGGTGAAGAGCGGCTCACCGGGGGCCTCGGAACCGGCCGGCAGAACCGCCAGGTCGATCCCGCGCACCAGCCGGGCGCGCAGCACCTCGCTGGCCGACAGCGCGTCGGCGACCCGTCGGGCGGCGTCGCCGACCACGGCGTCCGGGGCGAGGACCAGGGCGAGAGTGCCGTCGGCCCGGCCCGGCCCGAGGTGGGCGCGCAGGACCGCGGGCTCGGCGGCGACCGCCTCCCGCACCGCGGCGACGACCGCGGGGTCGTCGAGCGGGTCCGCGCTGGCACGGTTCTCGGCCAGCGCCAGCAGGGCGGGGCCTGTCAGCTCGAAGGCGACGGGCCCGGCCAGGTCGAGCACCACCGTGTCCGCCTTCTCGTGCGCGGCGGCCTGCAGCGCCTGGTGCAGGGGTACGGCGACGGGGCGCGCCTGAGCGTCCCAGCGGGCCAGCGAGGCGGTGGAGGTGAAGGCAGGGAGGGCGCGCCGGTCACCGGCCTGGAGGGTCGGCACGGCCATGTCGCTGCTCTTCTCGCGGCGCAGGCCGCCCCCCCGTCGCCCGCCGCCACCCTTCTCAGGAGCTTCGCGCCCCTCCCCGCTGTCCTCCTCGGCCTCGCCGAGTACGGCGACGACCGGCACGAGGAGCCGGGCCGCACGGAGGGCCGCGAGGACCGGACCGACCGCCGTCCTGTCATCGGCCCACGCCGCGAGGGCCGCCGTCAGTTCGGGCGAGGCAGTGCCGTCGTCGTCGGAGAAGCCTGAGTCCGGGATGTTCTTGAGCGCCACACGACGAGCGTAGTGGGTCCGTTCTCCCACCCCGGCGACAGGTCGGGCACAGGCTGCTGCCAGCTGGGCTTTCCAGCGTCCGGGCCATGCCCCGTCACAGAACACTCAGGCCGCGCTGTCCGGCCTCATGACCGCTGCCGTCGTGCTGCTGGCCGGTTCCGCCGCGGGAGGTGCGTATCTGGTGGGTCGCTCCCCGGATGACGCGCCCGCGGCCGTGGCCGCCGTATCGTCCGCCTCGACCCCGTCGGCCCCGGCGGGCCGGAGCGAGGAGCCCGAGGTGCATCTCGACGCTGAGCTGGCGGACGCCCTGGCGCCACTGGCGGACGGCGCCGATGTGTCGGTGGCCGTGCTGGACACGGACAGCGGCGCGGGTGCCGCTTACGGGGACGGGACGTACGACGCGGCCAGCATCGTCAAGGTCGACATCCTGGCGGCTCTGCTGCTCCGGGCGCAGGACGAGGACCGGGAGCTGAGCGGCGCCGAGCAGGCGTACGCGGAGGCCATGATCCAGCGAAGCGACAACACCTCGGCCACCGAGCTGCTCAAGGTGATCGGCGGGGAGGACGGCCTCGACGCTGCCAACGTACGGCTGGGGCTGACCGGGACGGACGCCGCCCACGCGTGGGGGCTGACCCAGACCACGGCCGCCGACCAGGTGCGGCTGCTGGAGGCGGTGTCCGGGGACGATTCGGAGCTGTCGGCGGCCTCGCGTGCCTACCTGACGGGGCTGATGGGCCAGGTCGAGGCGGACCAGCGGTGGGGAGTGTCGGCGGCGGGCACCGACGCCGTGCTGAAGAACGGCTGGATGCCCCGGACGACGACCGGGCTGTGGGACGTCAACAGCATCGGACGCGTGGCGAGCGGCGGGCACACCGTACTGGTGGCGGTGCTGTCGCGCGGTCACGCGACGAAGGAGGCGGGCATCGCTCTCGTGGAGTCCGTCGCGAAGGCGGCGGTGGACGTGACCGGTGCGGCGGCCGCGTCGGGGTGACGCCGGTCCGCTCAGCGGAGGGGGCGGGTGGGGAACGGGGCGTATCCGGGGGTGGCGGAGTTCCTGCCGCCGGGCCTGCCGCCCGAGTGCCTGCCGCGCCACAGCACGACGGCCAGTGCGAGGAGCATCGCTCCGAGGCCGCCCGCGGAGGGGGCCAGCCAGCCGGCCGGGTCTCCGTCGTCGCCGCGGGGAGCGGGGCCTGAGCCGAAGTACTTCTCGCGGTAGCCGGCCCGGGCGGCCCGCGCGCTCAGACCGTCGGGGCGCAGCTTCGCCCCGGCCTCGATCGCGGCGGCGGGGTCGACCAGGCCGTAGCCCCTGGCGTCGTCGCGGCCACCCGAGGGGGCGTTGCCGGCGGTGTCCGCGAGCAGGGTCTTGATCTGCGCGGGTGAGAGACCCGGGTGTGCGGCGCGCACGAGGGCCACGGCTCCGGAGACGAAGGCCGAGGCGGCGGAGGTGCCCCACTCGATGTAGTAGTGCTGGTCCGGGTTGGCGACGACGATGTCGACGCCCGGCGCGCTGACGGTGGCGTACCAGCGCCGGGTGGAGAACGCGGCGTGTGTGCCGTACTTGTCGACGGCCGCCGCGGCGATCACACCGGGGTAGGCGGCGGGGTAGGAGGTCCGGTCCCCCTTCTCCCCGCTGTTGCCCGCGGAGGCGACGACGGCGACGCCCCTGCCGAGGGCGTACTGCACGGCGGCGTCCTCGCCGGCCTCCGGGTGGGCCGACTCGCTGTCGTCCCCGAGGGAGAGATTGATGACGTCGGCGCCGTGGTCGGCCGCCCAGCGGATCCCGTCGGCGAGCGCGGTCCCGCGTGACTCACGGGCCTTGGTGCGCGACGGGTCGCCGGACTCGAGGATCACCCGCACGGGCAGGATCTTCGCTTCCGGGGCGACGCCGAGGATGCCGTCGCCCTGCCCGGGGCCGTTGCCGCGGCCCGCGATGATGCCGGCCATCGCGGTGCCGTGCAGGGCCCAGGAGCGGTCGCCGGGTTCGGCACCGAAGCCGATGAGGTCCTTGCCTGGGAGCACCTGGCCGGTGAGGTCGGGGTGGTCGTCGTCGACCCCGGTGTCCAGGACCGCGACCGTGATGCCCTTGCCCTTCGTGGTCTGCCAGGCCTTGTCGGTGTGGAGGGCCTCCAGGCCCCACTGCTGGTCACGGATGGCGTCCGCCTGGGCTGGGACGGCGGGCAGCAGGGCGAAGGCGGTGGCCGTGGCCAGGGCGGCGAGCGCCCGAAGCCGGCGGGGACGGGTCATTCCGGCTTCTCCGTGAGGTCGGTGACGGTCCTGCGCAGGGAGCGCTCCACGCGGTCGGCGACCCCCTTCGCCTCGTGGCCGAGACCCGCCTGGGCGGGGGGCGTGGTGGCGTCCGCGGCCATGGCCGCTGCGGCGGGCTGCGGCTCGGTGACGGTGCGGCCGTCGGCGAAGCCGGAGACGGAGAACACGACGACGGGCAGCTCGGTCAGGACATGGACCGTCCAGCTGGCGCGCTGCCGGTCGCCGAAGCCCGCGGCGACGGTGTCCTTGGCCGGGTAGGTACGGGGCATCAGATCGGAGCGGTCGGCGAGGCGCTGGGTGGTGAACCGGGTGTCGAGCGCGCTCATCGCCTCGGCGCCGCCCTCGGTGAAGACGACGCCGACGGTGGTGACGCTGCTGCGGGTGGCGTCGGTGTAGGTGGCGCGTACCAGGCGTTCGCAGCCGACCGGGCGGAGCGTCTTGAGGAGCAGCGGGTCCAGGCCGGCCGCGCAGCCGCTGTCGCCCGCGACGGCGACCCTGGTCCAGACCCGGTCGGTGGCTCCGGGTCCGGCGCCGTCGCCCTTGAGCGTGGCCGGGAAGAGGGTGTCGACGGGCACGCTGTGCCAGAGGGAGCGGCTCACGGTGTACGCGCTCTCGTCGCCGGGCTCGGCGGCGGAGTCGCCGGTGAGCCAGCTGCCGGTGACCGCGCCGCCGATGAGCCCGAGGCCGAGCACGGCGCACACCGCGGCCGCGGCGGTCCTGACGGGGTTGCGGGCCTTCACGGGGCGGAGCCGGGTGGTGGTCTCGGCGGGGGTCTCGGCGTACGCGTAGTAGGCCCCCGGAGGGGCCGGGGTGGCGCCGGGGCGCGGGGTGAGGTCCACCGCGCCGACGGGCCTACGCCTGGTGGAGGCGGGCGGTGGCGGTACGGGACCACCGGCGGGCGGTGGCGGTACGGGACCGGCGGGCGGCACGGGGCGGAGCCGGGTCGTCGTCTCCACCGGCGGCACGGGGGCGCTGCCGGGCACGGGCGGCGCGGAAGTACTGCCGGGCACGGGCGGCGGGGAGGTCGGCCGGGGCGGCACTGGAGCGCGCTGCGCTTCGGTACTCATCCGTCCCCCTGGTCCACGTCCCCGCACCGCCCACGGACCACCGTTGCGCACGGGCCCGTCGGTCGATCGTGTGACGGTCACTCTACGGTGTGAACGGCGTCCCGTGGGAACGGGACAGGGAGCGCGGGACGATCTGTACCGAACGTCCCCTACCCAGTGGTACAGCCGTCTGGCAGGCTCCGACCATGACTGTCCGCACCGCAGACCGCACCCGTTACAACCGCGCCACCGCGCATCTCGACGCCCCGGTGGCCGTCGTCGACCTGGAGGCCTTCGACGCCAACGCCGACGACCTCGTGCGCCGGGCGGGCGGGAAACCCATCCGGGTGGCGAGCAAGTCCGTACGCTGCCGTGCCCTCCTGGAGCGCGTTCTCGCGCGTCCGGGCTTCGCGGGGATCATGTCGTTCACGCTCGCGGAGTCGCTGTGGCTGGCCCGTGCCGGATTCGACGACATACTCCTGGCCTATCCGTCGGCCGACCGGTCCGCCTACGCCGAGCTGGCGGCCGATCCCAAGCTGGCGGCGGCCGTGACGGTGATGGTGGACGATCACGCGCAGCTGGAGCTGATCGACGCGGCGCGGGCGGGCGGCACCGAGGAGATCCGGGTCTGCCTGGAGCTGGACACCTCGCTGCGGCTGCTCGGCGGCCGGGTCAGGATCGGCGCTCTGCGGTCGCCCCTCCGCTCCCCCGCCCAACTGGCCGAGCTGGCCCGCTCGGTGGAGCGCAGGCCCGGCTTCCGGCTGGTGGGGCTGATGGCGTACGAGGGGCACGTCGCCGGCGTGGGCGACTCGGTGGCGGGCCGGCCGCTGTGGTCGCGCGCGGTCCGGGTGATGCAGGCGGCGGCCCGCAGGGAGCTGGCGGCGCGGCGCGCGGAGGTCGTGCGGGCGGTCCGCGCGGTGGCGCCCGGCCTGGAGTTCGTCAACGGGGGCGGGACCGGCAGCGTGCAGCACACGGCCGCCGAGTCCGCTGTGACGGAGATCGCGGCGGGGTCCGGGCTCTACGTGCCGCGGCTGTTCGACAACTACACCTCGTTCACGGGCCGTCCTGCGGCACTGTTCGCGCAGCCGGTGGTGCGGCGTCCTGGCGTGGGCGTGGTGACGGTGCTCGGCGGCGGCTACCCGGCGTCGGGGGCGGCCGGCGCGGACCGGCTGCCGGTGCCGTATCTGCCGGAAGGTCTTCGCTACGACCCGCAGGAGGGTCCGGGCGAGGTCCAGACCCCGCTGCTCGGCGCCCCCGCGGACGATCTGCTGATCGGCGACAAGGTGTGGTTCCGGCACGCCAAGGCGGGTGAGCTGTGTGAGCGCTTCGACGAACTGCGGCTGATCGAGGGCGAACGGGTCACGGCCACCGTGCCGACGTACCGCGGCGAGGGCCGCACGTTCCTCTAGGCCCTCGGGTCAGGGCGCCACTGTGCTTCCCACGCCGCCGCCGGTGGCGTCGCCGATCGGGCGGATGCCCTCGGCGATGGTGTCCATGAGGGAGAGCGGCAGCGCGTCCTGGCCCGCGTCGAACGCGAAGCGCACGATCACCGGCGTCTCGCTGCCCACCGCGGAGGGGAAGACGAGCGACTCCACGTATCCGCCGGGGCCCCTGCCCGTGGTGACCTGACGGCGCACCAGGTACCCGGTGCGTCCTGCCACGGTCACGGACCTGGACGCCAGATCCTTGTGGGACGTGATGCCCCCGTGGATGCGGTCGCCGACGGTGTCCTCGCCGTAGGCGCGGTCGGACGCCGTCCCGATGTCCTCCTCGGCCGACGCCTTCATGTCCGTGAGGTCGGTGCCGCCGGCCGTTCGGACCGTGACGGTGCCGTGGTAGCAGAAGCTTCCCGAGTCGCCGGGGCAGGTGTAGGAGCCGACCGTACGCATCGTGGAGGCGTCGTCGAGGGTGTTCTCCGGCTTCTCCCAGCCGGCGGGAACCGGGACGGTGATCCCGTTGAGCTGGTCGACCAGCACCGTGGGGTCGTCCTCCGGGCCTTCGGCGGGCGTCGGGCCGGCCGCG
The DNA here is from genome assembly GCF_044765585.1 of Streptomyces sp. NPDC102441. Taxonomy (NCBI): domain Bacteria; kingdom Bacillati; phylum Actinomycetota; class Actinomycetes; order Kitasatosporales; family Streptomycetaceae; genus Streptomyces; species Streptomyces sp. NPDC102441. The sequence goes on from NZ_JBIWKH010000007.1 coordinate 240,955, forward strand.
CTCGCGCTGTCCGTCGCGGTGGGCGGCGCGCCGCTGCTGGGCGCGGCCGCCGGCGGCGTGCCGCCGCCGTCATCGCCCAGCACCAGGAACCCGGTGACGACGGCGGCCACGACAGCCAGGCCCGCCACGGTCATGGCGACGGCCCGGGTGGTGGTACCGGCCCCCGGGGGCGCGGCCTGCGGCCGGAGCCCCATCGGCCGGGTGCCAGCGGTCGAACGGGTGTAGCCGGTCCAGGCCGTGCCGTCCCACCAGCGCTCGGCTCCGGGCACGTTCACGTCCGGGTACCAGCCGGGCGGTGTCGCGTTGCTCATGGCGCCAGCCTAGGAGTGTCAGTCGAGGGGGGTCACGTACGCCCCCGAGATCCCGCCGTCGACGAGGAAGTCGGTCGCGTTGACGAACGAGGAGTCGTCGCTCGCGAGGAAGGCGACGGCGGCCGCGATCTCCGTGGCCTCGGCGAACCGGCCGAGGGGAATGTGCACGAGCCGGCGTGCGGCCCGGTCGGGGTTCGTGGCGAACAGCTCTTGCAGCAGCGGGGTGTTGACCGGCCCGGGGCACAGGGCGTTGACCCGGATCCCCTCGCGGGCGAACTGCACCCCGAGTTCGCGGGACAGGGCGAGGACACCGCCCTTGGACGCGGTGTACGAGATCTGGGAGGTCGCGGCGCCCATCCGGGCCACGAAGGACGCGGTGTTGATGATCGATCCGCGGCCCTGGCGCCTCATGTAGGGGAGGGCTGCCTTGCAGCAGAGGTAGACGGAGGTGAGGTTGACGTCCTGGACGCGTTTCCAGGCCTCGAGACCGGTGGTGAGGATGGAGTCGTCGTCGGGCGGCGAGATGCCCGCGTTGTTGAAGGCGATGTCGACGGAGCCGTAGGTGTCGTCCGCGGCGGCGAAGAGTGCCTCGACCTGGCCGGGGTCGGTGACGTCGACCGGTACGAAGGTGCCTCCCGCCTCCTCGGCGGCGGCCCGGCCCGCGCTCTCGTCGATGTCGCCGCAGACGACGTGCGCTCCCTCCGATGCCAGCCGGCGGGCGGTGGCGAGGCCGATGCCGCTGCCCGCGCCGGTGATGACGGCGGTGCGGCCGGTCAGGCGGCGGCAGATGTTCCCGGAGTCGGTGGTCATGTGAGCTCAGGCCTCCGTGCCGATGAAGACGTTCTTGGTTTCGGTGAAGGCCGCGAGGGCGTCGGGCCCCAGTTCACGGCCGAGCCCGGACTGTTTGTACCCGCCGAAGGGGGTCCAGTAGCGGACGGCGGAGTGGGAGTTGACGGACAGGTTCCCGGCCCGGACCGCCCGGGAGACCCGCAGGGCGCGGCCCACGTCACGGGTCCAGACCGAGCCGGCGAGACCGTGTTCGGTGGCGTCGGCCAGCCGTACGGCGTGGTCCTCGTCGTCGAAGGGCAGGACGACGGCGACCGGTCCGAAGACCTCCTCGGTGGCGACGGGTGCGTCGGGGGCGATCCCGGTGAGGACGGTCGGGGGGAACCAGAAGCCGGGGCCGGCGGGCGCGCTGCCCCGGATGCCGTCCGCGCCGGCCGGGACGTAGCCGTGGACGCGCTCCAGCTGGGTCCGGGAGATCAGCGGGCCCATCTGTGTCCTCTCGTCCGACGGGTCCCCCACGACGACGGAGGCGACGGCCGGGACCAGGAGTTCCAGGAAGCGCTCGTACGCGGACCGCTGGACCAGGATGCGGGTGCGGGCGCAGCAGTCCTGGCCGGCGTTGTCCAGGAAGGACATGGGGGCGGCGGCCGCGGCGGCCTCGATGTCGGCGTCGGCGAAGACGATGTTGGGGCTCTTGCCGCCGAGTTCGAGGGTCAGCCGCTTCACCCGGTCCGCGCACCTGGCCATGATCCGCTTGCCGACGCGGGTCGACCCGGTGAAGACGATCTTGGCCACGCCGGGGTGTTCGACGAGGGCGTTGCCCGTCACGTCGCCCGCGCCGGGCAGCACCTGGAAGAGGTGTTCGGGGAGGCCGGCGTCGAGGGCGAGCCGGGCCAGCCGGAGGGCGGTGAGCGGGGTGGTCTCGGCCGGCTTGAGGAGGACGGCGTTGCCGGCCGCGAGGGCGGGGGCGGCCCCCCATGCGGCGATGGGCATGGGGAAGTTCCACGGGGCGATCACTCCGACGACGCCCAGCGGTTCGAGGAACGTGAGGTCGATCCCTCCCGGTACGGGGATCTGGCGCCCCGTCAGGCGTTCCACTCCCCCGGCCGCGTAGTCCAGCAGGTCCCGGACGTTGGCCGCCTCCCAGCGGGCGTTGCCCAGGGTGTGCCCCGCTTCGGTGACCTCCAGCAAGGCCAGTTCCTCGATGTGTTCGTCGACGAGGACGGCGAAGCGGCGCAGCAGCCGGGCGCGGTCGGCGGGGGCCAGGGCCGCCCAGGTGCGCTGGGCGGCGGCGGCGCGGGTGACTGCGGCGCCGACGTCGGCGGCGGTGGTGGCGGGGACGGTGGCGACGAGCTCCTCGGTCGCCGGGTTCAGGACGCGGTGCTCTTGGATCACGGGTGCCTCACAGACGTTCGAAGGAGCGGCGGAGCTCCCAGTCGGTCACCGCCGCGTCGAAGGCCTCCAGTTCGACGCGCGCCATGTTGCGGTAGTGCGCGACGACGCCTTCGCCGAAGGCCTCCCGGGCCACGTCGCTGTTCTCCCAGAGGACGGCGGCCTCGCGGAGTGTGGCGGGGACCTGGTCGTATCCGGCGGTGTAGGCGTTGCCCTCGCAGGCGTCGGGGAGTTCCAGCTGGTTCTCGATGCCGTGGAGTCCGGCGGCGACGAGGCCTGCGACCGCCAGGTACGGGTTGACGTCGCCGCCGGGCAGCCGGTTCTCGAAGCGCATCGAGCGGCCGTGCCCGACGACGCGCAGGGCACAGGTGCGGTTGTCGTGGCCCCAGGCCACGGCGGTCGGGGCGAAGGAGCCGGGCTGGAACCGCTTGTAGGAGTTGATGTTCGGCGCGTACAGCAGGGAGAAGTCGCTCAGGGCGGCGAGCTGGCCCGCGAGGAACTGCCGCATGACGGGGGACATCGTGCCGCCCTCGCCCGCCATGACGCTGTGTCCGTCGGCGTCCTGGAGCGAGAGGTGTATGTGGCAGGAGTTGCCCTCGCGCTCGTTGAACTTGGCCATGAAGGTGAGCGAGACGCCTTCCTGGGCGGCGATCTCCTTGGAACCGGTCTTGTAGACGGCGTGCTGGTCACAGGTGACGAGGGCCTCGTCGTAGCGGAAGACGATCTCGTGCTGGCCGGGGTTGCACTCGCCCTTGGCGGACTCGACGGTGAGCCCGGCGGCCGCCATCTCGTTGCGGATGCGGCGCAGCAGGGGTTCGATGCGGCCGGTGCCGAGCACGGAGTAGTCGATGTTGTACTGGTTGGCCGGGGTGAGGCCGCGGTAGTTGCGGTCCCATGCCTGCTCGTAGGTGTCCTTGAAGACGATGAACTCGAGCTCCGTGCCGACATGGGCGGTCAGCCCGTGCGCGGCGAGCCGCTCCAGCTGCCGGCGGAGGATCTGGCGGGGTGCGGCGACGACCGGGGACCCGTCCTCCCAGGCGAGGTCGGCCATGACCAGGGCCGTCCCGTCGTGCCAGGGGATCCGGCGCAGGGTCGTGAGGTCGGGGCGCATCGCGAAGTCGCCGTATCCGCTGGACCAGGAGGACATGGCGAATCCGTCGACGGTGTTCATGTCCGTGTCGACGGCGAGCAGGTAGTTGCAGCCCTCCGTGCCGTGTTCCAGCACCTCGTCGAGGAAGAAGGACGCCGCGAACCGTTTGCCCTGCAGCCTGCCCTGCATGTCGGTGAAGGCGAGGACCACGGTGTCGATCTCACCGCGCTCGACGAGCAGGCGCAGCTCGTCGGTCCCCAGCGGGGGTGTTCGGTCTGCCACGGAACGCTCCTCGGTCGGTCAGCCGGAGGGCTTGGACTGCCCGGCAGTCTTAAGGTATGGGAGAAAACCATTAGGGGGAAGGGAATCGGGACGTGGCGGAAGAGACCGGTGAGCCCGGGTACTCCGGCCGGCTGCTGCCCGCCCTGCGGCCGGTCCGCGCGGGCAACGGCTTCGAGGAGGCCCTTGAGCAGATCCTCCAGGTGGTCCGGCTCGGCCTGGTGCCCGGCGGCGGGCGGCTGCCTGCCGAGCGCGAGCTGGCCGGGCTGCTCGGCATCAGCCGGGTGACCCTGCGTGAGGTGCTGAAGGTACTCCAGGACCAGGGCCTGATCGAGGCCAGACGCGGCCGGTACGGCGGTACGTTCGTGCTCCCCCGCACCGGCCCCGCCGACGGTGGAGAGCTGCGCCGCCGGACGGCCGGCACCGACATCGAGGACGTCCTGCTCTTCCGCGAGGTCCTGGAGTCGGGGGCGGCCGGGCTCTGCGCGTCGCGCGGCCTCGACGACGAGGGGGCGGACCGGCTGCGTGCGGCTCTGGCGGCGACTCACGAGGCACCTCTGCCCGACTACCGCAGGATCGACACCCTTTTCCATCTGACGCTGGCCGGGCTCTCCGGCTCCCCCTCGCTCGCGGCCCGTTACGCGACGGTGAGGGCGAGCGTCAACGAGCTGCTGGACTGCATCCCCCTGCTGGTGCGGAACCTCGAACACTCGCAGCACCAGCACACCGCCCTGGTCGCCGCGGTGCTCGCAGGGGACGAGGAGGGCGCGCGGACGGTGATGCGCGAGCACTGCGCGGGAACGGCCGCGCTGCTCCGCGGCTTCCTGGCTTGAACCGGCCCTTCCGGATCACTGCTCTTGCGCGACGGCCCGGTACGAACAAAGGTATGACGCAACACCATTGCACCGGGCCGGCCGGCAGACCGGCCGCCGGAGGGACCGCACCATGCACGAACCGCTCATCGGCGTCACGACCTATCTGGAGCCGGCGGCTCGCTGGGGCGTCTGGGAACTCCCGGCGGCGGTGCTCCCCTCCGCCTACCCCGCGCTGGTCCAGCGCTCCGGCGGACTGGCCGCGCTGCTGCCGCCGGACGAACCGTCGAAGGCAGCGGCCGTCGTCGCCCGGGTGGACGGCCTCGTGATCGCGGGCGGCGCCGATGTCGACCCCGGACTGTACGGCGCGGAGCGCGACTTCAGGACAGGTCCGCCGGCCCACGAGCGCGACACCTGGGAAGTGGCCCTGCTGCGCGCGGCGAGGGAGGCCGGCGTTCCGGTGCTGGGGATCTGCCGCGGTATGCAGCTGCTCAACGTGGCGCTGGGCGGCACGCTGACCCAGCATCTGGACGGCCACGCGGGCCCCTTCGGCAAGGCCGGTGTCCTGGGCGAGCACGCGGTGACGCCGGTCCCCGGGACGCTGTACGCCTCGCTCGTGCCCGAGGAGGCATCCGTACCCACGTACCACCACCAGGCCGTGGACCGGCTCGCGCCGGGTCTGGTGGCCTCCGCGCACGCGGCGGACGGCACGGTGGAGGCGGTCGAACTGACGGGCGACCCGTGGGTGCTGGGTGTGCAGTGGCACCCTGAGATGGGCGACGACCTGCGGATCATGCGGGCCCTGGTGGAGGCGGCCAGGCCGGGGGCGGCCGTGCCTCAGGTCTGACCCGCCTCCCGGGCGGTCAGGGAGAGCAGGTCCCGGGCAGGTCCCGTGGGCCGGTGGCCGGCGGGCCAGACGGCGCGCAGCTGCCTGCGCAGCCGGACGCCCGCGACCGGGACCTTGACCAGGCGCCGCGCCGAGAGCTCCTCGCCCAGCGCGAGCTCGCTCAGCACACAGGGACCGGCGCCGCTCTCGGCGGCCCCCTTCACCGCGGTCGTCGAGGAGAGTTCGAGCAGAGGACGCGCCAGTCCGCCGTGCACGGCGAGCGCGGCGTCCAGGACCTGGCGGGTGCCCGAACCGTGTTCCCGCAGGATCAGGGGCGTCTCGGCGAGTTCCCCCGGGGTCAGCCGCTCCCGGCGCGCCCACGGGTGGGAGGGCGCGACCACGACGACGAGCCGGTCGTGCGCGATGACGGTGCCGTCGAGCCCCTCCGGTATCGAGAGCCCCTCGACGAAGCCCAGATCCGCCTCACCGGCCAGCAGCCGCAGGGCGACCGCCGCCGAGTTGCCCGCGAGCAGGGACACGGCGGTCCCGGGGCGCTCGGCCCGCAGCGCGATCAGCCAGCCCGGCAGCAGATACTCCGCGATGGTCATGCTCGCGGCGACCCGCAGCCGGGAGTCGCGCCGGTCCCGCAGCGCCTGGGCTCCGGCGTCGAACGCCTCCGCCGCCTCGACGACCCTGCGCGCCCAGTCGGTGACGAGGGCGCCGGCGTCGGTCAGCCGGGAGCCGCGCGGTGAGCGGTCCAGGAGCGCGACGCCCAGCTGCCGCTCCATCGACCGGATACGGCCGGAGGCGGCGGGCTGGCTGATGCCGACGTCCCGCGCCGCCCTGCCCAGACTGCCGTGCCGCGCGACGGCGAGCAGCAGCACCATGGCTCCCAGGTCGGGAACACGGTGGGGCAGGGAGGACGTGGGCGCGGGACCGGACATAAGGCCAGCCTATGACCTCATAGCTCCGCGCTCCCTGGTGGGCCACGGTGCACCCGGCGAGAATCGTGGCATGGCCATCCTTCCGCAGACCAAGACCGGGGCTCCAGCCTCCCGCCCCGTCGCCCCCCGGCTGCCGTCCCTGCGTCATCTCGGCCCCAACTGGTACGCGACGGTGATGGGAACCGCCATCGTCGCGACAGCCGGTGCCGCGCTGCCCGTGGGGGTGCCGGGTCTGCGGACCGCCTGTGTCGTGGTGTGGGCCCTGTCCGCCGTGCTGCTGGCCCTCGTGCTGGCCGCCCGTGCCGGGCACTGGGTCCTGCACCGCGACCAGGCCCGCGCCCACCTCCTGGATCCTGCCGTCGCCCCGTTCCACGGCTGTCTGTCCATGGCGCTGCTCGCCGTCGGCGCGGGGACCCTGGTGGCGGGCCAGGACGTCATCGGTCATCCGGCCGCCGTCGCCGTGGACGCGGTTCTGTTCACGGCGGGCACGGTCGCCGGCCTCGCCGCCGCCGTCGCCATCCCGTACCTCATGGTCGTACGCCACCGTCCCGCACCGGGCACCGCGTCGCCGGTCTGGCTGCTGCCTCTGGTGGCCCCCATGGTCTCGGCCGCGGTCGGCCCCCTGCTGGTGCCCGAACTGGCCCCCGGGCAGGCGCGGGAGGCGCTCCTGCTCGCCTGTTACGCGATGTTCGGGCTGTCCCTGCTGTCGACCCTGGTGGTCGTTCCGCTGGTCTTCGCGCGGCTGGTCCACCAGGGACCACCGCCGCTCGCCCTGACCCCGACGCTGTTCCTCGTGCTCGGACCGCTCGGACAGTCCACGACGGCCGTCACCCAGCTGGCCGATGTGGCGCCCGGCACGGTCTCGGCGCCGTACGCCTCGGCCTTCGGCGCGTTCGCCGTCCTCTACGGGGTCCCGGTGATGGGCTTCGCACTGCTGTGGCTGGCCCTGTCGGCCGCGCTCGTGGTGCGCGCGATGCGGCGCGGCATGCGGTTCACGATGACGTGGTGGGGCTTCACCTTCCCGGTGGGCACGTGTGTCACCGGCGCGGCGGGGCTGGCGAGGCACACCGGTCTTGACGCCTTCACCTGGCTCGCCGTGGCGCTCTACGCGCTGCTGGTGACCGCCTGGGCGGTCGCCGGCGTACGGACGCTGGGCGGGCTGTTCAGCGGAGCGCTGCTCGCGGCGCCGCGGCCGCTCCGGCCGGTGTCGGTCCCTACCACGTGAGGTACGCCCGTCGACGCGTGGGGCGGGACGACGCGCATCGGCACTCCTCCGTCAGCGGCGTGAGTCGTACGTCGCGTCGATGTGCTCGGCGACCGAGACGACCAGCAGCCGGGTGCCCGGTACGGTCGCCCGCCACCGGTGCCTGACCCCGCCGGAGAGGAAGAGGGTGTCGTTCCGGCCCAGCCGGTGGGCCCGGCCCTCGGCCTCGACCTCGACGGCGCCCTCCACGACGTACATCACCTCGTCGTTGCGGTGCTGGAACTCGCGCCCCAGGTCCTGCTCGCCGATGAACTCCAGCGCGCTGAGCTGGTGCCGCCCGCGCACCAGCCTGCGTACGCCGTTCTCGTCGTCCGCCCGTACGACGTCAACGGAGCGTGCCGAGTCCGCCGCGGCCCGCAGCCGCTCGGTCGTGGTCTCCAGCGCCTCCGCCACCCGGTGCAGGGAGCGCGGGCTGGGTCTGGCCCGTTCGTTCTCGATCTGGCTGAGAAACGGTACGGACAGTCCGCTGCGCCCGGCCACCGCGGCCAGGGTGAGTCCGAGCGTCCTGCGGCGTCGGCGGACCGCCGCGCCCACTCGAAGGGCTTCCTTGTCGTCCATGTCCGGCTCCCTCCCCGGATCGCCATCCTCCCGGTTGCCAGCACCCTACGCATGTAGTTTGCGCAGACGGAGAGGAAGCCGACGTACGGGGCCGGGCGGGTAACCCTCGGGGATCCCCTCCGACCAGCCTGAAGGGGACGGCCCCGGTCCGCTACCGGGGCCGTCCCCTTCATCGTGACGGCTGTGTCGATCCGCTGATCAGCTGCCGACGGGTGCCATCTTCGCCACCACATCCGGGTTGGCGTCCATCCAGCGGCGGGCGGACTCCTTCTCCTTGCCGGCGCCGCCCTTCTGCATCTCCACCTCGAGCGAGGCCAGCTGCGCCTCGCTGAGCTTGAAGTCCTTCAGCCATCCGGTCAGCTCCGGGAAGTCCTTGGCGAAGTCCTTCTTGGCGACCGTGTGGATCTGCTCGCCCTTGCCCCAGGCACCCTTCGGGTCCTTGAGCTTCTTCAGGTCGTGCTTGCCGTAGGCCCAGTGCGGCGACCACAGGGTCACCACGACCGGCTCCTTCTTCTTGATCGACCGGTTCAGCTCGGCCAGCATCGAGGAGGTGCTGGACGAGACGACCTCGTACTCACCTTCGAGGCCGTACTCCTTGAGCACCTTCTTGTTCAGCGTGCCCATCATCCCGGCGCTCGACTCGATGCCGATGATCTTGCCGTCGAACTTCTTGCCCTGGCCCTTGAGGTCCTCGAGCGAGTCGATGCCCTTGACGTACGACGGGACCGACAGCTCCAGCGACGTCGGGCCGTACCAGGAACCGAGATCGACGAGGTTCTCCTTGTACCGGTCCCAGTAGTCCTTGTGGGTCGTCGGCAGCCAGGAGTCGAACTGGACGTCGAGCTGGCCCTGCGCGAGACCGGTGTAGAGCGGGCCCGGGTCGAGCTGCTTGACCGACGTCTTGTAGCCCCGGTCCTCCAGCACGTTCTGCCACAGGTAGGTGCTGGCGATGGCCTCGTCCCACGGGAAGTACCCCATGTTGACGGTCTTGCCCGCGTCCTTGCCCTGCTGCGAACCGCCCGCGCCTCCCGGCACCGGAGCCAGCTTGTCGATCAGGCCGGAGTTCTTCTTCAGCCAGGTGCGGACGCCGTCCTGCTCCTTGCCCTGGCCGGCGTTCTGGATCTCGTTCTCGAGGCTCGTGAGCTGCTTCTCGGTGAGCTTGAAGTCCTTGAGCCAGTCGGCGACGGCGGGAGCCTTCTTCGCGAAGCCCTTGTGGGCGACGGTGTGCACTTCTTCGCCCTTGCCCCAGGCACCCTTCGGGTCCTTGAGCTTCTTCAGGTCGTGCGCCCCGTAGGCCCAGTGCGGCGACCACAGGGTCACCACGACCGGCTCCTTCTTCTTGATGGAGGCGTTGAGCTCGGCGAGCATCGAGGAGGTGCTGGACGAGACGACCTCGTACTCACCTTCGAGGCCGTACTCCTTGAGCACCTTCTTGTTCAGCGTGCCCATCATCCCGGCGCTGGCCTCGATGCCGATGATCTTGCCGTCGAACTTCTTGCCCTGGCCCTTGAGGTCCTCGAGCGAGTCGATGCCCTTGACGTACGAGGGGACAGTCAGCTCCAGCGAGGTCGGCCCGTACCAGGAACCCAGGTCGTCCAGCTGGTCGCTGTACTTGTCCCAGTAGTCCTTGTGCGTGGTCGGCAGCCAGGAGTCCGTCTGGAAGTCGATGTCGCCACGGGCGACACCGGAGTAGAGCGGGCCGGCGTCGAGCTGGGTGATCCCGGTCTCGTAACCACGCTGTTCGAGGATCTCCTTCCACAGGAAGGTGGAGGCGATGCCCTCGTCCCAGGGGATGTACCCCATGTTGATCTTCTGGCCCTGGCCGACGTTGCCGCTGTCGGCCTGCGTGGCCTTCGAGTCGCCGGAACCGACGATGTTGAGGCCGCCCGCGACGAGCGCGAGCACGACGACACCGGTCATCGCGACGGCGGTTCCCGGCTTGTAGTGCGTGAACTTGAGGCGCCGCGCACCGGCGGCGACCTTGGCGGCGGCGCGGCGGCCGAGCGGGGAGACCCGCTCGTTGAGCGCGCCGGTCATCCTGTCCAGGTACATGGCGAGGATGACGACGGCGATCCCGCTCTCGGCGGCGAGGCCGACCTGGAGCTGGGTGATCGCCGCGTACACCTTCTCGCCGAGGCCGCCGGCGCCGGCCATGCCGCCGATGACGACCATCGACAGAGCCAGCATGATGACCTGGTTGATCCCGGCCATGATCGTCGGCAGGGCGAGCGGCAGCTGCACCCGGGTGAGGGTGTGCTTGGGCGTGGTACCGAAGGCCTCGGCGGCCTCCACCAGCTCCCCGTCGACCTGGCGGATGCCGAGCTCTGTCATCCGGACGCCGGGCGGCATCGCGAAGACGATCGTGGCGATCACACCGGGGGTGACGCCGACGCCGAAGAACATGACGCCGGGGATCAGGTAGACGAAGGCCGGCATCGTCTGCATGACGTCGAGCACCGGCCGCAGCGTGGCGCTGACCCTGTTGTTGCGCGCCGCCCAGATACCCATGGGCACCGCGATCACGATGGTGATGACCGCTGCGACGACGACCAGCGAAAGGGTCGCCATCGCCTCGTCCCAGAGGGCGAGGGAGTCGATGAGCGCGAAGCCCACGAAGGTGAGCACGGCGGGTACCACCCCGCGCAGCCAGAACGCGAGGACGGCGAAGATCCCGGCCATCAGCAGCGGCTCACCGCCGCCCAGCACGGCGTTGACGCCGTCGTACATCCCGCCGAGCACGGCCTTGATGAAGTCGAAGATCCAGGTGAGGTTCGACTGGAGCCAGTCGACCGCGTCCTCGACCCACGAGCCGAAGGTGAATCTAGGCACCGGCGATCACCTTCTTGACCTCACGCGGGGCCGGAACCTGGTTGTCGACCTGGGGTTCCTCGCCGAGCGCGGCGAGCAGCCGGGCGCGCGGGACGACGCCTATGACCTTGCCGCCCTCATCGGTGACGGCGACGGCCGACCCGCTGGTGGAGCAGGGGGTGAAGAGCTCGGCGATGGGCGTCTCGGCGGACACCGTCGCGGGTGCCTCGGCCTTCAGCTCGGCATCGGAGCGGCCCTTCCCGGGCGCCTCCATGATCGAACCGGCGGTGAGCACCCGGGAGCGGTCCACGTCCTGGATGAACGACGCGACGTAGTCGTTGGACGGCCGGACGAGGATGTCCTCGGCGGTGCCCTGCTGGACGATCTCACCGTCCCGCATCACGGCGATACGGTCACCGAGGCGCATGGCCTCGTTGAGGTCGTGCGTGATGAAGACGATCGTCTTCTTCAGGCGCTTCTGCAGTTCGAGCAGCTGGTCCTGCATGTCGCGCCGGATCAGCGGGTCGAGCGCGCTGAAGGACTCGTCCATCAGGAGCAGGTCGGCGTCGGTGGCGAGCGCGCGGGCCAGACCCACACGCTGCTGCATACCGCCGGACAGCTCGTCGGGCCAGGACTTCTCCCAGCCGGCGAGGCCGGTCATCTCGAGCGCCTCGGCGGCACGGGCCTCCCGCGCGACCCGCGGGACGCCCTGGACCTCCAGGCCGTACGCGGCGTTCTCCAGCACGCTCCTGTGGGGGAAGAGCGCGAAGTGCTGGAAGACCATGCTGATCTTCCTGGAGCGGACGGTACGCAGATCACGGGGACTCAGGGCTGTCAGGTCCTCCCCGTCGAACAGCACACGTCCAGCGGTGGGCTCCAGCAGGCCGTTGAGCATCCGCAGCAATGTGGACTTCCCCGAACCGGAGAGTCCCATGACGACGAAGATCTGGCCAGGTTCCACGGTGAACGAGGCGTCGATCACCGCTGCGGTCGTTCCGTCGGCGCGCAGCTCGTCGCGGTGGGTACCGCTTTCGAGCATCTGCACGGCTTGATCGGGTCGTCTGCCGAATACCTTGTACAGGTGCTCAGCTTGCAGCCTTGACACATACACCTCACGCGTTGAACCGAAAACGGTCTGCCATCCCCGTCGGCAGACCGTGGAGCGGTGCGGATTCGGTCCGCAGAGCACGTGCATTTTGTTGAAAAATGGACGTGGTCCGCTCCGATGCCGCGCCTTCCCCCACTTACGCGACCCAAACACATGTGTGATTCAGATCACTATGAACGAATCGCTGTCGCGGGAACCACTCCGCACCGCCCTGACTGTCGGAGCGGTGCGGCATCATCGAGGTGTGACGCGACGCCTGATGCTCCTCGACACCGCCTCCCTGTATTTCCGCGCCTATTTCGGCGTCCCGGACTCGGTGCGCGCACCGGACGGCACGCCGGTCAACGCCGTGCGCGGACTCCTCGACTTCATCGCCAGGCTGGTGCAGGACCACCGGCCGGACGACCTGGTCGCCTGCATGGACGCGGACTGGCGCCCGCAGTGGCGCGTCGACCTCATCCCGACCTACAAGGCGCACCGGGTGGCCGTCGAGACCACCGAGGGCGTCCCCGACGAGGAGGAGGTCCCCGACACCCTCTCCCCGCAGGTCCCGGTGATCGAGGCCGTGCTGGACGCTCTCGGGATCGCCCGGGTGGGCGTCTCGCCGTACGAGGCGGACGACGTGATCGGCACGCTGGCCGGGCGTGCCACCGGTCCGGTGGACATCGTGACCGGTGACCGCGATCTCTATCAGCTGGTCGACGACGCCCGCCGGGTGCGGGTGCTCTATCCGCTGAAGGGCGTGGGGACGCTCCAGGTGACGGACGAGGCGTGGCTGCGCGGGAAGTACGGCGTGGACGGCGGCGGATACGTCGACCTGGCCCTGCTGCGAGGCGATCCGAGCGACGGGTTGCCGGGGGTCCCCGGCATCGGCGAGAAGACGGCGGCGAAGCTGCTGGACGCCTTCGGTGACCTGGCCGGCATCATGGCCGCGGTGGACGATCCAGCCGCCCGGCTGACCCCGTCCCAGCGCAAGCGGCTGGACGAGGCCCGGGATTATGTGGCGGTCGCCCCGAAGGTCGTCCGTGTCGCCGATGACGTGCCCCTGCCCGAGTTCACCCCCGCGCTCCCTCGCGAGCCGCGCGATCCCGCCGCCCTGGAGGCCCTGGCGACACGGTGGGGCCTCGGGAACGCACTGCAGCGCCTGCTCCTCACACTCCAGACCTGAAGGTGTTAGCTTAGGTAAGCCTAAGTGGGCAGAGACTCACGTACGTCCAGAGCAGAGCAGGGAGAAACCCCGTGGCAGAGCGGCCGCAACGCCGGGCACCGAAGGCTCAGGGGGCGCAGGTTCTGCGCACCGAAGTGATCACCCCGCACATGGTGCGCGTGGTCCTCGGCGGCGACGGCCTGGCCGACTTCACCCTCGCGGGCTACACCGACCACTACATCAAGCTGTGCTTCGCCCCGGAGGGCGCCGACTACACGCACCCCTTCGACATGGCCAGGATCCGCGAGGAGTATCCGCGTGAGCTGTGGCCCACCACCCGGACGTACACGGTGCGCTCCTGGGACCCCGAGGCCCGTGAGCTCGCCGTCGACTTCGTGGTGCACGGCGACGAGGGCCTGGCAGGCCCCTGGGCGGCGCACGCACAGCGCGGCGACCAGGTGACCTTCCTGGGACCCGGCGGCGGTTACGCGCCGGAGGCCTCGGCCGACTGGCATCTGCTGGTGGGCGACGAGAGCGCCCTGCCCGCGATCGCCGCGTCGCTGGAGCACCTGCCGGAGGGTGCGGTGGTGCACGCCTTCGTGGAGGTTCCGGACCCCTCGGAGGAGCAGAAGCTCGCGGCGCCGGACGGCGTCTCGGTGACCTGGCTGCACCGCGGCGACCGCCCGGTGGGCGAAGCCCTCGTCGCGGCGGTGAGCGGACTGGAGTTCCCCGAGGGCGAGGTGCAGGCCTTCGTCCACGGCGAGGCCGGCTTCGTGAAGGAGATCCGGCGCCACCTCCGCCTGGAGCGCGGCATCCCTCTGCGGCAGCTGTCGATCTCGGGTTACTGGCGTCTCGGCCAGAACGACGACGCCTGGCGCGAGGTCAAGCGCGAGTGGAACGAGCAGGTGGAGCGCGAGCAGGAGAGCGCAGCGTAGGCGCGCCTCCCCCGCACCCCCGTAACCCGGTCGCCGTCCTGGACGGCGACCGGGTTCACGTATGTCACTCCCGGCCCGTCTCCCCTCCACCCCCGTACGCACGGGCGGAGGCGTCCACATGGGCGAGCCGTCGCAGGGCGCCGAACATGGCCTCCCCGCTGACCGTCCTGCCCTTGCTCACTCTCTGGGCGGTGATGGCCGCCCCGGTGCGGTGCTCCCGGAGCTGTGGACGGCTGTGAGCAGTCCGGACATCGACACCTTCCGCGATCTGACCGCACTGGCGAACGGCGCCGGGGCGGTCTGGGCGGTCTGGGCGGTCTGGGCGCAGATCATCGCCTGGGATCTGCTGCTCGGGCAGTGGATCTTCCTGGAGGCCCGCAGACTGGGGATGTCCCCGCTGGTGGCGGGCCCGCTCCTGGTCCTGACGATTCTGCTCTCGCCGCTCGGGCTGGCGCTCTTCCTCGTCATCCGCGCGGCCCGCAGGACCCGGCCCCGGCCGGCCCCGCGTGCGTACGAGAAGGTGGGCGGGGCGGCGAAGCCCTGAGCTGCCGGACCAATCCTCCGGGCCGCCGGCTCCGAATTACCCAGTAAACCGATGCGTGCTCCGGGAGGACCGTCCGCGTGAGAGAAGCCGTACACATCAGTGGGGTCCCTTCGTCGGGCCCCGGCCTGCAGGAGCTGCTCGGCCAGGTCGCCCGTGGCGACCAGTCCGCCTTCACGCAGGTGTACGACCAGGTCAGCGGGCCGGTCCTCGGCCTGGTGCGGAGTGTTCTCCGCGACCCCGCCCAGTCCGAGGAGGTGGCCCAGGAGGTCCTGGTCGAGGTGTGGCGCACCGCCCCCCGCTACCAGCCGTCCCGTGGCAGCGCCATGAACTGGGTGCTGACGCTCGCCCACCACCGCGCGGTGGACCGGGTCAGGTCGGCCGAGGCGACCGCGGCGCGGGAGCACAAGGCCGCGCTGCTCGACCGCACCCCGGAATTCGACGAGGTGTCCGAGCAGGTCGAGAGCCGGCTGGAGAGAGAGCAGGTCCGGCGCTGTCTGCGGACGCTCTCCGAGCTCCAGCGGGAGTCGGTGAAGCTGGCGTACTACCGCGGACTGACCTACCGCGAGGTCGGCGAGCTCCTGTCCGTACCACTGGGAACCATCAAGACACGGCTGCGCGACGGGCTCATCCGGCTGCGCGACTGCCTGGGGGTGAACGCATGAGCACGGCCGAGCTGCACACGCTGACCGGGGCCTATGCCCTGCACGCGCTGCCGGACGACGAACGCCTGGCGTTCGAACGGCATCTGGGTGCCTGCGAGGCGTGCGCCCAGGAGGTACGTGAGCTGTCCGCCACCGCCGCGCGTCTCGGACTCGCCGTGTCCGCCACCCCGCCGCCCGCACTCCGGGAGCGGGTGCTGCGTGACATCACGACCGTACGGCAGGAGCCGCCGCCCCGGGGCCGGAACTCCGGCCCCGGGGTCTCCGCCCGCCGGGCGGGCCGCTGGTCGACGTACGCGCTGGCCGCCTGCGTCGCCGCCGCTGCCGCCTTCGGCGGGGTGGCCGTGTGGCAGAACCAGGTCGCGCAGGACGCGCGTCAGGAGACCGCCCGGGCCGAGCAGCACAACGAGCAGGTGGCGCGGGTGCTGAGCGCCCCGGACGCCACGACCGGTGCCGCGGATCTCGGGGACGGTGCCCGGGGCACGGTGGTGGTCTCGCAGAGCGTGAACCGGGCGGTGTTCCTCGCGTCGGACCTGGCACGGCCACCCAGCGGCAAGGTGTACCAGCTGTGGTTCGACGACGGCGGCACGATGCGGGGGGCAGGCCTGATGAACCCGTCCGCCACGGATGACGCGGTCCTGCTGGACGGACCCGTGGACCGCGCGTCCGGCATGGGCATCACCGTCGAGCCGGCGGGCGGATCCGAACAGCCGACCTCGGATCCGGTGGCCCTGATGGAGTTCGGGGACGCCTGAGCCCGGTGGGCGCGCCCATGCCGGGGGCGCGCCCATGCCTCTCGTCTCAGCGCCGGACGGGCGGACGCGGGAAGAAGCCGCTGGTGCGGGCCCGGTACTCCTCGTACCCCGGCCGTCCGGCCATGTGCCGCTCCAGGAGCGCCTTTCCGCTGCCTCTGGTCAGCAGCAGGCTCATGACGACGGGCGATACGAGGGTCGCCGCGGCGACCGCGGGGTTCGCGCAGACGATCAGGAACAGCCCCCACCAGACGCAGAAGTCCCCGAAGTAGTTGGGGTGCCGGGTCCAGGACCACAGGCCCCGGTCCATGATCCGCCCCTGGTTCGCGGGATCGGCCTTGAACCGCGCCAGCTGGCTGTCACCCAGCGCCTCGAAGCCGAGCCCCACCGCCCACAGCGCGGTCCCCGCCCACGCCCAGCCGTCGAGCGGCCCGGTGAGGTGCTGAGCGGCCTGCACCGGCAGGGAGATAAGCCAGACGAGCGCACCCTGGAGGAGGTACACCGTGCGCAGGGCGTACAGGCCGGGGTTGCCCGGTGCCTTGGCCAGCATGGCCTCGTAGCGCGGGTCCTCCCCGTGGCCACGGCCCCGCCGGCCGATGTGCACGGCCAGGCGCAGACCCCAGACCACGGTGAGCACCGTCACCAGGACACGGCGCCCGTCGTCGCCGTCGCCGTCGGACATCGCGTACGTCACCAGAGCGACGGCCGAGAAGCCGATTCCCCATGCCACGTCGACGATCCGGTGCACCCCCTTGCGCAGGGCGATCAGGAACGTGACGACCATGACGCCGAGGGCGGCGCCCGCCGCGACCGGAAGGTGGCGGGCGAACTCCGCCCAGTCGAAGCCGCTCACCGGGCGTCCGGTGCCGTGGTCCGGAGGGGGGTGTCACCGGTCTTCGCGTACCAGCCGTGACGGGTGGCCGGAGGGCCGGCCGAGCCCGAGGCGTCGGGGCGCACCGAGAGGATCTGGTCGACACCCATGCGCCGTTCCTCGAAGGCGAGGGCGCCGCCCACCAGGTAGAGGCGCCACACCCGCGCCGTCTCCTCACCCACCAGCGCCACGAATTCGGGCCAGCGCTCCTCCAGGGTGCGGTGCCAGGCCTCGACGGTCAGAACGTAGTGCTCACGCATCGACTCGACGTCACGGACCTCGAAGCCGGCGCCCTCCAGCAGGCCCACGGTCTCGCCGAGCGGACGCATGTGCATGTCGGGTGCGATGTACGACTCGATGAACGCTCCGCCGCCGGGGGCGGTCGAGCCGCGGGACATCTGCTGGACCAGGGCACGCCCCTGCGGCCGGAGCACGGCGTGGAGCAGCGCGGTGAAGGCCGGGTACTGGGCGTCGCCCACGTGCTCCCCCATCTCGATGGTGGACACGGCGTCGTACCCGCCCCGGAAGCCGGGCAGGGCTGCGACGTCCCGGTAGTCGCAGCAGTGCACCTCGACGAGGTCCTCCAGGCCGCGCGCCTCCACCTGCCCGCGTACGTGGGCGGCTTGTTCGGCGGCGAGAGTGACGGCGGTGACCCGGACTCCGTGCCTGGCCGCGGCGTGGAGGGTCAGTGATCCCCAGCCGCAGCCGATGTCGAGCAGCCGCGAGCCTGCCGTCAGCCGGAGCTTGCGGCAGATCAGCTCCAGCTTGTCGCGCTGCGCGTCGGCCGGTCCGTAACCGGGGGCGTCGCTGGTCCAGTAGCCGCACGAGTAGGCCATGGTCTCGTCGAGCAGCAGGGAGTAGAAGGCGTTGGACAGGTCGTAGTGGTGGCTGACGGCCGCCCGGTCGCGTGCCTTGCTGTGCGGCGTGCCGTGAAGCCCCGCGCGGGCGGTGGGAGTCGGCGGGCGGGGCCCGATCGCACCGAGGCGCAGGGCGGTGCCGGCTGCCCGGAGACGGTCGGCGACACCGGGGCGGGGCAGCCGCGGGCCCTGCGGCCCCGACGCGCGGCGCAGCGCGCGCAGCCCGTCCGCCAGGTCGTCGGCGATGTCGATGTCACCGGTGATGTAGGCCTCGGCGAGCCCGAGTTCGCCCGGCTGCCACAGGAGCCTGCGCAGCGCCCTGCGGGAGCGCACCTGCACCGTGGGCGCGTCCCGCGGTCCGGTCTCGCTGCCGTCCCACATCCTGATCCTGACCGGCGGGGGACCGCCGAGGAACTGCTCGATGACGGGTGCGATCCGCTGCGCCGCTCGTCCCGGGGTGTCGGTCATGGTGTTCACGCGGTGTCCTCACGGGTCAGGAGAATCTGCTGCACGTCGAGATAGCCGGACCGGAAGCCGGCCTCGGAGTAGGCGAGATAGAAGGTCCACATACGGCGGAAGGTCGCGTCGAACCCGAGCGCGTCGACCTCCGCGGCCCGCTCGCCGAAGCGTTCCCGCCACAGCCTCAGGGTCTCGGCGTAGTGCGCGCCGAAGCTGTCGCGCCGCTCCGTCCGCAGGGAGGTGTGACCGGCGGTGACGCGCTCCATCGCCTCGGTGGAGGGCAGCAGGCCGCCGGGGAAGATGTACTTCTGGATCCAGGTGTAGGTGCTGCGGCTGGCCAGCATCCGGTCGTCCGGCATCGTGATCGCCTGGAGGGCGATCCGCCCGCCGGGGGCGAGGCAGCGCTCCAGGGTCCGGAAGTACTCGGGCCAGAACTCCTCCCCGACCGCCTCGATCATCTCGACGCTGACGACCGCGTCGTACTCCCCGGTGACGTCCCGGTAGTCGCGGAGCCGTACGTCGACCCGGTCCTGAAGGCCTGCCTCGCGGATCCGGCCGCGGGCCAGCTCCTGCTGCTCGCGGGAGAGGGTGAGGGTGGTGACCCGGGCGCCCCGTGCTGCCGCCCGTACGGCGAGTTCGCCCCAGCCGGTACCGATCTCCAGCAGCTCGGTGCCGTCGCCCACGCCGGCCAGGTCGAGGAGCCGGTCGATCTTGCGGTGCTGCGCGGCGGGCAGCAGGCCCTGTTCGGCCGGGAACCCGCGGAAGACGGCGGCGGAGTACGTGAGTGTGTCGTCCAGGAAGAGGGCGAAGAGGTCGTTCGACAGGTCGTAGTGGTGACTGATGTTGTCGCGGGCGCCCTCGGGGGTGTTGGCCTGCGCGGCGGGCTGCCGCAGCGCCCACAGACCCCGCAGCTTCTGCAGCGGTGCGGGGACGAGGCCGGCCGCGTTCCCCGCGAGGACCGTGAGGACGCCGACGAGGTCGGGCGAGTCCCACTCGCCCGCCATGTACGACTCGCCGAAGCCGATGAGGCCGCTCGCGCCGATCCGCCGGAAGAAGGCGTCGGGCCGGCGGATCTCCATGAGCGGTCCGCCGAGGCCGACGCTGTCGCGGCCCGCGAGCCGTGCACGGAGGGGGAGCCGGGCGAGCGCGTGGCGCACGAGCCGCTCGGCGACGGCGGTCCTCACCCCCGAGGACCGTGGCGGACGGGCGACATCCGGCCATCGGTCCGGGTCCACGCCGGCGAAGGGGGTCGTGGCGGCCCGGGTCTGCGCCGGGACGGCGCCGCCGCCGTGGGCCGGATCTACGGACGGGGTGGAGGAGGTGGGCGCCTTCACTGCATGCCTTCCTGGGTGCGATGACGGGGACGTGGCTGTACGGGATGCCGGCGCAGGAACAGCCTGACGCCGTGCAGCCGGATGGCGGCGGACACCACCACGGTGGAGAAGGGGTGGCGCAGGAACAGCCGGATCAGCTGGGCGGGCGTACCGGGGCGCCGGGTGCCGCGTACGGTCGCGGTGAACGGGCGTGCTTCCTCGCGCTCGAGGTGGACCGTCAGGTCGAGCCGTGCGCCCGGTTCGGGGAGCCGCATCCGGTAGTCGCCGTCCACGGGGAAGAAGGGCGACACGTAGAAGTCCTTGCCGGTCACCGCCCGGCCCGCCTCGTCCGTCCTCAGCAGGTAGCAGTGCCGCTCCCCGTAGGTGTTGTGGACCTCAGCGACGACGCAGAGCGGGGAGCCGTCGGGACGGTGGCACCAGTAGACGGTCAGCGGGTTGAACACATGGCCGAGGACCCGGGCCTGGGTGAGCATGGTGACGTTTCCGTCGGCGAGGTCGACGCCACGTGCCCGGAGGAACCGTTCCAGTCCTGCCCGGACGGTGGGGGCCGTGCCGCCGAAGTGGTCGCGGGCGTCGAAGCCGGCCAGCGGGCGCAGGACGGCCGGCAGCCGCGGCGGGCGGTCCGGGTCGATGAGCCACAGATAGGTACGGTGCCGCAGGGCGTACCTGCGGGGCGCGGTCCGTATGTGGGTGATGGCGCACGGGTAGAGGGCGTTCACCAGGTCACCCCCAGCGCTTGGGCCGCCCGCACACCCGAACGGCAGCCGTCCTCGTGGAACCCCCAGCCGTGGTACGCCCCCGCGAAGGCGGTGACCGGCCCGGAGAGCGCCGGCAGTCCGGCCTGTGCGGCGACCGACTCCGGGGTGAAGACGGGGTGTTCGTAGACCGTGCGGGCCCGAACGAGGTCGGGATCGACCCGCTCGGCGCCGTTCAGCGTGACGACGAACCGCTCGGGGGCGTCCAGCCGCTGGAGGCGGTTCATGTCGTAGCTGACGGTGACCCGGTCGGCGTCTGCCGCGCAGGACGGCATCAGGTAGTTCCAGGACGCCGCGGCACCCCGGCTGCGCGGCAGCAGCGTGGTGTCGGTGTGCAGCAGCGTGGGGTTGCGGGAGTAGCGGAAGGCCCCGAGGGTGCGCCGCTCCTCGTCGGTGGGGTCGGCGAGCAGCCTGAGTGCTTGATCGGGATGGGTGGCGACGACCACCGAGTCGTACTCCTCGGTGGCGCCGTCCTCGGTGACGATCTCCACTCCTCCGCCGCCGAGCCGCCGCACGGTGCGGACCGGGGTGGACGTGCGCAGCGAGTGCACCTGCTTCGCGACGCGGTCGACGTACTCCCGTGATCCGCCCGTGACGGTCCGCCAGACCGGCGAGTCCCCGACCGAGAGCATCCCGTGGTGTTCCAGGAAGCTGAAGAGGTAGCGGGCCGGGTAGCGCATCGCGGTCACCGGGTCGCAGGACCACACGGCTGAGACCATCGGCGTCAGGAAGTGCGCGGAGAAGTAGGCGGAGAACCGGCCTCGCGCCGCGAACTCGCCCAGCGTCATGACCCCCGTGCCTTCGGGCACGGCGAGCAACGCCCTGGCTGCCCGGTGGAAGCGGGGCACCTCGGCCAGCATCCGCAGATACGGGCCACGGAGCACCGACCCGGGCCGGGCGAACAGTCCTGCGGCACCGCGGGCGCCCGCGTACTCCAGTCCGCATCCCTCGCAGCGAACGGACATGCTCATCTCCGACTCCTGAGTGGCCACTCCGAGTTCGTCGAAGAGCCGGAGGAGATTCGGATACGTCCGCCGGTTGTGCACGATGAACCCCGAGTCGACGCGGTGTGTCCGGCCGTCCGACGAGCTCAGCTCATGGGTGTGCGCGTGCCCGCCCACGCGCCCGTCCGCCTCCAGGAGCGTCACGTCGTGCGCCCTCCCCAGGACGTGTGCGGCGGTCAGTCCCGCCACCCCGCTGCCGACTACGGCTGTGCGCCGCCGCTCCCGTGCCATTCGGGTTCCTTCCGGTGTCGCGTGCCTGGCCAGGGCGCTGTTGGAGTGCCCCTCAGAGGTCATTCGGGGCAGCGGTCGCCGCGGATTGGCCGATGATCGGACTTCCTTCGATCGGGTGAACGACCAATCCGCCGGGCGATCCGCACCGAACCCCTGGTGTGAGAACAGACCGAGACGTTTCGCAGAAGCAAGGGGCCCCCGGGTCCCGGCGGTCCCGCTGGGCACGTGCCGCGCTCGCCGCGCTCAGTGGTCTGATCGCCGGGTTCACCGCGCTGTGCGTCGCCGAACTGGTCGCCGCAGCCGTCCGTCCCGAGGCGGGTCCGGTCACGGCCGTGGGCGGGGCGGTCATCGACCGCACTCCCCCGGCCGTCAAGGACTTCGCCGTACGGAACTTCGGCACCGACGACAAGCTGGTGCTGCAGCTCGGGATCCTCGTCCTCCTGGCGGTCTTCGCCATGGCGGTGGGGGTCCTCGCACTGCGGCACCGGTGGACCGGCGCTGCGGCCGTCCTGGTCTTCGGCGTGGTCGGGGCGGTGTCCGCGGCCGGCCGGCCGGAGGGCCGGCCGGGCGACGCACTGCCCTCGGCCGTGGGCGCACTGGTCGCCGCAGGAGTGCTGTATCTCCTGGCCGGACGGCTGCGCGTCCCGGAAACCGTGCCGTCTCCCGCGGCCGGTGAGACGGACGGTGGGGCCCAAGGCGCCTTGGACGGTGGGGCGCAAGGCGCCTTCGACCGCCGCGGATTCGTGATCGCGGCGACCGCCGCCGCGGCGGCCTCGGCCGGTGCGGGGCTCCTGGGCCGACAGCTCCAGGCGTCCCAGCTGGCCGGGGTCTCCGCCTCACGCGGCGACATCACCCTCCCGGCACCGGCCTCGGCGGCACCCCCGATACCCAGCGGAGCCGACCTCGGCATCCGGGGCCTGAGCTCCTTCACCACCCCGAACAAGGACTTCTACCGGGTGGACACCGCTCTGGTGGTTCCGCGCGTCGACGCCGACCGGTGGCGGCTGCGGATCCACGGCAAGGGGGTGGCGCGACCCGTCACCCTCAGCTTCCAGGACCTCCTGGGACGCGAGCTCGTCGAGCGCGACATCACGCTGACCTGCGTGTCCAACCAGGTGGGCGGACCCTATGTGGGCACCGCCCGGTGGATCGGCGTACGCCTGGCCGATCTGCTGCGCGAGGCCGGGGTGAAGCCCCCGTCGAAGGGCGGGCCCGCGGACCAGATCGTGGCCCGCTCCGTGGACGGGATGACGATCGGGACTCCGGTCGAGGAGGTCATGGACGGCCGTGACGCACTGCTCGCGGTCGGTATGAACGGCGAACCGCTGCCGTTCGACCACGGCTTCCCGGTCCGGATGGTCGTCCCCGGCCTCTACGGCTACGTCTCGGCCTGCAAGTGGATCCAGGACATCGAGCTCACGACGTTCGACACGTACGACGCCTACTGGGTCAAGCGTGACTGGTCCCGCGAGGCTCCGATCAAGACCCAGTCCCGTATCGACACGCCGCGCCCCTTCGCCGCCCCGCGAGCGGGGACCGTACCGGTCGCGGGTGTCGCCTGGGCCCAACACCGGGGCATCGCCCGGGTCGAGGTCCGGGTCGACGACGGCGAGTGGCACACCGCGCGGCTGGCCGCGGAGGCCGGCCGTGACACCTGGCGCCAGTGGGTGTGGGAGTGGGCGGCCACCACCGGCCACCACACCCTCGAGGTCCGTGCGACGGACCGCACCGGCGCCACCCAGACCGACAAGCGGGTCGGCACCGTCCCCGACGGTGCGACCGGGTGGCACTCGGTGGTGGTCGACGTGACCTGACTACCGACCCGCACACCCTTTCTCTTCCCATTCCCTGATCAACGATCCACCCAGGAGAACATCATGAACAACCGTCACCTTCGCCGTATCGCCGTCACCGCCTCCGCCGCGGCCATGCTGCCGCTCGCGCTGACCGCCTGCTCCGGCGACTCCGAGACCTCCTCGTCCGACTCCGGTGCGGACAAGGCCGCGTCGAGCGCGCCGGCCAAGGAGACCCAGCCCATGGACGAGCCGTTCGGCCCGGGCTGTGCGACGGTCCCGAAGGACGGCGCCGGCTCGTTCGCGGGCATGGCGCAGGACCCGGTCGCCACGGCCGCGTCGAACAACCCGGCGCTGTCCACCCTGGTGACGGCCGTCAAGCAGGCCGGTCTCGTCGACACCCTGAACAGCGCCGAGAACATCACCGTGTTCGCACCGACCAACGACGCCTTCGCCAAGATCCCGAAGGCGGACCTGGACAAGCTGCTCGCGAACAAGGCCGAACTCACCAAGGTGCTCACCTCGCACGTGGTGGGCGAGAAGCTGACGCCGAAGCAGCTGGAGAAGGGCTCCTTCGACACCCTGGCGAAGACGAAGCTGACGACGTCGGGTTCGGAGATGTCCTACACCGTGAACGACTCCTCCAAGGTCGTCTGCGGCAACGTCCCGACCGCCAACGCGACGGTCTACATCGTGGACACCGTCCTGATGCCGGCGAGCTGAGCCGGCGGCCGTCGCGACACCGACGGCAGGACGTCACCGAGCCCCGATGCCCGCGCTGCTCCGACCACACGGCCGGAGCAGCGCGGGCCGCGGGGCTCCCGCCGTCGGCACGGTCGCCTTCGTGGTCGTCGCGACGGAACCGCAGAATTCGACCACCAGAAAAACTACACATAAGGGGCATATAAGAGCACACTGGTCTGGAGAGCCGATGACCGCACCCCCTGGTCGCGGTCGCTCCAGCAAGTGCGAAGGAGAACATCCTCATGAGTAACATCTCGCACGCCGGAAGGGATGTGTCCGGGAAGACCAGAGACGTTTCCGGACACACCGGAAAAGACATCTCCGGGCACCCCGACGCCGAAGAAATGCGGGCACGCCACGACCGCGTGGTAGGCGGAGGTGGCCGAACCACCGCCGGTGCGGACGCACCGGTGTTCCTGCTCGGCCTGTACTGCGCCGTCTCGCCGTGGGTGCTTCACTTCACCGCGAGCCAGCCCTCCCTGGTGACGCACAACCTCGTCATCGGTCTCGCGATAGCCGTGCTGGCACTCTGCTTCACCGCCATGCCCGAGCGGATGACCGGGATGAGCATCGCCATCGTCGCGCTGGGCGCCTGGCTCATCGTGTCGACGTGGATCGTCGGCCAGAGCCCCGACATGGGCGTCGTCCTCAACAACGTGATCGTCGGTGGTCTGGCGATTGTGCTGGGGGCAGCCTGCGCGGGACTCTCGATGAAGAACAAGAAGAAGACCTGACGGGAGAACGCACAGGAGTGGCCACAGGCACGCACAGCCGCCCGTGGCCACTCATCCGTTCGTTCGACCCCGCCTGGCGGGGTCCCGCTCACCCCACGGAGCTGTACGCCACCACACCCCGCAGCACCGCGTCGACGGCCTTGTGGGCGTTCTTCGCGACCGAACTCCCGTCCCGGGGCGCGGCGGCCGCGATCTGACCGAGTACGTCGATGACCTGCTTGCACCACCGCACGAAGTCGCCGGCCGGCATCTCCGCCTCGCGGAGGACCTCGTCCAGCGTCCGCCCGGAGGCCCACATGTAGACCGCCCAGGCGAAGCCGAGGTCGGGTTCACGCTGGCCGACCCCTTCCGTCTGGCTGATCTTGAAGTCCTCCTCCAGGGCGTCGAGACGGCCCCAGATGCGGATCATCTCGCCCATCGCGGCCTTCGCCGGCCCCGAGGGCAGCTTGGGTGCGACCGCGTCGTCCGCCTGGCGCGCCTCGTAGACGAGCGCCGAGACACACGCGGCGAGTTCGGCGGGGTTGAGCCCCTCCCAGACACCGTCCCGCAGGCATTCACTGGCCAGCAGGTCGAGCTCGCCGTAGAGCCGCGCCAGCCGCCGGCCGTTGTCGGTGACCTCGGTGCCCCGCAGATAGTCCAGCTCGGTCAGGAGCGCGACGATGCGGTCGAAGGTGCGGGCGATGGTGTTCGTCCGGCCCTCGATGCGGTGCTCCAGCTGCCGGGTGTCGCGCTGCAGCCGGTGATAGCGCTCGGCCCAGCGCGCGTGGTCCTCGCGCTCGTCGCACCCGTGGCAGGGATGGGCGCGCAGCTCCGTACGCAGCCGGGCGATCTCCTGGTCGTCGGCCGCGGCGGCCCGCTGCTTGCGGTGCCGTCCCGGATCGATGTGTCCCGCCTTGCTCCTCAGCGCGGACGCCAGGTCGCGGCGGGACTGCGGTGAACGCGGGTTGAACGACTTGGGCACCCGCATCCGCTCCAGGGCCTCGACCGGCACCGGGAAGTCGATGTGGGCCAGCCGCTTGACCTGCCGCTCGGCGGTGAGCACCAGAGGGCGCGGGCCGTCGTGGTACTCGAGCCCGCGATGGCCGTTGGTGCGCCCGGCGGGCAGCCCCGGGTCCAGGACCAGGGCGAGCCCGGCGAACTTGCCGGTGGGCACATGGATGACGTCACCGGGCTTCAGCTTCTCCAGGGACGCCGCGGCGGCCGCCCGCCGCTGGGACGCCCCCTGCTTGGCCAGCTCCGTCTCGCGGTCCTTGAGGTCGCGGCGCAACCGCGCGTACTCCTCGAAGTCCCCGAGGTGGCAGGTCATGCCCTCCTTGTAGCCCTCGATGCCCTCCTCGTTGCGCTGGACCTGCCGGGAGATCCCAACGACGGACCGGTCGGCCTGGAACTGCGCGAAGGAGGTCTCGAGCAGCTCGCGCGAGCGGTGCCGCCCGAACTGCTGGACGAGGTTGACGGCCATGTTGTACGAGGGGCGGAAGCTGGAGCGCAGCGGATACGTACGCGTCCCCGCGAGTCCGGCGAGCGCGCCGGGGTCCATCCCCCGCTGCCAGAGGACGACCGCGTGGCCCTCGACGTCGATGCCGCGGCGCCCGGCCCGCCCGGTCAGCTGGGTGTACTCGCCGGGGGTGATGTCGGCGTGCTGCTCGCCGTTCCACTTGACGAGCTTCTCCAGCACCACGGAGCGCGCGGGCATGTTGATGCCGAGCGCCAGGGTCTCGGTCGCGAAGACCGCCCTGACCAGGCCGCGGACGAACAGCTCCTCCACGACCTCCTTGAAGGTCGGCAGCATTCCGGCGTGGTGCGCCGCGATGCCGCGCTCCAGCCCTTCGAGCCATTCGTAGTATCCGAGGACATGGAGGTCCTCGGGGGGAATGGACGCAGTCCGCTCCTCGACGATCTCCCGCACCAGCCCGCGCTTGCTCTCGTCGTTCAGACGCAGCCCGGCCTGCAGACACTGCTGCACGGCCGCCTGGCAGCCGGCCCGGCTGAAGATGAAGGTGATGGCGGGCAGGAGCCCCTCGGCGTCGAGCCGGTCGATGACCTCGGGCCTGGACGGGGTCCAGATCCTGCTGCGCTGACGACGCTCGCGCTCCCGGTCCGCCTCGCGCACCATCTTTCCGCGCCGGCGCTCGCGCGGGTTGTACCCGCGCTGGTTCTCCATCCGGGCGAGCCGGACGAGATCCGGGCTGACCTCGCGGCGGCCGGTGCCCCGGCCGCCGTGGTCGGTCTCCTCCTCGAAGAGGTCGTACATCCGGCGTCCGGCCATGACGTGCTGCCACAGCGGCACGGGCCGGTGCTCGGAGACGATCACCTGGGTGTCACCACGGACGGTGTCCAGCCAGTCGCCGAACTCCTCGGCGTTGGACACGGTCGCCGACAGCGACACCAGTGTCACGGACTCCGGCAGGTGGATGATCACTTCCTCCCACACGGCGCCCCGGAAGCGGTCGGAGAGGTAATGCACCTCGTCCATGACCACATAGCCGAGCCCGGTGAGGGCCTGGGAGCCCGCGTACAGCATGTTGCGCAGGACCTCGGTCGTCATCACGACCACGGGTGCGTCCGCGTTGACGCTGTTGTCACCGGTCAGCAGACCGACCTTGTCCGCGCCGTAGCGCCGGACGAGATCGGTGAACTTCTGGTTGGACAGGGCCTTGATGGGCGTGGTGTAGAAACACTTGCGGCCCTGCTCCAGGGCCAGGTGTACGGCGAATTCACCGACGATCGTCTTGCCCGACCCGGTGGGGGCCGCGACCAGCACCCCCTTGCCGGCCTCCAGGGCCTGGCAGGCCTCGATCTGGAACGGGTCCAGTCCGAATTCGTACATCTCCCGGAAGGGCCCGAGGGCCGTGGTCTGCTCGGCCGCACGGACCCGGGACGCCTGGTATCGCTCAGCTGGTGAGAGGTCCTCTGTCATCTTGATACGAGCCTACCCGCCCCGTATGACAGTCAGCCCGATCTTTATTTCATGGTGCAAGGACCCGGACGGCACCGGGTACGCAGGTGGCGGTGAGCGGCAGCGCGCCCAGCGGCTCCCCGTCCGCGTACGCCGTGACACCGGCCGCGGCGAGCTCTATCGAGGACACCCGGTGCACGGTGACCTTCGGGTGGCCGAGGTGCGTGCCCTTGTACACCTTCGGGAAGACCTTCAGCAGCGTGGTCCGGCTGCAGTCACCGACCACGGTCACATCGAAGAGCCCGTCGTCCATGACCGCGTCCGCGCAGATCCGCATCCCGCCGCCGTACGTGCTGCCGTTACCCACCGCGATCAGCGTCGCCTCGATCTCCGTCACCGGTCCGCCGTCCAGCCTGACGCGGTACGGGATCGGCCTGAAGGAGGCCAGCTCGGCGAGGATCGCCAGGTCGTACTTGAAACGCCCCCCGGCCCAGCGCATCCGGTTCCCCCTGTCGTTGACCCGCGAGTCGAAGCCCGAGGCCAGCACGGAACCGAACCAGCGCTCCCCTGTCCGGCCCAGGTCGATCGCGCGCGCCGCCCCGGCCTTGAGCAACTCGGCGGCCAGCCGCCCGGCGGCGGCCGGATCACGGATCGGCAGCCCGAGGGCGCGGGCGAAGTCGTTCCCGGTGCCCACGGCCACGGCGCCGAGCGGTGTCGAGGTGCCCGCGACGGCCTGCAGGGCGAGGGACATCACGCCGTCCCCGCCCACGGCTATCAGAGCCCCGGTCCCGTAGGCCACCGCCTCCCGGGCCCGTCGCAGCGCGTCGTCGGCGTCCTCGCCCAGAACCGTCCGTACGGAGAAGCCGGCGTCCCGCAGAGCGGAAGCGGCCGGCTGCGCGGCACGCGCGCCCCGGCCGCTCCCCGCGGTGGGATTGACGAAGAGGGTGATCTCGCTGGTCACCCGCGGGACCTTACAAGGTCAGGTGATGTCGTCGTAACCGTTGAGCCGGTGCGAACGCCCACCGTCCGCGTCGCCGCCCGCCTGCTCGGGCAGGGCCGGCCGGGAGGCCACGGGTTCGACGGCGCCGACCGTCTCCGGGGTGAGATCCAGGCTGGACGCCTCGTCGTCGTCGAGCTCGGCGTCGGGGTTCGCACGCCGCTTGCGCTTGTCGTTGAGCAGCGAGAAGCCGACGGCCATGAAGTAGAGCACGGCCAGCGGGCCGGCCAGCAGCAGCATCGAGATGGGCTCGCCGCCCGGGGTGGCGACGGCCGCGAACGCGGTAAGCCCGACGAGCATCCCGCGCCACCAGCGCAGCATGCGGGCGCCGGACAGGGCACCGGTCAGGTTGAGCAGGATCAGCAGGAGCGGCAGCTCGAAGGCGAGCCCGAAGACGATCACCATGCGGGTGATCAGGTCCAGGAAGTCGTCCAGCGGCAGCAGGTTCTTCACGTTGTCCGGTGTGAAGCCGAGCATGATCTGCGCGGTCTGCGGGAGGATCGCGTACGCCAGGTAGGCACCGGCGACGAAGAGCGGCACCCCCGCCACGACGAAGGCGACCGAGTAACGCTTCTCCTGCTTGTGCAGGCCGGGGGCGACGAACCCCCACAGCTGGTACAGCCACACCGGGGTGGCCACCAGCACGCCTGCCATCAGGGACACCTTCAGCGCGATGGTGAACGGCGACAGCAGACCGTTGGTGGTCATCTCCGCGCAGGGCCGACCGTTGATCATGGTCACGGCGCCGTTCTTGCAGCCGACTGAGTCCAGGATCGGCTTCATCAGGAACTCGAAGATTTCCTTCTGGAAGAACGCCGCTACGATCACGGCGACGATGATCGCCAGGACCGACTTCAGCAGCCGGTTGCGCAGCTCACGCAGGTGATCGAGGAGGGGCATCCGCCCCTCGTCGTCCTTCTCCTGCTTGCGGGCAGACTTGAGCAACCCACTTCCCTCGTCTCGTGCGGCAGCGTCCGGAGTTCCGGATCAGCTGTCAGCTCTGGGTGGTGGGCTTGGCCTCGCTGACCGGGCGGGAGCTGGTGACATCTCCCGGAGCGGCCTGGATCGTGCGCGCGGTGGCCGCGGGCGGGGTGGTGTCCGCGACGTTCTCCGCAGTGGGCGCCGCGGGCTCCGCGTCGTCCTTCTTCATGGCCTTGGCCTCGCTCTTGAGGATGCGGGCCGACTTGCCGAGTGAACGCGCCATGTCGGGGAGCTTCTTGGCACCGAAGAGCAGCAGGACGACAGCGATGATCAGAACGATCTCGAGGGGCTTCAGATTGCCGATCATGTGCGACTTCCTTCTCACTGAGGCGTCTGGAGGGTGGGTCCGCTACCCGCTCGACCGGACAGGTGTCCGACCTTCGCGCTGGCAGCGATCGTAACCCGCAGGGGTAAACGTGAGGCAATGCCTGTGCGTACTCCCGCTTGCGGCCCACACCTCCCTGCCTGGGCCGCTCCAGCAGCGTACCCCCCGAACCGGTGAATCAGGAGGCCGCGCACTGCTATCGCAAGGCCTCTCCGGTATCGGCGAGGGTGGTGGCCGCTCGTTCGAGATCCTCCGCCGCTCGGTTGATCCGCCGCGTTGTCGCGGCGACCTGTCCGGCGAGCCGCTGTGCCTCGACGAAGACCTTGACGGCCAGCACGCCGAGCACGGCCAGGCCGGCGAATCCCAGAGCGATGGCGAGCATGGGCCAGAACATGGGCGGATCCTCGGTGTTTCTCGTTACCGCAGGGCGGTGTGCAGGCGCAGTGTCCGTACCCCGCCGCCGCTGAGGAGCTCGATGATGCGCTCCCCGGCCGGCTTGCGGACCGCGGAACCACACGCGGGACACGTGAAGGAGTAGAAGGTCGTACGGCGGCTGGCTCCTATGGCCAGGCGCAGTGCGCCCGCCACGAGCTCGAACCGCTCGCGGCAGTCCGGGCAGGCGGCCCGGAAGCGCACGGTGTCGGGCACCGGGACCGGAACCGGTCCCGTCCGTGTGCTCGATATCGCAGTCATATGGCCTTCGTCCCCTCGATGCACCGGTGGCCGCCCCCTCAGAGCGCGCCGTCGTAGGCGGCCAGCGCCTCACGCGCCGCCAGCCGGGCGCTCTCGGCCAGGTCCGGGGGCGAGGTGATACGTCCCTCGCCGCCCAGCCGCAGGGCGAGCCTGCGCAGCGAGGCCGGGGCGGGGGTGCGGAGGGTGATCCGCAGGCCACCGTCGGGCAGTTCCTCCGCACTGTCGTGCGGGTAGTACTCGGCGACCCACCGGCCGCCGGGGCCGACCTCGATCACGACCTCCGGGTCCTCGGCGGCCGGCTGCACCAGCCCCTCGGAGAGGTCACGCAGCTCCAGCTCCGGCGGGGCCGACGGGGCGTCGAGGAGTCTGATCTCGGCGACCCGGTCGAGCCGGAACGTACGCCGCGCCTCGGTGAGCCGGCACCAGCCCTCCATATAGGTGTGACCGACGGCGAACAGCCGGATCGGGTCCACCTCGCGTTCGGTCAGCTCGTCGCGCGCGGGTGAGTAGTAGCGCAGCCAGAGCCTGCGCCGCTCGGAGATCGCCCGGTCGACGTCGGCGAAGACACCGCCCTCGGACTCGAAGGTGACCGAGAGCCGTGAGCTGGCGGCCCCCACCTCACCGGCCGCCGTCTCCAGCTTCGCGGTCGCGCGCACCAGCGCCTGGCGGTCGCTCTCCCGCAGGCCGGGGAGCGTGGCGACGGCACGGGCGGCGACGAGCAGGGCGGTCGCCTCGTCCGCGGCGAGCCGCAGCGGCGCCGCGACGTCGTCCGGGTTGTGCCACCAGATCCGGTCGCCGTCGGTGTCGATGTCCAGCAGGTCACCGCCGCGGAAGCTGGTCCCGCACATGGGCAGCACGTCGAGGTCGGAGATCAGCTCGTCCTCGGTGATCCCGAAGGCCCGGGCCACGTCCTGGACGTGGGCGCCGGGGCGCTCACGCAGGTAGGTGACGAGGGAGAGCATCCGCCGGGTCTGGTCGATCGCGTTCGTGGCCACGAGTACGGGTCCCCTCAGTCCTTGGCCACGGCGCGCAGCCGGTCCATCACGTCGGCCCGCAGATCGGCGGGTTCGCTCACGATCACGTCGGGCCCGAACTCCACGAGCCAGGCGTCCAGGCCGTGTCCGTACGGGATCTCCAACTCGTCCCAGCCGTCGCCCAGTTCCCGTACCGATATCGCGCGGGAGCGCAGCGGGTAGCCGGAGCCCGTACGCAGTCTGATCCGGGCGGTCCTGGTGGCGGTCTCGCCCGCCCAGCTCTCCACCGTCTCGCGGACGGTCACGGCGTCGGGGACCTGGGCCGTGAAGGCCCCGGCGCGGGAGCGGACCCGCCCGGAGATCCGGGACAGCCGGAAGACCCGCTCGGCGCCCCGGTCGCGGTCCCAGCCGGCCAGATACCAGTGGCCGCGCCAGCATTCGAGCGTCCAGGGCTCGACCTGGCGCTGCTCCGGGCGGGCGGCGTTGCCCTTGCGGTAGTCGAAGGTGACGGGGCGGCGGTCACGGCAGGCCAGCATCAGCGGCTCGAAGGCGGCCTCGTGGACCGGGATGCGGGGTTCGAGGGCGCTGTGCACCTCGTAGGCGTCCTCGGCCTCCGGCATGCCGGCCGCCCGCAGCTTCTGCAGCGCCCCGCTGGCGGCACCGGCGAGCCGGGCCTGCTGCCAGACCTTGGCGGCGAGCCCGAGGGCTGCGGCCTCCTCGGCGTCGAGGGTGATGGGGGGCAGCCGGTTGCTGTCGCGGCGCGCGAGGTAGCCGGTGTCGCCGTCCAGGTTCTCCACGGTCTCGATGACCAGACCGAGTTCACGCAGATCGTCCTTGTCGCGCTCGAACATCCGGTTGAAGGATTCGTCCGAGCCCGCCTCCAGGTAGGCCTCGATGGACCCGCGGAGCTCACGCTTGCTGAGCGGGCGCCGGGTACCCAGCAGACACAGTGCCAGGTTCATCAGCCGTTCGGCCTTGGCAATCGCCATCGACGCCCTTTCTCGACGTGCTCTCCGACCGTCGACCGTACCGCCCCGGGGTGTCCGGACCAAAGCGAGGGCCCGTGCCTTGCGGCACGGGCCCCGGCTGCTGTAAACGGACGGGTCAGACGCCGACGAGGTCGCAGACGAAGATCAGCGTCTCGCCCGGGGCGATCGCGCCGCCACCTGCGCCGCGGTCGCCGTAGGCCAGGTGCGCGGGAATGGTCAGCTGGCGACGGCCGCCGACCTTCATGCCCTGGACACCCTTGTCCCAGCCGGCGATGACCTGACCGGCACCGAGCTGGAACTGCAGCGGGGTGCCGCGGTTCCACGAGGCGTCGAACTCCTCGCCGGTGGAGAAGGCCACACCGACGTAGTGCACGGAGACGGTCTGGCCCGCCTGGGCCACCGGCCCGTCGCCCTCCCAGATTTCCTTGATCTCCAGGTCGGCCGGCGGCTCGCCACCCGGGAAGTCGATCTCGGGCTTCTCGATGCTCACTGAACTGCTCCTCTTACTGATGAACTGGTCAACCGGGACAGTCTTACATCTTTGTCAGGATGTCCACGGACCACACGAGCGTGGAGTTGGCGGGGACGGTCTGCTGCGCCTGGTCACCGAAACCCTGGTCCGGCGGGATGACGAGCAGGACACGACTGCCGACCTTCTTGCCCGCCAGGCCGGCCTTGAGGCCCTTGACGGTGATCTGGGCCAGCGGGAAGCTCGCGACCTTGCCCGTGTCGTAGGTGCTGTCGAACTTCTTCGCACCCTTCCACAGGTAGGCCTCGTAGTTCACGACGACGGTGTCGGTCTCCTTCACCGCCTCCCCGTCGGACTCGAGGACGTAGTTGGAGACCAGCTTCTTGGGCGGGTCGCTCTTGGGGATCGTGACCTTGGGCGCCTTGCCGTCGGTGTTGTCGGCGACCTTGGGCAGGTCGATGTTGTCCTGGGCGACCGTGCTGCCCTTCGGGGACTTCGGGACCGCCTTGCCGCTCACCACGTCCACGACGAAGACCAGGGTGGCGTTGGGCTTGATGTCCTCGCCCTGGCCCTGCTCGCCGTAGGCGAGCTCGGGCGGGATGACCAACTGCACACGGCTGCCGACCTTCTGGCCGACGAGCCCCTGCTCCCAGCCCGGGATGACCATGCCGGCACCGAGAATCAGCCCGAACGGCTGCTTGCGGTCGAAGCTGTTGTCGAACGGCTTGGTGGAGTCCCAGGCCTGCCCGAGGTAGTTGACCTCCGCCGCGTCGCCGTTCTTGAGCTTCGCGCCGTCACCCTCACTGATGACTTCGGTCTTCAGCTTCTTGGGTGGATCGCCCTCACCCTTCGCCAGAGTGGGCTTCTCCCCGAACTTCGTCCCCGCGCTGATCGCGGGAAAACCGTTCTTGGAGACGGAGTCGGAGGCCTTGTCGTCGCCGCATGCCGCCGTGGACAGCAGCAGTAGGGGGACGACGAGAAGGCCGGCAAGTCGGCGCACTGGTTCCTCAGATCTCAGACGGCACGTGGATGGTCCCCGACACTCTAGGCGGACCGAAGGGCCCCGTACGAGGAACGTACGGGGCCCGGTCGGATACGGGGCGGGACATTCCTGTCCCGGATCACATGCCCGCGATCAGCTTCTCCACCCGGTCGTCGACGGAACGGAAGGGGTCCTTGCACAGCACGGTGCGCTGCGCCTGGTCGTTGAGCTTGAGATGGACCCAGTCGACGGTGAAGTCCCGCCGCTGCTCCTGGGCACGGCGGATGAAGTCGCCGCGCAGCCGCGCCCTGGTCGTCTGCGGGGGCACCGACTTGCCCTCGAAGATCTTCAGGTCGTTGCAGATACGGGCGACCTGGCCCTTGCGCTCCAGGAGGTAGTAGAGCCCGCGCCGCCGGTGGATGTCGTGGTAGGCGAGGTCTATCTGGGCGACCCGCGGGTTCGACATGGTCATGTTGTGCTTGGCCCGGTACCGCTCGATGAGCTTGTACTTCATGACCCAGTCGATCTCGGTGCCGATCCGGTCGAGGTCCTCCGCCTCGATGGCGTCCAGCGTGCGGCCCCACAGCTCGAGGACCTGGTCGACGGTGCCGGTGCGGATGCCACGGCGCTCGACGAAGTCGACGGCCTTCTCGTAGTACTCGCGCTGGACCTCGATGGCCGATGCCTCGCGGCCGCTGGCCAGGCGCACCTTGCGCTGCCCCGTGATGTCGTGGCTGACCTCGCGGATGGCCCGGATCGGGTTCTCCAGGGTCAGGTCACGCATCACGGTGCCGGCCTCGATCATGCGCAGCACGAGGTCGGTGGCGCCGACCTTGAGCAGCATGGTCGTCTCGGACATGTTGGAGTCACCGACGATGACGTGGAGGCGGCGGTACCGCTCCGCGTCGGCGTGCGGTTCGTCCCTGGTGTTGATGATCGGACGGGAACGCGTCGTCGCGGAACTGACGCCCTCCCAGATGTGCTCGGCCCGCTGGCTCACGCAGTAGACGGCTCCACGCGGTGTCTGGAGCACCTTGCCGGCACCACAGATCAGCTGACGGGTGACGAGGAACGGAATGAGGATGTCCGCGAGCCGGGAGAATTCTCCGTGCCGGGCCACGAGGTAGTTCTCGTGGCACCCGTAGGAGTTTCCTGCCGAGTCGGTGTTGTTCTTGAAGAGATAGACGTCGCCCGCGATTCCCTCCTCGTGCAGGCGGCGTTCGGCGTCGACGAGCAGGCCTTCGAGAATGCGCTCGCCCGCCTTGTCGTGCGTGACCAGTTCGGTCACGTCGTCGCATTCGGGTGTCGCGTATTCCGGATGCGATCCCACGTCGAGGTAGAGGCGGGCGCCGTTCCGCAGGAAGACATTGCTGCTGCGGCCCCATGACACAACACGGCGGAAGAGGTAGCGCGCCACTTCGTCAGGTGACAGTCGGCGCTGTCCCCTGAACGTGCACGTGACGCCGTACTCGTTCTCCAGCCCGAAAATGCGGCGGTCCATGACTGAACATTACGCCTTATGGCCTGAGCTGAAACCGGGTTCGGCAGCACCGTTTCGATCATTTTCCGAACCGGCCACGACCGAGGCCGTACGCCCGGGAGCTGCGAGGACCCTTCCGGTGGCCAGGAGAACCAGCAGCGCCGCCACTCCACCGGCCCCGGCGACGGCGAAACTCCACGCCGTCCCGCCGAGCTCGACGGCCGGGCCCGCCACCGCCGTTCCGGCCGCGGCGCCCACCCCGAAGGTCGTCACCAGCCAGGAGAACGCCTCGGTCACCGTGCCCTGCGGCGCGTGCCGGTCCACGACGATGAACGAGCACGCGATCGCCGGTGCCAGGAACACTCCGGCGAGTGCCGCCAGTGCGGTCATGGCGGGCACGCCGGGCGTGAGCATCAGCGGCAGATAGCCCAGCGCCAGCAGCGCGACGATGATCCGCAGCCTGCGCTCGGGCGCCCCTGCCCACTGCCGCGCCCCGTACACCGCTCCGCCGATCAGCGCGCCGAGGCCGAGCGCGGCCATCAGCCAGCCGTACACGGACTCCCGGCCGTGGTCGTCGGCGTAGGCGACACCGGCCACCGTGATCGAGCCGAGGGCGAGTCCCACGAAGAAGAAGGCGCCCAGCAGGGCGAGCAGCCCCGGCGAGCGCAGGGCGCCGAGCCAGTGCGCCTCGCGGGGGGCCGAGCGCCACACCCTGGAGGGCTCGGAGAGGATGACGGACAGTGCTCCCAGCACCCCTATGGCGTTGATGACCAGGAGTGCGGCCGCGGGCGACCAGAGGGACACCAGGACCGTCACGAGGAGCGGCCCGACGGTGAACATGATCTCCTGGGCCACCGCGTCCATGGCGTACGCACGGTGCACCCGCTCCTCCCCGCCGAGGACCGCCGGCCACAGGGCGCGCAGGCCGCCCTCCAGCGGGGGTGTGAAGAGTCCGGCCACCACGACCGCCGCGTAGGCGGCCGGCTGCGAGCCGAGGCCGATCAGGGCGAGCACGGTCATGCCGAGCGCGGAGACGACCGCCGCGGGAAGCTGGACGCGTGGCTGGCCGTACAGGTCCACGGCCCGGCCCAGCAGAGGCTGTCCCACCGCTGTGGCGAGGCCGTACGCCGCCGCCAGAGCTCCGGCCAGCGAGTAGCTGCCGCCCTCCGCACGGGTGAACAGGACGATCGCGATGGGGGCGGTGCCGTTCGGCAGCCGCCCCACCAGCGTTCCCGTCAGCAGCCGGGCGGCGTGCCGCGTCCGGAGGATGTCCATATACCCCGCGGCCATGTCCGCCCCTCTCCCCCGACGGTGTCGCAGCCGCGAGGTTTTACGTATAACGTCGAGGCTCATACGTACCATGTGGGCAGCCCGGGAGTCCATACCGCCGGGCCGCACCGCCCCGACCGACCTGCCCAGCACGGAGGCACGAGTGAGCAGCACGCGGCAGCCCTCCCCACCGCGGCCCACCAGCCGTGACGTGGCGAGGGCCGCGGGCGTCTCACAGGCGACGGTCTCGCTCGTGCTCGGTGACAAATGGCGGGGCCGGGTGTCGGCGGCGACCGCCGAGCGGGTCCGGGGCAGCGCCAGGGACCTCGGCTACCGGCCGAATTTCGCCGCCCGCAGTCTCCGGCTGGGTCGCACGCGCACCGCCCTCCTCGTCGTTCCGGCGCTCACCAACGAGTTCTTCGCCCGGGTGTACACGGGCGCCGCGGCCGTCGCCGCCCAGCACGACTTCGGCGTCGTCCTCTACCCGTCCCCCGACGGCGCCGGCCCCGCCAGGGATCCGTTCGCCTCGGCGCGCGCGGCGCTCGACGGGGTGATCGCCTCGTCGATGGCGGCGGATGCCCTGGGGGCACTGCGGGGCGCGGACCTGCCGCTGGTGATGCTGGACAGCGATCCCGAGGGCCAAGGCGCGGCGGCGTGTGTGAACCTCGACATCGCGGACGGCATGCGCCAGGTGACGGACCACCTGCTGGGCCTCGGCCACCGCCGGATCACGCACCTCGCCTCCGCCGTGGACACCTGGACCTTCGCGGTGCGCGCCCGGGCACTGCGGGAGGCCGTGCGTGACGTCCCCGGAGCCCTCCTGAGCACCGTCACCGCCCCGCTGGACGTACGCGCCGGACGCGAGGCCGCCGAGAGGGTCCTGGCCTCCCCGGGCCCGCTGCCCACCGCCATCGTCTGCGACGACGACATCCTGGCTGCTGGCGCCTGCAAGGCGGTGCGCAGACGGGGGCTGAGGGTGCCCGACGACATCTCCGTGACCGGTTTCGACGACCTGGCGCTCGCCACAGCGGTGGAACCGGAGCTGACCACCGTGCGCCTCCCGGCCGAACAGGTGGGCGAGCGCGGGATGACTGCTCTGCTGGCCGTCCTGGAGAGCAGCCCCGCCGAGCAGCCCGACCTCCCCGTCCACCTGGTGGTGCGGGGCTCCACGGCTCCCCCGGCCACTGCGTGAAGGAGCCCTCCGGCCGCCGTGTGCGACGGCTGGAAGGCTCCTTCACGCGTTCTTCCGGACCGGGCTACTCCTTCGGGGCTTCGCCCGTGCCCTCCGTGGGACCGTCGGCGTCCTTCTCAGGGGCGTCCGTGCCCTTCGCGGGCGTGTCGGTGCCCTTCTTCGCGGGCGTGTCGGTGCCCTTCTTCGCGGGGGTGTCGGTCCCTGCGGCCGCGGTGCTGCCGCCTTCGGGCTCCTCCGTGTCGGACGGAGCGTCCGTCGGGGTCGCCCCGGCGCCGTCCGCGTCCAGCAGCCTGGTCAGCTGCCGGCCGACGATCCGCTTGAACTTGCGCTGCTGCGGCCTCGTACGGTCCAGGACCGCGACCTCGAGCCGCTCGGCGGGGATCTCCCGCTCATTGCCGTTGGCCTCGCGGGACAGAGCCTGCACGGCCAGCTTCAGCGCCTCGGCGAGAGACATCCCGTCGCGGTGGCGCTGGTCCAGGAAGGTGCTGATCTGCTCGGCGTTCCCGCCGACCGCGACCGAGCCGTGCTCGTCCACGATCGAGCCGTCGTGCGGCAGCCGGTAGATCTGGTCGCCGTCGGGCCCGGCGCCGACCTCGGCGACCACCAGCTCCACCTCGTACGGCTTCTCGGCCGCACTGGAGAAGATCGTGCCGAGCGTCTGCGCGTAGACGTTGGCCAGCCCACGGGCCGTCACGTCGTCGCGGTCGTAGGTGTAGCCCCGCAGATCGGCGTAGCGCACACCGCCGATGCGGAGGTTCTCGTACTCGTTGTACTTGCCGGCGGCCGCGAAGCCGATCCGGTCGTAGATCTCGCTGAACTTGTGCAGCGCACGGGACGGGTTCTCGCCGACGAACACAATGCCGTCGGCGTACTGCAGCACAACCAGGCTGCGACCACGGGCGATGCCCTTCCGGGCGTATTCCGCCCGGTCGGCCATGGCCTGCTGAGGTGAGACATAGAACGGCGTCGACACCGGCTATCCGTCCCTTTCTGTCAGTGACGAGTGCATCGGAGAAGCATCGGGCCGGTCAGAGCAGCGCTGCGCGGGGGCCGTCGGGCTGCTCGAGCCGGCGCTCCAGGATCGCGCGCGCGATCTCCGCGGATTCCGTGTCGTCCAGCCTGCGGAAGCCCTCGTCGGTGATGACGGTGACGATGGGATAGATCCGGCGGGCCACGTCCGGGCCACCGGTCGCCGAGTCGTCGTCGGCCGCGTCGTACAGCGCCTGCACGACCAGGGTGAGCGTCTGCTCCTCCGTCAGGTCCTCGCGGTACAGCTTCTTCATCGACCCGCGCGCGAAGACGGAGCCTGAGCCGGTGGACGCGTAGCCGTGTTCCTCGGAGCGCCCGCCGGTGACGTCGTACGAGAAGATCCGGCCCTTCTCACGGTCGACGTCGTACCCGGCGAACAGCGGGACGACCGCCAGTCCCTGCATGGCCATCGCCAGATTGCCGCGGATCATCGTGGAGAGCCGGTTGGCCTTGCCCTCCAGGGAGAGCGTGGCGCCCTCGACCTTCTCGAAGTGTTCCAGCTCCAGCTGGAACAGCTTGACCATCTCCACGGCGAGGCCCGCCGTGCCGGCGATTCCCACCGCCGAGTACTCGTCGGCCGGGAACACCTTTTCGATGTCGCGCTGCGCGATCATGTTGCCCATGGTCGCCCGCCGGTCACCGGCGAGCACTACGCCACCGGGGAACGAGGCCGCGACGATGGTCGTGCCGTGCGGCGCCTCGATGGCACCCTGCAGCGGCGGCAACTGCCGGTTTCCCGGAAGCATCCCGGGTGAATGGTCGGACAGGAAGTCCATGAACGAGGACGATCCCGGCGTCAGGAAGGCAGCTGGTAGACGCCCGGTGCTACGAGTGTTGGCTTCCACGCGTTTCCCTCCAGGTATGCGATGGCCCTGCGCAAGGAGTCAGGATCATCCCCCAACTTGCCGATGGCCGGATTGCAGTTGAAGCAGTACGCCACGGACCCTACCCGCCCTGTGACAGTGATCAACATGATCCCGGGTGCGGAAGCATTTCCGTGGGATGCCCCTTTCTGGGCCAGGACATCCCACGGAAAGCTCCGTCCGACTGCGCGAGCTCGTCGGCGAACGGTCCGGAGCGGATCTCCGGCTGTTACTCGCCGCCCTTTTGAACGAACGACCGAACGAAGTCCTCGGCATTGGACTCGAGTACGTCGTCGATCTCGTCGAGGACGTCGTCCACGTCGTCGCTGAGCTTCTCCTGGCGCTCCGCGAGGTCCTCGGACGCCTGCGCTTCCTGCGCCTGCTCCTCGGTGTCCTCGGTGGAACGTGTCGCCTTCTGCTGTCCGCCGCCGGTGTCCTTGGTCGCCATCTAGCTCACCCCGCTCGGTTCGAAGCACTTGATCAGACCCTACCTACGGGGTCCGACATCGGCTCGGTACTTTCCTCAACGTCCGGAGGTCATCTGATTGATTCCCAGCCGGAGCGCCTTTCAGCCCCCCGTGAGCGTCCGGACCAGCTCTTCCGCGGTGCGGCAGCGGTCCAGGAGCTCCTTGACGTGGGCGCGCGTACCCCGCAACGGTTCCATCGTGGGTACCCGTTGCAGCGAGTCACGATCGGGCAGATCGAAGATGACCGAGTCCCAGGACGCCGCGGCGACGTCGTCCGCGTACTGCTCCAGGCAGCGGCCCCGGAAATAGGCCCTGGTGTCCTCGGGCGGCTTCGTACGGGCCCGCTCGACGTCGTTCTCGTCGAGCAGCCGCTTGATCTTCCCCCGGGCCGCCAGGCGGTTGTACAGGCCCTTGTCGGCGCGCACGTCGGCGTACTGGAGGTCCACGAGGTGCAGGCGCGGGGCGTCCCAGTCCAGGCCGTCACGTCGCCTGTAGCCCTCCATGAGCTCCCGCTTGGCGATCCAGTCCAGCTCGCCCGACAGGCTCATCGGGTCGGTCTCCAGACGGTTCAGGGTGTCCTCCCAGCGGGCCAGGACGTCCTTCGTCTGCTCGTCGGCGTCCGACCCGTACCGCTCCTCGACGTATTTGCGGCCCAGCTCGAAGTACTCCATCTGCAGCTGCACCGCGGTGAGTGTCCGGCCACTACGGAGTGTGATCAGCTGCTTCAGCGTCGGGTCGTGCGAGACCTGGTGCAGCGTGCGGACCGGCTGGTCGATCGCCAGGTCGACATTGATGAAGCCGTCCTCGATCATGGCCAGGACCAGCGAGGTGGTGCCGAGCTTCAGATAGGTCGAGATCTCGGAAAGGTTCGCGTCGCCGATGATCACGTGCAGCCTGCGGTACTTCTCGGCGTCGGAGTGCGGTTCGTCCCGGGTGTTGATGATGGGGCGCTTGAGGGTCGTCTCGAGGCCGACCTCGACCTCGAAGTAGTCGGCGCGCTGACTGATCTGGAATCCGTGCTCATGGCCGTCCTGGCCGATGCCGACCCGGCCGGCGCCGGTGACGACCTGCCGGGAGACGAAGAACGGGGTCAGATGGCGCACGATGTCCGAGAAGGGGGTCTCCCGCTTCATCAGGTAGTTCTCGTGCGTGCCGTAGGACGCGCCCTTGTTGTCGGTGTTGTTCTTGTACAGATGGATCGGCTGGGCCCCGGGGATCGCGGCGGCCCGTTCGGCCGCTTCCGCCATCACCCGCTCGCCGGCCTTGTCCCAGAGCACCGCGTCCAGCGGATTGGTGATCTCGGGTGAGCTGTATTCGGGGTGCGCGTGGTCGACGTACAGCCGCGCACCGTTGGTGAGGATGACATTGGCCAGGCCGATGTCCTCGTCGGTGAGCTGGCTGGAGTCCGCGGTCTCACGGGCGAGGTCGAAGCCTCGCGCGTCGCGCAGCGGGTTCTCCTCCTCGAAATCCCAGCGGGCGCGGCGCGCCCGGTGCATCGCCGCCGCGTAGGCGTTGACGATCTGGGACGAGGTGAGCATGGCATTGGCGTTGGGTTGACCGGGGACGGAGATCCCGTACTCCGTCTCGATGCCCATCACTCGCCGTACGGTCATGCGGCCCTCCTTGCCCGGCGTCGCTCCCGTCCGGGAGCGGCGCTCAAGTACCGCTGCTGGTCCGCGGTGCCCGTCCCCGCACTGCGCGACTCGGCGGTAGTGCAGAGCCTAGAGCGCCTCTGCTCCGGTGGGGAGATCAATTGCGTCATTGTTCGGGTGTGGCCGGAGCTGCCGGGAAAACGGCCGGCTGCGGACACCCTGCCGGGCATCCGCAGCCGGTCTGCGTTTTACAGGTACTGTCCGGTATTTGCCACCGTGTCGATGGAACGACCGGTGTCTGCGCCCTGCTTTCCGGTGACGAGTGTGCGGATGAACACGATCCGCTCGCCCTTCTTTCCGGAAATCCTGGCCCAGTCGTCCGGGTTGGTGGTGTTGGGCAGGTCCTCGTTCTCCTTGAACTCGTCCACGCAGGCCTGGAGGAGATGGGAGACGCGCAGGCCCTTCTGGCCCTGCTCGAGGAATGCCTTGATGGCCATTTTCTTTGCCCGGTCCACGATGTTCTGAATCATCGCTCCGGAGTTGAAGTCCTTGAAGTACAGGACTTCCTTGTCGCCGTTCGCGTAGGTGACCTCGAGGAAGCGGTTCTCCTCGGATTCCGTGTACATCCGCTCCACGACCGACTGGATCATCGCGTGGGCGGCGGCCTCCCTCGATCCGGTGTGCTCGGACAGGTCGTCCGCGTGCAGCGGCAGCGAGGGAGTGAGGTACTTCGCGAAGATGTCCTTCGCCGCTTCCGCGTCCGGACGCTCGATCTTGATCTTCACATCGAGACGGCCGGGCCGCAGGATCGCGGGGTCGATCATGTCCTCACGGTTGGAGGCACCGATGACGATGACGTTCTCCAGGCCCTCCACACCGTCGATCTCGGCGAGCAGCTGGGGGACGATGGTGTTCTCCACGTCCGAGCTGACACCGGAACCACGGGTGCGGAAGAGGGATTCCATCTCGTCGAAGAAGACGATGACGGGGGTGCCCTCGCTCGCCTTCTCCCGGGCACGCTGGAAGACGAGGCGGATGTGCCGCTCGGTCTCACCGACGTACTTGTTGAGGAGCTCGG
Source organism: Streptomyces sp. NPDC102441 (assembly GCF_044765585.1). Taxonomy (NCBI): domain Bacteria; kingdom Bacillati; phylum Actinomycetota; class Actinomycetes; order Kitasatosporales; family Streptomycetaceae; genus Streptomyces; species Streptomyces sp. NPDC102441. The sequence continues at coordinate 284,228 of NZ_JBIWKH010000007.1, forward strand.
GGCCCTTGATATTGAGGAAGTAGCTCTTCCCCGCGGGCTGTCCGGTGACCTCGGCGACCTTCTTGGCCAGCGAGTTGGCGACGGCCTTGGCAATGAGTGTCTTGCCGCAGCCAGGAGGACCGTAGAGCAGGATGCCCTTCGGCGGACGCAGTTCGTGCTCCTTGAAGAGGTCCGGGTGGAGGTACGGGAGCTCGACCGCGTCGCGGATCAGTTCGATCTGGTCGCCCAGACCGCCGATCTTGTTGTAGTCGATGTCCGGGACCTCTTCGAGAACGAGCTCCTCGACCTCGCTCTTGGGGACCACTTCGTAGACGTAGCCGGACCTGGGTTCGAGCAGAAGGGCGTCGCCGGGGCGGATGGTGATGTCCAGCAGAGGCTCGGCGAGCCTCACCACCCGTTCCTCGTCGGTGTGCCCGACGACCAGGGCACGCTCGCCGTCCTCAAGGATCTCCTTGAGGGTGACGATGTCCCCGGCCCGCTCGAATTCCATGGCCTCGACCACGTTGAGCGCCTCGTTGAGCATGACTTCCTGGCCTCGCCGGAGACCCTCGAGCTCGACGCTTGGGCTGACGTTCACCCGGAGCTTGCGGCCCCCGGTGAAGATGTCGCAGGTGTCGTCCTCGTTGGCCTGCAGGAAGACACCGAAGCCGGCCGGCGGCTGCGCGAGCCGGTCGACCTCCTCCTTGAGGGCCACGATCTGGTCGCGGGCCTCACGGAGTGTGCCGGCGAGCCGCTCGTTCTGCGCGGACACGCCTGCCAGGTTGGTCTGCAACTCGACGATCCGCTCTTCGAGAATCCTCGAATGGCGCGGAGAGTCGGCGAGCTTACGTCGCAGGACGGCGATTTCCTGCTCAAGATAGGCGACCTGGCCGGCTGGGTCTTCTGACCCCCGCCCGGGCCGGATGCCGCGGTTGATGTCGTCGTCGTGGGCTGCCACGGTCCTCACCTCCTCCAAGGGGAGCTGGACGCTTCCTGACCCTACCTGGGTGGGTGATGATTGAAACCCCTAGATCACAAAGACCCGGGAGTCTGTCCGATCTTCACCCTTGCGCTCTCCCTCACGCCAAGGGAATACCCACCCTTCGGCACCGGAAAGCAGCCGGTTGTATCGTCGAAGCGTTCAACACCCGTCAGGGCTGGCTTCAATTGGTGCAGATACGCAGGGAACGGCAGGACACATGACCGTGCAGCAGGACGCTCCGGGCGACAGCGACACACAGGACCTCGAGGTCTGGATCGACCAGGATCTCTGTACGGGCGACGGCATCTGCGTGCAGTACGCACCCGAGGTGTTCGAGCTGGACATCGACGGTCTGGCGTACGTGAAGAGCGACGAGGACGAGCTCCTCCAGAACAAGGGGGCCACCACGCCGGTGCCGCTGCCTCTCCTCCAGGACGTCGTCGATTCGGCCAAGGAATGCCCCGGCGACTGCATTCACGTGCGTCGCGTTTCGGACAACGTAGAAGTCTTCGGCCCCGACGCAGAGTAAGGGCTCAGACGCCCCGCGCGGTGCTGCCCGCGGGGCCTGTGGACCTGATGAACGCGTTGCCCTTCCACTGCCAGGAGGCGCTCTCCAGCTCGTCGGGGCAGCAGCGCGGCACGTCGGCCGAGGAGTAGCCGAGCAGGGTCGCCGACACCTGGCCGTCACGGACGGTGAAGTCGGTGACGTTCAGTTTCTGAGCGGGGTCCACCAGGGTCGCCACGACCCGGGGTGCGGCCCCGCTCAGCTGTGTCACGACGTAGATGCCGCTGGGCGGGGTGCCCGATCCCGCGGCGCAGCGGACGACGGCCACGGTCTCGGGCCCGCCGTCCGCGTCGAGGTCCCCGGCGGCGCTGTCGGCCACCGTGTGTCCGGCGGCGCCGCAGTCGAGCGGGAAGGTGACCGTGGCCGGGTCGGGTGCCTTCGTGGCGGGCGCGCTCCCTCGCTGCGCAGTGACGCGGTGCTCGGACGCGGAGGCTGTCGCGGTGGCCGCGTCCGGCTGGAGCAGGCCCGCGGCGGCGACGACGGCGGCCATCGCCGTCGCCGTGGCGAGCCAGTGCACCGCCTTGGCGTCGGTGTGCGCGAGGTCCGGGAGCGCGGAGGTCTGCACGCGGTATGTCTCCTGTGGTTCCTGGAGGCCTGGATAGGCGGTGCCGACGGCATGTCGGCGGGCGGGGGGTGGCCAGCATCGTGCCACACCTCACACCCGAGGGGAACGGCGGGGTCGTCGCCGCCCACGGGAAAGCGCCGCCGCCGGCCCCGGGTCGGTCCGGGAACTCGGCGGCGGCGCTTGCGCGTTCCACGGGTCAGTCGGTGGCGGAGCCGCTCCGGCTGCCGGGACCGGTGTAGTCGTCACCGTAGGCGCCCTTGGACGGGCGGCGGCGGCGCAGCGGCGGCTCCACGCCGTCCGCGAGCCGGCGCGCGGTGACGAGGAAGCCGGTGTGGCCGATCATCCGGTGGTCGGGGCGGACGGCCAGGCCTTCGACGTGCCAGTTGCGGATCATCGACTCCCAGGGCTGCGGTTCCGCGAAGCAGCCGATCTCGCGGATGGACTCGACGGTCCGCGAGAGCTGGGTCGTGGTCGCGACGTACGCGCAGAGGATGCCGCCGGGCACCAGGGCCTTGGACACGGCCTCGAGGCACTCCCACGGGGCGAGCATGTCGAGGACGACGCGGTCGACGTCGGTGTCCGAGAGGTTGTCCTGGAGGTCGCCGACGGTGAGCTCCCAGGCCGGGTGCGGCGAGCCGAAGTAGCGCTCGACGTTCTGCTGGGCGATCTCGGCGAAGTCCTCGCGGCGCTCGTAGGAGTGCAGCATGCCCTGCTCGCCGATGGCGCGGAGCAGGAAGGTGCTGAGCGCACCCGAACCGACGCCGGCTTCGACGACGCGGGCACCGGGGAAGATGTCACCGAAGGCCAGGACCTGGCCCGCGTCCTTCGGATAGACCACGGCGGCACCGCGGGGCATGGACAGGACGTAGTCGGGGAGCAGGGGGCGCAGCGCGAGATAGGCGACGTTTCCCGTGGTACGGACAACACTGCCCTCGGGAGCACCGATCAGCTCGTCGTGCGGGAAAGAACCCTTGTGGGTGTGGAAGTTCTTTCCGGCCTCGAGCGTGAAGGTGTAGTGGCGTCCCTTGGGGTCGGTGAGCTGGACCTGGTCCCCGACTTTGAATGGGCCGCGACGGCGGGCGGCACCGGTCGGTTCGGACATACGAGCAGCCTACCGGTATTTCGGTGGCCGCTTTCCGGCGTGTCAGGCCGAGGGACGGGCCATGGCCTTGATGAAGGCGCGCTCGACGTCGGCGGTGGAGAGGACGCCGTAGATCTCACCGGTCTCCTCGACCACCAGGTACTCGGTGGCCGGGGTGGCCTTCAGCCGGTCCAGGAGGGCCTCGCCCGCGAGCTCCGCGGGGACCTTCATGCCGTCGGTGAGGTCCTGGGCGAGGCCGCTGACGGCCACCCAGGGCCTGCGGTGTTCGGGGACGCCGACGATGGCCGCCTCCCGGACGACGCCCTTGGGGCTGCCCTGCCCGTCGACGACGACCAGCGCGCGGGCGCCCGCCTCGTTGGCACGGCGGAGTGCCTCGGAGAGCGGGGTGGCGGACTCCACGGGCACGGCGCGCCGGGTGAGCGTACGGGCGCGCAGTTCGGGGAGGTGCTCACGGAGCCGGGCCGTCCGCAGGCTGTTCCCGGCGCCGGTCCAGATGATCGCCGCGAGGATCGCCGCGAGGAGGGCGTCGGTGACGGTCTCGAACCCGCTGATCTCACCGGTGGCGCTGCCGAGGGCGCCTGTGTGGGTGAGCAGGGGGAGGCCGACGAAGACGGTGATGGCCAGGCCCCGGCCGACCCACGCGGCGGCGATGGTGCCGCTCATGGGCTTGCCGGTGATCTTCCAGACGACGGCGCGGAGCATGCGTCCGCCGTCGAGGGGCAGGCCGGGCAGCAGGTTGAAGGCGGCCACGATGAGGTTGGAGACCATCAGCCCCGCGAGGAGCACGCCGGGGACGGTGCCCGCTTCGACGAACTGGAGCGGTACGTAGAAGACGCCGCCGAGCACGAGGGAGAGCAGGGGGCCCACGAAGGCGAGGATGAACTCGCGGCCGGGGGTCTCGGTCTCCTTCTCGATCTCGGAGACACCGCCGAAGAACTGGAGCTGGATGCGGCGCACCGGCAGCTTGTAGCGCAGGGCGGCGACTGTGTGGGCGAGCTCGTGGACGAGCACGGACGCGTAGAAGGCGATCGCGAAGAAGAGGGCGACCAGATAGCGGGCTCCGCCGAGTTCCGGCAGGACGCGGTCGAGCTGTCCGCCGAAGACCCATGTGATCAGAGCCGCGACGACGAACCAGCTCGGTGCCACGTACACCGGCACGCCGAAGGGGCGCCCCATGAGGAGGCCGCCTCCCGGGTCTGCCGGGCGTCGCGGCTTGCCCTTGTCCGGTCCGGTGCCGGGGTCCTTGCCCCCTGCGCCGGGCTGCGGGCGCCCGCTGTCGCCGCTCTCGTCCACGGGGTCCCTTCGGTCGGTGGCCTTTGCCACGATCATGCTGTGTGCGAGCTCTGTGGTCGATGGTATGCCGCTCGGTGTCAGTGGCGGGCCGTAGGGTCTGCGACATGACGTCCGTACCGCGCCCGCCTCAGCCACCCTCGTCCCTGTCGCCGTCGCGCGCGAACGATTTCATGCAGTGCCCCCTGCTGTACCGCTTCCGGGTCATCGACAAGCTCCCCGAGAAGCCCAGTGAGGCTGCTACCCGGGGCACGCTGGTGCATGCGGTGCTTGAGCGTCTGTTCGACGCCCCGGCGGCGGACCGTACGGCGCCGAGGGCCAAGGCGCTGATCCCGGGGCAGTGGGACCGGCTGCTGGAGTCGAAGCCCGAGCTGACCGAGCTCTTCGAGGGGGACCCCGGGGGAGAGCGGCTCGCGGGGTGGCTGGGCGAGGCGGAGCGGCTCGTGGAGCGGTGGTTCTCGCTGGAGGACCCGACCCGCCTGGAACCCGCCGAGCGGGAGCTGTTCGTCGAGACGGAGCTGGACTCGGGGCTGAAGCTGCGCGGCGTGATCGACCGTGTCGACGTGGCCCCGACGGGTGACGTCCGCATCGTGGACTACAAGACGGGCAAGGCGCCCCGCCCGGAGTACGCGGAGGGTGCGCTGTTCCAGATGAAGTTCTACGCCCTGGTGGTGTGGCGCCTGAAGCACGTGGTCCCGCGCCGGCTCCAGCTGGTCTATCTCGGCAGCGGTGACGTCCTGACGTACGACCCCGTTCCGGCCGACCTCGAGCGGGTGGAGCGCAAGCTGCTGGCGCTGTGGGAGGCGATCCGGCTGGCCACCGAGACGGGCGAGTGGAGGCCGAGACCGACGAAGCTGTGCGGCTGGTGCGACCACCGGGCGGTCTGTCCGGAATTCGGCGGGACTCCCCCGGTCTATCCGCTGTCCGTGCGCCCGCCCGAATCGGTGGAGGCTGTGCAGGGCAGAATGGAGCCGGTCCGGTCCGAGGCCGGCCAGCCCGTGGCCCTCGAAGGCCCTTAAGGAGATTACGTGGCTATCCGCGTCCTGCTCGTCGATGATCAACCACTGCTGCGCACCGGTTTCCGGATGATCCTGGAGGCCGAGGGTGATCTGGCGGTGGTCGGTGAGGCCGGAGACGGCCTGCAGGCCATCGACCAGGTGCGGGCCCTGCAGCCCGATGTCGTGCTCATGGACATCCGGATGCCGCGGATGGACGGGGTCGAGGCGACCCGTCAGATCACGGGCCCCGGGCGGGACGGCCCGGCGAAGGTCCTGGTGCTGACGACGTTCGATCTCGACGAGTACGTGGTGGAGGCGCTGCGCGCGGGCGCCAGCGGCTTCCTGTTGAAGGACGCACCGGCCCAGGAGCTGGTGCAGGCCATCCGGGTGGTGGCCGCGGGAGAGGCGATGCTGGCGCCGAGCATCACGCGCCGGCTGCTCGACAAGTACGCCGATCATCTGCCCTCGGGCGAGGACCCCGTCCCGGACGCCCTGCACACCCTCACGGAGCGCGAGGTCGAGGTGCTGAAGCTGGTGGCACGCGGGCTGTCCAACGCGGAGATCGCGGCGGACCTGTTCGTGAGCGAGACGACGGTCAAGACGCACGTGGGCCATGTGCTGACGAAGCTGAGCCTGCGCGACCGTGTGCAGGCCGCCGTCTACGCGTACGAGAGCGGTCTGGTGCGTCCCGGCGCCCAGTGAGACGGGGCCAGGTCCTGTCCGGCCGATCTTCGCGGGCCCGCGGCGATCGACCGGACAGGACCTGATGCGGGAAAGCCGGCGCGGGGGGGGGGGGGGCGGGGGGCCCCCCGCCCCCCCCCCCCGCGCCGGCTTTCGGTGAATCCGGGTCAGGACTCGCCGCGACCCAGCTCCCAGAGCTGGAGGTCGGCCGAGGAGGTGACGGCCCACTCCACGCCGGTGAGCTCGTCGAGCGAGGCGACGTACTGCTTGCCCTGCCAGACCGGGAGCACGGGAACGTCGTTGGCAACGATGTCTTGGAGCTTCTCGAAGGTCGGCGTCGCGGCGCTGCGGTCGGCCTCGCGGCGGGACTGGGGAATGAGCGTGCCCTGCGCCTCGGCCGACTTGTACGGGGAGTTGAGGAAGTTGTCCTCGTCGAGGAACGGCGCGATGTAGGTTTCCGGGTCCGGGAAGTCGGGGAACCAGCCCATGCCGTACACGGCGTACTCGCCCTTCTTCTGGGCGGGGCGGAACTTGGACCAGGGGGCGCCCTCGACGTCGACCTCGAACAGCTTCGTGTCGTTGAGCTGCTTCGCCAGCGCCTCGTACTCCGTCTTGGTCGCGGGACCGTAGTGGTCCGTCGTGTAGTGCAGCGTGAACTTCACCGGCGTGCTGATGCCGGCCTTGTCCAGAATTTCGGCGCCCGTGTCCACGTCGGGCTCACCGTACTTGTTGTAGAACGAGTTGGTGTGGCTGGTGATGCCGGACGGGATCAGCGAGTAGAGCGGCTCGGCGGTGCTGCCGTACACCTTGCTGGCGATGGACCCGCGGTCGATGACCTGGGCGATGGCCTGGCGTACGGCCTTGTTCTTCACCAAGGGGTCCTCGGTGTCGAACGCGAGGTAACTGATGGCGAAGCCCGGCATCTCGGTGAGCTTCACACCGTCCTTCGGCTCCTCAAGCATCTCCTGGGACTGCTCGGGCGACATGGTGCGTGTCATCATGTCGATCTTCTTGTCGTCGAGCGCCTTGCCCATCGCCGCCGCGTCGGGGAAGAGGTCCATCTCGACCTTCTCGTTCCTGACCTTCAGATCACCCTTGTACTTGGGGTTCTTGGTGAAGACCACCTTGACGACCTGGTCGCCCTCGACCTCGGACTTCATCGTGTAGGGGCCGGATCCGTCGATCTGGAAGCCTTCGCGGGCCCCCTTCGCCGGGTACTTGTCCTTCTGGACGATGCCGGCGGGCGGTGTGGCGAGCTTGTAGGGGAAGGTGGCGTCCGAGGTCTTCAGGTGGAAGACGATCTCGTTCTCGCCCTTGGTCTCCATCGTGTCGATGTTGGAGAGCAGGCCGACCGGACCGCTTTCGTCCTTGATGTCGAGGACCCGCTGGAAGGAGTACTTGACGTCCTCCGGGGTGACAGGGGTGCCGTCCGCGAAGGTGAGACCGTCGCGCAGCGTGCAGCGGTAGCTCTCGTTCTCCGTGTCGGTGAACGTACAGCTCTCGGCCGCCTCGGGCACGGGCTCGCCGCCGCCACGCGGTATGTGGGTCAGGGTCTGCACGGTCTGGCGCAGCAGGTTCCACACGCTCGCGTCGTAGGCGATGGCCGGGTCGAGGGGGGCCCGGTTGTCCTTCGTGGCGATGAACTGGTCCGTTGTCCCGACCACGATGGCATCGCCCCCGTCGCCCGACCCTCCGCAGGCGGCCAGCACGGGTGCGAGCAGGCCCACTACGGCCGGCAGCACCAGCGTCTTGCGGTTCATCTGGACGTTCTCCCTCATTCCGGCATGTGAGAAAACCGAGATTAGTAGGCGCCGCAGGGGGACTTGACCGGTGTGGATCGGCCGCGCATCCACTCGGTGATCACCGATGACGGGTTGTCCATGTCACGCCCGGGAATGTTTCGTACACGACTTCATGAATACGGACGTATGGGGGTCCCGAAACGGACAGCCCGGCCGACCCGGAGGAGCCTCGGACATCACGCATGGTGACGAACGTCACTCCCGGGGCCACCTGGGCGTATTGACATGGACCTGATTCATGGAGTGCCGGAACACCCTCGGTGCATCAGCTGTCACTCATCGCCGACCAGACCCCGCAGAAAGGCGAGGTCCACCTGCTCCAGAGAGGGCACGACCACTCTCCCCGGCGCGGGCGCGATCGGCGCCACCGACGGCACGGCCACGACCCGGCAGCCCGCCGCCTCGGCGGCGGCGACACCTGTGGCGGTGTCCTCGATGACCGCACAGCGCCAGGGATCCGCCCCGAAGCCCGCCGCAGCCGCGAGGTAGGGGTCGGGGTGGGGCTTCGTGCGGGCCACCTCGTCCCCCGCGACCGTGAGCGCGAAGTGGTGACGGCCCACCGAGTCCAGGACCCGGTCGATGATGCGCCGGTGCGAGGCGGAGACCAGGGCGGTGGGCACCTCGTGCGCGGCGAGTTCGGCGAGCAGCCGCCCGGCGCCCGGCATCAGCGGTACACCGCGTCCGATGCGCTTCTCGAAGCGGTCGTTGAGCAGCACCGTGAGTTCCTCGATGGCGATGTCGGCCCCGGTGACCTCGATGAGATAGCCCGCGCTGCGGGTCATCGGGCCGCCGACCACCACCTCGCGCCAGGCCGTGTCGAGCCGGTGGCCGAGGTCGGCGAAGACCTCGACCTCCACGTCCCACCAGAATCCTTCGGTGTCGACCAGTGTGCCGTCCATGTCGAGAAGGACGGCCTGGAGCGCCGACCCTTCGGCCGTGCGGGTCAGGGACGCGGGGACCGTACTGGTCATCCGGCACACCTCCATGAGGGACGAGAAGGCCGGCCGCCTTCCCGGTGGGAACGGCGACCGGCCTGCACTGGACCGACAAGTCTACGACTCGTGCCCGCACGGCGCGCGGAACAGTGCCTTACCGCGCGTTGAACGGTGTCCTACCGTGCGTTGAAGTACTTCGCGTCCGGGTGGTGGATGACGATCGCGTCGGTGGACTGCTCGGGGTGCAGCTGGAACTCCTCGGAGAGCTTCACCCCGATCCTCTCGGGCTCCAGGAGCTCGGCGATCTTCGCCCGGTCCTCCAGGTCGGGGCACGCCCCGTAGCCCAGCGAGAAGCGCGCGCCGCGGTACTTCAGCGCGAACATGTCCTCGACCTCGGAGGGGTCCTCGCCGGCGAAGCCGAGCTCGCTGCGGACCCGTGCGTGCCAGTACTCGGCGAGCGCCTCGGCCAGCTGCACGGACAGCCCGTGCAGCTCCAGGTAGTCGCGGTAGGAGTTCGCCTCGAAGAGCTGGGCGGTGGCCCCGCCGATCCTGGAGCCGACCGTGACGACCTGGAGGCCGACCACGTCGGTCTCCCCCGACTCCTCGGGGCGGAAGAAGTCCGCGAGGCAGAGGCGGCGGCCGCGGCGCTGGCGCGGGAAGGTGAAGCGGGTGCGCTCCGAACCGTCCTCGTGCAGGAGGATCAGGTCGTCGCCCTTGGAGACGCAGGGGAAGTAGCCGTAGACGACGGCGGCTTCCAGCAGGTTCTCGGTGTGCAGCTTGTCGAGCCAGCCACGCAGATGCGGCCGGCCCTCCTGCTCCACGAGCTCCTCGTACGTCGGCCCGTCACCGGCCCGGGCCTGCTTGAGGCCCCACTGGCCCTTGAAGAGGGCGCCCTCGTCCAGCCAGGAGGCGTACTCCTTGAGCTGGATGCCCTTGACGACCCGGGTCCCCCAGAACGGCGGCTCGGGGACCGGGTTGGTGACCGAGACGTCGGACCGCACACCGTCCTCCGGCTCGTCGGCCTCGATCACCGGCGTGTCCCGCTTGGGCACACGGCGCTGCTTCAGCTCGGGGAGGCTGGCGCCCGGGACACCGCGCTTGACCGCGATGAGGGCGTCCATCAACCGCAGGCCCTCGAACGCGTCGCGGGCGTAGCGGACCTCGCCCTCGTAGATCTCGTGCAGGTCCTGTTCGACGTAGGCCCTGGTCAGAGCCGCTCCGCCGAGGATCACCGGGTAGTCGGCCGCCATCTTGCGCTGGTTCAGCTCCTGCAGGTTCTCCTTCATGATCACGGTCGACTTCACCAGGAGGCCCGACATGCCGATGACGTCGGCGCGGTGTTCCTCGGCGGCGTCCAGGATCGCGGAGACGGGCTGCTTGATGCCCAGGTTGACCACGTTGAAGCCGTTGTTGGACAGGATGATGTCGACGAGGTTCTTGCCGATGTCGTGGACGTCACCACGGACCGTGGCCAGCACGATGGTGCCCTTGCCGTCGTCGTCGGTCTTCTCCATGTGCGGTTCGAGGTGGGCCACCGCACCCTTCATGACCTCGGCGGACTGCAGCACGAAGGGCAGCTGCATCTGGCCGGAGCCGAAGAGCTCGCCCACGACCTTCATGCCCGCCAGCAGGGTGTCGTTGACGATCTTGAGCGCGGGCCTGGTCAGCAGCGCCTCGTCGAGGTCCGCCTCCAGGCCGTTCTTCTCGCCGTCGATGATGCGGCGCTGGAGCCGCTCGTCCAGCGGAAGGGCGAGGAGCTCCTCGGCCCTGCCCTGCTTCATCGACTTCATGTTGACGCCCTCGAAGAGCTCCATGAGCCGCTGCAGCGGGTCGTAGCCCTCTTCCCGGCGGTCGTGGATGAGGTCGAGGGCGACCTTGACCTGCTCCTCCTCCAGCCGGGCGATCGGCAGGATCTTGGAGGCGTGCACGATCGCGGAGTCCAGGCCCGCCTTCACGCACTCGTCCAGGAAGACGGAGTTCAGGATGACGCGGGCGGCCGGGTTCAGACCGAAGGAGATGTTGGACAGACCCAGCGTGGTCTGCACGTCGGGGTGGCGCCGCTTCAGCTCGCGGATGGCACCGATCGTGGCGATCCCGTCCTTGCGGGACTCCTCCTGGCCCGTGCAGATGGTGAAGGTCAGACAGTCGATGAGGATGTCCGACTCGTGGATGCCCCAGTTGGTGGTGAGGTCCTCGATGAGCCGCTCGGCGATGGCGACCTTGTGCTCGACGGTGCGGGCCTGGCCCTCCTCGTCGATCGTCAGCGCGATCAGCGCGGCACCGTGCTCGGAGGCCAGCCCGCTGACCTTGGCGAAGCGGGACTCGGGGCCGTCGCCGTCCTCGTAGTTGACCGAGTTGAGCACCGCGCGGCCGCCCAGCTTCTCCAGACCGGCGCGCAGGACGGGCAGCTCGGTGGAGTCGAGCACGATCGGCAGGGTGGAGGCGGTGGCGAAACGGCCGGCCAGCTCCTCCATGTCGGCGACGCCGTCGCGCCCCACGTAGTCGACGCAGAGGTCGAGCATGTGCGCGCCCTCACGGATCTGGTCGCGGGCCATCTCCACGCAGTCGTCCCAGCGTGCGTCGAGCATGGCCTCGCGGAACTTCTTGGATCCGTTGGCGTTCGTACGCTCGCCGATCGCGAGGTACGAGGTGTCCTGGCGGAACGGGACGGTCTGGTACAGCGAGGCCGCGCCGGGCTCGGGGCTCGGCGTACGGCTGGTGATCCCGGCGCCCCGGACGCGTTCGACGAGCTGCCGCAGGTGTTCCGGCGTCGTGCCGCAGCAGCCGCCGACGAGCGAGAGCCCGTACTCCTGGACGAAGGTCTCCTGGGCGTCGGCCAGGCCCTCGGCGTCGAGCGGGAAGTGCGCGCCGTCCTTGGTGAGCACCGGCAGGCCCGCGTTCGGCATGCAGAGCAGCGGGATGCGGGAGTGGCGGGTGAGGTAGCGCAGGTGCTCGCTCATCTCCGCGGGGCCGGTCGAGCAGTTCAGGCCGATCATGTCGACACCGAGCGGTTCGAGCGCGGTCAGGGCGGCACCGATCTCGGACCCGAGCAGCATGGTGCCGGTGGTCTCGAAGGCCAGCGAGCACAGCACGAGGAGGTCGCTGCCCATCGCCTCCAGGGCGCGCCGCGCGCCGAGCACGGCCGCCTTGGTCTGCAGGAGGTCCTGCGTGGTCTCGATGATGAGCGCGTCGGCGCCGCCGGCGATCAGCCCCTCGGCGTTCTCCTGGAAGCCGTCGCGCAGGACCGTGTAGGGGGCGTGGCCCAGCGTCGGCAGCTTGGTGCCGGGGCCGATGGAACCGAGCACCCAGCGCTGCTGTCCGGTGGATTCGGTGAACCGGTCGGCGACCTCGCGGGCGATGCCCGCGCCGGCCTCGGAGAGCTCGTGGATCCTGCCGGGGATGTCGTACTCACCCAGGGCGGAGGCGTTGGCTCCGAAGGTGTTCGTCTCGACACAGTCCACTCCGACCGCGAAGTACTCCTCGTGCACCGAGCGGACGATGTCCGGGCGCGTGACGTTCAGGATCTCGTTGCAGCCCTCGAGGTCCTCGAAGTCCTCGAGAGTGGGGTCCTGGGCCTGGAGCATGGTGCCCATGGCACCGTCTGCCACCACGACCCGGGTGGCGAGCGCCTCCCGGAGCGCTGCGGCTCGGGTCCGGCTGTCAGCTGTGGGGGTCGGCAACGAGGCCATGGATGTTCTCCCTGGGATGCGACGGCTGTCGGCTTCGCGCCCTTCTCTGCAGAGGGGGCACGCGGCCAGCGTAGCGGGGAGGCGCCCGGGCCGGGCATCGCGTCCCACGGGACGGACTGCATGCTGTGCCGGGAACGCACCCGCTCCCCGGGTGACGCATAATCTTCGCGCCGCCGGACAGAGGTCGGCATCGACCGATAGTGTTCAGCATTGTCGAACCGAGGTGGAGGAGTAGGGCGCGATGGCGAAGAACATCCAGTCGCTCGAGCGGGCAGCCGCGATGCTGCGGCTGCTGGCAGGCGGCGAGCGTCGGCTCGGCCTGTCCGACATCTCGTCGTCGCTGGGTCTGGCCAAAGGTACCGCGCACGGCATTCTGCGCACCCTCCAGCACGAGGGCTTCGTCGAGCAGGACCCCGCGTCCGGCCGCTATCAGCTGGGCGCCGAGCTGCTGCGCCTGGGCAACAGCTACCTCGACGTGCACGAGCTGCGCGCCCGCGCGCTGGTGTGGACCGACGACCTGGCGCGCTCCAGCGGCGAGAGCGTCCACCTGGGCGTGCTGCACCAGCACGGAGTGCTGATCGTCCACCATGTCTTCCGCCCCGACGACAGCCGCCAGGTGCTCGAGGTCGGGGCCATGCAGCCGCTGCACTCCACCGCCCTGGGCAAGGTCCTCGCCGCCTACGACCCGGTCGCGCACAGCGAGGCCACCGAGGTGGAGCGGCGGTCCTTCACGCCGCGCACCGTCACGGGCGACGAGGAGTTCGAGTCACTGCTCGGCCTGATCCGCGCACAGGGCTGGGCGGCGGACGTCGAGGAGACCTGGGAGGGCGTCGCGGCGGCGGCCGCCCCCATCCACGACCGCCGCAGGATGCCGGTCGGCGCCGTCGCCGTGACGGGCGCGGTGGAGCGTGTCTGCTCCGGCGGTGAGCTGCGGCCCGAGCTCGTCGCTGCCGTACGGGACTGCGCCCGTGCCGTCTCCCGGGATCTGGGCGCCGGGCGCTTCTGAGCACCCCCGCGACGCCGGTAACGATCGAGTCGCGCGTCACACACCCCTTGACGCACCGTTCATCGGGGAGAAACATTGCCGTTCACCGGTCGGCATTGCCGAACACCTAACGGCAATACGCGTTAGGGTGTGACAGTGCCGAGGGCCGGTCAAGCCCTACAGGTGAAGTGCCTACCGACTGGGTACCCACCTGGGGCGCGATCCACCGGAGGGACCCGGTGTTTCGCCTTCCCCTGGACGAAGGACAAAGGAGTCACGGGTGTCCAGCTCCGACATCTTCATCGGCGAGACCATCGGTACCGCCGTACTCGTACTGCTCGGCGGCGGTGTCTGTGCCGCCGTCACGCTCAAGCGCTCCAAGGCGCACAACGCCGGCTGGCTGGCCGTCACCTTCGGGTGGGGCTTCGCCGTACTGACCGGCGCCTACATAGCCTCCGGCGTGTCCGGTGCCCACCTCAATCCCGCGGTCACGATCGGCCTCGCGATCGAGGGCGGCACCGCGTGGAGCGATGTACCCCTGTATCTCTTCTCCGAGCTCCTCGGGGCGATGATCGGTGCCGTGCTCGTCTGGGCCGTCTACTACGGCCAGTTCCACGCGCACCTCACCGACCCCGAGATCGTGAAGGACCAGCCGGCCGAAGAAGGCCTGGTCGACCAGGCGTCGGCCCCGAAGGCCGGCCCGGTGCTCGGCATCTTCACCACGGGCCCGGAGATCCGGCACGCGGTGCAGAACGTGGTCACGGAGATCATCGCCACCTTCGTACTGATCCTGGCGATCCTCACCCAGGGCCTCAACGACGAGGGCAACGGGCTCGGCGCCCTCGGTGCTCTGATCACCGCGCTGGTGGTCGTCAGCATCGGTCTGTCGCTCGGCGGCCCGACCGGTTACGCGATCAACCCGGTGCGCGACCTCGGCCCGCGCATCGTGCACGCGCTGCTGCCTCTGCCGAACAAGGGCGGGTCGGACTGGGGCTACGCCTGGGTACCGGTGGTAGGACCGCTCATCGGGGGCGCACTCGCCGGCGGGCTCTACAACCTCGCCTTCGCCTGAGCCCTCACCCTCCGCACCACACAGACTTCCGGGAGCCAACCGTGACCGACGCACACACCACCGGCCCGTTCATCGCGGCCATCGACCAGGGCACCACGTCCAGCCGCTGCATCGTCTTCGACAAGGACGGCCGGATCGTCTCCGTCGACCAGAAGGAACACGAGCAGATCTTCCCCAAGCCGGGCTGGGTCGAGCACGACGCGAAGGAGATCTGGGAGAACGTCCAGGAGGTCGTCGCCAGCGCCGTCGTCAAGGCCGGCATCACCTCGGCCGACGTCAAGGCGATCGGCATCACCAACCAGCGCGAGACCACTCTGCTCTGGGACAAGAACACCGGTGAGCCCGTCCACAACGCCCTCGTCTGGCAGGACACCCGCACCGACGCGCTCTGCAAGGAGCTCGGCCGCAACGTCGGCCAGGACCGCTTCCGCCGCGAGACGGGACTGCCGCTCGCGTCGTACTTCGCCGGCCCGAAGGTGCGCTGGCTGCTCGACAACGTCGAGGGGCTGCGTGAGCGCGCGGAGCGGGGCGACATCCTCTTCGGGACCATGGACTCCTGGGTCATCTGGAATCTGACCGGCGGCACCGACGGCGGCGTCCACGTCACCGACGTCACGAACGCCTCGCGCACCCTCATGATGAACCTCCACTCGATGCAGTGGGACGACAAGATCGTCCAGTCGCTGGAGATCCCAGCCTCCGTACTTCCGGAGATCCGCTCCTCCGCCGAGGTGTACGGCACCGCCAAGGGCGGCGTACTCGACGGCATCCCGGTGGCCTCCGCGCTCGGCGACCAGCAGGCCGCCCTGTTCGGCCAGACCTGTTTCGCCCAGGGCGAGGCCAAGTCCACGTACGGCACCGGCACCTTCATGCTGATGAACACCGGCCACACCCCGGTCAACTCGTACAACGGACTGCTGACGACCGTCGGCTACCAGATCGGTGACCAGAAGCCGGTGTACGCCCTCGAGGGGTCCATCGCCGTCACCGGTTCGCTGGTGCAGTGGATGCGCGACCAGATGGGCCTGATCAAGTCCGCGGCCGAGATCGAGACGCTCGCCTCCTCCGTCGAGGACAACGGCGGCGCGTACTTCGTGCCCGCGTTCTCCGGTCTGTTCGCCCCGTACTGGCGCCCCGACGCCCGCGGTGTCATCGCCGGTCTCACCCGGTACGTGACCAAGGCGCACATCGCCCGCGCCGTGCTCGAGGCCACCGCATGGCAGACCCGCGAGATCAGCGACGCCATGACCAAGGACTCCGGCGTCGAACTGGCCGCGCTCAAGGTCGACGGCGGCATGACCTCCAACAACCTGCTGATGCAGACGCTCTCCGACTTCCTGGACGCGCCCGTGGTGCGCCCCATGGTCGCCGAGACCACCTGCCTCGGCGCCGCCTATGCCGCCGGCCTCGCCGTCGGCTTCTGGCCGGACACCGACGCGCTGCGCGCCAACTGGCGCCGTGCCGCCGAGTGGACACCCCGCATGGACGCGGCCGCACGTGACCGCGAGTACAAGAGCTGGCTCAAGGCCGTCGAACGGACCATGGGCTGGATCGAGGACGAAGAGATCTGAGGAGCAATCGACATGACCACCCTGCAGAGCGTCCCCGCCCTCGGGACGCATCCGGCCTCCGGCTCCCTCCCGAGCCGTGCCGAAACCCGGGAGCAGCTTTCCAAGGCGACGTACGACCTCCTGGTGATCGGCGGCGGCATCCTGGGCATCTCCACCGCCTGGCATGCCGCGCAGTCCGGACTGCGGGTGGCACTGGTGGACGCCGGCGACTTCGCCGGCGCCACCTCCTCGGCCTCCTCCAAGCTGCTCCACGGCGGTCTGCGCTACCTGCAGACCGGCGCGGTGAAGCTGGTCGCCGAGAACCACTTCGAGCGGCGCGCGGTGTCCCGTCAGGTCGCCCCGCACCTGGCCAACCCGCTCACCTTCTACCTGCCCGTCTACAAGGGCGGGCCGCACGGCGCCGCCAAGCTGGGCGCGGGTGTCTTCGCCTACTCGGCGCTGTCCGCGTTCGGTGACGGCGTCGGACACGTGATCAGCCCGTCCCGCGCCGCGCGCGATGTACCCGAGCTGCGTACGGACAACCTGAAGGCCGTCGCGGTCTACGGCGACGACCAGATGAACGACGCCCGGATGGCGCTGATGACGGTCCGCGCGGCCGTCGACGCGGGCGCCGTCGTCCTCAACCACGCCGCGGTGACCGGGCTGCGGTTCACCAAGGGCCGTGTCACGGGGGCCGACCTGGAGGACCGTCAGGACGGCACGGAGTTCGGCGTGAACGCCCGGCTCGTGCTGAACGCCACCGGCCCGTGGGTCGATCACCTGAGGAAGCTGGAGGACCCCACCTCCGCGCCCTCCATCCGTCTGTCCAAGGGCGCCCACCTCGTCCTCAAGCGCACCCGCCCGTGGAAGGCCGCGCTGGCGACGCCGATCGACAAGTACCGGATCACGTTCGCCCTGCCGTGGGAGGACATGCTGCTGCTCGGTACGACCGACGAGGAGTACGAGGGCGACCCGGCCGATGTCGCGGTCACCGAGAAGGACACGGCACAGATCCTCGACGAGGCGGCGTTCTCCGTCCGGGACCAGCAGCTGTCCCGCGATCTGATCACGTACTCCTTCGCGGGGCTGCGGGTGCTGCCCGGCGGTCCCGGTGACACGTCCAAGGCCAAGCGCGAGACGGTCGTGACCGAGGGCCGCGGCGGGATGCTGTCGGTCGCGGGCGGCAAGTGGACGACATTCCGTCACATCGGCCGTACGGTGATGAACAAGCTGGCCGAGCTGCCGGGGCATCCTCTCGGCGAGGACATGGAGCCGATGGCACAGCTGCCGAAGAAGGTGCCGCTGCCCGGTATCGCCAACCCGAACGCGGTCGCGCACCGGCTGCTGGCCGACGGTGGTACGCCGGGGCCGCGGATGTCCGCCGACACGGCCCGGCACCTCGCGACCCACTACGGCTCGCTCGCCTTCGACATCGCGCGCCTGGCCAACGAGAACCCGGCACTCGCCGAGCGCGTCCACCCCGACGCCCCGGAGATCTGGGCGCAGGTCGCGTACGCGCGTGACCGCGAGTGGGCCGAGACCGCGGACGACGTGCTGCGCCGCCGGACCACGCTGACGATCCGGGGCCTGGCCACGGACGAGATCCGGGCCAGGGTCGAGGACGTACTCGCCGACGGGCGCTGACGGTCCGCAGGGGTAACGAAGGGGGGGGGGCGGGGGGGGCCCCCCCCGCGGTTACCGGGGGCGGGCCGAACCCCGGGCCCCCCCGGGGCGGGACCGGGAGGGGCCCCGCCCCAAAAACCCCCGCGCCCG
>NZ_JBIWKH010000007.1:302205-472190 GCF_044765585.1 Streptomyces sp. NPDC102441
GGGGCCGGCGCCGCGGTGCCGCCGGGGGCTGGGGTCGCGTTTTCTCGGGGGGGGGGCGCGGCGCGGGGCGGTGGGTAACCGGGGGGGGGGCGGGGGGGCCCCCCCCCCCCTTCGTTACCGTGGCGCGTCCGTACGCCGGTCCCCCGCGGGTCCGGCACGGTTCGGCGACCGGCCTCAACTCCCCGGGCTCGCGGCGGGGTCCGGCGGCCTGCTGATCGCGGACACGGGGCCTGTGACCGGGCGGGGGCACGGCGCCGGTTGCGGGCCGCATAATGGAGGACATACATCGGATGTCTTGTGTGCGAGGAGGCCCCCTATGGCCGTCACCGATGAAGCGATCGAGAAGATCAAGGGAATGATCGTCTCAGGTGCCCTGGCCCCGGGAGACCGGCTTCCCAAGGAGAGCGAACTCGCGGCCGAGCTGGGCCTGTCACGCAACTCGCTGCGCGAGGCGGTGCGCGCGCTGTCGCTGATCCGGATCCTCGACGTCCGTCAGGGCGACGGCACCTACGTCACCAGCCTGGACCCGCAGCTGCTCCTGGAGGCGCTCAGTTTCGTGGTGGACTTCCACCGCGACGACACGGTGCTGGAGTTCTTCGCGGTACGCCGGATCCTGGAGCCGGCCGCCACGGGGATGGCGGCCCTGCGCATCACGGAGGAGCAGCTGGACGCCCTTGACGCCCAACTGGACGCCCTGGGCCCCGAGCCCTCGGTGGAGGAGCTGGTCGCAGGCGATCTGGAGTTCCACCGGGGCATCGTCCAGACGTGCGGCAATTCCGTGCTGTGCTCCCTGCTGGACGGCCTGTCGGGCCCGACCACCCGGGCCAGGGTGTGGCGCGGGCTGACCCAGGAGGACGCGGTCGGCCGCACCCTGCGTGAGCACCGGGCGATTCTGGCCGCGCTGCGGGACCGGGACGCGGAGGCGGCCCGGTCCTGGGCCACGGTGCATGTGGCTAGCGTGGAACAGTGGCTGCGGTCGACGCTGTAGACGTATCGGCCCGGGGGCCGCACCCCCGGGCCTCGGCGCTCAGTCCTGCTTCTCCCCGCTCGCGAAGCGGGAGATGACCAGGGCGACGATGATGATCGCGCCGTTGAGGAACTGGTTCCAGAGGGCCGGGACGCCGCCCAGGGTCATCACGTTGACCACCAGCTGAAGCGTCAGTACGCCGGTCAGCGCACCGAACAGGGTGCCGCGGCCGCCCTTGAGGCTGATGCCGCCGATGACCGCCGCGGCGAACACCTGGAAGATCCAGCCGTTGCCCTGCGTCGCGGCGACCGCACCGTAGTGGCCGGTGTAGAGGATGCCCGCGAAGGCCGCCAGCAGACTGCCGATGGCGAGCACGGTCCAGGTGACCCGGTCGACCCTGATTCCGGCGGCGCGGGCCGCTTCCGGGTTGCCGCCGATCGCGTACAGCGAGCGTCCGTGCCGCAGCCAGGCCAGGGCCGCGCCGCCGACCGCGAAGAGCACCAGGCAGATCCAGACCGCGGCGGGCGCACCGAGCCACGAGGTCTTGCCGAGGTAGCGGAAGGACTCCGGGACGTCGGTGATGGACTTGCCCTCGGTGATGCCGATGTGAAGTCCGCGCAGCATGGTCAGCATGCCCAGCGTGGCGATGAAGCCGTTGACCCGCAGTCTCAGCATCAGGAAGCCGTTGATCGCCCCGATGGCGAGGCCGACCAGCAGACAGAGCGGGATCGCCGTCCACGTCGGGAGCGCCCCGAGACCGGCGAAGCGGCCGCCCTCGGAGGGCAGGACCAGCCACATGGCGACGACGGGCGCGATGCCGATCGTCGACTCCAGCGACAGGTCCATCCGCCCGCAGATCAGAATCAGCGCCTGGCCCAGGACCAGCAGGCTGAGCTCGGAGGACTGCTGGACGACGCTGATCAGGTTGTCCGAGGTGAGGAAGACCGGCGAGACGATGAAGCCGATCACCATCAGCACCAGGATCACCGGTACCAGCGAGAAGTCGCTCCACCGGATCAGCTTGAGCCGGCTCAGCGGGCTCTCGTCGCCCTTCGCTGTCCCGTTGAGGTCGTCGGCCGTGGACGGCCGTATCGTGCCGGTCATTCCCTCTCCCCCACACCTTCCATGGCGGCGACGAGTTCCCCGTCGGTCCACCCGCTTGCGAACGTGGCGACCACGCGCCCGTGGAACAGGGCGAGCACCCGGTCGCAGACCCGCAGATCGTCCAGCTCGTCCGAGACGACGACTGCGGCACTGCCCTCTTCGGCGACCTTCCTGACGACCCCGAGGAGCGAGTCCTTGGACTTGACGTCCACCCCCGCGGTCGGCCGGACCGCCACCAGCACGCTGGGTCTGCGGGCCAGTGCGCGGGCGACGACCACCTTCTGCTGGTTGCCGCCGGAGAGCCCGGAGACGGGCTGTTCGGGCCCCTGGGTCTTGATGTCCAGCGACTCGATCATGGACCGGGCGAACTCCCGCGTACGGGAGGGCAGTACGGTCCCCCAGGGGCCGAGCTGATCGGTGACCGTGAGGGTCGCGTTCTCGGCGACGCTGCGTTGCACGACCAGGCCCTGATCGTGCCGGTCCTCGGGGATGTAGCCGATCCCGGCGGCCAGGGCGTGCGGCACGCTTCCCGAACGCACGGCCTCGCCGTGCACCCGGACCGTGCCGCCGTCTGCCTTGCGCATGCCGGCCAGGACCTCGCCCAGTGCGGTGTTGCCACTGGCCGCGGAGCCGGCCAGGCCGAGCACCTCGCCGGGGCGCACCTGGAGATCCAGCGGTTCGAACCGGCCCTCCAGGGTGAGCCCCTCGGTGCGCAGGACAGGCTCCACCGATGCGTCGGGTGACGTGGCGGTGCCGGCGGCGTGCCAGGCGACGGCGCCTGCGGACTTCTCGCCCGTCATCGCCGCCACCAGCTCCGTCTTCGCCACATCGGCCACCGGGGCGGTGAGGACGTGGCAGGCGTCGCGGTAGACGGTGACCGCGGTGCAGAGCTCGTACACCTCCTGCAGATGGTGGGAGATGAAGAGGAAAGCCACTCCCTGGCTCCGCAGTTCCCGGAGCTTGTCGAAGAGCCGTCCGATGCCCCGGGCGTCGAGCTGGGCGGTCGGCTCGTCGAGGATGATCAGCCGTGCACCGAAGGACAGCGCGCGGGCGATCTCGACGAACTGCCGCTGCTCGACGGCGAGGTCGCGCGCCCGGGTGTTCGGGTCGACCTGAACGCCGTAGTCGGCGAGTAGCTGCTCAGCGCGCCTGCGCAGCCGCCCCCAGCTGATCCAGCGGGCTTTGTCGTCGAACCGGTTGAGGAAGAGGTTCTCCGCGACGGTCAGATCGGGGACGATCATGGACTTCTGGTAGACGCAGGCGACCTTCGACTGCCAGGCCGTGGTGTCCCCGAAGGCGGGCGCGGGCTCCCCGCCGAACGTGACCGTGCCCGCGTCCGCCCTGTGGAGTCCGGTGAGGACACTGACCAGGGTCGACTTGCCCGCGCCGTTGCGGCCGACGAGGGCATGCGACTCACCCGGCTGCACGGTGAGCTTCACCCCGTCCAGAGCGACGGTCGGTCCGAAGCGTTTGACAACGCCTTCCGCCTGTACGGCAGGTGGAGGTGCCTGGTCCATGGCTACTTCTTCTTCTCCAGCTGATTGGCCCACAGTTTCGGGTCGTCGACGTTGTCCTTGGTCACCAGCGGCGCGGGGAGCTGGTCCTCCAGGCCGTTCGGAATCTTGATGACGGTGGAGTCGTGGTCGGTCGGACCCTCCTCGAAGGTCTTCCCGTCCAGCGCCGCCCGGGCGTAGTACAGCGCGTACTTCGCGTACAGGTCGGCGGGCTGGGAGATCGTCGCGTCGATCTTCCCGGCCTTGATGGCGTCGAACTCCTCCGGGATGCCGTCGTTGGAGATGATGGTGATGTGGCCCGGCGAACCGGCGGGCTTCAGCAGCTTCTTCTGCTCCAGGAGCGCGAGGGTCGGCTGCAGGAAGACGCCGCCCGCCTGCATGTAGATGCCGTTGATGTCGGGGTGCGCGGCCAGTGTCGACTGGAGCTTCGCGGAGGCGACGTCGCCCTTCCAGTCGGTGGCGAGCTCGAACACCTCGATGTCCGGGAAGTCCTTGTCCATGCAGGCCTTGAAGGCCTCGGACCGGTCACGGCCGTTGATCGAGGAGAGGTCGCCCTGGAACTCGACGACCTTGCCCTTGCCCTTCAGCTGCTCGCCGAGGTACTTGCAGGCGTTGGTCCCGTACGCCTTGTTGTCGGCCCGCACCACCATGTAGACGTCGCCCTTGTCGGGGCGGGTGTCGACGCTGACGACCGGGATCTTCTTCTCGTTCAGACTGCTGAGCGACTCGGCTATCGCACCGGTGTCCTGCGGGGCCATCACCACGGCCTCGGCACCCTGGTCGCTGAAGGTCTGGACGTTGGCGACCAGCTTGCCGATGTCGTTCTGCGAGTTGGTCAGGGGCAGCGCCTCCACCTCGCCGCCCTTGACCCCCTTCTCGACGTAGTTCTGGTAGGAGTTCCAGAAGTCGCTGTCGCTGCGCGGCAGGTCGATGCCGACCTTCCCGCCGCCCGCGCCGTCGTCCGCACCCTCGCGGTTGCAGCCCGCGAGGGCGGTGACGGCCAGCAGTACGGTGCAGGCCGCCGCACTCGTCGTACGCACTCTCATTGGTGTCCCGTTCCTTTGTGGAGTACCGGCTCGGAGATCCGTTGGCATGTGCTGGGTTGCGGGTGGTACGACGGGCAGGGCCCACAGGCCCCAGGGCCGTCCCCTTGCGGTCAGCTGTCGGCGGGGCGCAGGCGCAGGCCCTGCATTCCGCCGTCGACGGCCAGTGCGGTGCCCGTCACGGAGGCTGCGGCGGGACTGGCGAGATAGCCGATCGCGGCCGCCACCTCGTCGGCGGAGACCAGCCTGCCCAGCGGCTGGCGGGCGTCGAGGGCGGCGCGTTCGGCGGTCGGGTCCTCGGCCTGGCCGAGCAGCCGGCCGATCCAGGGGGTGTCGGCGGTGCCGGGATTGACGCAGTTGACCCTGATCCCCTCGCGGACGTGGTCGGCGGCCATAGCGAGGGTGAGGGAGAGCACGGCGCCCTTGCTCGCGCTGTAGAGCGCGCGCTGCGGCAGCCCGGCGGTCGCGGCGATGGAGCAGGTCTGGGTGATCGACACGGCGCCCGGCCGCACGGCGGCGGCGCGGCGCAGATGCGGCAGCGCGTGGCGGGCGGTGCGGACCATGCCCAGCACGTTGATGTCCAGTACGCGGGTCCATTCCGCGTCGGCGTTGTCCTCGACGGTGCCGATCGAGCCGATCCCCGCGTTGGACACCAGGGTGTGCAGGCCGCCCAGCTCCGCGGCGGCGCGTTCGACGGCGTTCCGCACGGCGTCGTCGTCGGTGACATCGGCCTCGAGAGCGAGTGCCCCCTCAGGGGCGCCCTTGGGATCGAGGTCGAGTACGGCGACGCGCGCCCCCCGGGCGAGCAGCAGGGTCGCCACGGCGGCCCCGATACCGGATGCGCCGCCCGTCACCAGGGCGGACAGTCCCTCGAAATCCTGCGTACCGGTCATCGGTCGGTCTCCTCGGGTGTGCGGGGGGCCTGCCAGACGAGGCCCTGGGGGTAGCGGTGTGCGGCGATCGAGGCGGGGAGCATCCGGGCCGAGAAGCCCGGTCCCCGGGGGGTGACATAGCGGCCGTTCTCCACGACGGCCGGGTCGGCGAAGTGCTCGTGGAGATGGTCGACGTATTCGATGACACGGTCCTCCCAGCTGCCGGAGACCGCGACGTAGTCGAACATGGAGAGGTGCTGGACCAGTTCGCACAGCCCGACGCCGCCGGCGTGCGGGCAGACCGGGACGCCGAACTTGGCGGCGAGCAGCAGGACCGCGAGGTTCTCGTTGACCCCGGCGACGCGTGCGGCGTCGATCTGGACGAAGTCGACCGCGCCGGCCTGGAGCAGCTGCTTGAACACGACCCGGTTGGCGATGTGTTCGCCGGTGGCGACCTTGACGGGCTGCCCGGCACGGATGGCGGCGTGACCGAGCACGTCGTCGGGGCTGGTCGGCTCCTCGATCCAGTACGGGTCGTACGGGGCGAGCGCGTTCATCCACTCCACGGCGTCGGCGACGTCCCAGCGCTGGTTGGCGTCGACGGCGATCCGGATGCCGGGGCCCACGGCCTGGCGGGCGAGCGTGAGTCTGCGGATGTCGTCGTCCATATCACCGCCGACCTTCAGCTTGATCTGGGTGAACCCGTCCGCGACGGCCTCCTTGGCCAGGCGCACGAGCTTCTCGTCGTCGTATCCCAGCCAGCCCGGCGACGTGGTGTACGCCGGATAGCCCTCGGCCAGCAGCCTCCCGGCGCGCTCGGCGCGGCCCGGCTCGGCGGCGCGGAGGATGCCGAGCGCCTCCTGCGGGGTGAGGGCGTCGCTGAGGTAGCGGAAGTCGACGAGGGAGACGAGCTCCTCCGGGGTCATCCCCGCGAGGAACTGCCAGACGGGCTTCCCCGCCAGTTTCGCCGCGAGGTCCCAGGCCGCGTTGACGACGGCTCCGGCCGCCATGTGCATCACGCCCTTCTCCGGGCCGAGCCAGCGCAGCTGGGAGTCGTGCGTGAGCCCGTGGTACAGGGCGGCGAGGTCCGCGGCGGTGCGCGGGGCGGGGCGTCCCACGACGTAGGACCGGAGCGCCTCGATGGCCGCGGCCATGACATCGTTGCCCCGGCCGATGGTGAAGCAGAAGCCGTGCCCCTCCACGCCCGCCCCGTCCGTACGCAGGACGACATAGGCGGCGGAGTAGTCGGGGTCGGGGTTCATGGCGTCCGAGCCGTCCAGCTGTTCCGAGGTGGGAAACCGGATGTCGTCGACCTCGAAATCCATGACGGTCAGACTCATGTGCGCCCCCAGGGGAATAACATCGGATCTTTGCATGGTCATCCGATGTATAACCTCCCGAAGGCCCCGCGGTCCAGGGTCCGTACCAAGTTTGATCAATTTTCATTGGCACAGCTCGGATGAATCAAGAGTTTGCACGCTTCAGCTCCGCGTGCAAACGGCTGCGGCAGAACAGGGCGGAAGCCGTAAGGTTGGTCCGTACACAAGGGAACTTCGGAAGGAGGCCTGGGTGATCGAGCTCGAGGGGGTACCCGAGCTGATCGACCCGGTCATGGTGGCCGCGTTCGAGGGCTGGAACGACGCCGGTGACGCCGCCTCCACAGCGGTCGAGCATCTGGACCGGGAGTGGAAGGGCGAGGTCTTCGCGGCGCTCGACGCCGAGGACTACTACGACTTCCAGGTCAACCGGCCCACGGTGTGGCTGGACGGTGGGACACGCAAGATCACCTGGCCCACCACACGGCTCTCCGTGGTCCGGGTCGGCGGCGAGAAGCCCCGTGATCTGGTGCTGGTCCGTGGCATCGAACCCTCCATGCGCTGGCGTTCGTACTGCAACGAGATCCTGGGCTTCGCCCATGAGCTGGGCGTCGAGATGGTGGTCATCCTGGGGGCGCTGCTCGGCGACACCCCGCACACCAGGCCGGTGCCCGTCAGCGGGGTCACCTCGGATCCGGACCTGGCGAGGACCATGGATCTGGAGGAGACACGGTACGAGGGGCCGACCGGCATCGTGGGCATCCTCCAGGAGGCCTGCACGCATGCGGGAGTGCCCGCGGTGAGCCTGTGGGCGGCGGTTCCGCACTATGTGTCGCAGCCGCCGAACCCGAAAGCGACCCTGGCTCTCCTGAACCGTCTCGAGGATCTGCTCGGGATGCGGATCCCGTTGGGCGAACTGCCCGAGGACGCCCGTGCCTGGCAGCTCGGGGTCGATCAGCTGGCCGCCGAGGACAGCGAGGTCGCGGAGTACGTGCAGACGCTGGAGGAGGCGCGGGACACCGCCGAGCTCCCCGAGGCGTCCGGCGAGGCCATCGCCCGCGAGTTCGAGCGGTATCTGCGTCGCAGGGACATCGGCGGTCCCGGCCAGGCACCGGGCGGCCGTGCCACCGAGAGCGGGGACGCCTCCTACCTGCGGGACACCTCCAGCGGTCGTACGCGGCCGCCGAAGCCGCAGCGCCCGGAGCTCCCGGAGAAGGGCAAGGGCGGGCCGAAGGACGCCGACGGGGGCGACGCACCGGAGGACCCGCCGCCGGCCGGGCCGGACGAGGACTCCTCGGACGGCTGACCACGCCTCCCGAAAGGGAACGGCCCCGGACCTCGTCGATCTCTCGCGAAGTCCGGGGCCGTTCGGCGGTCAGTGGGCAGAGGTCAGAGCGCGACACCCAGCAGGGCGTCGACCGTGCGCGAGACGAGCCCGGGCGCGCCCTCGTCCGTGCCGCCGTCCGAGCTCTGTGCGGCGGCCCAGCGGTCCACGGCGGCGAGTGCGGCCGGGGCGTCCAGGTCGTCGGCCAGGGCCTCCCGCACCTCCTCGACCAGGGCGTCGCCGGAGAGTCCGTCGGGCCGGGAGACGGCCGCACGCCACCGGGCGAGACGCTCGACGGCATCGGCGAGCACCTGGTCGGTCCACTCCCAGTCGGAGCGGTAGTGGTGCGCGAGGAGGGCGAGCCTGATCGCCGCGGGGTCCACGTCGTCCCGGCGCAGTGCCGACACGAAGACGAGGTTGCCCTTGGACTTGGACATCTTCTCGCCGTTCAGGGCGACCATGCCGGCGTGTACGTAGGCGCGGGCGAAGGGGTGTTCACCGGTCAGCGCCTGGGCGTGCGAGGCGCCCATCTCGTGGTGCGGGAAGGCGAGATCCGAGCCGCCTCCCTGCACGTCGAAGCTCATCCCGAGGTGGTCGAGCGCGATGGCGACACACTCGATGTGCCAGCCGGGCCTGCCACGCCCGAGGGAGGCGCCGTCCCAGCTCGGCTCGCCCTCGCGGGCGGCCATCCAGAGCATCGGGTCGAGGGGGTTCTTCTTGCCGGGGCGCTCCGGGTCACCGCCGCGCTCGGCGGAGAGCAGCCGCATGGTCTCGGCGTCCAGGCCCGAGACCTCGCCGAAGTGCGGGTCGCACTCGACGGAGAAGTACACGTCGCCGTCGAGTTCGTAGGCTGCGCCCGCGTCACGGAGGCGTTCCACGAGCGGGACGATGCCGGGTATCGCCTCGACCGCCCCGATGTAGTGCTTCGGGGGGAGCATGCGAAGGGCGGTCATGTCCTCCCGGAAGAGGGCCGTCTCGCGTTCCGCGAGCTCGGTCCAGTCCTCGCCGTCGCGTACGGCCCGCTCCAGCAGCGGATCATCCACGTCGGTCACGTTCTGGACGTAGTGAACCTGCCGCTTGGTGTCGAGCCACACGCGTTGAACGAGGTCGAACGCGTTGTAGGTCGCCGCATGACCCATGTGGGTCGCGTCGTACGGCGTGATGCCGCAGACGTATATGCGGGCGACGGGACCGGGGTCAAGGGTGATCCGTCCGCCGGTCGCGGTGTCGTGGATCCGAAGGTCGCGGCCCTTGCCAGGCAGGGCGGGGACCTCAGAAGCGGGCCAGGCATGCATGTCATGAGCGTAACCGGATGATGCTTCCGGATACGAACCGGATGGCAGATCGTGGCCGAAGAGGCGGTCTTGCGCGGCGGGCGGAATTCCTCTACCCGCCCCTTCCCGAACCGGCACGCCGCCCCGGGCCCGCATGGCGCGGCGGGCGGGTCGCGGGCCCGGGCCGGCCCAGCGGTGGGGGCGTCATAGGGGCGGCCACGGGATCGCCGGCCAGTCACCGCTCGGCTGTGGGTGGCGGCCGGACTTGCGGAGGCTCTCCACCCGGCCGCGCAGGGCCTCGATCTCCGCCGCGGTGATCAGTTCCCCCAACCGGGTGGCCAGCACCGCGCCCGGTTCCAGGACGGCGGACAGCCGGTCGAGCACCTCGGCTGCTTCCGCCGTCAGCGGTTCGCCCGCCCAGCCCCAGAACAGGGTGCGCAGCTTGTCGTCCGCGTTGAAGGTCACGCCGTGGTCGATGCCGTACAGCCGGCCGCCGGGTGCGGGCAGCAGGTGCCCGCCCTTGCGGTCACCGTTGTTGATCACCGCGTCCAGGACCGCGAGCCTGCGCAGCCGGGGATCGTCGGCGTGCACCAGCAGTGCCGTCCTCCCCTCCCCCACCTGGGCGAGACCGACGGCCTTCCAGCCGTCCCCCGGCTCCTCCTCCTCGACGAGCGCGAGCAGGGGCGGCAGGCCGTGGGCGGGCGCCTCGGCGCCCCCGTCGTCGGGCTCCGCCTCGATCCACAGCTGGCACATCCCCTCGCCGTACGGGCCCTCCCGCAGCACCGTCGGCGGCACGAGCCCCCAGCCGGTGGCCTCGGAGATCTCGTACGCGGCGACCTCGCGCTGGGCGAGCGTGCCGTCAGGGAAGTCCCAAAGCGGCTGCTCGCCGGCGACCGGCTTGTAGACGCAGGGGCGTTCCTCGCCCTCGTACGCGACCGTGCACCGGAGCACCGCGTTGGACGCGCCCCTGACCTGGCCGAGGACCGTGAGCTCCCCCTCGGCGAGGAGGGTGCGCAGTCCCTCCTCCGTCAGGCCCCGCGACGGTATCCGTTCTGGCGCGGGCATACGTGTCCTTCCGGATCGAGAGGGAGGCTGCACAGCGGGCAGGGCGGGCGGCCCGCGTTCACGACGTCCAGCGCGCGCTTGGCGAACGCCCGTGCCTGAGCGCCGCTCAGCCGGACGCGCAGCATCGGCGGGCCGTTCTCCTCGTCCTGCAGGAGCTTTTCCTCGGCCTCGGCGAGGTCGTCCTCGGAGTCGGCGTCCAGTTCGACGAGCGCCTGTGCCTCGACGATCATGCGCTGCTCCTCGCCGTCCCAGGCGAGTGCCATCGTGCCGACCCTGAACTCCTCCTCGACGGGGGCGTCGAGGGGCGCGCTGTCCGCGACGTCCGTGGGGGCCACGGCGGGCACCGGTGAATTGCCGCCGGTCCGCCGGACGACCTCGTCGAGGAGCTCGTCGATCCGTTCGGCCAGCGCGGCTACCTGTGTCTTCTCCAGGGCCACGCTCGTGACCCGTCCCCGCGAGGATGCCTGCAGGAAAAACGTACGGCGGCCAGGCAGCCCGACCGTACCGGCCACGAAACGGTCCGGAGGGTCGTAGAGGAACACCTGACGGGACACGTCCTGTCTCCCTTGAGAATGTGATGGCGGATGGGGGCGGCACCGGGGGCCCCGCGGGATGTCCCACAAGGCCTCTACGGCGCGTCCACCCTACTGCGCGGAGCGATCACGGTGCCCCAGCGCCGCCCCCGACGGCCGCATCCGTTGCCTTCTCCCCTGCCGCGTCGGCCCCGATGGCCTGTTCACGTGGTGCCAGGGACGCGAAGTCGCCGGTGTCGCCGAGGCGGAGGAGGAAGGGACGCAGCCCCGTGTAGCGGATCGCGGTGACGGAGCACGGGTCGGCGTGGATGCGCTGGAAGAGGTCGAGATGCATGCCGAGCGCGTCGGCGACGAGGGCCTTGATGATGTCGCCGTGCGAGCACATCACATACGTGGCGTCCTCGCCGTGTTCCGCCTCCGTACGGGCGTTCCAGTCCCGGACGGCGTCGACGGCCCGGGCCTGCATCGCCCGCATGGACTCACCGCCGGGGAAGGCGGCGCCCGAGGGGTGCTGCTGGACGACCCTCATCAGCGGTTCGTCGGAGAGTTCGGCGAGCTTGCGCCCCGACCAGTCCCCGTAGTCGCATTCACTGATCCGGTCCTCGGTGTGCAGCGGGAGGTCCGGGCGGGCGTCGAGCAGCGGCTGGAGGGTCTCGCGGCAGCGCTGCAGCGGGCTGCTGACAGCGGCCACGAGCGTGAGGGCGGACAGCCGTCCGGGGAGCGCGGCGGCCTGTTCGGCACCGCGTTCGTCGAGGGAGACCCCGGGGGTCCGGCCCGCGAGCACTCCGGAGGTGTTGGCGGTCGAGCGTCCGTGACGGACGAGGATGAGCGTGGGCATACCCGCCAGGGTAGAGGTGCGTGAACCCTGCGCGGCAGGGAAGAATGCGCGGGTGATCGTCGACTGCGGAATCTACCGGGACGGGCGCCGGACCGAGGGCCCCGCCGACTTCTCCGATGCCCTCGACGAGGCACGCGCGACCGGGGACGCCTTCGTCTGGATCGGGCTGCACGAGCCGACGGAGAAGGAGTTCGACCTCGTCAGCAGCGAGTTCGGGCTGCATCCGCTGGCGGTGGAGGACGCCCTTCGCGCCCATCAGCGGCCGAAGCTGGAGATCTACGACGACTCGCTGTTCGTCGTCATCAAGCCGGTGGTCTACGAGCAGGAGAGCGACACCGTGAGCGCCGGTGAGCTGATGCTGTTCATCGGGGATTCCTTCGTGGTGACGGTGCGGCACGGCGAGGGCGCGCCCCTCTCGGCGGTGCGGCGCCGGCTGGAGGCCGAGCCGGAGGTCCTCAGGCACGGGCCCACGTCGGTGCTCTACGCGGTCAGCGACGAGGTGGTGGACCACTACATCGAGGTCGCCGCGGAGCTCCAGGTCGACCTGGAGGAGCTGGAGGCCCAGGTCTTCGCCCCGACCGGGTCCGCGGACTCCAAGAACACGGCGGCGAGCATCTACACGTTCAAGCGGCAGGTACTCGAGTTCCGCCGGGCGACCAACCCGCTGAGCGCACCGATGGCGCGGCTGTCGAGCGCGGGCGTGCCGTTCGTCGACACCGGTTCCCAGCCGTTCTTCCGGGACGTGAACGACCATCTGACGCGGGCCGTCGAGCATGTGGAGGGGCTCGACCGGCTGCTTTCGGACATTCTGTCGGCGCATCTGGCTCAGGTCGGCGTCCGGCAGAACGACGACATGCGAAAGATCTCGGCGTGGGCCGCCATGGCCGCTGTGCCTACCATGGTGGCCGGAATCTACGGGATGAACTTCCGCCACATGCCGGAACTCGACTGGCCGTGGACGTACCCGGCGGTGATCGTGCTGATGGGCCTCGCGGTCGTCGGGCTGTACCGGCTGTTCAAGCGCCGGGGCTGGATGTAGCGCCGGGGCTCACGCGTACTCGGTCTCGGGTACGGCAGGTCCGCCCAGCGCGTCGCGCACCGCCGGCTGTTCGAGGCTCACCATGCGCCGCCAGCCCACCAGCCGCTCGTAGGCGTGCATCGCGTGGATGCCCGCGACGAGTACGGCGGACTTGGCGCGGGGCCAGCCCAGCACGGCGCCCATGTGGCCCATCACCGCCAGGCTGACATCGCGGTACACCCGGATCTCCGCCTGGGCGCACTCCCGCAGGACGGACTGGATGGTCCGGCCGTGGCCGGCCCGGGCGAAGCGGAGGAGTTCCTCGTGGCAGTACGCGAGATGGCTGTCCTCGTCCCGCGAGATCATCCTCACCGCGCGGCCCAGGACGGGGTGCCCGGCGAAGTGCTTGAGCAGGAGGCGCATCTGCTCGGAGGCCCGCTGTTCGGTGACCCTGCTGTGGGCCAGGTAGACGATGACGTCCCGTTCGGTGAGCGGTTCCTCACGGCTGAGCCGGTCGTGGGCGAGACCGATTCCCCGGCGTTCCAGCAGGAGGGTGTAGTCGGTCTCGGAGGGCACCGTCACGGGCTGGAGTCCGCGCTGCTTCAGCAGGGCGTTGAAGATCCGGCCGTGCTTGTCCTCGTCGGCACCGTGCCGGGTGACCTTGGGTGCCATCTCACGCAGTCCCGGGGGGACGAGCGCGGCGATGCGTCCGTTCTCCCAGCCCCCCTGCGTCTCCCCGCCGGCGGCGATCGAGCAGAACAGCCGGAACGACTCGTCGTTGTCGAGGATCTCCTGGAACAGGCTCTTTGCCGAGAGCATCACTGCCACCTTTCGCACCGGTGTACGCAGAGGCACAGTCAAATTCGGTACGCGTCGGTAGGCAACACGAGCGGGGCCGGGCGGGGCCGAACGGGCGCCCCGCGGCGGCCGGACCTGCCCGGGCGTCCCGGGAGGAGTACGGGGCGTAACCCGGCAGCCCCGCGGCGCGTTGTCCGTGTGACGGCCGTGGCGGGGAGGACCCCCCGAGCCCCCACCACGGCCGTAGTGCTGCGCCCGGTCTTACGCGGCGAGGCCGGAGCGCTCCAGGGCGTCGGTCCCGGCGCGCAGGGCCGCGAGCCGCTCGTCGAGCGTGAAGCCTGCCGGCGCGAGGGTCAGCGTCGTGACGCCGGCCGCCGCGTACGCCTGCATCCGGTCGGCGATCCGGTCCACCGAACCGAGCAGCGTGGTCTGGTCGATCAGCTGGTGCGGTACGGCGGCCGCCGCGCCGGACTTGTCGCCGGACAGGTACTTGTCCTGGATCTCGGCGGCTTCCTTCTCGTAGCCCATGCGCTGGGCGAGCTGGTTGTAGAAGTTCTGCTTGCGGCTGCCCATGCCGCCGACGTACAGCGCGGTGTAGGGCCGGAACATGTCGGCGAGGCCGTTGATGTCGTCGCCGACGGCGAGCGGCAGCGTGGGACAGACGTCGAAGCCGTCCATGGTCTTCCCGGCCTTCTCGCGCCCGGCCCGCAGGTGCTTCACCGCGGTCTCCTCCAGGTGGTCGGCCGAGGGGAAGATCAGCAGGGCTCCGTCGGCGATCTCGCCGGTCTGCTCCAGGTTCTTCGGGCCGATCGCGGCGATGTAGAGCGGGATGTGCTCGCGCTGCGGGTGGACGGTCAGCTTGATGGGCTTGCCCGGGCCGTCGGGCAGCGGCAGCGTCCAGTGCTCGCCCTCGTAGGACAGCCGCTCCCGGGTCATCGCCTTGCGGACGATCTCGACGTACTCGCGGGTGCGTGCCAGCGGCTTGTCGAACTTGACGCCGTACCAGCCCTCGGAGACCTGTGGCCCCGAGACGCCGAGGCCGAGGCGGAAACGGCCCCCGGAGAGCGAGTCGAGGGTGGCGGCCGTCATCGCCGTCATGGCGGGCTGCCGGGCCGGGATCTGCATGATCGCGGAGCCCACGTCGATGGACTCCGTCCGGGCCGCGACCCAGGCGAGCACGGTCGGCACATCGGAACCGTACGCCTCGGCCGCCCAGCAGACGTCGTAGCCGAGCCGGTCGGCCTCCTGGGCGACGGCGAGGTTGTCCCCGTCCATCCCCGCACCCCAGTAACCGAGATTGATGCCGAGCCGCATAGCCACACTCCCTCTACTGATCAGTAACGTTCCTCTGCCCGGGACTCTAGCGCGGAGCGCCGGAAACCGGCAGGCTCGCCCCCGGGAGCCCGGTTGTCCACAGGGCTCCACCCCGTGGGGCCTTGGCCAGTAATCTCAGCGCCCATGGAGCAGAGGCATCTCGGCCGTACCGGCCTTCGCGTGTCCAGGATCGGGCTGGGCACCCTCACATGGGGCCGGGACACCGACGAACACGACGCCGCGGACCAGCTCAAGACCTTCTGGGACGCGGGCGGCACCCTCGTCGACACCGCCGATGTCTACGGCGGCGGGGAGGCCGAATACCTGCTGGGGCGCCTTCTGGACAATCTGGTGCCTCGGCAGGACCTGGTCGTCGCGACCAAGGCGGGCAGCGTGCCCGATCCCTACCGCCGCTTCGACGGATCGCGCGGGCATCTGCTCGCCGCGCTCGACGCGTCCCTGCGGCGGCTCGGGACGGACTACGTCGATCTGTGGCAGATCCACGCCTTCGATCCCGTGACACCGCTGGACGAGACGCTGCAGGCGCTGGACCTGGCGGTGTCCTCGGGGCGAGCCCGGTATGCCGGAGTGTCCAACTTCAGCGGCTGGCAGCTGGCCAAGGCGGCCACCTGGCAGCTCGCCGCGCCCGGGCTGCGCACCCGGCTGGCGTGCACGCAGATGGAGTACTCCCTGCTCCAGCGGGGCGTCGAGCGGGAGGTGCTGCCCGCGGCGCTGGACCTCGGGGTGGGGCTGCTGCCGTCGTCCCCGCTGGGCCGGGGCGTGCTGACCGGCAAGTACCGCACGGGCACCCCGTCCGACTCACGGGGGGCCTCCGAGCAGCTGGCCCCGTTCGTCGAGCCGTATCTCGACGAGGCGGCGGGCAGGATCGTGGACGCGGTGGCCACGGCGGCCGACGGCCTCGCCACGACGCCTCTCCAGGTCGCGCTCGCCTGGGTGCGGGACCGGCCGGGGGTGGTGGCTCCCGTCGTCGGCGCGCGCAACGCGCGGCAGCTGACCGAGGCGTTGTCAGTGGAGGCGCTTAGTCTTCCTGACGAGATCTGCCAGGCGCTCGACGATGTGTCGGCGCCCGTGCACCGCTATCCCGACCAGGACTGGAGCACGCTGTGACTGCGCATCCCCGGGGAGAGACCCCGGACCCCGCGGCCGACGACCACGAGGCCGTCGAGGACTCCGTTCCCCAGGCCGCCGACACGCCCGGCACGCCCGACGAGGGCGGCGCGGAGGGGTCGGACGACAGCGCGGAGAGCACGGAGGGCACACAGGACCTGGAGCAGGCT
This sequence comes from Streptomyces sp. NPDC102441, assembly GCF_044765585.1. Classification (NCBI taxonomy): domain Bacteria; kingdom Bacillati; phylum Actinomycetota; class Actinomycetes; order Kitasatosporales; family Streptomycetaceae; genus Streptomyces; species Streptomyces sp. NPDC102441. The sequence continues at coordinate 318,484 of NZ_JBIWKH010000007.1, forward strand.
CCCGGGGCACCAGCGGCACCCGCCCTGTCGGAGGCCGAGGCGGAGCTCGCCGCACAGCGCGAGCTGCGCGGGCGGATCGAAGAGCGCAAGGCCGGGAAGGAGGGCCCCATCCCAGCGGGTACGAAGCTGAGCGGCCCGGCCGCCGACCTGCTCGCGGCGGTGCGCGCGGTGGAGAGCGGCGAGAAGCCGGGCACCGCCTTCTTCGACTCGCCCGCGTCGGCTCCCGCGCCCCGCCGGGCGGCCCCCGCCGCCCCGGCGCCCGCCCGCCACTCACCCGCCCCGGAGCAGCCGGCCCCGCGGGCCGCGTCGCCCGAGGCCGCCGCCTCGGTCGCGGAGGTGCTCGCCGAGGGCGGAGCCCCCGAGGGCCTGGCACGCCCGGCCGCCGCGACGCTCGGCGAAGGGGCGGCGGATGCCCTCCGGGAGGACCCCTGGCAGCTGCTGTCCCTGCCCGGCGTGCGGCCCGAGCAGGCCGACGGCTTCGCGCGGGCGCTGCTGGGCACCGGAAGCGGCCCCGACGACGAGCGGCGCACGGCGGCGCTGGTGAGCTGGCTGCTGGAGCGGGCCGCGCTGCGGGGGCACACCGCGATGGACGCCGACGAGGTGCGGACGGCGCTGACCGGGTTCGGGGTGACCGATCCCGGGGAGGCGGTCCAGCAGGCCGTCGCCGAGGGCGTCGTGCTGGTCTTCCAGGACGACGACGCCGATGAGGCCGGCACCACGGAGCCGGAGGGGACGGGAGAGGCTCTGGAGGCGTCCGAGGACGCCACGGAGAGCAGGGAGCCGGTGCGGGTGCTGCTCGGCCTCGACCGGTACGCCCTGGCCGAGGAGAGCCTTGCCGACGGGCTGGCACGGCTGGTCAACTCCTGCGAGAAGAGCGCCGACTGGGCGGATGCCGCTGCCGCCGCCCCGTCCCCGTCCGCGGGCGAGCTGATCCGGGCGGCCGCGACCGCGGGGTTGGTCACCCACAGCGGCGGCGAGACCGCCCGGGCCGAGCCCGCCGCCCTGATCGCCGCCGCGCACGGCCTCGGACTGCGTGCCCTGGGCACCACCCACAGCGCGGACGGGCAGCGCAGGCTGGCGTCCGCGGTCGGTGACCCGGGGTCCGCCGTCATGCTCTCCGCGCTGCTCTCCGGCGAGGAGGGGCCGGGACGGGACGCGGACGGCGCGTTCGCCCTCGACGTGCTGGTGGTGCTGGACGCCCCGCAGATCGATGTGGAGACGGCCGCGATGCTGGTGGAGTCCCTCGCGGACGGGACGCGGCTGATCCTCAGCGGCGACCCGGGAGTGCTCGGATCGGCCGGTGCGGGCCGGGTGTTCGCCGATGTGATCGCGGCGGGCGCCTGCCCTCACGTGGTCTCGCGCACCCCCGACCCCGGACCGATCGGCGAGCTGGTCTCAGGCATCGGCGTCGGCGAGCTCGCCCAGGTCGAGGCGCCCGGCAAGGAAGTGGTGATCGTGCCCGTCCGGGACGCGGGTGAGGCCGTCCACCGCACGGTGCAGCTGGTCGCCGACTCGGTGCCGCGCGCCATCGGCGTACCCTCCTCCGACACCCAGGTGATCACGGTCGGGCACGGCGGCTCGGCGGGCACGACCGCGCTGAACGCGGCGCTCAAGCAGCGGCTCAATCCCGGGCCGGGCCGCTTCGGCGGCTTCGACCCCGGCGACCGCGTGGTCCATGTCCCGGCGCCGGGCAAGGCCCTGCCCGGCTCGGTCGTCTCGGCCGATGCCGAGGGCCTGCACCTGGACTGCGCGGGCACACCCGTCGTCGTACCGCAGGACCGGGTGGAGACCTCCGTACGCCACGGTTGGGCCCTCAGCGCCCACCAGGCGGCCGGGATGCGCTGGCCCGCGGCGGTCGTCGTCCTGCCCGGTGACGCCACGCAGGGACTCAGCCGGCCCTGGGTGTACACGGCCTTCAGCCGTGGGGAGCGGCACCTCTCCGTGGTGCACGGCGTGGACCAGGCCCTGCCGCGCGCGGTGGCCGAGGTCCCCGCCCAGGAGCGGACGACCCGCCTGCGCCCCCTGCTGGAGGCTCTGCCCACCCCGGACGCCTCTTAGAGGGTCCGCCTCTCGTCCGGATCATGCCGGCCCCGTGCGGGGCCGGCATGCGGTGCGATCAGGAGCGGCCCTGGACGACGTCGTCCAGGTCCGCGTCCAGCTCGTCCTCCTCGTCGAAGACCGAGCTGACGTCGAAGCGGCAGACCACCATCGAGGGATCCGCCTCGTCGAAGGGCGCCCCTAGCCACTCCCCCGGCTCGGGCAGCTCGTCCACGGCGGAGACCCAGAGGGTTGAGTCCCCCTCCTCCAGGCCGAACTCCTTGTGCCGGGAAGCGATTTCGTCCGCCTCGTACTCGCCGAAGACCACTCCCAGCGCGGCGTGCACACCGGCACCGGCCGTCGCCCCGGTACCGGCGTCGACGTCCTGTCCGTCCGGATCGAGGTCGGCGAGCCGCTGGGCCTGGGCGAGCAGCCGCGCGGGTTCCGCCACCGCGTAGTCGCGCCTGATCAGCACGCTGACGGCGTGCGGCTCCTCAGGGCCCGCATAGGGCGGGAGGGAGTCCTCCGCGGCAGGGATCTCGAAGGGGGTGACCTCGTCGTAGCGGTCGTAGAGCAGTTCGTCGTAGACCTCGGCCGCAGCGGCCAGTGCGTTGAACGCGTCGTAGACGGCGGGGTCGTCGTCCCCGGTACGGCGTTCGACTGCCTGGAGGTGGCGGTCGAGCGCGGTTTTGACGGCATCGGCGGCGGCGCGTACCTCGGCAGCGGTGGGCTGCGCAGCATCAGACATAGGACAGACGCTATCCGTACCAGGGGTCTGCCCGCACAATAGATGCGATGCCGGAATACGAATTTGTCGACGTGTACGTGCCGCGCGGGGTGTCCCGCAAGGAGGCGGCCCGCCTGCTGACCGACCATGCCGAGTACGGGCACTGGGAGTTGGACCGGCTGACGCTGCGCCGTGACGGCAGCCGCCGGGTGCGGCTGCGCCGCCGCATCATCCGCCAGCTCCGGCCCACCTGGTAGGACGGAGCGGGTCCCGCCGGTGCGGAACCCGCTCGTCGTGTGTCGCGATACCGCTATGCCGCGCTGCGCGAGCGTCGGTACAGGACCGTGCCCGCACCGGCGAGCAGCAGGCCCGCGCTTGCCGGGATGAGCAGGTCGAGCCCGCCCCCGCCGGTGTGCGCGAGCTGCTCGCCCGCCACCAGCTGCGTCTCGGGAGCCGGAGGGGCGTCCGGCGTGGCCGGCTTCTCCGGGGTGTGCGGCGTCTGCGGCACGACGGGAGGCGGGACCGTCCCCGTGTCGTTCTCGCAGTCGTTGCCGAAGACCGGGTTGAGCAGCCCGCCGACGGTGACGCTGTTGCCGCAGACGTTCAGGGGGATCTCCACCGGCGCCTGCACCTGGTTGCCGGAGAGGATCCCGGGGGAACCCTTCGTCTCCGCCCGGGCCGAGGTACCGGAGGCGCGGTGCCTGCCGGTCCCCGCCCCGCTGTCGCTCACCTCTTCGTGTCCGGACGCCTGGCTCCCGGATCCGTGACCGGATGAGGAACCGCCGTCCGAGGTGTACGCGTGACCGGAATCCGAAGATCCGTTTCCGCAGTCGTTTCCGCTCGTGGGGTTGAGCAGACCGCCGGCGTCCACGGAGTTTCCGCAGACGTTGACGGGTACATCGATCGGGACCTGGATCGAGTTCCCCGAGAGCACTCCCGGTGAACTCGACGCGGCGCCGGCCGCACCCGCGTCGGCGTGGGCGTAACCGCCGCCGAGCGCGAGCACTCCGCCCGCCGCTGCCATGGTGATCAGGCCTTTACGTGTGACCTGTCGCATAGGTTGTCTTCCTGACTTCTGCCTACCGAATGCCCCGGACACAGCCGTGCGGGGGCCGAATGCCCAGCGGCCCCGGGGCGCATGGCGCGCACCCCGAGGCCGACCGGACTCAAACCCTTACGGGTTGACGCGCATCGTCACGCGTTGACGCAGGTGTTGCCGAAGGCGGGGTTCAGCAGCCCGATCACGTTGATCGTGTTGCCGCACACGTTCACCGGAACGTGGACCGGGACCTGAACGACGTTGCCCGAGAGCACGCCGGGGCTGCCGATGGCGGCACCCTGGGCTCCGGCGTCGGCGGAAGCCATACCCGCACCCGCGAGCACGAGACCACCGGTAGCAGCCGCGATTGCGACGACCTTCTTGATCATTATTCCTCCTGATTGACAAGTGCGGTCCCAGCCGCGGACCGCATCACTTGTAACGAGGAGGGGGTGAGGGGGCTACGAGCACACGACCCCTTTCACCCTTTCCGGTGAGATACGCACAGGCAGGCGAATTCGGTCGTCCGACGGGCTCAGGAGTGGTCGATGAACCGGTCGAGCACCCTGGCGCCGAACTTCAGGCCGTCCACCGGCACCCGCTCGTCCACTCCATGGAACATGCCCGCGAAGTCCAGCTCCGGCGGCAGCTTCAGCGGGGCGAAGCCGAAGCAGCGGATGCCGAGGTCGTCGAAGGACTTCGCGTCGGTGCCGCCGGACAGCATGTAGGGCACGGCACGGGCGATCGGGTCCTCGGCCTTGAGCGCGAGCTGGATCGCGTCCACCAGGGATCCGTCGAAGCTCGTCTCCAGCGCCTTGTCGCCGTGCACGTCCTCACGCCTGACCCGCGGGCCGAGGATCCGGTCGAGATCGGCCAGGAACTCCTCCTCGTGACCGGGCAGAAAGCGTCCGTCCACGTGCGCGGTGGCCTGTCCGGGGATCACGTTCACCTTGTAGCCGGCGCCGAGCATGGTGGGTGCGGCGGAGTTCCGCAGGGTGGCGCCCACCATCTTGGCGATCCCGCCGAGCTTGGCGAGCGTCGCCTCCATGTCCTCCGGGTCGAGCGGGGTACCCAGAGCGTCGGACAGCTCGTCGAGGAAGGACCGCACGGTCTTGGTCACCCGGACCGGCCACTTGTGCCGGCCCAGCCGGCCGACGGCCTCGCAGAGCTCGGTGATGGCGTTGTCGTTGTTGGTCATCGAGCCGTGCCCGGCGGTGCCGTCCACGGTGAGCCGCATCCAGTGCATGCCCTTCTGCGCGGTCTCCACCAGATAGAGACGCAGGTTCTCGTTGACGGTGAAGGAGAAGCCGCCGACCTCACCGATCGCCTCGGTGACGCCGTCGAAGAACTCCCGGTGGTTGTCGACGAGGTGGCGTGCCCCGTAGGTGCCGCCCGCCTCCTCGTCGGCGAGGAAGGCCAGCACGATGTCGCGCGGGGGCTTGCGGCCGCTGCGCATGCGGTCGCGTACGACCGCGAGGGTCATCGCGTCCATGTCCTTCATGTCGACCGCGCCGCGTCCCCAGACGCAGCCGTCCGCGATCTCGCCGGAGAACGGGTCGTGCGTCCAGTCCGCCGCGTTGGCCGGGACGACGTCGGTGTGCCCGTGGATCAGCAGCGCCGGCCTGGAGGGGTCCTCGCCCTCGATCCGGGCCACGGTGGAGGCGCGGCCCTTGTGTGACTCGATGATCTTCGGCTCGAGCCCGACCTCGGCGAGCTTCTCGGCGACGTACTCGGCGGCGGCCCGTTCTCCGGGGCCGGAGTGGTCGCCGTAATTGCTGGTGTCGATCCGGATCAGGTCACGACAGAGGTCCACGACCTCATTCTCGGCGGTCTCGCCGATGCCGGCCCGGGCCGTGTTGGTCTCGCTCACGCTGCTTCCTTCCACTGTCGCGGTGGTGCTCCCCCTCATCCTCGCGCGCCGGGCCCCGCGCACCCAAGACCGTGCGCCCCTCGTCATGCGCCTTTCACATGACCGGGGCGTGATCGAGCACCCTCGAATGTTTGCTATGGTTTTCCACGTCGGAACGGGCCAGGGCCCGCGAGACAGACACCTTGTCCGGGTGGCGGAATGGCAGACGCGCTAGCTTGAGGTGCTAGTGCCCTTTATCGGGCGTGGGGGTTCAAGTCCCCCCTCGGACACCAGCAGAGAACCCCCAGGTCACCCTGGGGGTTCTCGCTTTTCCCGGCTACTCTTTGATGCGCAGGAAGGTCACGGAGTACGCCCCTCCGGAGACAAGGACCGACGCGATGAGAGGACGGGCGAAGCCTCCCGCCGCCCCGCTCCCCCAGCGTGCGGGCGTGGGTCCGGTGCGGGTGCGGCTCCCGGCGGATCCGGCGGGAGCCTGGCCGACCGTCCGGGACCATCTGCTGGACCGGTTCGCGGGGGCGATCGGCGCCGGGCGGGTGGATTCCATGCTCGCCGAGGGCAGGTTCGTCGGGGCGGACGGCGGTGCGGTGCGGGCGGACGAGCCTTGCACCGCCGGGCGGTATCTCTGGTTCCACCGGGACTTCGCACCCGAGGAGCCGGTGCCCTTCCCCGTCGGTGTCGTGTACCGCGACGACCACGTGGTGATCGCGGACAAGCCGCACTTCCTGGCCACCACCCCACGCGGCCGGCATGTCACCGAGACGCTGGTCGCCCGGCTGCGCGACGGACTGGGGCTGCCGGAGCTGCAGCCCGCGCACCGGCTGGACCGGCTGACGGCGGGCCTGGTGCTCTGTGTCGTACGGGCCGGGGACCGGGGCGCGTACCAGACGCTGTTCCGGGACCGGCTGGTGCGCAAGGAGTACGAGGCGGTGGCTCCGTACGATCCGGAGCTCACGCTCCCCCGCACCGTGCGGAGCCGGATCGTGAAGGAGCGCGGGGTCATCGCCGCGCGCGAGGAGCCGGGGGCCGCGAACAGCGAGAGCCGGATCGAACTGCTGGAGCACCGGGGCGCCCTGGGCCGTTACCGGCTGCTGCCCGCGACCGGCCGCACCCATCAGCTTCGGGTCCATATGAACGCGCTGGACCTGCCGTTGGTGAACGATCCCGTCTATCCGGTGGTGGAGCCCGAGCCGGAGCCCGTGGACTACGGGCATCCGCTGCAACTGCTCGCGAGGACCCTGGAGTTCACCGACCCGGTCACGGGTGAGCCGCACCGCTTCGAGAGCGGGCTACGGCTCTCCGCGTGGCCGGACCGGTGAGACCCGCCTGTTCCGGACGGGAGGCCCAGGTCAGTGGCCGCGTGCGATCCAGTCCTCCAGCTGCGGGGCCTCCGCGCCGATGGTGGTGGAGCCCCCGTGTCCGGTGCGGACGGCGGTCTCCGGCGGCAGGGCGAGCAGCCGGTCCCTGATCGAGTCGATGATCGTGGGGAAGTGGGAGAAGGACCGGCCGGTGGCTCCGGGTCCGCCCTGGAAGAGGGTGTCGCCGGTGAAGACCGTGGCCAGCTCCGGGGCGTGGAGGCAGACCGCGCCGGGCGCGTGGCCCGGGGTGTGCATGACCGTCAGGCGCGTTCCGGCGATCTCCAGCTCCTGGCCGTCGGCCAGTTCGGCGTCGGGGGTGCGGTGGGGGTGGGTCTGCTTCCACAGCTCGAGGTCGTCGGGGTGCAGCAGGATCGGCGCCCCGGTCGCGTCGGCGAGGGCGGGGGCGGCGTCGATGTGGTCGTTGTGCGCGTGGGTGCAGATGATCGCGCGCAGCGTACGTCCGCCGAGCGCGGCCTCGATCGCGGCGGCGTCGTGGGCGGCGTCGATGACGACGGCGTCGGTGTCGTCGCCGAGGATCCAGACGTTGTTGTCGACGTCCCACTCACCGCCGTCGAGGGCGAAGGTGCCGGAGGTGACCAGGTGGTCGATGCGGGCGGCCATCAGAGGACCACCACCGAGCGCAGGACGTCACCGTCGTGCATCCGGGCGAAGGCCTGCTCGATCTCACCGAGCTGGATGGTCTCGGTGACGAACGCGCCCAGGTCGAGGCGTCCCTGCTGGTGCAGGTCGATGAGCATCGGGAAGTCACGCGAGGGCAGACAGTCGCCGTACCAGGAGGACTTGAGCGAACCGCCGCGTCCGAAGACGTCGAGGAGCGGGAGTTCGAGCTGCATCTCGGGCGTGGGCACACCGACGAGGACGACGGTGCCGGCGAGGTCACGGGCGTAGAAGGCCTGCTTGTACGTCTCCGGGCGGCCCACCGCCTCGATCACCACGTCGGCACCGTTGCCGCCGGTGAGTGCGCGGATGGCCTCGACGGGGTCGCCGGAGCGGGAGTTGACGGTGTGGGTGGCGCCCATCTTCTTCGCCGTCTCCAGCTTGCGGTCGTCGATGTCGACCGCGATGATCCTCGCCGCTCCCGCGAGCCGGGCTCCGGCGATCGCCGCGTCGCCGACGCCGCCGCAGCCGATGACGGCGACGGAGTCGCCGCGGCCGACCTGGCCGGTGTTGATGGCGGCGCCGATGCCCGCCATGACTCCGCAGCCGAGCAGTCCGGCGACGGCCGGGGAGACCTCGGGGTCGACCTTGGTGCACTGGCCGGCGGCCACGAGGGTCTTCTCCGCGAACGCGCCGATCCCGAGTGCCGGGGAGAGCTCGGTGCCGTCCAGGAGGGTCATCTTCTGCTTCGCGTTGTGGGTGTCGAAGCAGTACCAGGGGCGGCCGCGCAGACAGGCGCGGCACTGGCCGCACACCGCACGCCAGTTGAGGACGACGAAGTCGCCCGGCGCGACGTCGGTGACACCGTCGCCGACGGATTCCACGACGCCCGCGGCCTCGTGGCCGAGCAGGAAGGGGAAGTCGTCGTTGATGCCGCCCTGCTTGTAGTGCAGGTCCGTGTGGCAGACCCCGCACGCCTGGATCCTGACCACGGCCTCGCCGGGGCCGGGGTCCGGCACCAGGATCGTCTCGACGCGAACGGGCTCGTTCTTCCCCGGTGCGATGACCCCTTGTACCTGCTGCGCCATGCGGTGGTCTCCCATCCCGACTGCCCCGTGATTTCCGAAGATCGAACCAGCCCACCGTACCCGGGCGGGGGGCGGCTCACGGTGCGAGTACGTCCAGTTCGTGCAGCGCGCCGACCGCGATCTCCTTGGTCAGCCGTTCGGCCTCCTCCGCGTCACCCTCGCGTACGGCTTCGGCGAGCCGGACGTGGAGCGTGACGGCGGCGGGGTCCGGGTCCTCGAACATGACCTGGTGGTGCGTACGGCCGGCCAGGACCTCGGCGACGACGTCGCCGAGCCGGGCGAACATCTCGTTGCCGGAGGCGTTGAGCACGATCCGGTGGAAGGCGGTGTCGTGCCGGAGGTAGCCCTCCAGCTGCTGGCCGCGTGAGGTCGCGACCATGCCGAGGGCGCACTCCGTGAGCGCCGCGCACTGCTCGGCGGTGGCGTTACGGGCCGCCAGGCCGGCGGCGACGGGTTCGACGGCGGACCGGAGCACGGTGAGGGAGCGCAGCTGCCGTGGCCGGTCGGAGCCGGCGAGCCGCCAGCGGATGACCTGGGGGTCGTAGACGTTCCACTCCTCGGTGGGCCGCACGGTCACCCCGACCCGGCGCCTGGACTCGACCAGGTGCATGGATTCCAGGACCCTGACCACTTCGCGCACGACGGTGCGTGACACGTCGAAGCGCTGGGCGAGCTCGTCGGTGCGCAGGACCAGACCGGGCGGACAGTCCCCAGCGGCGATCTCCAGACCCAGGGCGTCCAGCACATGCGTATGGAGGCCCTGGGCAGGTGTGGTCATACCCACAAGCCTACGGGGCGGCATGCGGGAACAAAAAGTACGACGTTTATGTCACAGCCACTTGAATAAGTCGTATGTAATGGGTTTCAGTAGCGCGACGGACCGACGTCGACGGACCGAATGTCGATGAAGACAGCGAGGCATCCAATGAGCACCCCCCATGTCGTCGTGGTGATGGGCGTAGCAGGCACCGGAAAGACCACGATCGGTCCTCTGCTCGCCGACGCACTCGGCGTCCCCTATGCCGAGGGCGACGACTTCCACCCGCAGGCCAACATCGACAAGATGTCCGCCGGAACTCCGCTGGACGACGACGACCGCCGGCCGTGGCTGGACGCGATCGGGCAGTGGGCGCACCGCCGGGCGGGGCTCGGCGGTGTCGTCAGCAGCTCGGCGCTCAAGCGCGCCTACCGCGACCGGCTGCGGGCCGAGGCTCCGGGCGCCGTCTTCCTGCATCTGTCCGGCAGCCGCGCCCTCATCGAACGCCGCATGGCGGACCGCAAGGGCCACTTCATGCCGACCGCGCTGCTCGACTCCCAGTTCGCCACCCTGCAGCCGCTGCAGGAGGACGAGGCGGGCGTCGCCGTGGACGTGTCCGGCACCCCTGAGGAAATCACCGACCGAGCCGTCGCCGCACTTCGCCGGCTCGCGAACTAAGGATCACCACCGTGACCAGTCTCAGCGTCGAGATGCTGGCAGCGGACGCCGTCGAACCGATCACTTCGGCCGGCAACGCGCAGCTGGGCATCGCAGTTCTGGCGGGTATCGCCGTCATCGTCCTGCTCATCACCAAGTTCAAGATGCACGCGTTCCTCGCGTTGACCATCGGTTCGCTGGCGCTCGGTTCCTTCGCCGGGGCCAACCCGGCGAAGACCATCGCCAGCTTCACCGCGGGCCTCGGCTCGACCGTCGCGGGTGTCGGTGTCCTCATCGCCCTGGGCGCCATCCTGGGCAAGCTGCTCGCCGACTCCGGCGGCGCCGACCAGATCGTCGACACGATCCTCGCCAGGGCGAGCGGGCGTGCGATGCCGTGGGCGATGGTTCTGATCGCCTCGATCATCGGGCTTCCGCTGTTCTTCGAGGTCGGAATCGTGCTGATGATTCCGGTAGTGCTGCTGGTCGCCAAGCGCGGCAACTACTCGCTGATGCGGATCGGGATCCCCGCGCTCGCCGGTCTCTCCGTGATGCACGGGCTGATCCCCCCGCACCCCGGCCCGCTGGTCGCGATCGACGCGCTGGGTGCCAACCTGGGTGTCACGCTGGCCCTCGGTGTGCTGGTGGCCATCCCGACCGTGATCATCGCGGGTCCGGTCTTCTCCCGCTACGCCGCCCGCTGGGTGGACATCGAGGCGCCGGAGAAGATGGTCCCGCAGCGCCCGTCCGAGGACCTGGACCGGCGCCCCAGCTTCGGCGCGACCCTGGCGACGATCCTGCTGCCCGTCGTGCTGATGCTGATCAAGGCACTGGTCGACATCGTGGTGGACGACCCGGAGAGCGGCATCCAGCGGGTCACGGACGTGATCGGTTCGCCGCTGATCGCGCTGCTCGCCGCCGTGATCGTCGGCATGTTCACCCTGGGCCGCGCGGCCGGCTTCACCAAGGGCCGCCTCTCCAGCACCGTCGAGAAGTCGCTCGCCCCGATCGCGGGCATCCTCCTGATCGTGGGTGCCGGTGGCGGGTTCAAGCAGACCCTGATCGACGCCGGTGTGGGCCAGATGATCCTCGAGTTCTCCGAGAACTGGTCGATCCCCGCCCTGCTGCTCGGCTGGCTGATCGCCGTCGCGATCCGGCTGGCGACGGGCTCGGCAACGGTGGCCACCATCTCCGCGGCCGGTCTGGTCGCCCCGCTCGCCGCCGACCTGTCGACGTCGCACGTGGCGCTGCTCGTCCTCGCCGTCGGTGCGGGTTCGCTCTTCTTCAGCCACGTCAACGACGCGGGGTTCTGGCTGGTGAAGGAGTACTTCGGGATGGACGTCCCGCAGACGATCAAGACCTGGTCGGTGATGGAGACGATCATCTCCGTCGTCTCGCTGGGCTTCATCCTGCTGCTGTCGCTGGTGTTGTAGCCGGCGTCGGAGGGGGCCTACTCCTCCGGATCCCGCCACAGCGGGTGCTCGGAACGGGCCCATCGGCGCTCGACCGACCCGGTGCGCATGCCACGGCGTGCCTCCGGGTCGGCGAGCGCCTTCGCCATGTGTCCGGCGAGGACGACGCCGATCGTGAGCGCCAGCCAGTCGTGGACGAAGGTGGCGCCCGTGCGCCACACCAGCGGGGCGAGGCCGGTGAACCACATCAGCAGCCCGGTGCCGAGCATCACGAGCACACCGCCCGCGATCCAGGCGGCGTAGAGCTTCTGGCCCGCGTTGAACTTCCCGGCCGGCCGGGAGCCCGGTGTGCGGTCGCGGCGCAGCGCGGCCCGCAGCCACTGCCGGTCGTGCGGCCCGAACCGGTTGAGCCGGGAGAGGTCGGCGCGCAGGGCGCGGGAGACCAGTCCGGCCAGCAGCGGTACGGGGATGAGCAGCCCGGACCATTCGTGCACGGTGACCACGAGGTGCCGGCGGCCGACGAGCTCCGCGAGCTGGGGAACGTACAGACACGCCGCCGTGGCGACGCAGAGCAGTGTCAGCCAGGCCGTGGTGCGGTGCACCCAGCGCTCCGCCCTGGTGAAGCGCCGGACCCTCGGGCCCTGTTCAGGCAGTAGGGGCGTCGTCCCGTCCGTTGGAACGGCCCACCCAGGCGTCGACGTCATAACCGAGCTCCTCCCAGTATCCGGGGCGCACGGAGTCGGTGACGGTGATCCCGGAGAGCCATTTCGCCGACTTGTAGAAGTACATCGGGGCCACGTAGAGCCGGACCGGGCCGCCGTGGGAGTGGGACACCGGCTTGTCCTGCATGCGCAGGGCGACCATGACGTCAGGGCGGCGGGCCTGTTCCAGCGTGAGGCTCTCGCTGTAGGCGCCGTCGAAACAGGTGAAGCGGATCGCCTTCGCACCGGGCCGTACCCCTGCCTCGTCCAGCAGCGCCGACAGCCTGACCCCCTCGAACGGGGTCTCGGGCACCCGCCAGCCGGTGACGCACTGGACGTCGCGCACCGTACGGGTCTGCGGCAGCGCCTTCAGGGAGTCGAGCGTGTACGTCGCCGGGCGGTCGACCATGCCGTCGACGGTGAGGCGGTAGTCGGCGGCGGTCTTCTCGGGCACGGACGTGGTGACCGAGTAGTAGCGGAAGCCGCCGCCGTTGGGCAGCAGGCCGGTGAGACCGGTGGGGTCCTTGTCGGCGACGGCGCCCAGTCCGTTCTCCAGCGTGCGCTGGAGGACGGGGGCGGCCACCACGCCGGCGGCGCCGAGTCCGAGCATGGCCAGGACCAGACGGCGGCCGACGGGCGCGCCGCCGGTGTCGGGAGGGGGACTGTTCACCCGCTCATTCGAACATCCGCGGCCGCCTGTCACCAGGGGCCGCGGGTGTGCGTCACTCTTCCGTAAGAAGCGCGGGATCAGCGCGGGTCCGTGCCCTCCGCCGCCTTCTCCAGCTGGAACGCCTCGTTGCCGAGGCCGATCCTGGCGTGGACGTCGGGCCTGGTGCGGCGCAGCACCGCCCCGTAGACCAGGCCTCCGGCGAGGGCCAGGACGATGACGCCGGGGAGCAGCCAGTTCAGCGCCGAGCCGGGGCCCGAGCCGACCAGGACGTCGAAGTCCCGGACGGTGAAGACGGCGATGGCCAGCAGGGCGAGGCCCGCGAGCCCGGAGGCGACGAGCCGGGGCGCCTGTGCCCGGCCGGCGCCGCGCCGTACGAAGAACGCGATGACGGCGAAGGAGGCCGCGGCCATCAGCACGATGACGCCGAGGGCTCCGACGTTGCCCATCCAGGTGAACAGGTGCAGGACGGGCGCGGTGGGGTCGCCGACCGGGTTGTCGTCGGTCACGGCGAAGGCGAGCACGATCACGACGGAGAGCGCGGACTGGAGCATGGAGCCGGTGGCGGGGGCTCCGCTCGCCTTGTTGGTACGGCCGAAGCGTGCCGGCAGCAGTCCCTCACGGCCCATGGCGAAGGCGTAGCGGGCGACCACGTTGTGGAAGCTGAGCAGCGCGGCGAACATGCCGGTGACGAACAGGACGTGCAGGACATCGGTGAACGTGGCGCCGAGCCGCTCCTCGGTGAGGCCGAAGAGCATCCCGGGGCCCTCCTTGAGGGAGGTGTCCGCGATGGACGAGGGGCCGGCGGCGACGGTCAGGGCCCAGGAGCTGACGGCGAGGAACAGGGCGGCGTAGCCCACGGCCAGGAACATCACGCGGGACACGACGATCTGCGGGCGGCTGGTCTCCTCGGCGTACACCGGGGCCTGCTCGAAGCCGACGAACGCGGCGATGCAGAAGCAGAGGGCGGTGCCCAGGCCGGCTCCGGTGAGCGTCTCCGGGTTGAACGCGTGCAGGGACAGGCCCTCGGGTCCCGGCTTGCCGACGGCGGCGATGTCGAAGATCACGACGAGGGCGCACTCGATGACGAGCAGCACCCCGAGCACCTTGGCGTTGAGGTCGATCTTCAGCCAGCCCAGTACGCCGACGACGGCCACGGCGACCAGGGCGGGGATCCACCACTGGAGGTCGATGTCGAGGTAGGTGGCGAAGAGGCCGGAGACCTCGAAGCCGAGGATGCCGTAGATACCGACCTGCATGGCGCTGTAGGCGACGAGCGCGACGAGCGACGCGCCCGCCCCGGCCGTGGGGCCGAGGCCCCGGGCGATGTAGGCGTAGAAGGCGCCGGCGTTGTGGACGTGCCGGCTCATCTCCGCGTAGCCGACGCCGAACAGCATCAGGACGATGCCGAGGATGACGTAGAGCAGGGGCTGTCCGACGATGCCCATCACCCCGAAGACGGTGGGCATCACCCCCGCGACGACCATCAGGGGGGCGCTGGCGGCGAGGACGGACAGGAGCAGCCCGGGGGTACCGAGCCGGTCGGCGCGCAGTGCGCGTTCCTCACCCTTGTAGGTGTTGATCCCGCCGGTGCCGGACGTCCCGGTGGTGCCGGTCTCGCTCGTATCTGTTCTGCCCGTCGACATGGCGGGGGTGGTCCCTTCGTCGATAACTACGTGCGTCAGGGGGCACCGAGCGCGAGGGTGCGCGCGGCGACGAATTCGGGGTACGGGTCGCGTCCGGCGTACGACCACGGGGCGTCGGTCGCATGGGGGCCGATGCGGTGGAAGATCGCGGCGGCCTCGGCGGGGCGGCCCTCGCAGATCTTCGCGTGGGCGAGGAAGTTGAGGTCGGCGCCGTGGCGGGGGTGGTCCTCGCGTTCCCATTCGAGCCACCAGTCGAAGGCGGCCTTCATCACCTGTCTGGCCCGGCGCCCCGACCAGTGGCCGGAGGCCGCGGGGTCGTCGGACACGACGCCGGCCGCGGCCAGCACGCGGTAGCGCTCGGCGTGCGCGACGACGGGGAGCACGGCGAGCGGAGAGTCGGCCGGAGCCTGTTCGGCGGCCCATGCGGCGAAGTCGTACACCTCGTGGAGCGGGTCGCTCCCGGGGTGCGCCTCGGCGAGCGCTGCCGTCATGAGGTGGTGGGCGTGGTGGTGGTCGGGATGGCGGGCGCGGATCTCCTCGAACTGCCTGGCGACTCCCTCGTGGGTGCCGTGCGTGCGCTCCAGGGTCATCAGGCCGAGCCAGGGGGTGGGGTCGGCGGGGTCGAGGGCCGCCGCGGCCAGACACGCCTCGCGCGCCCGGGTGCGGTCGCCGGTGCCGGCCTTGGGGCGCTGGGCACGGACGACGGTGGCGCAGGCGAGCAGCGTCGCGGCGTCGCGGCTATCCGGTTCGGCGAGCAGCCAGTCGCCCGCCCATCCTGCGGCGGAGGGGACGACGGCCAGGGCGAGGAGGCGATGGCCGCGGCGGTCCCAGTCGGTGCCCGTCGCGACGAGCAGGGAACGGGCCCGGGTCCAGCGGCCTTGGGTGAACTGTCCCCTTACGTCGATGAGTTCGCTGTCGTCGAGCGCCAGGTCGAAGGCGTGGTCCGAGCGTCCGCCCTTGCGGCGGGAACGACCCAGGGGCGGCGGAGGCGGAGACATCCGCAGGCTTCCTTTTCCACTTCGACATGACACGAGCACATTTCGATGCTGTGTGCGAGCAAACGAACGCGCACAGCAAAGCCGTAGGCAATGCTCCGAGTCAAGGCCGGCCCTGCCCCAACTACGTTCATTTAACACGCAGTTGACCCCGTGGAGAGCTTGGCCTGAACCATTCACGCAGTTCGCGAGCCATGTACGGAAGTGACGGGTGGGGCTGGGGTGACGCGTGCCACACTGCCGCCATGGAGAACCGAGAACCGCTCAAGCCCCTCCTTCTCGCATTCCCCGGGCCGCTGCGCGACCAGTTGGTCGCGGCCGTGCTCTCAGGCGAGAAGGTCTCCACCTCCGGTCTGCTCGCGGAGTACGAGGCGGAGCGCGAGGAACTCCCGCCGGTGGGCGAGCGGTCGGCGCTCATCGACTCCGACGGGCGGGAGGTCGCCGTGGTCGAGCTGACGGAGGTACGGGTCCTGCCGCTCGGGTCGGTCGGGCTGCGGCACGCACTGGACGAGGGCGAGGGGCACACCTCGGTCGCCGGGTGGCGGGCGGCGCACGAGGCGTTCTGGCACAGCGAGGAGATGCGGGAGGCGCTCGGGGACCCGTCGTTCACCGTGGACGACGGCACGATGATCGTGGCGGAGCGCTTCCGGGTGGTGGAACGGCTCGAGTGACCCCCGCCCCTCGGATCAGCCGACCGCCTTCGCCGCCGCCCGGCCCGCCGTCCGGCCCGAGAAGATGCAGCCGCCGAGGAACGTGCCCTCCAGGGAGCGGTAGCCGTGGACCCCGCCGCCGCCGAAGCCCGCCGCCTCCCCCGCCGCGTACACCCCGGGGAGCGGGGTGCCGTCCTCCGTCAGGACACGGGAGGACAGGTCCGTCTCCAGCCCTCCGAGGGACTTGCGGGTGAGGATGTTCAGCCGTACGGCGATGAGCGGGCCCGCGGCGGGGTCGAGGATGCGGTGCGGCTTCGCCGTGCGGATCAGCTTGTCGCCCAGGTAGGAACGGGCACCGTTGATCGCCGTGATCTGGAGGTCCTTGGTGAAGGGGTTGGCGATCTCACGGTCCCGGGCCGTGATCTCGCGGCGCAGGGCGTCCTCGTCGATGAGGGATTCGCCGGTGAGCGCGTTCATTCCTCGTACGAGCGCGCCGAGATCCTTCTCGACGACGAAGTCCACGCCCTTGTCCATGAACGCCTTCACAGGCCCGGGGACGTCCGCGCGCGCCCTGTCGATCACCTGGCGCACCGACTTCCCGGTCAGGTCCGGGTTCTGCTCGGATCCCGAGAGCGCGAACTCCTTGCCGATGATCTTCTGGTCGAGGACGAACCAGGTGTAGCCGTAGCCGGACCGCATGATGTGTTCGAGGGTGCCCAGTGTGTCGAAGCCCGGGAAGAGCGGGACCGGCAGCCGCTTGCCGCGGGCGTCCAGCCAGAGGGAGGACGGGCCGGGCAGGATCCGGATGCCGTGCTTGTCCCAGATCGGGTTCCAGTTCTCGATGCCTTCGGTGTAGTGCCACATCCGGTCGCGGTTGATGTGGTGGGCGCCCGCCTTCTCGGCGATGCCCAGCATCAGTCCGTCGACATGGGCGGGGACGCCGGAGAGCATCTTCCCGGGCGGGGTTCCGAGCCGCTCGGGCCACTGGGCGCGTACGAGATCATGGTTGCCGCCGATGCCGCCCGACGTGACGATCACGGCCTGGGCCCTGAGCTCGAAGGCACCCGTGGCCTCGCGGCTGGTCGCGGTCCCCCGCTCGGCGCCGCTCTCCTCGAGGATCTCGCCGGTGACCGTGTCGAGCGCTCCGGCCGAGCGGCCCAGGCCGGTCACCCGGTGACGGAAGCGCGCCTGGACGAGCCCCTTCGCCATGCCTTCGCGGACCCGCCGCTCGAAGGGGGCGACCACACCGGGGCCGGTGCCCCAGGTGATGTGGAAGCGGGGGACGGAGTTGCCGTGGCCGTTCGCGTCGTAGCCGCCGCGTTCGGCCCAGCCGACGACGGGGAAGAACCGCACCCCCTGGGCGTGCAGCCAGGACCGCTTCTCGCCCGCCGCGAAGTCGACGTACGCCTCGGCCCACTTCCGTGGCCAGTGGTCCTCTTCGCGGTCGAAGCCGGCGGTGCCGTACCAGTCCTGGAGGGCCAGGTCGTGGCTGTCCTTGATCCGCATCCGGCGCTGCTCGGGCGAGTCGACGAGGAAGAGCCCGCCGAAGGACCAGTGCGCCTGGCCGCCGATGGACTGCTCCGGTTCCTGGTCGAGCAGGATCACCGTGCGGCCCGCGTCGACGAGCTCGGCGGTGGCCGCCAGTCCCGCGAGTCCCGCCCCGATCACGATCACATCAGCGTCGTACGCCATGGGTTCCATCCTTCGGGGCGGTGCGGGGCAGCCGCGGGCGGGGCGGGCAAAGTTACTTGTGGGTCAGATCTTCGGTACGGGCCGCCCCCACGTCAACCGTCCGGTCGGCGGCGCCCTCACCGATCCCGTAGGTCCGCCGGGCTATCGTCGGACCGTGTCGGTGCTGGTACTCCTGCTGTCCGTGGGCGCCGCCTGCTGCCTGGGCTTCGGATTCGTCCTCCAGCAGGACGCCGCCCGCCGCGCGCCCCTGAGCGATTTCCTCTCGCCCCGGCTGCTGCTCGATCTGATGCGGGTACCGAGCTGGCTGGCCGGGCTCGGCCTGATGATCTGCGGAATGGTCCTCGGGGCCCTGGCGCTCGGCCAGGGCGAGGTGTCGGTCGTGGAGCCGCTCCTGGCGACCAACCTGCTCTTCGCGATGGCCCTGTCGCGTCACCGTACGGGCCAGTCGCTGGGCCGGCAGGGCTGGGGAGGCCTCTGCCTGCTTGCGGGCGGCGTCACCGCGTTCCTGCTGGCCGGCGAGCCCCGCGGCGGCGAGGCGGTGACAGCGCCTCTGCGGCACTGGCTGGTGATCGGCGTGGTGGCGGGGATCGCCCTGGTCCTGACGGCGTGCGCCAGGCACCCGCGCACCCGTGGGACCCCGGTCCTGCTGGGCCTGGCGGCCGGGCTGCTCTACGGGCTGCAGGACGCCCTGACCAGGCTCAGCGGGGAGCGGCTGGCCGACGACGGCTGGACGGCACTGCTGACGGGCTGGCAGCCGTACGCAGTGCTCGTCCTGGGTGTGACCGGACTGATCCTGGTCCAGAGCGCGTTCGAGGCGGGCCCGCTGCGGATGTCCCTGCCGGCGCTGACCGCCGCGCAGCCGCTGTCGGGGATCGCCTGCGGGATCGGCTTCCTCGGCGACCAGGTCCACACCGACGCGGGCGCCCTCGCCTGGCAGGCCGTGGGGCTGGCGGCGATCGTCGCCGGGATCGTGCTGCTCGGCCTGCACCCGGCGATGCCGGAGGGGAAGGACCGGCACGGTTCCACGGCTGCCGACCGGTTGATGTTGGATGGGCCCCATGAATCCGGCTGACGAGATCCTGGACATTGTCGACGAGAACGACGAGGTCGTGGGGCAGACGCCCCGCGGCGAGGCCACCGCGCGCGGCCTGCGCCACCGCTGCGTCTTCATCGAGGCCCGGGACACGGCCGGCCGGCTGTTCGTGCACCGCAGGACAGCCACCAAGCTGGTCTTTCCCTCGCACTACGACATGTTCGTCGGCGGGGTCGTGGGCGCGGGCGAGTCGTACGACGAGGCGGCGCTGCGGGAGGCCGAGGAGGAGCTGGGCGTCTCCGGTCTCCCCCGCCCCACCCCGCTCTTCAAGTACCTCTACGAGAGCCCTCGGCACAGCTGGTGGTCGTACGTCTACGAGGTGCGCTGCGAGCTGCCCGTACGGCCGCAGGCCGAGGAGGTCGACTGGCACACCTTCCTGACCGACGCCGGCCTGGAGGAGCGCCTGGGCGACTGGACATGGGTCCCGGACGGGCTGGAGACGTACCACCGGCTGCGGGACTTCCGGGCGGGGACGTCCGCATGAGCGATTTCGTGCGCGGCCTGCGGCTCTGGTTCGCCCCGGAGCGGATCCGCTCGGAGGGTGACACCCCGGACTACCGCTTCTCCCTCGCCAACGAGCGCACCTTCCTGGCCTGGATCCGGACGGCACTCGCGCTGATCGGGGGCGGTTTCGCCGTCGACCAGTTCCTCCCGGAACTGGTCTGGGGCGTCCGCGCCGGCCTGGCCCTCGGGCTCCTGGCGGCCGGGGTGCTCTGTGCGCTGCGGGCCGTCAACCACTGGGTGCGGTGCGAGCGGGCGATGCGGCGCGGGGAGGATCTGCCGGTGTCGCGCTTTCCCACCGTGCTCAGCCTCGTGGTCGCCGTCGTGGCGCTCGCGATGGTGTTGGTGGTCCTGTTCGGCTGGGAGGGCCGGTGACGACGACGGAGCGCGATCCCGGCCTCCAGCCCGAGCGGACACGGCTGGCCTGGCGCCGCACCACCCTGTCGTGCGCGGTGGTGGCCCTCCTCGCGTTCCGGCAGGCGCTGCATCACGGGGCGACCACGGCCGGGGTGATCGCGGTGGCCCTGAGCCTGCTGGCCTTACTGGGATTCCTCGCGGTGGCGCACCGCCGGGTGGCGGGCATGAGCACGGCGGAGCCGGCCCCGCTGTCGCCGCGTCACGCGCTGACTGCGGCCGCGTGCACGGTCGCGCTCGCCGTGTTCGCCGCCGCGACGCTGTTCTGACCGGCCGTACGTCCCGGTCCTCCGGTGCCGCGGTCAGTCCCCCCAGGGCACGGAGACGACGATCTTGCCCCGGGTGCGCCCCTCCTGGTTGAGCCGGTAGGCCTCGGCGGCCCGTTCCAGGGGAAGGACCCGGTCCACATGGACGGAGACGATGCCCTGCTCGGCGAGTCCGGCGAGGTGGGCGAGGTCAGCGGCGTCGGGCCGTACGAAGGCGTAGCGCCCGCCGTAGGAGAAGACCTCGGCGTCGGCGATGGACGCGAGCCGGCCGTCGGGCGCGAGGGTCTCGGCGGAGACCCGGAGCGTTTCCCCGCCGACCGTGTCGAACGCCGCGTCGAAACCGCCGGGAACCAGGTCGCGGAGCCGGGCGGCCAGTCCGTCGCCGTACTCCACGGGTTCGCCGCCCAGTTGGGTCACGTACTCGTGGTTGTGGGGCCCGGCGGTGCCGATGACCCGGCAGCCCGCGTGCCGGGCGAGCTGTACGGCGAGCGAGCCGACCCCTCCGGCGGCCGCGTGGACGAGGACGGTGTCGCCCTCCTTGATCTTCAGGGTGTGGTGCAGCACCTGGTGCGCGGTG
Source organism: Streptomyces sp. NPDC102441 (assembly GCF_044765585.1). NCBI lineage: Bacteria > Bacillati > Actinomycetota > Actinomycetes > Kitasatosporales > Streptomycetaceae > Streptomyces > Streptomyces sp. NPDC102441. Next base: position 339,243 of record NZ_JBIWKH010000007.1, read on the forward strand.
AGGCCGCACAGCGGAAGGCCCGCCGCCTCCTCGAAGCCGATGCCCATGGGCTTGCGGGCGAGGGTGCGCACGGGCGCGGCGACGTACTCGGCGAAGGTGCCGCGCGAGAGGAAGTCCTCGCGCACGTAGCCGATGACCTCGTCCCCCACCGCGAACTCGTCCACGGCGGCCCCGGGCTGGACCACGACCCCGGAGACGTCCCAGCCCGGGATGACGGGGAACACGGCTTCCAGCCCCGACTGGAGGTAGCCCTCCCGGGCCTTCCGGTCGACGGGGTTCACGGCCGCGGCCCGCACCTTCACCAGGACCGAGTCCGGACCGACCTTGGGGTCCGGCCGCTCTCCGTACTCCAGGACGTCGGCCGAGCCGTACCTGCTGTAGCTGATCGCCTTCATCCTCCGACGATCGGGGCGGGCCGGGGTCTTTGCAACTCAGCGCTCAGGACACGCGGGGAGCCGGAGATCACTTCTCGGATTCCGGGCGGACACTGGACGACATACCGACTGGTCGGCATCATGGTCCCGACCGTTCAACCGCCCCGGAGGTGCGCCCCATGAGCCCAGTCCACCCGCCAGGTCTCGATCTCGACCTGCTGCGCGGCCATCTCGACCGTGAGCGGCCGGGGCTGGTGAAAGGACCGCTCGACGCCCGGGTCATCGAGGGCGGCCGCTCGAACCTCACCTACATCGTCACCGACGGCTCCGGACAGTGGGTCGTGCGCCGGCCTCCCCTGGGGCATGTGCTCGCCACCGCGCACGACATGAAGCGCGAGCACCGGGTGATCAGCGCCCTGCACCCGACGGCGGTCCCGGTGCCGGAGACGCTCCTGCTCTGCGAGGACGACTCCGTCATCGGCTCGCCCTTCTACGTCATGGAGTACGTCGAGGGGACCCCCTACCGCACCGCCGAACAGCTCGCCCCGCTGGGCGCCGAGCGCACCAGGGCCGTCGTACTGGGGCTGGTGGACACCCTGGTGGATCTGCACGCCGTGGATCCCGCGGCAGTCGGCCTCGGCGACTTCGGGCGCCCGGAGGGCTTCCTGGACCGGCAGCTGCGGCGCTGGGGCAAGCAGCTGGACGCGTCCCGCAACCGTGAGCTGGCCGGCATCGACGCGCTGCACGCCGCGCTCGGCCGGGACCTGCCCGTCTCCCCCGCGCCCACCGTCGTGCACGGCGACTACCGCCTGGACAACGTGCTGATCGGCCGGGACGACCGGATCAAGGCGGTCCTGGACTGGGAGATGTCCACGCTCGGCGATCCGCTCACGGACCTCGGGCTGCTGGTGATGTACAGCTCCGACCTGAACCTGCCCGAGTCGCCCGTCTCCACCACCAGCGGCGCGGCGGGCCACCCCAGCCCCGCCGAGCTCATCGAGCGCTACGCCGCCCGGTCCGGCCGCGACACCTCCGCCATCTCCTGGTACACGGCCTTCGCGTGGTTCAAGCTCGCCGTGATCCTCGAGGGCATCCACTACCGCTACACCCTGGGCCAGACCGTCGGTGCCGGCTTCGACCGCATCGGCGACCTGGTCCCGGTCTTCATCGCGCACGGCCTCACCACCCTCCAGGAAGGCTGATCACCCCGTGGACTTCGCATTCGACGCCCGTACCGAAGAGCTGCGCACCAGGCTGCTCACGTTCATGGACGAGCACGTCCACCCCGCCGAGGAGGTCGCCGAGGAGCAGCGCGCACGGCTGGCGTCTCCCTGGGACACCCCGCAGATCGTGGAGGACCTGAAGGCGGAGGCACGCAGGCAGGGCCTGTGGAACGTCTTCCTGCCCGACGCGGAGTACGGCGCCGGGCTGACGAACCTCCAGTACGCCCCGCTGGCCGAGATCACGGGCCGCAGCCCGCATCTGGCACCGACCGCGCTGAACTGCGCGGCGCCGGACACCGGGAACATGGAGGTGCTCTTCCAGTTCGGCTCGGACGAGCAGAAGAAGCAGTGGCTGGAGCCGTTGCTGGCCGGGGAGATCCGCTCGGCGTTCGCGATGACGGAGCCCGAGGTGGCCTCGTCGGACGCGACGAACATCGAGACGCGGATCACGCGTGAAGGTGACGAGTACGTCATCAACGGGCGCAAGTGGTACATCTCGGGAGCTATGAACCCGGACTGTGCGGTCTTCATCGTGATGGGGAAGACGGACCCGGACAACGAGGACATCCGCCGCCAGCAGTCGATGATCCTGGTCCCGCGCGACACCCCGGGCCTGGAGGTGCGCCGCGCGATGCAGGTGTACGGCTACGAGGACCACTCGCACGGCGGCCACGCCGAGGTCGTCTTCACCGGCGTACGCGTGCCCGCCGCCAACCTGATCGGCGAGGAGGGCGGGGGCTTCGCCATCGCCCAGGCGCGTCTGGGCCCGGGCCGGATCCACCACTGCATGCGGCTGATCGGGATGGCCGAGCGTGCGATCGAGCTGATGTGCAGGCGGGCCGTGACCCGTACGGCCTTCGGTAAGCCGCTGGCCCAGCAGGGTGTCGTACAGAACTGGATCGCGGACGCCCGGGTGACGGTGGAGCAGCTGCGGCTGCTGGTGCTGAAGACCGCCTGGCTGATGGACACCGCGGGCAACCGGGGCGCCCACACCGAGATCCAGGCGATCAAGATCGCCACACCGCGCGCGGTCTGCGACATCCTCGACCGGGCGGTGCAGCTGTACGGCGCCGGCGGGGTCAGCCAGGACTTCCCGCTGGCCGAACTCTGGTCGTCGGCGCGGACGCTGCGGCTGGCGGACGGACCGGACGAGGTGCACCAGCGGTCGCTGGCGCGACGGGAGATCAAGAAGTACCTCTGAGCCCCTGGTACGGGGAGGCGCCCGGGTGGCCGCCTCCCCGGCGGGTCAGTAGGTGAGCTGCCAGCTGTCGATGTAGCCGGTGTCCTGAGCGGCGACGTCCCGGACCTGGAGCTTCCAGGTGCCGTTCGCGGTCTCGCTCGACGCGTTGACCGTGTACGTCGCGGTCACGTTGTCGACGGAATCGCTGCTGCTGGAGTTCTTGAGGCGGTAGGCGGTGCCGTCGGGCGCGAGCAGGTCGACCACGAGGTCGCCGCGGTAGGTGTGCTTGATGTCGACACCCACTTCGAGCGCGGACGGCGCATTGCCCGTGCGGCCGGTGACCGGGACCGAGGAGGTCACCGCCGCACCGTTGTCGGGCACGGAGACGTTGGCGACGTTGCTGAAGACGGTCCCGGCCGGCGGGGTGACCGTGCCCGCCGACAGGGTCCAGACGGCGTGGGCGACCGCGTCGCTGTTGCGGTCCAGGGCCGTGTCGTTGATGTTGGCCGTCGTGTCGCACGAGGAGTGGTAGCAGCGGTCGAAGGACTGGCCCGCCGTGCCGCCCCACTTCTGGGCCTGGGCGCTGGTCTTCGTGTAGTCCGCGCCGGAGAAGAGCCCGCCCACGGGGACGCCCGCGCTCTTGAACGGGGCGTGGTCGGAACGGCCGTCTCCCTCGGTCTCTATCTCGGTGGGTATCGACAGACCCGCGTAGTAGTCCTTGAAGGTCTGCTCGATGACCGGGTCGTCGTCGTAGACGAAGTAGCCGGGGTTGGGCGAGCCGATCATGTCGAAGTTGAGGTACCCGGAGAGCTTGGAACGCTCGGCCGTGGCGAGGTTGTTGACGTAGTACTTCGAGCCGACGAGACCCAGCTCCTCGGCGCCCCACCAGGCGAAGCGCAGGTGCTTGTCCGGCGCGAGCTGTGCCCGCGAGACCGCGAGGGCCGTCTCCAGGACGGCGGCGGAGCCCGACCCGTTGTCGTTGATGCCGGCGCCGGAGGTCACCGAGTCGAGGTGGGAGCCGGCCATGAGGACCTGGTTCGGGTCGCCGCCCGGCCAGTCGGCGATCAGGTTGTACCCGGTGGCGCCGCCCGAGGTAAACTGCTGGAGCGCCGTGGTGTATCCGGCGGCGTCCAGCTCGGCCTTCACATAGTCGACGGACGCCTTGTAACCGGCCCTCCCGTGGGCCCGGTTGCCGCCGTTGGCGTTGGCGATCGACTGGAGCCGGGTGAGGTGCGCCTTGACGTTGGCGAGCGGGATGTCGGGGGCCACGGCGACTGCTCGGGGCGCGGCCTGGGCGGCCGGGGCGGCGGTCGCCAGCAGGGCGGCGACCGCGAGCGCGGCGGCGGCGGAGAGGGATCTGCGACGGGCAGGTCTCATCGGGGGGCTCCGGATTCCGTTCGGGGACTGACGGAACGTGCGGGGGTCCCCGGGCGTGCACGACCGGGGCCTGGAGCGGTGGGGCTTGAAGCGCGCCCCCGATGCTCGGGTAGATGACCGAGCACCGTCAAGAGTGGATTCCGGACAGGCGTGTTCGCTGACCGGACAACGCTCTCCTGGATCCGGCTTACGTGTGTGCCGGAGCGTCTGGCGGCGGGCCACGCGCCGGGGGCGCTCGTCTGTGGTGTTCTGCCTGTTCAGCACGCTTCACGCGCCGTGGCCCGGGCTCTTGGCGGGGTGCGCCGGTGGCCGCACACTCCGAATGGGCTCCCGGTCGGGAGCCCCGCCCATGGTGTCGCGTGAAACGAGAGGCCCTCCATGCTCCCGCTCCGTCTGTCCGCCGCAGCCCTGTCCGCCGCGGCCCTCCTGCTGGCCGCCGCCTCCACCACCGCGTCGGCTCACACGCACGACACGAACACGCACGACACGAAGACGCACACCCCCGTGGCAGGCTTCGACGGAGGATTCGAGACGCCGGTCGTTCCGGCTCCCTCCCTCTTCAGCACCTACCTCGGCGGACAAACCGCCGGCCCCTGGGCAGTCGGCGGCAACAGCGTCGACCTGACCTCCGACCGCCTGTGGGACGCCGCCGAGGGAAACCAGTCACTGGACCTCAACGGCAGTACGTCCGGCAGCGTCTCGCAGGAGATATCGACGCATCCGCTGACCTCGTACGTCGTCAGCTTCGAACTGGCCGGCAACCCGGCATGGGCTCCCGCCCTCAAGACGGGTGAACTCAGAGTCGACGGCACCCCCGTGAAGACGTTCAGCTTCGACGTCACGGGCCACGGTTTCCGGAACATGGGCTACACCCGGCAGACCGCCGTCTTCACCAACCTGCTGAAGAGCTCCGTCACCCTCACCTTCGTCAGTACCAGCCCCGGGCTGGGAGGCCCGGTCATCGACGACGTCCGGGTCCGGAGCTGCCTGCTGGTGCTCTGTCCACCCACCTCCTGACACCGCGTGCGCCGCGGAGGTCCCGCCGGGTGCCGGCGGGCCTCCGCGCGGGCGGCGACGCCGTCAGGGGCGCAGCGCCCTCAGCAGCAGATCGGCCAGATGGTCCGCGACTTCCTGCTGGGTGAGCGGGCCGTCCGGGCTGTACCAGGTGGACAGGTGGTGGACCGACCCGAAGTGGTAGTCGACGACCAGGTCGGCCGGGGTCGCGACGGAGAAGACTCCGGCCTTCTGGCCCTCCTCGATCAGGGCGCGGAAGCGTTCGTGGTAGCGGCGGCGCTCCATCCGGACCTGCTTGTTCTTCTCCGGGCTCAGATGGTGCATCGAGCGGAAGAAGATCGAGGCGTCGTCGAGGTTGTCGATGGTCGTGACCACCACGTCCGCCGCCGCGTCACGCAGCCGCTGCTCGATCGGTGCCTCGGCGTTCGCGTAGGCGTCGAGCCTCTCCTGCTGGAGCCGCAGCACCCGGGCGTACACCTCCTGGAGGAGGTCCTCCTTGGAGCCGAAGTAGTGGTAGAGCGCCCCCTTGGTGACGCCCGCCGCCTCGACGATCTCCTGTACGGAGGTGCGGTCGTAGCCCTGCTCCGCGAAGAGCCGGGTGGCGGCGGCCAGCAGCCTCTGGGGGACGGGCGTACCGTTCCCGTCCGTCGCCTTGGCCATTGCCGCCACCTGCCCTCTCGTACCGTGCGTGAACCGTTCTAACGGGGGGAACGCAGTTCCCGCCTGAGGATCTTCCCACTCGCCGTCTTCGGGAGTTCGGTCAGGATCTCCACTTCGCGCGGGTACTTGTAGGCGGCCAGCCGTTCCTTGCAGTACGCGCTGAGCTCGCCGGGCTCCGTCTCGGCACCGGGCCGCAGGCTGACGTAGGCCCGGACCGTCTCCCCGCGGTAGGCGTCGGGGACGCCGACGACGGCCGCCTCGCGGACCGCCGGGTGGGTGTAGAGGACGTCCTCGACCTCTCGGGGCCAGACCTTGAAGCCGGAGGCGTTGATCATGTCCTTCTTGCGGTCGACGACATAGAGCCAGCCCTTGGCGTCCATGAAGCCGATGTCCCCGGTGCGCAGCTCCCCGTCAGGGAAGGCGGCTTCGGTGGCCTCGGGCAGATTCCAGTAGCCGGAGACGACCTGCGGTCCGCGCACGGCGATCTCGCCCTGCTCGCCGAAGGGGACGTCGTCGCCCTTCTCGTCGATGATCCTGACCACGGTGTCGGGGCCGGGGACACCGACGGACAGCGTCCCGGAGACGGGGTCGACGGGTGCCTCGTGCTCCGGCGGTACGGAGGCGCAGGGCGCGGTGCACTCGGTGAGTCCGTAGCCGTTGCGGATGTACGGGCCGAAGCCCTCGCGGAACTTCTCGACCAGCGCGGGAGGCAGCGGTGCGCCGCCCGAGGAGATCACCTCGAAGGAGGCGAAGTGCTCCCGGGTGACCTCCGGGTGCGCGGCGAGCGCCATGAAGGCGGTCGACGGGCCGACCGTGTAGGCGGGCCGGTGTTCGGCGAAGGCCTCCAGGACCACGCTCGCCTCGAAGCGGTACGCGAGTACCAGGGTTCCCGCGTTGGCGACACAGGCGGCGAGCTGGCACACCATGCCGGTGATGTGGAAGAGCGGGGCGAGCGCGAAGTAGGACGAGCCCTCGGCGATGGGGTGCCCTGCCCGCTGCCGCTCGGCGTTGACCATGATGTTGCCCTGGGAGTTCATGGCCCCCTTGGGGGTGCCGCTCGTCCCGGAGGTGTAGCTGATCAGGGCGGTGTCCGAGGCGGTGAGTTCCCGGCCCGTGGGGGCGGGGAGACCGCGGCGGGCCACCTCCACCAGATCGGAGGCCCACGCGTCCGCGCCGGGCGCGGGGAGCCGCTCGAAGCCGAGCACCCGCGGGTCGTCGGCCGACTGGAGGTCGAGCTCGCAGGCCGTGAGGGCGATCCGCACGGACGGGGCGGCCTCGGCGGTGGCCCGGAGATAGGACTCCCAGGCCCGGTCGGAGCAGATCAGCGCGGTCACCTCCGCGTCCTTCAGCACATGGCCGACCTCGCCGGACTTGTACATCGGGTTGAGCGGGACGACCGTCGCGCCGGCCTTCCAGGCCCCGAGCAGCGCGAGCACGAAGTGCGGGGTGTTCTGGAGCATGATCGCGACCCGGTCGCCGCGCTCCAGTCCCCCGGCGGCGAGGTGCCCCGCCACGGAGTCGGAGAGTTCATCGGTCTCGCGGTAGCTGAGGCGCCCGTCGAAGTAGGCGAGCGCGGTGTGGTCCGGGGCCCGCCCGACGGCTGCCCGGAAGGCGTGCACCATGGTCTCGGCGGGGTGGACGGGGGCGAGCTGGGCCTTGCTGAGCAGGGCCGTCCAGGGCTTCGCCGCGTAGATCGACTCGGTCATGCGCCGGCCTCCTCCCACTTCTGCTGCAGGTGGTTCATGTTGCCGATCCAGTGGTCGGGGTCCTTGGCGCGTGCGCGGTAGTAGCCGGCCACCTCGGGGTGCGGCAGGACGAGGAAGCGGTCCTGCTCCATGGCGTCGAACAGGGCGTCGGCGACGGCCTCCGGCTCGATCGCGGTGGGCGCCAGCACGAGGTCACCCGCGGAGCCGGCCGCCGTGAGCATGTCCGTACGCACGCCCTGGGGGCAGATCGTGTGGACCTTGATCCCCCGGTGCCGGTAGGTCAGCGAGAGCCACTCGGCAAAGGCGACGGCGCCGTGCTTGGTCACGCTGTACGGGGCGGCGCCGATCATCGTGAGCAGGCCGGCCGCCGACGCGGTGGAGACGAACCGGCCGCTGCCGCGCTCCAGCCAGTCCGGCAGCAGTGCCTTGGCCGCGCGGACGTGTGCCATCACGTTGACGTCCCAGGCGCGCGCCCAGACGTCCTCCTCGGCGAAGGCGTCCCCGCCCGACGCGAGACCGGCGTTGGCGCAGTAGACGTCGACGGTGCCGCCGAGCGCTTCGCGCGCGGCGTCCACGATGCCGGAGGCGTCGCCGGCCACGACCGTGCCGCCGATCTCCTCGGCGAGCGCCTTGACCCGGCCGCCGTCGAGGTCGTTGACGACGACCCGCGCGCCCTCCGCGGCGAATCTGCGGGCAAGAGCGGCCCCGATGCCGCCTCCGGCTCCCGTCACCACTACGCCCGCGCCCTGCACCGTACTCATCGGTCCCGCCTCTCTCAGCCGTCTTACCCGGCAGACTAACCAGTCGGTATGTGATCGGGGAAGGGGTGTGGGGGCAGGACTGGGAATCTGCCCAGTCGTGGCCGTTCCGTGCGGCCGGTACCCGCGCTAGCGTGCGTGACCATGACGGTCGACGCGATCATGGAGGTAGCAGGATGACCCTGTCCAGGCGTGGTTTGCTGGCGGCCGGCGGTGCGATGGGGGCCCTCGCGACGACCGCCGCCGGGCCGGGGACGGCCGTCGCGGCCGGCCGGGAACACGGGTCCGGGCGCCCCGGGGTCCGTACGGGCTTCGAGCGGCTGGCCGCCGACGGCTACCGGCTGCTGGCCGGGCAGAAGGTGGGAATCGTCACCAACCCGACCGGGATCACCGCCGACGTACGGCACATCGTCGACGTGATGCACCCCGACGACCGGGTGGACCTGACCGCTGTCTTCGGTCCCGAGCACGGCTTCCGGGGCACGGCGCAGGCAGGCGGCTCGGAGGGGCGGTACGACGATCCGGCGACCGGGCTGCCGGTCTACGACACGTACCTGAAGAGCGGACAGCCACTGGCCGACGTCTTCACGGCGTCGGGTGTCGACACGGTGGTCTTCGACATCCAGGACGCGGGCGCCCGCTTCTACACGTACATCTGGACCCTGTACGACTGCATGGAGGCGGCGGCGCTCGCGGGCAAGCGGTTCGTCGTCCTGGACCGGCCGAACCCCGTCACCGGCCGGGCGGCCCTGGGGCCCGTGCTCGACCGGGCCTTCGCGTCCTTCGTGGGGCGCCGGGAGATCTCGCAGGCGCACGGGATGACGGTGGCGGAACTCGCGCTGCTCTTCAACGCGGAGTTCCTGGCGGACCGGCCGGTGGAGCTGGACGTCGTCAGGATGTCCGGGTGGCGCCGTGAGGACTTCTTCGACGCGACGGGCCTGCCGTGGGTGCCGCCGAGCCCCAACATGCCGACGCCCGAGACGGCGGTGGTCTACTCCGGGACGTGCCTGTTCGAGGGGACGAACCTCTCCGAGGGCCGGGGGACGACGCGGCCGTTCGAACTGCTCGGCGCGGAGGGCGTCGACCACCGGTGGGCGGCTGCCGCGAACGCCCTGGAACTGCCCGGGGTCGCCTTCCGCGAGGCGTACTTCGCGCCGACGTTCTCCAAGTTCGAGGGGAAGACGGTGGGCGGGGTGCAGGTGCACGTCCAGGACCGGAAGGTCTTCGACCCCGTACGCACCGGAATCGGTCTGCTGGTCACGGCGAAGCGGACGTGGAGCGGGTTCGCGTGGCGCGCGGACAACGCGATCGACCGGCTCTCGGGCAACACCCGGGTCCGCACGATGATCGACGCGGGCGCGGACACCGACGAGGTGGTGGGCGCCTGGGCGGCCGACCTCGCCGCGTTCCGGAAGGTGCGGCGGGAGCATCTGCTGTACCGGTGAGTGCCCGGCCCCCGTCCTGCCGGACGGGGGCCGGCTGCCTCAGCGGTGCGAGGGGAACTCCACGACCTGCTGGTAGGTCGGCCGGTTCTGCCAGTGGATGGACTTCTGCGAGATCCCGCCCAGCGGGCGGTGGATGATCGCGTCGGTGCACCACTGCTCGCCTGCCTCGCAGCTGTCGTCACCCGGGTAGACGTCGGTGGCGGGCACGGCCGCCGCCTCCTTCAGGGTGCTGAGCAGTGCGGAGCGGCAGGAGCTCAGGTCGCCGCCGCCGCAGTACGTCTTCGCCAGTGGCCCCTTGACGGGCTGTCCGAGGACCTGACGCAGGTCCTTGTCGGCGAAGCCCCACCAGCCGTACTGGAAGGCGGAGCCGCTGTGCGCCCCGCTCGGCCCGTGGCTCGCGGCCGGTGACTCGTCCGTGGCGAGGCTCGCTGTCAGCGCCGTGTAGAGGCCGTCGCCCAGTCCGGGACGGAACTCCGCCTCGACCAGTTTCGGCCACCACGCGTCCATGATCCTTACCGCGTCCGCGTGCGTATACGTGTGCGACCCCTCGCCGGTCTCCTTGCGCTGCGCTCCGGCGGCACGCCAGGAGTCGAGCTGCTGGACCACGGCGTTCAGCTCCGGGTCGGTGACCGGCTGGGAGCGCAGCACCTTCAGTAGCTCGGGCAGCAGCTGCTCGCCGCGCAGGTCGGTGAGGGCCGCCTCCTCCATGGCGCGGGTGAGGGACGCACGGGTCACCCCGCCCTGCTCGACCAGTGCGGACACCCGGTCGTCGAGCAGATCACCCCGGTGCACGGCGCCGAAGCCGAACGCCGCGGTGGAGTAGTCCTCGGCCTGACGGTTGTTCCAGGAGATGTAGTAGTCCTGGCCGCTGGAGTGCGGGTGTTCGGCGAACGGGGTGTAGTCCGTGGTGTTGGCCGCCGGGTCGTAGCCCTGCCACTGGTACGCCTTCTCGGCCTTGACCGGCAGCGCGGCGTCCACCCCGTCGGCGCGCACGGGGTTCATGCCGCTGTTGTAGAAGGCCGTGGTGCGCGAGTCCGCGTAGAACCAGTTGAAGGCGTAGTCGATATGGCTCGCCGCCTGCTGGAACGAGGCCGCGTCCGTCACGTACGCCGGGTCGTTGAGCAGCTGGAAGCCGATGATCGAGTCGGCCTCGTGGCGGTAGGTGGTGCGCAGGGAGGTGTACGCGACCGGCTTGCCGTCCACCGTGGCGCGGTGGGTGACGATTCCGTGGTCCGTGCGCCACACCTGCATCCGGTAGGAGCCCTTGGCGGTGGAGTCGGCGACGGTGGGCTTCCAGGAGTTGGTGCGTTCCAGCTTCTCCATGGCCGTGCAGGCGCCGTCGTTCCGGTAGTGCGTGGAGTCCTTGGTGGGTGCGGAGCCGTCGGGTTCGCAGAGCTCGACCGCGTACGTGTCGGTGATGTCCTGGGCCGCCGACGTGGCGCTCCACGCGTAGTCCTGGCCACGGCCCATCTGGATGTACATGCCGACCCCGGCGAAGGAGACGCCCCGGGCGCTGATGCCGGGCCCCTGGAGTTCCTGGAGCATCATCAGCTGGGGGGCGAAGTAGCCGGTCTGGGGGCCCATGACGGCGACCGGGTTACCGCTCGCGGTGTGCTCGCCGGACACCAGGAGGGCGTTCGACATGCCCCGTTTCTGGGCGCCGTCGCCGGATCCGGGCAGCGAACCCTCCGGGATGACACCGTCGTCGTACATGCCCTGGAGCGGCTTGAGCGCGTCCGGCGCGTCGACGGGGGCTTTCTTGTCCGTGCCCGCCGAGCCGGTGCGGTCGTGGATCAGGGGTTCGGGTGTGACGGAACCCGCGTCGGGAAGAGCCATGCCCCGTGCCTTGTCGGGCTTCTCGGCGTACGGGAACGAGGTGCCGTCGTGGACGGTGAGGACGGCCTCGGGGTCGTTGCGCTGACGGAAGGACTCCCAGACGCGGGTGCCCTCCTCGACGCCGTACTTCTGCTGGGCGGCGAGCAGCGAGAGCGCGGCCTGGACCTCACCACCGCCTCCTCCGCCGAACTGTCCGCCGACGACCGAGGCGATCGAGATCAGGTCGGTCAGCCCGAACGGCTGGATCTCGCCGATGTTCGTGATGGAGTCGATCTTCCCGGTGAGGACGTACTCGCCCGGGAAGTAGCGGCCCTTCTTGGACTTCTCGCGATAGGCGTTGATCCCGTCGACGTAGGCCTGCGCGTCGGCCATGGCCTGCTCACCGCGCGCGCCTTCGGTCGTCCTGATCCGTTCGACCTGGGCCTGGAGGTCCGCCTCGGTGTACGGGGCCTGCGGCCAGAACTGCTGCTCCAGGCCCTGGTTGGCCGGCGCACCGCCGGCGAACGACGTCAGCTGGCCACGCCCGATGTGCCGGAAGAGGTCCATCAGCCACAACCGGTCCTGCCCGGCGGCGAAACCGGCGCCGAACTCGGTGCCGTAGCGGGTGGTGCCCTTGATGTGCGGCACCCCGCTGGCCTTGTCCCTGGTGATCGTGACGTCCTCGCGCGGCTGTGTCACGGACTCGACCTGGTCGGCGGCGACACCGAAGGAGGCGTCGTTGAAGAAGTCGGTCAGCTTCTGGTCGGTGAGGCCCGAGTGCCCCGCGACCATGCCGTTGTAGCGGTCGAGCTGGTCGTCGCTGTGTGCGGGGTGCGTGCCGACGCCTTGTTGCCGAGGATCTCGACGAGCGTGGCGTTGCCGTTCTCGCCGGGCGGCAGGATGTCCGCGCACTGGTTGCCGCAGTGATCGGTGACGGCGGGGGGCTCCGGCTCCGCCGCTCCGGCGATGGGCGCCGAGGCGAGCAGGGACGTACCGAGAGCGAGGACGGCCGCCACTGTGGCGGCTCTGAGCGTGCGGGTGCGTGGGGGCATGCGTGCTCCTCCGGGTGGCCGATGCGCCGGAGGTTACTGTCGGTACGCCCTCGCCGGTAAGATGAACATCAGTCACTTTTTCCGAATCGCCACATGCCGGTGCGCGGCCCCTGCATGGCCCGTCTCATTCCGTGGACGCATTTCACCCTTGGATGGAGCCGAATCGGGCAGTCGTACGTCCATCCCTTGACGCCGAAGTACGAGCGACGGAGGTGGCAGTGCCATGGCCGGTTTCCGGAGTCTTGCGAGACAGGTCCGCGATCCGCGGGGCGATCTGGCTTTGCGGCGGTACTCGCTGCGCAAATGCCTGGAGCGGTTCGCCCCGTACGGTCACCGGGCGACCTGGGATCATCTGTGCGCCCGGCACGGGATCGAGCCCGAGGACCGGGCCCCCGAACCGGTGCGCCTGATCCGCGCACTGGAGGAACTGGAGGAGGCGCGGGCCGTCTGGCTCGCGTACGAGGCGGGCTTCGCCGAGCGGCGACGCCGTGAGAAGCACGACGGGCTGCGGCGGCCCGGCACATTCGACGACTGGCACCGGCGGACCTGGGGCGGCAACGGGATCGCCCACTGCGAGGACCCGGGGGTCCATCCCGGCGCACCCCTGGCCGAGGTCCTGGGACGCCTGATCGCGGCTCTGGGCGCGAAGCCGGGCGCCGCCTGCCCGGTCTGCACGGGAACCGCCATCGTCTGGCGGCAGGATCTGGACCGCGAACCATGGTCCGGTCCGGTCTGCACGGGCTGCGGCATCGTGGTCCCACGGCCCGTCCTGACGGCAAAGACGCTGGCCGAGGCAGGAAGAGCACGGACGAGGGCCCTGGCGTCGGCGGCCTGAGGAACTCGGGCCCACCGGAGGGCCCGGCGGAACCGGGGCGCGCTCAGGAGCGGTCGGCCGCGCCCCGCTCGGGCATCAGCCGCGACCCGGTCATCCGGTCACCGAAGACGTCGTCCGGGTTGGACAGCACACAGGTCTCCAGCGACAGGCACCCGCAGCCGATGCAGTCGGTGAGGTGGTCGCGCAGCCGGCCCAGCTGCTTGATGCGCTCGTCCAGCTCCGAACGCCATGCCCTGGAGAGCCGGGCCCAGTCCTCATGGTTGGGCGTGCGCTCCTCCGGCAGTTCGGCCAGCGCCGTCCTGACGGTGGCGAGCGGGATACCCACCCGCTGCGCGGCCCGGACGAACGCCACCCGGCGCAGCGCGTCCCTGGTGTAGCGGCGCTGGTTGCCGCTGGTGCGGCTGCTGTTGATCAGACCCTTGGACTCGTAGAAGTGCAGGGCGGACACCGCGGCGCCGCTACGGGCGGAGAGCTGGCCGACGGTGAGTTCTTGGTATGTCTGCGGGATCTGTGGCACTCCTCCAACCCTAGTGGCCGCACCTCGGCCGTTGCCCCGTCTTCGAAAACCCGGCCGGTCCGTCGTTGACAGGGACGCACGGCCCAACCATGCTGAGCAAGCGCTTAGACATCGCCCGAGGAGGGCGACCGACAGCCGGAAGGCAGGGACCAGGAACATGGCAGAGCCGAAGATCTTCACGTCCGCACAGGAGCTCCGGGACGGGGTGGGCCAGGAGCTCGGTCACAGCGATTGGCTGGAGATCGGGCAGAAGAGGATCGACCAGTTCGCCGAGGCCACGGGCGACCACCAGTGGATCCACGTGGACCCGGAGGCCGCCGCGGCCGGCCCCTTCGGCACGACGGTCGCGCACGGCTATCTGACGCTGTCGCTGCTGCCTGTGCTCGTCCCGCAGATCCTGCGGGTCGAGGGCGCGAAGATGGGCATCAACTACGGGACCAACAAGGTCCGCTTCCCCTCGACCGTCCCGGTGGGCTCGCGGCTGCGCGCCACTGCCGTGCTCAAGAACGTCGAGGAGGCGGGCGGCGGCGTACAGGTGACCGCCCTCGTCACCATCGAGCGCGAGGGCGGCGACAAGCCGGCCTGCGTCGCGGAGTCCGTGTCGCGCTACTACTTCTGAGCCGCCACCGCTTCCGGCGGTACGGAGTGCGCCGGGCCCCCAGGGGCGCCCGGCGTCACTTCTGGGTGCCCACCATGCGCAGGACGAGGTCCGCGTAGAGGGTGCCGACCTCCTCGGGCGTCCGGCTGCCCTGGGCGTTGAACCAGCGCGCCACGTCGATGCAGAGGGACAGCACGGCGAGGGTGGTGCCGGGGACGTCCGGCACGTCGAACTCGCCCGCCCGCACACCGTCGCCGATGATCCGGCGCACCACGGCGTCGCTGCGCCTGCGCAGGGCGACGATCTCGGCGCGGTGCTCGTCGCCGAGGGCCTCCAGCTCGTACTGCACGACGCGGGCCGTGGTGTGGCGCTCGGCGTGCCAGCTGACGAAGGACCGGACCGCGCCGGCGAGCCGTTCGGCGGCCGTGCCGTCCTCGTCGGCCGCCGTCTCCAGGAGGAGCAGGGCGCGGTCGTGGCCGATCCTGCTGATCCGGTGGAGCAGCTCTTCCTTGGTCTTGTAGTGGATGTAGAGCGCGGCCGGGCTCATCCCGGCCCGGCCCGCGATGTCACGGGTGGTGGTCGCGTGGTAGCCACGCTCGGCGAAGGCCTCCACGGCCGCGACGAGCAGCCGCCGCGCCGCCTCGGGCGTGACCTCGCTCCACGGCGCGCTGTCGCCTTCGGTCTCCTCCGCCGTGCTCATCGCCACGTGCCCCTTTCCGCTGGCAGGACGAACACCATACCGCGAACCTGAGCAAGCGCTTAGAGCAATCATGGGGTGGACCGTCAGAGCTTCTGGAAGGGATCGTGCTCGGCGAGGATCTTCTCCAGCCTGGCCTGGTCGACCCGGCTGGTGATCTGCCCCGCCTCCTGCCGGTCCCTGATGACCTTGGCGAGGGTGAAGCACGAGGTGACGAGATAGAGGACGCCGATGGCGAGGAAGGCCCGCACCCAGGAGTCGGCGTCAAGGAAGAAGATGCCGAGGCTGACCGCACCCAGGGCCAGCCCGAAGGAGAGGACGGCCTGCCCGTAGAAGGCGGCGGTGCTCTGCTGCTTGACCGATGTTGTCTCACTCATGTCGCACAGCATCCGGCGCCGCGGCGTACGCCGGTATCCGTCGGCGTACTCAGACGGTACTCATGGCGGCGGCCCGGACTCGGGCGCCGGGGCGGTGCGGTCAGACCGCGGGACACCCGTGGCGGGCCCCGGAAGCGGTGGCGAAGGCCGTCAGCAGCAGAACTCCGCGAACTCGAAGTACGCGGCCCCCAGGCCCCCTCGCAGTCATGGGACCGCATGACGGCACCCTAGGCGTGTTGTCCGGCGCGGTCGGACTCGCTGCGCAGTACGCAGAACTCGTTGCCCTCAGGGTCCGCGAGCACGGCCCAGCCCGCGCCGCCGGGTTCCCGGCGGTCGGCGACCAGGGTGGCGCCCAGGCCCAGCAGGCGCTCGACCTCCTCCTCGCGGGAGGTCTCCGGGCGCAGGCACAGATGGATCCGGTTCTTGACCGTCTTCGGTTCCGGCACCCGGTTGAAGTACAGCACCGTGCCCTCCTCCATCATCACCTGGGTCTCCGGAGCACCGGGGCCGTCCTCGGGATCCAGCGGGCACCCGGTCACCTCGCTCCAGAACCGGGCCAGTTCATAGGCATCCGCACAGTCGATCGCCACGTTCCGCAGTACTGAGACCATGCGGGGAAGCCTGCCCGAGCTCCACCCGGTCCGCCAGTCACCTGCGCCCCGGCATCGGAGCACGTGCTAGAAGGCGGACACCCCCGTCAGCGCCCGGCCGATGATCAGCTTCTGGATCTGGCTGGTGCCCTCGTAGAGGGTCATCACACGGGCGTCCCTGACCAGCTTGCCCACGGGGTACTCGTCGATGTAGCCGTAACCGCCGAACACCTGCAGGGCGTTGTTCGCGGCACGGACCGCCGCCTCGGACGCGAAGAGCTTCGCCGTGGACGCCGCGGTGGCGAAGTCCTGGCCGCGGTCGATGAGGTCGGCGACGCGCCAGGTCAGCATGCGTGCGGCGTCGACGTCCACGGAGATGTCACTGATCAGCTCCTGGACGAGCTGGTAGCTCGCGATGGACTTGCCGAACTGCTCACGCTCCCCCGCGTAGCGCACGGCGGCGTCCAGGGCGGCCTGCGCGATGCCGACGCAGCCGGCCGCGACCGACATCCGGCCCTTGGCCAGGGCGGACATGGCGATGGAGAAGCCCTTGCCCTCGGGACCCATGAGGGTGGAGGCGGGCACGCGGACGTCCTCCAGCACCAGTTCGGCCGTGGCCTGGCCGCGCAGCCCGAGCTTGCCGTGGACGGTGCGCCGGGTCAGTCCGGGGGTGTCGGCCGGCACCAGGAAGGCGGAGATACCACGGTGTCCCGGTGTGTCGTTCGTGCGGGCGAACAGCAGGACGACATCGGCCCAGGTGCCGTTGGTGATGAACATCTTGGAGCCGTTGATGACGTAGTCTCCCCCACTCTCGCGCACAGCCCTGGTGGTCAGGTTGCCCGCGTCGGAGCCGGTGCCCGGCTCGGTGAGACCGAAGCAGCCGATCGCCTCGCCCGCGGTCAGCTTCGGCAGCCACTGCTGCCTCTGCTCCTCGCTGCCCCAGGACGCGATCGTCTTGGCGACCAGGCCGAGCGAGACGGAGACGATGCCGCGTACCGAGGAGTCACCGCGGCCGAGCTCCTCGGTCACCAGGCAGTACGCGAGGTGGTCACCTCCCGAGCCGCCGTACTCCTCGGGGATCGTCAGCCCGAGGAAGCCGAGGGCACCCAGCTTCTTCACGATCGACTTGTCGACACTCTCGGCGCGGTCCCACTCGACGACATGCGGGGTGATCTCCCGCGCGACGAAGTCCTCGGCGAGCTGCCGGACGGCGCCCTGCTCCTCACTCAGCTCCAGGTTCATCCTGTGACACCCCACTTTAAATTAGCACTGCTAGTTTAACGTTCGCAGGCCCTACTATGTGCCGCATGGCCCGACCGCGCAAGCCCCTCCTCAGCAGAGACCGCATCATCGAGGCGGCGAGCGCGCTCGTCGACGCCGAAGGGCTGGACGCCGTCTCGACCCGCCGGCTCGCCGCCGAACTGGGGGTCAGCGGACCCTCGCTCTACAACCACTTCCGCAACAAGGACGAGATCCTCGACGCGGTCGCCGACGCCGTGTCCGCGCAGGTCGACCTGTCGATGTTCGAGGTGTCCGACGCGCGCGACTGGCCCGCCGCCCTGCACGACTGGGCCGTCTCCTACCGGGCCGCGCTCGCCGCGCACCCGCACATCGTCCCGGTGCTCGCCCAGGGGCCAGGGCGCCGTCCGGCGGGTCTACGGGTCGCCGACGCGGTCTTCGGAGCCATGGTCCGGGCCGGCTGGCCGCCCGCCCAGGCCACCTACATCGGTGCGCTGATGCGCTACTTCATCACCGGTTCGGCGCTGGGCTCCTTCGCCCGGGGATTCGTCGACGACGAGACGGCGTACGACCCCGCCGACTACCCACACCTCGGCCAGGCACATCTGCTGGCCGACCGTCGCCAGCAGGTCGACGAGGGCGCTTTCGAGACCGGGCTGCGAGCCCTGCTGGACGGCCTCGCCCTCCAGTACCAGCAGACGGCCGGCGGCCGTACGGTTCGGCGCTCGCCGAACGGTGCCTGACGCATCCTGGACGTATGGCCCGTACGACACCGCACGATCCGACCGCGCCACGGCTCGCCGCGCTGGCATCCCTGCTCGCCGACGAGACCCGCGCCTCCTTCTGTCTGGCCCTGCTCGACGGCCGGGCCTGGACCGCGGGCGAGCTGGCCCGTGGCGCGGGCGTGGCTCCGTCGACCGCCAGTGAGCATCTGGGCAAGCTGGTCGCCGGCGGGGTGCTGGCGGAGGAGCGCCAGGGCCGCCACCGCTATCTGCGGCTCGCCGACGGGCGGATCGCCCAGCTGATCGAGGAGCTGGCCGCTCACGCCCTCCCCGGGGCCCGGACGCCCCCGCGCACACTGCGCGAGGCGAGCCTCCACCACGCGCTGGCCCGTGGGCGTACCTGCTACGACCATCTCGCGGGGCGGCTCGGCATCCGGATCACCGACGCCATGACCGAGCGCGGACTCCTGCGGCAGGACACCGGTTTCGCGCTCACCGACGACGGCCTGGAGTGGTTCGCCGCACTCGGTGTCCGCCTCGGCACCACGTCACGCAGGCCCCTGGCGCGCGGCTGCCTGGACTGGACCGAGCGGCGGCCGCATCTGGCGGGTGCCTCGGGTGCCGCCCTGTGCCGTCATGTGCTGGACGCGGGATGGTGCGAACGGGTCGGGACGGGAAGAGCTGTCCGGGCGACGCCCGCCGGACTGCGTGCCCTGTCGGAGCACCTGGGTATCGAGCCGGCGGCCGTCCACGCGGGCTGACAATTCGGTGGGAGCCGAAGCGTTCCCCGCCTACCGTCGTGACCATGACGACGACACCGACAGCGCACTCCTCCGCACCGGCCGCCTCCCGACGCGACTGGCGTGCTCCGGCCGCGGCGTGCACCACAGTCATCCTGTGGGCCTCCGCGTTCGTCTCCATCCGCAGCGCGGGCGAGGCGTACTCCCCGGGGGCGCTGGCCCTGGGCCGGCTCCTCGCGGGCACACTGACGCTCGGCACGATCCTGCTCGTGCGCCGCGGGGGGCTCCCGTCCCGGGCCGCCTGGCCCGGGATCATCGGATCCGGACTGCTCTGGTTCGGCCTGTACATGGTGGTGCTCAACTGGGGTGAGCAGCAGGTCGACGCGGGCACGGCGGCCATGGTCGTGAACGTCGGGCCGATCCTGATGGCGCTGCTGGGCGCCCGGCTGCTCGGTGAAGGGCTGCCGCGCCGCCTCCTGACGGGCATGGCGGTCTCGTTCGCGGGCGCCGTCGTCGTCGGTCTCTCCATGTCGGGCCACGGAGGTTCCTCCGTGCTCGGCGTGCTCCTGTGCCTGCTGGCCGCGGTGTCGTACGCGGGCGGGGTGGTCATCCAGAAGCCCGCGCTGCGGCACGGATCCCCGCTGCAGATCACCACGTTCGGCTGCCTGATCGGCACGGTCGCCTGCCTGCCGTTCACCGGCGTCCTGGTCTCCGAGGCGGCGGACGCCCCTGTGTCCGCCACACTGAACATGATCTACCTCGGGGTGTTCCCGACGGCGCTGGCCTTCACCACCTGGGCCTATGCGCTGGCCCGTACGACCGCCGGCCGGATGGGCTCGACGACGTACGCGGTGCCGGCCCTGGTGGTGCTGATGTCCTGGCTGCTGCTCGACGAGGTACCGGCGCTGCTCACCGTCGCGGGAGGGCTGCTCTGCCTGGCAGGGGTCGCGGTCTCGCGGACCCGGGCGCGGCAGGCGGGAGTTTGACGACAGACCGTGGGGCCGGAAGTCCCGCGTGGGGGGAACGTAGGTCCCTTACACCGGGTTCGGGTGACGTCGGAGACTGGAAGACACGTCATCACAGGCCACCACCCGCAGGAGGCACGCCTCATGCAGTCCTTGCTCCGCACCCCACTCGACCTGCCGGGACAGGCCGCCGTCGCAGCGGCCGCGGCCGCGGCTCCTTCCGTGTTCAACACCCAGCCCTGGTCGTTCTCGGTGAGCCCGGCAGGACTGGACGTGTACGCGGATCCGGGCCGGGCCTCGCTGCCGACGGCGTCGGCGGAGCGCGACGTCCACCTGTCGTGCGGGGCGGCGGTCCTCAACGCCCGGGCCGCGCTCGCGCGCCTGGGCCACGGGACACGGGTGTCGGTACTGCCCGACGCCGGCGACCCGCTGCTCGTGGCGCGGATCACGGTGACCGACGAGGCTCCTGACCAGGTGCTGGGCCGGTTGTACGGCTGGGTCCACCTGCGCCGCACGAACCGGTACCCGTTCGCTCCCGAGCCCCTTGCGTCGGAGGTGGTGGCACTCCTGCGCGACGCGGCGAGCCGGGAGGGGGCGAGTCTGCGGCTGCTGGACCGTGAGCCGGAGTACCAGCGCGTGCTGTCACTGATCCGGGCGGCGACGGGGAAAGAGGAGGAGGCCGTCCGGGAGGACAGGGCCGCCCGCCTCTCGCCCGGCAGCGCCCCCTCCGTCATTCCGGTCGGCAGCCTCGGACCGGTGCCGCGCCGCGGCGGTTACGACGACCCGGCCGTACGGGACATGGCCGAGGGAATCGGCCTCCCCGGGCGTACCTGTGCGGACTTCGAACCGCGCCCGGACCTCGCCGTCCTGGAGACCCCCGGCGACGACCCCGCCTCCTGGGTCGCGGCCGGGCAGTCGCTGCAGAGGCTGCTGCTCACGGCCGCGGAGCACGCGGTCGCCGCCTCGTTCGCCAACCAGCCGCTGGAGGACGCCGACCTGCGCGACGCCGTGTCGGCGAGTGCCGCGCACTACGGGCACCCGCAGATGGTGCTGCGCATCGGCTATCCCCTGACACAGCCGCCCGCCTCTCCCCGCCGCCCGCTGAGCGAGGCGCTCCGCCGGGACGGGGACTGACAGCACGGCCCTGCCCTGGCTTCGCGGCCCGGCCTAGAACACGACCAGCGCGCGTCCGCCCTTGCCGGCGATCATGTTGTCGAACGCCGCCGGGATGCCGTCCAGCGAGATCCGCTCCGTGACCAGCATGGAGAGGTCGAACCGTCCGGACCGGATGTGTTCGGCGAGCACCGGCAGGTCTCGTGCCGGGTCGCTGTTCCCGTAGACGCAGCCGGTGAGGGAGCGGCCCCAGTGGAAGATCTCCAGGGCGTTGAAGGTCACCTGCTGGTCCTTGCCGCCGATGCCGACGACCGTGGTGCGGCCGCCGCGGCGGGTCGACTCCCAGGCCCCGCGGATCGTGGCGGGGCGGCCCACGCACTCCACGGCCACGTCGGCGCCCTGGCCGCCTGTGAGCTTGCGGATGGCGCGCGGCGTGGTCTCGGACGCGACGACGTAGTCGGTCGCACCGGCCCGGCGGGCGAGTTCCTCCTTCTCCGGTGACACGTCCACGGCGATGATCTTCGACGCTCCGGCGATACGGGCGGCCTGCAGGACGGCGAGGCCGACGCCCCCGATCCCGAAGACGACGACGCTCTCGCCCTCGCGGACCCGGGCGGAGTGGTGGACCGCCCCGTATCCGGTGAGGACCGCGCAGCCGAGCAGGGCCGCGTCGTCGAGCGGGATGCCGGCCGGGGCGGGCAGCACGCAGTTGGCGGCGACGACGGTCTCCTGGGCGAAGGCCGCGACGTTCAGTCCGGGGTGGAGCTCGGTGCCGTCGGCCGTGCGGGCATGGATGTTCGCCGCGCCCTTGAGCGCGTCGGCGCAGAGCCAGACCTCGCCGATCCCGCAGTGGAAGCAGGCTCCGCAGGACGGCGCCCAGTTGAGGACGACCGCGTCGCCCGCGGTGACACGGGTGACGCCCTCGCCGACGGCGAGCACCGTACCGGCGCCCTCGTGGCCGAGGACGGCGGGGACGGGCAACCGCATGGTGCCGTTGGACAGGGACAGGTCGGAGTGGCAGACACCGGCGGCGGCGAGAGAGATGCTCACCTGGCCGGGGCCGGGCTCCGGGAGTTCGATGTCGGTGATCTCCAGGGGAGCTCCGACGGCGGGCAGTACGGCGGCGCGGACCACGAACAGACTCCTCGGTGGATCGGCGTGGGGATCAGAACTGGAGGGACTTGGTCTGGAGGTACTCGGAGAGGCCGTGCGGGCCGAGCTCGCGGCCCACCCCCGACTGCTTGTAACCACCGAAGGGGGCCAGGGGGTTGAAGCGTCCGCCGTTGATGTCGACCTGTCCGGTGTCCATGCGGCGGGCGAAGGCCACGGCCTCCTCGTCGTCGGCGCCCCAGACGGCGCCGGCCAGTCCGTACACGGTGTCGTTGGCGATGCGCAGGGCGTCGTCCACGTCCTCGTACCGCAGGATCGAGAGCACCGGGCCGAAGATCTCCTCCTGCGCGATGGTCATGCCGGGCGTGACGTCGGCGAACACGGTGGGGCTGACGTAGTAGCCCTGGTCCTTGGGCGCCTCGGGGCCTCCTGCGACGAGTCGGGCGCCCTCCTCGATGCCCTTCTCGATGTAACCCCGCACCCGGGCCTGCTGCTTGGCGTTGACGACGGGACCGACCCGCTCACCGGGTACGTACTTGGCGACGGCCGTGGCGGCGAGGCTCACGGCCTCCTCGTACCGGTCGGCGTCGACGAGCATCCGGGTCCAGGCGCTGCACGTCTGGCCGGAGTTGGACATCACGTTGGCCACGCCGACGTTGACCGCCTTCGCGAGGTCGGCGCCGGGCAGGATCACGTTGGCCGACTTGCCGCCGAGCTCCAGGGCGACGCGCTTGACCGCCGCGCCCGCGGTGGCCCCGATCTGCCGGCCGACGGCCGTGGACCCGGTGAACGAGACCAGGTCGACGTCCTCGTGCTCGGCGAGCGCCTGGCCGGCGACCGCCCCGATTCCGGTGACCAGGTTGAAGACGCCGGCCGGCAGGCCCGCCTCCTGGGTGGCCTCGGCGAAGAGCTGAGCGGTGAGCGGGGTGTCCTCGGCGGGCTTCAGGACGACGGTGCAGCCCGCGGCCAGGGCGGGGGCCACCTTGGCGACGATCTGGTGGAGCGGGTAGTTCCAGGGCGTGATCGCGCCGACCACGCCGACGGGCTCCAGCAGGACGGTGGAGTTGCCGAGCTTCTCCTCGAAGGAGTACGAGGCGGCCAGTTCGGCGTACGAACCGGCGACCAGCACCGGTACGCCCGCGTGCACCATCTGGGACATGGGCAGCGGCGAGCCGAGCTCGGCGGTGACGGTCTCGGCGATCTCGTCCTTGCGGGCGGCGAGCACGTCGCGCAGCGCGGCGATCCTCGCGGCGCGCTCGGCGGGCGGGGTGGCCGCCCAGCCGGGGAAAGCCGCGCGCGCGGCGCGCACCGCGGAGTCGACGTCCTCGGCGGTGCCCGCCGGGACATGCCCGATGACCTGCTCGTCCGCCGGGTTCACGACCGCGATCGTGTCCTGGCCCGAGGCGGGCCGCCACTCCCCGCCGATGTACATCCCGTCATGCGCCTTCATGGCTGTTCCTCCCGGGCTCGCTGTGCCTGCCGCCGAAGCCGTGCGTCGTACGGACGGATGCCGTTCCGGCCCCCAAACTAGCGCTGTTAGTTTTTTGGCGCCAGGGAACCACTGGAGACACAGGTCACGCACGGCCGGCAGCCACACTCGCACGCCGGGCCGGAGAGTGTCCCGGTGCCCGCCGCTCCGCCGCCCCGCAGCCCGAGCCCCGCCGCCCCGACGAGCAGGGCACCCAGCATCACGAACGGCGCGGCGGTGCCCGCGACCCCGGCGATCAGGCCGGCCGACGCGGGGGCCGCGACCTGGCCGAGCCGGTTGCCGGTGAGTCTGAGGGCGAGCGCGGTGGAGCGGGCGCCCGCAGGGGCCGCCTGGACGACGGTGGTCATCGAGAGGGGCTGCCCGACCCCCAGGCAGAAGCCCAGCACGGCCAGCATCACGGCGAGCCCCCACACCGGGGCGGGCAGGGCGATCGCCGCGCAGAGGAGGCCGCCGAGCAGGCAGGTCGTGGAGAGCAGGGCTGCCCTGCCGACCGTACGCAGCATCGGTGTCATGACGAGCCGGCAGGCGATGGTCGCGGCGGCCCGGAGGCTGAGCAGCAGGCCGACGGTGGCGGGTGCGATCCCGCGGTTCTCACCCACCACCGGCAGATAGGCGGTGAGGATGTCGGTGGCGCTGAGCACGGCGAGGCTGATGAAGATGCCGGCCGGGACTCCGCGGGTGCGCAGGATGCCGCCCACCGGCACCTTCCGGTCCGTCCTCCGGGGCACCCCCTCGGACCTGCGGTGCTCGATGCGCCACAGCGAGGTCAGCGAGACGGCGGCGACGGCCGCCGAGACCAGCAGGGCGAGGGCGCTCGTACGGGCCATCGCGCCGTCCTGCTCCGAGACGACGTAACCCGCGGCGATCGGTCCGACGAGCTGGCCGAGCGAGGCACCGATGGTGAAGTGCCCGAAGTTGCGGTCCTGTTCGGCGGGGGCCGACTGCCGGGCGACCAGCGACTGAGCGCCGATCACGAAGCAGAGGTGGCCGAGCCCCATGAGCCCGCTCCAGGCCGCCAGTGCCGGGAGGGAGCCCGAGACTCCGCTGAGCGCGCAGCCTCCGCCGATCAGAAGGACCCCGACGGGCAGCAGCGGCGCGCAGCGGCCGTGGTCGGTCCGCCGGCCGAGCGGTACGGCGGCGAAGAGCGGCAGAAGCGCGTAGACACCGGCGATGACGCCGATCGCACGCTCGTCGGCGCCCAGCGAGAGGGCCCGGTAGGAGACGGCGGGCCGCGCCATCGACACCGCACCCTGCGCGAAGGCGAAGGCGATGACGAGGCGCAGCAGCCAGCCCCTGCCGGGCCGTGGCTCCGGAGGCATCAGACGATTCCGAAGAGGATCGCGGCGCCGAGGACCACCAGCGAGGTGAGCACCGCCCACTTGACGGTGAACCGTGTGTGGTCGCCGAACTCGACCTTCGCCATGCCGACCAGGACGAAGACGGCGGGCACGAGCGGGGACGACATGTGCAGCGGCTGTCCGACGATGGACGCGCGGGCGATCTCCAGGGAGGAGACGCCGTGCGAGGCTCCGGCCTCGGCGAGCACGGGCAGGACCCCGAAGTAGAAGCCGTCGTTCGACATGAAATAGGTGAGCGGGAGGCTCAGCAGACCGGTGACGAGTCCCATGTGCGGGCCCATCGAGTCGGGGATCGCGCCCACGAGCCAGTCCGCCATGTGATCGACCATACCGGTGCCGGTGAGCACGCCCGTGAAGACGGCGGCGGCGAAGACCATGCCGGAGACGTTGAGCACGTTGTCGGCGTGGGCCGCGATCCTGGCCCGCTGGTCGGGCATGTGGGGGAAGTTGACGGTGAGGGCCAGGGCCGCACCGAGCAGGAAGAGCACCGGGATCGGCATGAGTTCCAGGATCATCGCGGTCAGCAGGGCGACGGTGAGACCGGCGTTGAACCAGTAGAGCTTCGGGCGGAGCGTGGACCGGTCGGGGTCGAGTCCCTTGAACTCCTCGTCCTCCTCGTCCTCTTCGGTGCCGCCCGTGGCGCCCGCACCGCCGGTGCTCCTCGGAGCCTTCGTGAGGCGGTCGCCGCCGCCCGCGCCGACGAGGACGGTCTCGGGCTCGGTCACCAGCGCCTCGTCGAGGGTGAGCATGCCGAGCCGCTTGCGCTCACGGCGGCCCAGGACACAGGCGAGGAGGAGGACGGCGAGCAGGCCGACGGCCAGAGCCGGGATCATCGGGACGAAGATGTCGGCCGCGTCCACCTTGAGCGCGGTGGCCGCGCGGGCGGTGGGGCCACCCCAGGGCAGGGTGTTCATGACCCCGTTCGCGGTGGCGGCGACACCGGTCATCACGACCAGGCTCATCTTCAGCCGCTTGTAGAGCGGGTACATCGCCGAGACGGTGATCATGAAGGTGGTGGAACCGTCGCCGTCCAGCGAGACGACCGCTGCGAGCAGGGCCGTCCCGATGACGATCCGCATCGGGTCGGCCTTGCAGAAGCGCAGGATGCCCCGGACGACCGGGTCGAAGAGACCGACGTCGATCATCACGCCGAAGTAGACGATGGCGAACATCAGCATCGCCGCGGTCGGCGCGAGCGTGCCGACCCCTTCGATGACGTAGTCACCGAGCTTCGCGCCCTGTCCGACGGCCACACAGAACAGGGCGGGGATCAGGACCAGCGCCGCGATCGGCGACATCTTCTTCATCATGATCAGGACCAGGAAGGTCGCGATCATGGCAAAGCCGAGGACTGTCAACATATGGGATACCTAACGTTCACCTTTGAACTCTCACCGGTGTCGGCGGTCCGGATGACGTTAGGGGCCCCGAAGCAGCGTTAACAAGATGTTGACGTGTGAGCAATACGAGCAAAACCCCAGGTCAACGAGTTGGTGCTACGGAGACGGGGACGGCGTTGAGCACCGCGGTACCGGACAGCGGGTCCAGGAGGGTGCCGTCCAGGAGCTGGTTCACATTGACGCCCGGGTCCGCCCCCGCCACCGACATACGGGTGCCCGGCCGGCTGTGGCCCCAGCCGTGCGGCAGGCTCACGACCCCGGCCCGTACCGAGTCGGTGATCTCGGCGGGTGCCTCGACCGCGCCGCCCGCGGCGGTGATCCGGGCCGTGTCGCCGTCCGCGAGTCCGATCCGGTCCGCGTCGTCGGGATGGATCTGCAAGGTGCAGACGTTCGAGCCGCCGCGCAGCGCGGCGACGTTGTGCATCCAGCTGTTGTTGGACCGCAGATGGCGGCGGCCGACGAGGACGAGTCCGGCGGGCCGCGCCCCCAGCGACGCGCGGAGCCGGGGAAGGTCGGCGGCGATCGGCGCCGGGAACAGCTCGATGCGGCCGCTGCGCGTCCTGAGCACCTGCGGGACGCGCGGCTCCAGCGGGCCGAGATCGATCCCGTGGGGCCGCGCGAGGAGCTGCTCCAGCGTGAGCCCGTACGGACCGAGGCGCAGCATCAGGTCGAGGCGGCGTTCGGCCCCGGTGCTGCCGGTCAGGTCGGCCGCGAGGGACTCAGGGAGTCCCGCCTTGGCGATCGTGGTGGTGATCGCCAGGTCGTCGACGGCCTCGGGCGGCGCGCCGTGGTTGCCACCGACGGCGAGAACGAGCCGGGCCAGAATCTCGCTCTCGTCCATCCGCCCCTCCTCCAGCTCCACGGCGGGGCCGCTGTAGCGGACCTGGTTGCGCACGGCGAGGGAGTTGAACGCGAAGTCGAAGTGGGCGCTCTGCGAGGGCGGCGGCGGGGGCAGCACGACGTCCGCGTGGCGCGCGGTCTCGTTGAGGTACGGATCGACGCTGATCATGAAGTCGAGGCCGTCGGTGAGCGCCCTGTCCAGGCGGTCCCCGTCGGGCGCGGAGAGCACCGGGTTGCCCGCGATGACGATCAGCGCCCGGATCCGGCCCTCCCCCGGTGTCTCGATCTCCTCGGCGAGTGCCGCGACGGGCAGTTCGCCCTTGGCCTCGGGGTGCCCGGAGACCCTGCTCCTCCAGCGGCCGAGGGAGAAGCCCTTCCCCGGCCCGGCGGGACGCGGGGTGCGGCCGGTGGCGGAGAGCGGGAAGAGCGCACCGCCAGGTCGGTCGAGATTGCCGGTGAGGATGTTGAGTACGTCGACGAGCCAGCTGGCCAGCGTGCCGTGCTCGACGGTGCAGCTGCCGATGCGCCCGTAGACGGCCGCCGAGGGGGCGGCGGCCAGCTCACGGGCGATCTCCCGGATGGTGGCCGCGTCCAGGCCGCAGGCCCCGGCCACCGCCTCGGGGGTGAAGTCCGCGACTGCCTCCGTCAGTTCGTCGTAGCCGTCGAGGTGCTCGGCGAGCACCCCGGGGTCGGCGAGCTTCTCCTCGACGACGACCTGGGCGAGCGCGGCGAGCAGCAGCGCGTCGGTGCCGGGCCTGATGGCGGCGTGCCGGTCGGCGAGGCGCGCGGTGCGGGTGCGGCGCGGGTCGATGACGGTGAGCGTGCCACCGCGCTTGCGGAGCGCCTTGAGCTTTCCCGGGAAGTCGGGCGCCGTGCACAGGCTGCCGTTGGATTCCAGCGGGTTGGCGCCGATCAGCAGCAGATGGGCGGTGCGGTCCAGGTCCGGTACGGGGATGGCGTTGGCATCCCCGAAGAGCAGTCCGCTGGAGACGTGCTTGGGCATCTGGTCCAGGGTGCTGGCGCTGAAGACGTTGCGGGTGCCGAGCGTGGACAGCAGCAGCGGCGGATAGAGCCCGCCCGCCATGGTGTGCACATTGGGGTTGCCGAGGAAGACACCGACGGCCTGCTCGCCGTGCGCCCGGACCAGAGCCGGGATGTTCGCCGCGATCGCGTCGAAGGCCTCGCTCCAGCTCGCCTCGCGCAGCACACCGTCCGTGCGGACGAGCGGGGTGCGCAGCCGGTCCGGGTCGGCGTCGAGGCCGCCGAAGGAGGCGCCCTTGGGGCAGATGAAGCCCTTGCTGAACACGTCCTCGCGGTCACCGCGGGCACCGGTGACCGTGGCCCCCTCGATCGTGAGGGTGAGTCCACAGGTGGCTTCGCAGAGCGGGCAGACACGCAGAGCGGTACGGGATTCGTGGGACATGGGCCCTCCCCGGGGCGGCGGCAGCGGTGGCACGCGGGCGTGATCCGGCCCCCCGCGGCGCACTCGGCGGGCGCGGGCTCCCGGCGAACCGAGCATACCGACCGGTACGGATGCTGGCGAGGTGCTGGAGCGACCCGTTGTCCCGCCGCCCCGCCTTTCGCCCCGCCGCCCCCGCTCGTCTATTCGAGTGCGCCCGCGAGATAGGCCTGGAGCAGGACCCGGGTCTCCGCTATGAGGTCCGGGTCGCCCGCCGGGTCGGCGCGGAAGGCGAGTTGGAGCAGGGCGTCGGCGGCCTGCACGCAGACCAGGACCGTGCGGAGCAG
This sequence comes from Streptomyces sp. NPDC102441, assembly GCF_044765585.1. Classification (NCBI taxonomy): domain Bacteria; kingdom Bacillati; phylum Actinomycetota; class Actinomycetes; order Kitasatosporales; family Streptomycetaceae; genus Streptomyces; species Streptomyces sp. NPDC102441. The sequence continues at coordinate 368,183 of NZ_JBIWKH010000007.1, forward strand.
ACCGGCGTCGGAGGCGGCCCCGTCGCGCCCCCGGCCGAGGTACCCGGAGAGCAGATCCGTCAGGCGTCCCGCGACGCGCCGGTTCACCTCCGCGTCGAGCGGTCCCGCGACGGGCACGGGAGGGCCGAAGTCGACGAGGGAGAAGCCGGCGACGGAGCGCTTCATCGCGAGGTACTCGTCGAGCACGGCGTCGATGGCCGCGCGCCATTCCCGCTCCGGGATCGTCTCCAGTCGGGCGACGACCCGCCTGGCGTAGACCTCGAGGTTGCGCTCGGCCAGGGCGTCGACCAGCGCCCTCTTGTTGGGGAAGAAGCGGTAGACGGAGCCGATGGGCACGCCGGCCCGGTCGGCCACCGCCCGGGTGGAGAGCTGCTCGTAGCCGGTCTCGTCGAGCAGCGCGGCGCCGGCGTCGAGGATGCGGGCGAGGCGGTCGGCGCTGCGCTGCTGCACGGGGACGCGTCGGAGGTTCGTATGAGCGTGGGACACGCCTCCATGATGCCTGTATGCCGTTGACGGGCCACGTTTCGATTCCTACGGTGATCCATAGGATTCTTCGTCAGGGGATCCACGGGATTCCTCATCCAACGGGAGCGCACCATGAGCGGCATCGAGCAGGCGAGGAAAACGGCGGAGAACCTCGGCCACATGTCCGGCTTCGGCAACGAGCACAGTTCGGAGGCCGTCCCGGGCGCCCTGCCCCACGGCCGCAACTCGCCCCAGCGCGCCCCCCTAGGGCTGTACGCGGAACAGCTGAGCGGCTCGGCCTTCACCGAGCCCCGCGCCCGTAACCGCCGGTCCTGGCTCTACCGGATCCGCCCCTCGGCCGCCCACCCCGCCTTCGTCCGCACCGGCAACGGCACCCTGCGCACCGCCCCCTTCACCGAGACGGTCCCCGACCCCAACCGGCTGCGCTGGGACCCGCTCCCCGATCCCGGGCCCGGCACGGACTTCCTCACCGGCCTGTGGACCCTGGGCGGAAACGGCGACGCCACGCAGCGCACCGGCATGGCCGTGCACCTGTACAGCGCGAACTCCTCCATGACGGACCGGGTGTTCAGCGATTCCGACGGGGAACTCCTGATCGTCCCCGAGCGCGGCGCCCTGCTGCTCCGGACCGAACTGGGCCTGCTGCGGGCCGAGCCGGGCCACGTGGCGCTGATCCCGCGTGGCGTCCGGTTCCGCGTCGAGCTGCTGGACACCACCGCCCGGGGCTACGTCTGCGAGAACTACGGGCAGCCCTTCGTCCTGCCCGACCTCGGACCCATCGGCGCCAACGGCCTGGCGAACGCGCGGGACTTCCTGGCGCCCGTGGCGGCGTTCGAGGACCGCGAGGGCCCCGTCGAGGTGGTCAACAAGTTCTGCGGGAACCTCTGGTCGGCGACGTACGGCCACTCGCCGCTCGACGTCGTCGCCTGGCACGGCAACCACACCCCGTACGTCTACGACCTGCGCCGCTTCAACGTGATGGGCACGATCAGCTACGACCACCCGGACCCGTCGATCTTCACCGTGCTGACCTCGCCGTCCGACACCCCGGGGCTCGCGGGCGTCGACTTCGTCGTCTTCGCCCCGCGCTGGCTGGTCGGCGAGGACACCTTCCGCCCGCCGTACTTCCACCGCAACGTGATGAGCGAGTACATGGGCCTCATCGAGGGCGCGTACGACGCCAAGGCGGGCGGCTTCGTGCCGGGCGGCGGCTCGCTGCACAACATGATGTCGGCGCACGGCCCGGACCGTGAGACCTTCGACCGTGCGAGCGCGGCGGAGCTGAAGCCGCAGAAGATCGACGACGGACTGGCGTTCATGTTCGAGACCCGCTGGCCGGTCACGGCGACCGCGCAGGCCGCGGGCACGGACCGTCTCCAGCGGGGATACGACGACGTGTGGCAGGGTCTGAGCCGCAACTTCCGGCCGTGAGACCGCACCGCAGAAAGCCCAGGTGAACCAGATGGATCAGTTGCACGAGGCGAGCCCGCCAGGCTTCGCCCCCGACTCCCTGGTGCTGAACCGGAAGCTGCCCCTGTGGTACCAGGTCTCGCAGTCCCTGCGGGCCTCCATACTGGGCCGCCCCCAGGACGCCTCGACGCGGCTGCCCACCGAGGAACAGCTCGCCCTGCACTACGGCGTCAGCGTCCTCACCATGCGCCAGGCGCTCAAGGAGCTGGAGAGCGAAGGGCTGATCAGCAGGCACCGGCGGCGCGGCACGTTCATCGAGCCGCGCGCCCGGCGGGTGTCCCCGGTCCGGCTGATGGGTTCGATCGACGCGATCGTCGCCCAGCAGTCGGGCGAGCGGACGACCGTCCTGGGCCACGGCCGGGCGCCCGTCCCAGGAGATCTCGCCGAGTTCTTCCCGGACTGTCCGGAGGTGGTCACCTACCGGCGGCTCCGCTGCGACGAGGGGACGGGCGAACCCACCAACTGGGCGGAGAACGCGGTGCGCCCGGAGGTCGCCGCGCGGCTCGACGTGGCCGATCTGGAGCGGTGGCCGATGACCAAGGTGCTGCGCGACGCCGTCGGCGTACGGATCTCCCGGATCACGGACACCGTCGAGGCGCGCCTTGCCGACCCCCTCACCGCCGAGCTGCTCGGCGTCCCGCTGCTCAGCCCGATCCTGCACTACACCGGCGTGACGTACGACGAGGACGGCACGGTGGTGGACGTGGCGCGCATCCGCTACCGGGGGGACCGCTTCTCCTTCTCCGTGACCGTCGACGCGCACTGACGGCGGGGCCGCGGCGGGCGGTCGTTACGATGCCTGGGGCGGCGGACGTGGCGAGGGGGAGGACGACACGGTGGCAGCACGGGTGGCGGCCGGAACCGGCGGGAGCGACGCGCTCCCGCTGCTCGACGACCTCATGCCCTGGTCGGTGCGCCCCCTGAGACCGGGACGCCCCTGGGTGACGGCCCCCGACGCCGCCTCGCTCCGGGCCCGCTGGGACCTGCTGGCAGAGGCGGAAGGCGCCGAGCAGGAACGGCTGTTCCGGCCCAGCCGCTCCCGTACACCGCTGACCCCGGCCGCGGCACTGCCCGGCAGGGCCACCGGCACGAGTGCGTTCGCCCGGGATCCCGGCCCCTGTCCCGAACCGGTGCGGATCTCGCACGGCCCCTTCGACGAACAGTGGCTGATTCCCGACCAGAGGCTGCTCGACGCGGCGCGCCCGGAGCTGTGGCGGGTCGCCGACGGGCACCAGGTCTTCGCCGTCGAGCACGGATACGTGCCCCAGGACAGCGGCCCCGCCCTGTCCGCGACCGCGCTGCTGCCCGACGGCCACTCCCCCGCCGGGCGGCCAGGCCGGATACGGCCGCTCTACCGGCGTCCGGGCGGCCTGGAGCCCAATCTCGCACCGGGGCTGGCCGCTGAGCTGAGTGCCCGGTACGGAGCGCCGGTCACCGCCGGATCCGTCCTGGCCTGGGCGCTCGCCGCCGCCCGCCCCTCCCCTGCCGGGCCGCTCGTCCCGCTGCCCGCCGACGGCGCACTGTGGGCGCAGGGCGTGGAGCTCGGCGAGGAGCTGTTGCGGATCCAGCTGCGCGGGGCGCGCGGCGGGGAGCGTCCGCGTCTGCCCGGCGGCCGGCGCCCCTATGTGCGGGCCGCGATCCCGCCCCGGCCCACCGGTCTGGACTACGACGCCGACGACGAGGCGCTCGTCCTCGGCGAGGGGCGCGTCTCCCCCGTTCCCGTGGGGGCCTGGGACTTCCGGGTCTGCGGGGTACGGATGCTGGAGCTGTGGTTCGAGCGCCGGACGGAGACGGCGGAGGGGCTTGCGGCGGTGGGGCCGCGCGGCTGGCCGCAGGAGCGGACCTCGGAACTGCTGGAGCTGATCACCGTCCTGGCGCTGCTCGCCGGAGTGCGGCCCCGGCAGGACGCGCTGCGGGACCGGCTGGACGAGGAGGATGTCCTGACCCTGGACGGGCTGCGCGCGGCCGGGGTGCTTCCCGTGCCGGCCTCGGCCCGGCGTCCCGCGTCCGTACTGGACCACCAGGAGGAGGGGCCGGAGGGGCAGTTCGCGCTGTTGTGAGACGGCGGGAACCGGCCATATCTGTCGGCGCGTCGCAGGCGCTGCTGCCCCCGGTCACGCTGCCGGGCGGGGGCGTCGGCGCCGATGGGTGCCGAACCGGCGCTGGGGGAGCACACCGACGCAACGCTGCGGGCCCTGGGGATGACGGACGGGCGAAAAGCAGCACTGCGCCGGGACGGAGTGATCGTGGACGCGGCCCCGAGCGGAGGGCCGGACCGGTCGTGACAGCCGTCGGTCAGCGGCGGCTGCCGAAGAGCGAGCGCCGCAGTCGCCGCAACGGGGCGAAGAGCGAGACACGCGCGCTCCTGCTCCTGCGGGTGTGCGCGGCGTCGCGCGAGGTGAGCTCGAGCATCAGCAGCGTCGCCTCCGCCGACTCGCGCTGCGGAACGGCGGGGCCGCCCAGCACTGCGAGATGGCGGTCGAGGCGCGAACTGGTCGCACCGCTCCCACATGTAATCGCAGGCACACGAGGCCTGCTGCGCACCGTTATCTGTTCCATGTCACTCCCCACCCGTACGAGGGCACCCGGCCCGGGCAGGTTAACCCTATCGTCCCGCGGTGACACTCGTGTATCCCGGCCGCAGGATTGCACACCTGTACACGGGAGCTGACGGGCCGTTACCGGATCCCGTCGGTTCCGGGACACGTTGGGTTAGCTTGGAAGGGATTCGTCCGTACTGCGCACCGCTGCTGATGGAGGGTCACCGATGAGCGAAGTCCCGGGAACCGGCCGTGTGATCGCGGATCGTTACCGCCTTCTGGACCCGCTGGGCGAGGGCGGGGCGGGCATCGTGTGGCGGGCCCGTGACGAGGTGCTGGGGCGCGAGGTGGCCGTGAAGGAGGTCCGTGCGCCAGCCGCCCTGTCCGTCACCGACACCGAACTGCTGCACGCCCGTCTGGAGCGGGAGGCCAGGGCGGCGACCCGCTTCTCGCACCGCAACGCCGTAGCCGTGCATGACGTGGTCACCCAGGACTCCCGGCCCTGGATCGTGATGGAGCTGGTCCGTGGGCTCGCCCTGTCGGACGTACTGCACGCCGACGGCCCGCTCTCCCCCCGGCGCGCGGCCAGGATCGGCGCGGAGGTGCTCGCGGCACTGCGCGGCGCCCATGACGCCGGCCTGCTGCACCTCGACGTGAAGCCGGGCAACGTGCTGATGGCCAACGACGGCCGGGTGATGCTGAAGGACTTCGGCATCACCCCCGCCGACGGCCCGTCCGGCCTCACGGCGACGGGTGGTCCGATCGGCTCGCCGGACTACCTCGCACCCGAACGTGCGCGGGGGCGCGCGCCGGGGCCCGAGTCCGACCTCTGGTCGCTCGGAGTGCTTCTGTACGCCGCCGTCGAGGGGCGGCCGCCGTTCGGCCGGAACACTCCGCCGGACACCCTGCGCGCGGTGACCGAGGAGGAGGAGCCGCCGCTCCGACGGGCGGGCGCGCTGGCGCCGGTCATCGAGGGGCTGCTGTGCAAGGACCCGGCCGGGCGGCTCACGGCCGGGGACGCGGAGCGCCGGCTGCGGATCCTGGCCGCGGGCGGGACCGGATCACCCGGCGGCGGAGCGGCCGGCCCTCCGCTGCCACCGCCGACGGACGGCACGGCCGAGGCGGCCGGGAAACCCGGAACCGTCACGAGCGCACCGGAACCCGCCGGCCGTACGAGACGCACAGGCGTCCTGGTGGCAGTGGGGGCGGTTCTCGCGCTGCTCGTCGCGGGAGGAGTCGTCTGGGCGCTGGCGAGCGACGACGACCAGGACGAGAGGGGCGGCGGGAAGGCCACGACGGAAGCCGTGGAGCCCTTCCTGCCGGTCCGGAAGGAGACCCCGCAGGGCGGAGTCCCCTCCTCGGCGGATGGCCGCGCCGGCGCGCCGCGCTACTGAGGTGCGGTCAGGCGTTCGAGCTGAGGACGGGCAGGTAGCCCCCCGACTGCCCGGCGGCGGTGGGGTGGTAGGACACACCGATGTCGAGCCAGTTGACGCTGTGCAGCCAGGCGCTGCCCGAGCAGATCTCGTGCCCGGTGAAGGTCGAGGTGACGTCACCGAAGGTGAAGCCGTGGTCCGCGGCGCGCTTGGCGGTGGCGGCGTTGAGGTAGTCGGCGGCACCGTTGATGGCGGAGCGTTCCGCCTCACTCAGGCCGACGGCGCAGCTCCCGCCGAGCTTGTAGAAGCGGGGGTAGCCGAGGACGACGACGTGGGCCGCGGGCGCTTTGGCGCTGATCGCCGCGTAGACGGAATCCAGTTTGCCGGGGAGGGTCGAGTCGACGTAGGAGCGGGCGGTGGCGATCCGGCTCAGACAGGTCGCCTCCGACTGCAGGACACAGGTGGTCATGACATCGGCGAAGCCCGCGTCGTTGCCGCCGACGGAGATCGAGACGAGGTCGGTCGCGGAGGTCAGGGGCCCGAGCTGACCGGCCGTGACATCGCCCGTCCTGGCTCCTGAGCACGCGGTGAACGCGAAGGAGGCGGGGCTGTTGGCCGCCTCCCAGAGGACGGGGTACGCGCGGGTGCTGCGCTTGCAGTCGCCGCTCGCACCGTCGTAGCTGCCGGCGCCGACACCTGACGCGTACGAGTCCCCCAGGGCCACGTAGTCGACGGCCGCGGCGGTCTGCGCGGATTCCTGGGCCTGGGCGACGCCCGCACCGGTCAGAGCGAGAACGGTGCCGAGCAGGAGAGAGGACGAGAACGCCACGAGTCCGGACATTTTCATGGAACCTCCTTGGGCAGGATCTCTGCCTGCTCCGTAGTAGCAGTACCGGCCGGTATTCCGGTAGTGGGCATGCCAAGGCGACGCAACTACGCCTTTTTGACGGCTACTTGACGGTGCGGCACATTGAAATCCGACATCCGGCGCGCTGGGGGGCAAAGTCGCCGATGCGGATCATCAGCCATGAGACAGGGACAGTAGGGGCAGCCGGGTCACCCGTTGACAACGGGCGGCCCGGCCGCCGCGCTGATCATTTATCTGCCGGCACAGATCCCGGCCGGAACACGGCAAGAAGTGGGAAGCGTCAATTCCGCGGCCGAATGTGACAGTTCCGTCAAAGTCCGAAAAGAGCGAGACGTCATCGCATGTCTTGCCATACAGTTCCAATCGTTAATACCGTCGTAGATCAACCCGCAACGGTCCATCACGCAGGCGGCTCCAGGGGAGGGCTCAGGCAGCCGCGGTGGATACCGGAGCGGGGCACGGTAGGGGGGTGCCGTGCCAGCGGCCGTACTCAGTCGAGTCGGTCGCCGCGCGGCCAGTTGTTCCACCTCATCCAGCCAGCTCGGAGCGCCATGCCGTCATGGCCGGGGTGAGAACCCCCCTTTCGAACCGGACCTTTATCCGGACAGCCCGGGGGCGGGCCGTCCACCGGACGAGAGGGAAAAGAATCATGAGTTCAGTCCTGCCTTCCTCGATCAGACCTGCCGCCGAAGAGACCGAAGCCACTCGAATAAAGAGCGAATACCGTCCGATCTCCTCGCACCTCGCGATAGCGCCACCGGTAAGTGTCGTGATTCCCGCCATGAATGAGGCGGAGAATCTTCCCTATGTGTTCAGGACGCTGCCCGACTGGATTCATGAAGTCGTGCTCGTGGACGGGAATTCGACCGACGACACCGTCCGGGTCGCCCGCGAACTCCGGCCGGACGTCGTGGTCGTCAAGCAGGTCGGCAAGGGCAAGGGCGACGCCCTGATCAGCGGCTTCGCCGCCTGCACCGGCGAGATCATCGTGATGGTCGACGCGGACGGCTCGGCTGACGGGGAGGAGATCGTCAGCTACGTCTCCGCCCTGGTCGGCGGCGCAGACTTCGCCAAGGGCTCCCGCTTCGCCAACGGCGGCGGCACGGACGACATGACGCCCGTCCGCAAGCTCGGCAACTGGGCGCTGTGCACGGTGGTCAACCGCAAGTTCGGGGCCCGCTACACCGACCTCTGCTACGGCTACAACGCCTTCTGGAAGCACTGCCTGGACAGGATCACCCTGGACTGCACCGGCTTCGAGATAGAGACCCTGATGAACATCCGGGTGGTCAAGGCCGGCCTCCGCGTCCAGGAGGTGCCCAGCCACGAGTACAACCGCATCCACGGCGTCAGCAACCTCAGCGCCGTGCGGGACGGGCTCCGGGTGCTCAGGGTGATCCTCAAGGAGAAGGGCGTGCGCCGCCGCGTGCGCCGGACGGCGGCCGTTCCCGCCGTGATCGGCCGGGGACAGGTGTTGTGACTCCGGCCCCACGCGATTTCTCCGTCGTCATCTGCGTGTACACCGAGGAGCGCTGGGAGGACATCCTCGAGGCCGTCGCCTCGGTCCGCGCGCAGTCCCTGCCGGCGGAGGAGATCCTCCTGGTGGTGGACCACAATCCGGCACTGCTGCGTCGCCTCGCCGGGGAGTTCGGGGACGGCCCGGGGGTGCGGGTGCTCGCGAACGCGGGCCCCCGCGGTCTGTCGGCGGGCCGGAACACGGGCATCGCCGCGGCCCGGGGCGCGATCGTCGCCTTCCTCGACGACGACGCGGTGGCCGAGCCGGACTGGCTGCACCACTTCGGCCAGGGCTACGACGATCCGGAGGTGATGGCCGTCGGCGGCCGGACCCTGCCGTCGTGGGCCTCGGGCCGCAGGCCGCTCTGGTTCCCCGAGGAGTTCGACTGGGTCGTCGGGTGCACCTACCTGGGGCTGCCGCCCGGCACGGTCCGGGTCCGCAACGTCCTCGGTGGCAACGCGTCGTTCCGGCGTACGGCCTTCGACGCGGCGGGCGGCTTCGCCACCGGCATCGGGCGGGACGGGGACAAGCGGCCGCTGGGGGGCGAGGAGGCCGAGCTGTGCATCCGGCTGAGCCGCGCACTCCCCCACGCCGTCCTGCTGATCGACGACCGGGCCGTGATCCACCACAAGGTCCCCGGGGTGCGGGAACGCTTCGGCTACTTCCGTACCCGTACGTACGCCGAGGGGCTCTCCAAGGCGCTCGTCGCCCGGAGCGTCGGTGCGGGCCGGGGGCTCGAGTCCGAGCGCCGCTACACCACCCGGGTACTCCCGGCCGGGGTGCTGCGGGGCGTACGGGACTTCCTGCTCGGCCGTCCGGGCGGAGCGGGCCGCGCCGGTGCCGTCGTGACGGGAGTGCTGGCGGCGGCCGCCGGCTTCGCGGTGGGGAGCGTACGCGTCCGGCGCGACGGCGCGTCCTTCGCCGTACCGGCGATCCGGCCGGCGGTCACGCCTGAGGAGGTCCGTTGAGCGCGGCCGTTCCGATCCTGATGTACCACGCCGTCGGCCGCCGTCCGTCCGACGGCGTGTACGGCCTCTCGGTGTCGCCCGGCGCCTTCCGCACGCAGATGGAGATCCTGGCCCGGCGCGGTTCCACCCCGCTCACCACGGCCGCGCTGGGCGAGCTCTGGCGCACGGGGCGGGCCCTGCCGCCCCGGCCGGTGCTGATCACGTTCGACGACGGCTACGAGGGGGTGCACCGGCACGCCCTGCCGGTGCTCGCCGAGCACGGTTTCGCGGCCACCGTCTTCGTCACCACCGGCTGGCTGCGCGGGGCGTACCACGAGGGCGGGGCCCCGGACACCATGCTCGACTGGGGCCAGGTGCGCGAACTCGCCGCGACGGGTGTGGAAATAGGCGGCCACAGCCACACCCACCCGCAGCTGGACCAGCTCGACGAGGTGACGCTGCGGGCCGAGACCGTACGCTGCCGCGAGATCGTCACCGCCGAACTGGGCGGTCCCCCGGCCTCCTTCGCCTATCCCTACGGCTACTCCACCCGCCGGGTGCGGCGGTCGGTGCGGGCGGCCGGCTTCGCGCAGTCCCTCGCCGTGGGCAACGCACTGGCGCGCCGCCGCCAGGGGCCGTACGCCCTGGAGCGGATGACCGTCCGCCGCAGCACGAGCGCCGCCGAGTTCGCACAGCTGGTCGAGGGCCGGGCCGTCGCCCGGGTGTTCGTGGTGGACCGGGCGCTCACCAAGGGGTTCGCCGTCGTGCGCGGCGTACGCCGGGTGGGCCGCGTCACCAACCTGTCCGGGCAGCACACCTGAGGCCTGTGACCGGGGCGGGCGCCGGAGCGCCCGCCCGGGGCGTTCCGGTCCACCGGCTCCTGAAACCTGGGTGCGCGGGATGCCGGTGTGCCGGATCATGGGCGCCATGTCTGCCAACCCCGAGTCCGCCCTGCCGATCCGGCTCAACGTCGACGACAGCGATTCGCCGTCCGACGTCGTGGACGCGCTGTTCCTGGGCCGCTTCGCGACGGGCGAGCAGCCCTGCTCGCACAGTGCCTCCCTCGACCGGGTCAAGTCGGGGGCGACCCTGCTTCCCACGGCGGCCAAGGTGCTGAGGACCGCCCGTGACGACGACCGCAGCGCGATCCTCGCCGAGGGCGACGGATGGACGCTGCTCGTCTCGCGGTGGAACCGGGGCGCCGATGTCACGGTCACCGCCACCACCTCCGAGCTGGCCGAGAAGATCCTGTCCGAGGCGACGGACGGGGCCCAGGACGAGCCGGAGCCGCAGCCGGAGAACGTCCCCATGGGCTTCTGGTACGTGTCCCCGCGGCGCGGTCCGCACCGCACCACCCGGCAGATCACCGCCGGCACCTGGGACGAGGTCCGCGCCAACTACACGGCCCCGGTGGCCGATGCCATGGGCCGGCTGATGAAGGTCACCCCGGACGACATCGCCGGCCGGCTGCTCCTGCTTCACGGCCCTCCTGGTACGGGCAAGACCTCCGCGCTGCGCACCCTCGCCCGGTCGTGGCGGGACTGGTGCCAGGTCGACTGTGTGCTGGACCCGGAGCGGCTCTTCAACGACGTCGGCTATCTGATGGACATCGCCATCGGCGAGGACGACGGCTCGGCGAAGGGCCGGTGGCGGCTGCTGCTCCTGGAGGACTGCGACGAACTGATCCGCGGTGAGGCGAAGCACACGGCGGGTCAGGCACTGTCCCGGCTGCTCAATCTTACGGACGGCCTGCTGGGCCAGGGCCGCAATGTGCTGGTGGGGGTGACGACCAACGAGGACCTGGAGCGGCTGCACCCCGCGGTCGTGCGGCCCGGCCGCTGCCTGGCCCGTATCGAGATCGGTTCGCTGACCCACGCGGAGTCGGTGTCCTGGCTGGGCACGGAGGAGGGGCTCGGCCGCGAGGGCGCGACGCTCGCGGAGCTGTACGCCCTGCGGCGCGGCAGCGGTCCCGCGTCCGTGCCGAAGCAGGACGCGGGCGCCGACGCGGGCCTGTACCTCTGATCTGCCGCGCTACCGCGCGTAGGCCGCCCGTACCGCGTCCTCGGCCTGTGCCAGCGCGTCGGCCCTGGAGAGGCCGAGGCGCCGGGCCTGCTCGGCGTACTCCTGCGCCGCCGTCGCCGCATGGCGGGCCGCCGCGTCGCCCGCGGCGGCGATGAACGTCCCGTTGCGCCCCCGCGTCTCGATCACCCCGTCGCTCTCCAGCGCGCGGTACGCCTTCGCCACGGTGTTGGCGGCCAGGCCGAGTTCACCGGCGAGGCCGCGGACGGTCGGGAGGCGGTAGCCGACGGGCAGGGCGCCGGAGCGGGCCTGCTCGGACAGCTGGGCGCGCAGCTGCTCGTACGGGGCGGTGGCGGAGTCCGGGTCAACGGCGATCTTCAGGGTCACGCGCCGATTCTCTCCCACCGCCGGAAAATCGGAGGCGACCGGGCGGGTCGCCCGCGTACCGTCCGGCGCATGACGGTGATCGTGCGTGACTTCCGGCCCTCCGACGCGGAGGCCTGGGTACGGGTGCGGCGTGCCGCGTTGCCCTACATGGTGACGACCCCGGAGCAGGTCCTGAGCGACCTGGCCGAAGCCCACCCCGACCGGCACTACCGGCTGCTGGTCGCCGAGGACGACGGCGAGGTGATCGGCACCGCGCAGGTGGGCGTCTCCCACGAGAGCACGGAGCCGGGCCAGGGGTTCTGCAATCCGTACGTACGCCCGGACAGGACGGCCCGGGGCGCGGGGTCGCTTCTGTTGCGGACCGGCGAGGAGCATGTGGCCGGCGCGGGCGCGACCTCGGTCTACGCCTGGGTGCTCGACGAACCGGACAACCGCGCGTTCGCCGAGAAGCGCGGCTATGCGGCGCGCCGTCCCGCGCACTTCCTCCGCCTCGGCCTGGCGGACGGCACGCTGCCGCCGCTCCAGGAGCTTCCCGCCGGGGTCGAGCTGCGCACCGCCGCCGACTTCGAGGACGACCCGCGCCCGCTGTTCGAGGCAGACGCGGAGACGACCGCGGACGAACCGAGCGACACCCCGGTGGAGTTCGACGACTACCAGGACTGGCTGGCCACGACGTGGCGGCGGCCCGGCTTCGACCACGCGCTCACCACGGTGGTGACGGTGGACGGGCAGGTCGCGGCGTTCAGCGCGGCGCAGACCGACGGGCTCACCCGCTACTCGTCGGCCATGACCGGCACCCTGCGCGCCTTCCGGGGCAGGGGGCTGGCGAAGCTCGCCAAGAACGGCTCCCTGCACCGGGCACGGGCCGCCGGGTACACGGACGCCTACACCGGCAACGACGCCGGGAACGGTCCGATGCTGGCGGTCAACCGCTGGTTCGGTTACGAGATCTGCGCCACGGAGGTGCGTCATGTCCGCGAGCTCGGCTGATTCCGGTGCCACTCTGACGGTGGCCCTGGTCAAGGCAGGCCGCACCAAGATCCGTTACCCCGCCGAGCCGGTCCGCGACGACGGGACGCGGATCACCGTCCGGGCCCCGTGGGCGGCCCCGGGGGTCCGGGACTTCGGCTTCGTACGGTTCGAGCCGGGCGACGTCTTCACCGAGCACTACTGGCGTGACCGGTGGTACGCGGTGAAGGAGGTCCGCACCGGCAGCGGTCAGCTCAAGGGCTGGTACTGCGACATCACGCGGCCCGCCGTGCTGCGGGGTACCGAACTCCTGGTCGAGGACCTGGACCTGGATCTGTGGGTGTCGGCGGACGGCTCATCCGTACTGCGCCTGGACGAGGACGAGTTCGAGGAGAGCGGCCTCGCCGGCCGCGACCCGTCGGCGGCGGAGGCGGCTGTCCGGGCGCTCGACGAGCTGGAGAATCTGGCCCGCACGGAGGGACTGGCGGGGCTCGTCACCGAACGCCGGCGCCGGCGGTGGCTGGTCTCGGTGGATCGCACGGGCTGACACACCCTGGGCGTCGTCGGCCCCGGTGCCCCACGGCGCCCGGTCTGCCCTCTCCGTAAGGGCCCTGCGGTCACCGGACGGAAGCGGGTCGCCCTCCGGTTCCGACGCGCGACTCGGCCGTCGCCGGAGCCACTCAGCTCCAGGGCGCGACCAGCTCCACCTCCTGCCCCGCCGTGTTCGTCAGGCGGGCCGCGTAGGGCCCGCTCTCGTCGGCGTACGGAGGGAGGCCGGCCGACGGCGGCCGCCAGCCGTGCCCCGGGGCGTCCGCCAGCAGGGCGTCGAGCGTGGCACGGTCGCGGATGTGGAACGCCAGGCGGCTGACGCCCGGGCGCGGGCTGTCGTGCCGGCCGCCGGTCGGGCAGGGTGTGTGCTCGACCACCACATAGCTGTCGCCACGCCGCCAGCTCCGGCCGAGCGCCCAGCGCTGGTACGGGACATGGCCGAGGCGTCCGAGCAGCCAGCCCCACTCCGCGTCGGCCTCGGCCAGGTCGGGCACGCACAGCTCCACGTGGTGCAGCCTGCCGGTGGGGGCAGCCGCGACCGGCAGCGGGACGGCACGCCGGATGCCCCGCGGTGCGTGGGCGACGGTGTCGTCGTCCTCGTGCCAGTGGATCAGGAAGCGCTGCTCGGCGCGGTACCCGTCGAGGCCCGCACGGCAGTACGCCACCATGTCGTCGGGCAGCGCGTCCAGGGGGAACCAGTCCAGCTCCGAGCACTTGTCCGGCTCCGCGTTGCGGGGCGGGCGCGCGGGGTCGTGGTCCGCCTCGAAGAACCAGCCCATCCTGGGGTTGCCGCCCGGTCCCCTGTGCTGCATGACCAGGGCCACCCGGAGCTCGTCCGGATCCAGCTCGACGCCGATCTCCTCCGCCGCCTCCCGGATCATCGCCGCCCGGACGTCCTCGCCGTCCTCCGCGTGGCCTGAGGGGGCGTGGAGCAGCCCGTCGGCATAGCCCGTGCCGGCCCGCCGGGCGAGGAGCACCTCGGAGCCTCTGCGCAGGATGAGGTGGACGTCGACGACCTCGGTGTGCCGGTGCGGCGGCTCGGCACGGGCCACCAGGGCGTACCTGTCGTCGTCGACCTCCTTGCCCCAGAGCCGGGAGTCCCCGGACAGCGGCTCGTGGTGGACGCGCTCCGTGTGCTCGGCGAGGAGTGCGGTGAGGCCGGCCGCGGGGATCCCGGTGCCGTTCCACACGCCTTCGATCAGCACCAGCCGGCCGCCCGGCCGCAGCAGCGAGAACCAGTGCCGCAGGACGGCTGCCGGGTCGGGCAGCAGCCACACGATGTGCCGGGCGAGGATCACGTCGAACCGCTGTCTGCCGACCGGAGGGTGCGCCGCGTCGCCGACGAGCACCTCGGTGCCCGTCCCGGCCAGCTTGGCCCGCGCCTGCTCCACCATCCGGGCCGACCGGTCGACGGCGGTGACCCGGTGCCCCTGGCAGGCGACCAGCAGCGCCAGGCTGCCCGTCCCGCATCCGAGGTCGAGGACCGCGGAGCGCGCGGTGGGCAGCCAGGTCTCCATCCGCCGCGCCCAGGCGCTGCGGACCACAGGGTCGTGAAGGCCGTGGTCGGGTTCCTCGTCGAACGAGTCGGCGGCGGCGTCCCAGTCGATCGTGGTCATACCCGCAATCCTCTCAGCCGCCACCGACAGTCCGTCACGCCCGGTTTCGTCCCAGTACCTTCCTCACCAGTGGCCACAGCAGGATCAGCGCGACGACGACGTAGACCGTCACGGAGAACGGGGTGTCGACCAGGCCGGTCACGCTGCCGTCGCTGATCTGGAGGGCGCGCCGCAGCTGCTGTTCGGCGGACGGGCCGAGGATGACCGCGATGATCGCGGGCAGCACCGGAAGTCCGTACCGCCGCATCCCGAAGCCGATCAGCCCGATCACCAGCAGGATCACCAGGTCGACGGCCTCCCCGCCCACCGCGTAGGCGCCGACGGCTGCGAAGAACAGGATGCCGGCGTACAGGTAGGGGCGCGGGATACGCAGCAGCTTCGCCCAGAGCGGCGCGAGGGGCAGGTTCAGCGCGAGCAGCAGCACCATGCCGACGAAGAGCGAGGCGATCAGGCCCCAGACCAGCTCGGGTTCACGCTCGAACAGCAGCGGGCCGGGCTGGATGCCGTACTGCTGGAAGGCGGCCAGCATGACGGCGGCGACGGCCGTGGTGGGAAGGCCGAGCGTCAGCATGGAGACGAGTGTTCCCGCGGCGGAGGCGGAGGCCGCGGACTCCGGCCCGGCGACACCCTCGATGGCGCCCTTGCCGAACTCGTCGCGGTGCTTGGAGAGCCGCTTCTCGGTGACGTAGGAGAGGAAGGTGGGGATCTCCGCGCCGCCCGCCGGGATCGCGCCGAACGGGAAGCCGATGAGGGGCCCGCGCAGCCAGGACTTCCAGGTTCGCCGGACGTCGGCCTTGCCCAGCCAGGGGCGGCCGACCGGGATCGGCTCCCCGCTGGTACGGCGCAGGTGCGCGGCGACCCAGAGGGCCTCCCCGATGGCGAAGAGCCCGACGGCCACGATCACCACGTCGATGCCGTCGGCCAGTTGGAGCGAGCCGAAGGTGAGGCGCTGCTGGCCCGTCATCTGGTCCAGGCCGACGAGGCCGATGGTGAGACCGATGAGGAGTGACGCGAGGCCGCGGATCCGGGAGGAGCCGAGCACGGAGGTGACGGCGATGAAGGCCAGCACCATGATGGCGAAGTAGTCGGGGGCGCCGATGTCGACGGCGAGCGAGGCGACGGTCGGGGCGAGGACGACCAGCAGGATCGTGCCGATCATGCCCCCGGCGAAGTGCCCGATGGCGGCGGCGGCGAGCGCCTGTGCGCCTCGCCCGGCCTTCGCCATCGGATTGCCCTCGATCGCGGCGACGACGGCCGCGCTCTCCCCCGGGGTGTTGAGGAGGATCGAGGTGGTGGAGCCGCCGAACATCGCGCCGTAGTAGATCCCGGCGAACATGATGAAGGCACCGGTCGGTTCGAGTCCGTACGTCACCGGCAGCAGCAGCGCCACGGCCATGGCCGGGCCGATGCCGGGGAGCACACCGATCGCCGTGCCGAGCAGGACGCCGAGTGCGGCCCAGAGAAGGTTGACCGGCGTGAGCGCCGTGCCGAAGCCGTCGATGAGGGAGTTGAGGGAATCCATCGGTCAGAGCACCCCCATCAGCGGGCCGCCCGGGAGGGGCACCCCGAGCAGGTTGTCGAAGACGAAGTAGGTCACCAGGGAGAGCCCGGCGGCGATGAGCGGATCGCGGTCGAGGTGGCGGCTGCCCAGCGCGTAGGCCGAACCCCAGAAGAGGAGGGCGCCGGAGATCGGGAAGCCGAGCGGGCCGATGAGGACGGCGAAGGCGAGGAAGACGCCGGTGAGCAGGGCGACGGTGCGCCAGTCGGCGGGTTCGTCGAGGTCGACGTCCTCGCCGGCCTCCGCCTCGCCGCGGCCGCCGCGCAGGACGTCGACGGCCAGCAGCACAGCGACGGCCAGCAGCCCGATCCCGACGGCCACGGGCACGGTCTTGGGCCCGACCGGTCCACGCTGGGTGATGTCCACGCTCATCGTCAGGGCGTCGGTCAGGACGAGGACGCCGAGCACGAGCAGCAGGACGCAGACGCCGAGTTCGGAGTGCTCGCGCAGCCAGGCGCGGGCGGTGGCGGGCCGGTCGGGGATGTTCTCGTCGCTCACAGTCCCAGCTCCTTGAGGACAGTGGCGACACGGCGGTCCTGGGCGTCCAGGAAGTCACCGAAGGCGTCACCGGTGAGGAAGGCGTCGTCCCAGCCGTTCTTCGTCATGGAGTCCCGCCACTGCTTCGAGTCGTGCAGCTCGGTGACCAGCCCGACGAGCTTGTCGCGCTCCGCCTCGGAGAGTCCGGGCGGGGCGACGATGCCGCGCCAGTTGGTGAAGTCGGTGTCGAGACCGGCCTCGCGGAGGGTGGGCGCGTCGAGGCCCGGGACCCGCTTCGGACCGGTGACGGCGAGCAGCCGCAGCTCACCGGCCTCGATCTGGTCGAGGTACTCACCGACACCGGAGACACCGAAGCCGACCTTGTCGCCGAGGATCGAGGCGAGCAGCTCGCCGCCGCCGTCGAACGGGATGTAGTTGACCTTCTCCGGAGCGATCCCGGCGGCCTTCGCCATCAGCATCGGCGCCAGGTGGTCGGGCCCGCCGGGCGAGGAACCGCCGCCGACCGGGATCTTCCCCGGGTCCTTCCTCCAGGCGGTGAGCAGCTGGTCGATCGTCCTGTACGGGGAGTCCTTGGAGACGACGACGATGTCCTGCTCCTCGGTGAGCCGGGCGATCGGGGTCGTGTCGCCCAGGGTCTTGGGCGACTTGTTGGTGTGCACGGCGCCCACGACACCGAGGCCCATCGACATGGCGAGCTTGCCGTTGCCGTGCTCGGCGACCAGCCGGGTCACACCGACGGTGCCGCCCGCGCCGGGCAGGTTGAACACCTCGATGCCATGGGTGAGTCCCGCGTCCTCGGCGTTCTTCGCCGCGGTGCGCGCCGTGATGTCGTAACCGCCGCCGGGTGTGTTGGGAACCATGAAGCGCAGTCCGGGGATCTGCGTGCCGGTGTCGGAACCGCTGCCGGTGGACAGCAGCGGTGGCCCGACGACCACCAGCAGCGCTGCCCCGAACAGGGCGAGTGGAATGCGCAGTCGCACCGGGAGCCGCCTTTCGAGCCGTGGGTGTACGCGTGTGAGGTGGCCCACATGTTGCCTGCGCGTCAACGACCTGTCGCCGTTCCGGAACCAATGGACGTTGTGGTCCTTGTGGTCGCGCCCTACGGTGTCGGGCGTGACGAAAGTGCTGGTGGTGGACGACGACTTCATGGTCGCGAAGCTGCACAGCCGCTATGTGTCCGCATTGGACGGTTTTACGGTCGTAGGCGTGGCACACACGGGCGCCGAGGCCCTGCACGCGGCCCGCCGACACCGTCCCGACCTGGTCCTGCTCGACATCTACCTACCCGACATGGACGGGATCCAAGTCCTGCGGGAGCTGCGCGCCGCGGAGGAACGGGACGGGGACACCAACAGCGCGGACGCCCTCTTCATCACTGCCGCCCGGGACGCCGGTGTGGTCAGGGCGGCCCTGCGGGCGGGCGCCCTGCACTACCTGATCAAGCCGTTCCACCGCTCCGCCCTCCAGGAGCAGCTGCAGCACGTGGCCTCGCTGCGCAACCGCCTGGACGCGCTGGACGAGGCCCGCCAGGAAGCCCGCCAGGAGGACGTGGACCGTATCTTCGGCACCCGCCCCCCGGGCTCCCGCGAGCTCCCCAAGGGCCTGGCGGCCCACACGGCGGACCTGGTGGAGCGCGTCCTGCGCGAGCACCCGGACGGCCTGTCGGCCTCCGAATGCGCCGAGGGCGGCGCCCTGTCCAGGGTCAGCGCCCGCCGCTACCTGGAGTACTTCGCGGAGACCGGCAGGGCCGAGGTGTCACTGCGCTACGGCGGGACGGGCCGCCCGGAGCGCCGCTACCGCGCGGTGTCCTGAGCCGCTCTCCGTAAAAGCTGTCCTGTTCACGTATCGCTCGGCCCCCGGCCATGCGCTGCGTGTGAGCATGACATCAAGTCCCGGCAGCGTGTCCGAGGTTGGCGCAGATCAACCGAGGAGGGCGTACCCGTGGTCGCGAATTCCGTGTCCCGCAGGCAGATGTTCGGATTCGGCGGTGCGGCAGCCGCCGCGCTGATGCTCGGGACGGGGGCGTGGGAGGCGCAGTCCGCGTTCGCCGCGCCCACCCTGAAGGGCGACCCGTTCACCCTGGGTGTCGCCTCGGGCGACCCGACGTCGGACGGTGTCGTGCTGTGGACCCGTCTGGCTCCCGAACCCTTCGCACAGGACGGTCTCGGCGGCATGCCGGCGAAGCCGGTCCGTGTCCACTACGAGGTGTCGCTCGACGAGCGGTTCCGCCGGGTCGTACGCCGCGGCAGTGTCGTCGCGACCCCCGAACTGGCGCACTCGGTCCACCCCGAGGTGCACGGGCTCGCCCCCGACCGCACGTACTGGTTCCGCTTCAAGGCCGGCTCCTCGATCTCTCCCGTGGGCCGCACACGCACCACCCCGGCGCCGGGGGACTCCCCCCGGCAGCTGAAGTTCGCCTTCGCCTCCTGCCAGGCCTGGCAGGACGGCTACTTCACTGCCTACCACCACATGGCCCAGGAGGACCTGGACCTGGTGGTGCACCTCGGCGACTACCTGTACGAGCACGGCCTCAAGACGAACAAGCGCGGCGTGACGACCGATCCGAAGTTCCACACGGAGACCCTCGACCTCGCCCGGTACCGCCTCCAGTACGGCCTCTACAAGTCCGAGGCTCCGCTGCGCGAGGCGCATGCCAGCTTCCCGTGGATCATGACGTTCGACGACCACGAGGTGGAGAACAACTGGGCGGGCGAGACCTCCGAGAACGACGAGAACCCCGAGACGTTTCTGCAGCGCCGGACCGAAGCCTTCCAGGCCCTGTACGAGCACGCACCGCTGCGCCGGCCCCAGCTGCCCAAGGGCCCCGACGTACAGATGTTCCGCAGGCTCCCCTACGGCCGGCTCGCCGACTTCACCATGCTCGACACCCGCCAGTACCGCGACGACCAGGCGTGCGGGGACGGCTCGTCGGCCGACTGCGACGACCGCTTCGACACGGACCGGACCCTGCTCGGGGCCCGGCAGCGGGACTGGGTGCTCAAGGGCTTCAGCCGCTCGCAGGCGCGCTGGCAAATCCTCGGCAACCAGGCCCCGATGGGCCAGACCGACCTGGACCCGGGCCCGGCCACGGACGTCTTCATGGATCCGTGGGACGGCTACGTCGCCGAGCGCAACCGGCTCCTCGCGGAGGCGGACACCCGCGGGGTGCGCAACCTGGTCGTGATCACGGGTGACCGCCACCAGAACTACGCCTGGGACCTCAAGCGCGACTACGCCGACCCGGAGTCGGCGACCGTCGGTTCGGAGTTCGTGGGCACCTCGATCACCAGCGGCGGCGACGGCGCGGACATGACGCCGGAGGGGGAGAAGTTCCTCGCGACGAACCCGCACATGAAGTTCTTCAACTGCCAGCGCGGCTACGTACGCGTCACGGTGGACCGCGACCGGTGGACGAGCGATTTCCGCGTCCTCCCGTTCGTGACGAAGCCGGGCGCCACGATCAGCACGCGCGCGAGTGTGGTCGTGGAGGACGGCATGCCGGGCGTCCAGGTCTGACGTCGGCCGGTGGGAGGTCACGGAGAGGATTCCGGCCGATATGCCCGAACTTCCTGTCCGCGACCTCCCACCGACCTGTTTCCCCCATTAGGCAGAGCTTAAGGGCGGCATAAGGGGTGCCACCTGGGGCTTTTGCCCTCCTGACGGCGGCTAGTTTGCTGAGCAACCAGCCGTGCCGCCGAAGGAGAACCACCACCATGGCCGTCATCACCACCGCCCGCCGCGGGCTCGCCGGGACCGTCGTCGCGCTCGGCGTCGCGCCGCTCGCGCTGACCGGGCTCTCCGCCACCCCTGCCGCCGCCCACGGTTCGCTGAGCGATCCGGTCAGCCGGGTCTCGGCCTGTTTCGCGGAGGGGCCGGAGAACCCGCAGTCCGGGGCCTGCCAGGCGGCGGTGGCGGCGGGCGGGACCCAGGCGCTGTACGACTGGAACGGCGTGAACGTCGCCAACGCCGCCGGTAAGCACCGCGAGTTGATCCCGGACGGCAAGCTGTGCAGCGCGGGGAACGACAAGTTCAAGGGGCTCGACCTGCCGCGCGCCGACTGGCCGTCCACGGCCATGGAGGCGGGCAGCCACACCTTCCGTTTCCGGGCGACCGCTCCGCACAAGGGCTCGTTCGAGCTGTTCCTGACCAAGGCGAGCTATGACCCGTCCCAGCCCCTGAAGTGGTCGGACCTTCAGGAGAAGCCGTTCGTCACGGCCACCGACCCGGAGCTGGTGGACGGGTCGTACGTCTTCGACGGCACCGTGCCGGAGGCGTCGGGACGGCAGCTGGTCTACACGGTCTGGCAGCGGTCGGACTCCCCCGAGGCCTTCTACGCCTGCTCCGACGTGGTCTTCGGCGGTGAGAAGTCCGCCAGCGGTTCCGTCGCGGCCGCACCGGCGCCGGCCGCGTCCGCCCCGTCCGAGCAGGAGATCGACGAGGGCGCGGGCCAGTCGTCCGTCGAGCACGGCGGACACGGCGACGACGACGCCTCGACCGGCGCGGAGGTCACCGAAGCGGCCCCGGCCGAGGACACCGGGGCGAACGCGCCCGAGCCGAACAACGTCGCCGCCTCCCCCGCGGACGAGGCCCTCGCCGAGACGGGTGGCAGCAGCAGCACCTCCTACCTCGCGATGGGCGGGGCCGCCGCGCTGGCCCTCGGGGCGAGTGCCCTGTTCGTCTCGGTCCGCCGCCGGTCCGCGGGCGGCGCGCACCGCGCCTGACCGGGTGGCTGCCGGGCCCCGGTGACAGGGGGCCCGGCAGTGCGTCTCAGCCGATGACCGAGGCGCAGGTGGTCGGGGTGGCGTGCGCCGGGTCAAGGGCGTTCGCCACCTCGTGGAAGGCGATCCTGTCGATGGTCCCGATCGCGACATGCTCGGACAGGTCGACCGGGCACAGGTCCTGGAGCAGGACGTTGCGTACGTTCGGCCCGTCCAGGTACTGCGTGCGGTACGGGGTCACGACTTCGTCGTACCGCGTCGCGATGACGGTGTAGCGGACCCCGGGCACGGTGTCGCCGCCCGCGTTGAGTTTCGTGATGAAGGCGGAGCCGGCGATCTGGTCGGCGAGACCCGGGGTGTTCGTCGTGAGGAGGTCCTCGATGCCCGGGAAGTACGGCAGCAGCCGGGTGAGGCCGAGGAGCGTGGTGCCGTGGTTGTCGGGGGCGATCCCGACCAGGGCGTTCACCTTGTCGGCTCCGCCGAGGAACTTCAGGTAGTAGTTGGGCATCATGCCGCCCTGGGAGTGACCGACGAGGTCGGCCTTCGGTGCGCCGGTGGTGCCGAGCACCTCGTCGACGAACGCGTCGAGCTGTTCCGCCGACTTGTCGATCGGGCCCAGGCCGTTGAAGAAGGGCACGCCCGGGAGCTGTCCGTAGTCGAGTGAGAAGACGCAGTAGCCCCGGTTGACGAGGTACGGCGCGAGAACCAGCCAGTTGTCGACCGAGTTCCCAAAAGTTCCGTGGACGAGGACGACCGGGCGGGGGTGGGCCCCGGAAGGCTTGCAGGAGTAGTCGTTCCATCCACGGGACGGAGCGGCGGTTTCCGCCGCGGTCGCCGTCGCTGTGGGGGCGACGAGCGCGGCGAGGGTGAGGAGCAGCGCGGCGAGGGTGCGGCGGGCGCGTGGGGAGCGCCGGGCACGGGTCCAGGGCAGCATCGGGTGATCTCCTTGCGGCTCAAGGGAGTTGCGATGTCGGTGCGCCCTGCGGTCCGGACCACAAGTGAGATGCGTGTCTACGTGCTCATGCCAAGTTACGCACGGGTAAGGTCGCGGGGGAAGTTACGCGTCGGTAAAAAGATTCCGGTGCCCCGGGGGGCAGGCCGCGAGCCGCTCAGGGGTCAGGCCGCGAGCCGCCCCGGCTTCACGGCCCCCGGGCCGAATCTGGCCCGCAGCCTGTCGGACACCGCCTCGATCCGCCGTGCCCGCTCGTCCACCGGGTCGAAGGTGAGCTGGTGGGCCGCGCGTTCCGCGTCGTGGAGCCCTTCCGCACGGAGCCCGATCCCCCGCACCCGCGCCCGTTGCAGGGCGAACGAGTCCTGGATCCGGTACGCGAGCGAGGTGAGCTCCGCCGAGTGGGCGGTGGGCTCCTGGAGCGTACGGCTGCGGGTCAGCGTCGCGTAACCGGTCCGGTCGGCGTAGCGCACGGAGACCGCGAGCGAGCGGCACACCTGCCCGTCGCCGCGCAGCCTGGCCCCCAGCTCCTCGGTGAGCGAGAGGAGCGCGCGGCGGTGCTGCTCCGGGTCCAGTTCGTCGCGGGGGAAGGAGCGTTCGGCGGCGATCGACCGGGCGGCGGCG
Organism: Streptomyces sp. NPDC102441; assembly: GCF_044765585.1. Lineage (NCBI taxonomy): Bacteria > Bacillati > Actinomycetota > Actinomycetes > Kitasatosporales > Streptomycetaceae > Streptomyces > Streptomyces sp. NPDC102441. Next base: position 391,270 of record NZ_JBIWKH010000007.1, read on the forward strand.
TTCGGCGCGACCCGCGTACGGTCGATGCCGTTGGCCCGCTCCCACAGCTCGCGCCCGGTCCGTACGCCGGTGATCCGCTGCAGGGTGGCGAGCGGTGCGGCGGCTATCCGGCCGATGGAGTCGAGCCCGTATCCGCACAGGGTGCGCGCGGTCGCCGTCCCGACGCCGTCCAGCGCGGCGGCCGGCCTGGACGCGAGGAAGCCGGCGTGCTCGCCGGGGGGCACCACGAAGGTCGTTCCGGCCGTCGCCTGCCGTGCGGCCATCCTGGCCAGCATGGGGTTGGAGGCGGCACCGATCGCGCAGTCCACGCCGTGCAGGGCGAGGGCACGCACCCGGATCACGGAGGCCAGTCCCGTCGCGTCCTGCCCGAAGTAGCGCAGCGCGCCGCTGACATCGGCGAGCGCGGCGCCGGGCGGGGCGGCCTCGACGACCGGGGTGAACGCCCCGAGGAGGGCGAGCAGTCCCTCGTAACCCGCGCTGTCCGGCAGTCCGCCGCCGATCCGGCGGAACCGCAGGCACAGGACGGCCGGCTGGTCGTTCATCCCGCGCTCCCCTGGCTCCGGTGCCACAGCTTCCTTCCGGTGGGCGTCCCTTCACCGGCCGGCTGGAGATCGGACCAGGGGTTCATCTCGTAGCCGGTCGGCAGCTGGATGCGGCGGCCGTCGTCGGGTGCCTCCTCCTCGCCGGAGGCGGGCTCCTCCGCCAGCCGTGCGGCGACCGCGTCGAGGCCGCCGGTGCGCCGGAGTTCGACCAGCTCCGCCAGGTTCCAGGCGGCCGAGCCGACCACGCTCATGCTGCGCGCGCCGCGCCGCTGGACCACCCCGCGCACGAGCAGCAGCCAGGAGTGGAAGACGGTGTGTGCGCAGGCGGCGTGGCTGTCGTCGAAGAAGGCGAGGTCGACCAGGCCCGTCCCGTCGTCCAGGGTGGTGAAGATGACCCGGCGCCCGGAACGGACCGGCGGGGTCTGGGTGGCCACCTTGGCGCCCGCGACCAGCACGGTCTCCCCGTGCCCGGCCTCCCGCAGCCGCTGGGCGGAGACCGCGCCCAGCTCCTTCAGGAAGGCGTGGTGATCGCCCATCAGATGGCGTGACACGTCCATGCTGAGGACACCGAGCTCGGCGCTGAGACGTTCGGCGTCGTTGAGGTCGGGCAGTCCGACGGTGCCGGTCCTGTGCCCGCCGCCGAGCGGGAGCTGGGCGCCCGCCGCTCCGGAGCCGGAGCCCCGCTGGGCGCGGTGGAGTTCGGACAGATGCAGCAGCAGGTCCCTGCGGTTGGCGCCGAAGGCGTCCAGCGCGCCGACCTGGGCCAGCCGTTCGGCGGCCGGCTTCCCGGGCCTGGCCCGCTGCCAGAAGTCCAGCAGCGAGGTGTAGGGCTGCCCGGCCTCGATCCGGGCGACCTCGGCCTCACTGATGCCGTGGACGTCCGAGAGCGCCAGCCGCAATCCCCATTTCTCACCATTACCGCCAGACACCAGTTCGATCCTATGGGCGGCCGCCGACCGGTTCACGTCCAGCGGCAGCACCGGCACCCCGCGCCGCCGCGCGTCCGCGAGCAGCAGCCGCTTCGGGTACATCCCGGGGTCGTGCGTGAGCAGCCCGGCGTAGAAGGCCGCCGGGTGGTGCGCCTTGAGCCAGGCCGACTGGTACGTCGGCACGGCGAAGGCGACCGCGTGCGCCTTGCAGAAGCCGTAGCTCCCGAACGCCTCGATGATCTCCCAGGCACGGGCGATCACCTCTGCGCCGTACTTCCTCCGCGCCGCCCGCTGTGCGAACCAGACCCTGATCCGGGCCTGCGACTCGGGGTCGGAGAGCCCGCGCCGCACCCGGTCGGCCTCGCCGCGTCCGCAGCCGGTCATGATGTTCACCATCTCGATGATCTGCTCGTGGAAGACGACCACCCCATAGGTGTCGCGCAGCGCCCCCTCCAGGTCGGGGTGCGGGTAGCGCACGGGCGCGCGGCCGTGTCTGGCCTCGATGAACGGCCGCACCATGTCGGCGGCGACCGGCCCCGGCCGGAACAGCGAGATGTCGACCACCAGGTCGTGGAAGGTGGCGGGCTGGAGCCGGCCGACCAGGTCGCGCTGGCCCGGCGACTCGATCTGGAAGCAGCCGAGCGTCTCGGCGCTCCTGATCAGCCGGTACGTCTCCGGGTCGCCCTGGGGTACGGCGTCCAGGTCGACCTCCTGCCCCGAGGCCCGCTTCAGCTCGGTCACCGCGTGCGCCATCGCCGACTGCATCCGCACGCCGAGCACATCGAGCTTGAGCAGCCCGAGGTGCTCCACGTCGTCCTTGTCGAACTGGGACATCGGGAAGCCCTCGCCGCTGGTGGGCATGACCGGCGTGCGCCGCAGCAGCGAGTCGTCCGAGAGGAGCACCCCGCACGGGTGCATGGCGATACCGCGCGGCAGTGCGTCCAGCGACTCCACCAGATCCCAGAGCCGGCCGTACTGCTCCTTACGCCCGGCCACGGCCCGCAGTTCGGGCAGCTCCTCCATCGCGGCGCGGGCGTCCCTGGCCCGGATGTGCGGGAAGGCCTTGGCGAGCCGGTCGGTCTCGGCCGGGTCCATGGAGAGCGCGGCGCCGACGTCGCGGATGGCGTGGCGCACCCGGTAGGTCTCGGGCATGGAGACGGTCGCGACCCGCTCGGCGCCGAAGCGCCCGATGATCGCGCGGTAGACGTCCAGGCGGCGGGCCGACTCGACGTCGATGTCGATGTCGGGCAGCACGAAGCGCCGCTTGGACAGGAAGCGCTCCATGAGCAGCCCGTGTTCTACCGGGTCCGCGTGGGCGATCCCGAGCAGATGGTTGACCAGGGAGCCGGCCCCGGAGCCGCGCGCGGCGACCCGTATGCCCATCCCCTTCACGTCGTCGACGACCTGGGAGACCGTCAGGAAGTAGGAGGCGAAACCGTGGTGGGCGATGATGTCCAGCTCGCGGTTCATCCGGTCCCAGTAGTCGCGCCTGCGGTCGTAGCCGTGCCGCACCATGCCGGCGGCGGCACGCGAGGCCAGCACCCGCTGGGCGGTGCGCCGCCCGGCGCCGACGAGGTGCGGTTCGGGGAAGTGGACGCTGCCGAGGCCCAGGTCGTCCGCGGGGTCGACGAGGCAGGCGTCTGCGGTGTGCCGGGTCTCCGCGAGCAGCCGCTCACCGGCTCCCTGGCCGAGCCCCGCGGCGGAGGTGATCCGCTCGGCGGTCTCCCGCATGGCGCGGGCGTCCTTGAGCCAGCGCTCCCCGCTGTCGAGGGGGGAACGGCGCGGGTCGACGGGGACGAGCCGGCGGGCCGAGTCGAGCACGTCGGCGACGGGGCCCTGTCCCGGGTCGGCATAGCGGACGGCGTTGGTCAGCACGGCCCGCACGCCCTGCTCGGCGGCGAAGCCGACGGTACGGGCGGCGAGCCGCAGCGATCCGGGGCCGGTGCCCTCGCGGCCGTGGTGGACGGCTTCGAGGCGCAGGGCGTCGCCGTAGATCTCCCGCCAGGGGGCGAGCAGCGCGGCGGCCCGGTCGGGCCGGCCCGCGGCCAGCGCGGCGCCCACCTCGGAGGCGGGGCCGAGCAGCACGGTGAGTCCTTCGGCGGGCAGCGCGTCGCGGCCGACCAGTGGCTGTCCGGCGTCGGGGTCCCCGGCGCCGGAGGCATGGGCGGCGGTGACCAGCCGGCACAGCTCGGCCCAGCCACGGGCGCCGTCCCGGGCGAGGAAGGTGACCCGGGGTGCGGATTCATCGACAAAGGCACCTCCGCGGACCGGCGTACGCGGTTTGTGCGTACGCCCCTCTCCTCCCGCCTGCCGCGCCACCGCGAGCTCCGCTCCGAAGAGCGGGCGTATCCCGGCCTTCTCGCAGGCCCTGGCGAAGCGGACCGCGCCCGCGAGGCTGTCGCGGTCGGTCAGCGCGAGGGCGTCCATCCCCCGCTCGACGGCACGCTCGGCCAGCCGCTCCGGATGCGATGCCCCGTACCGCAGGGAGAACCCGGAAACGGTATGCAGATGCGTGAACCCGGGCATCCGCACCTCCTGGACCTCTCCGTCTCACCACCCCCTTGCTCTCCACCATAGACCAAGTTTCGAACGTTCGTACGATAACCGGGCGCGGGCGCCCTCCTCCGCCATTCGGCCCGGCACCGCCTGCGCGAACGCCGGGCTCCCCGGACTGTGGGGGCATGACTTTCGCTGACGAGGTGAAGAGCGCCGTCACCACACGGGCCGCACTGCTGGTCATCGGCGTACTGGCACTGCAGCTGCTGTTCATCGCCTCCTACGTCGGCGCGCTGCACAGGCCCGACCCGACGGATGTCCCCTTCGGGGTCGTCGCCCCGCAGCGGGTGTCCGGGCAGCTCGTCACCCAGCTGGGTGACCTGCCGGGCGGCCCGCTCGATCCGCGCGCGGTCTCCGGCGAGGCCGAGGCCCGCCGGCAGATCCAGAACCGCGACATCGACGGCGCCCTGATCGTCAGCCCCAGTGGGTCGACCGACACGGTGCTCGTCGCCTCCGGCGGCGGCACCGTGCTGGCCAGCTCACTGACCAAGATCATCGAGCAGGCGGAGGGGCCCCGGCAGCGCACCGTACGACCCGTGGACGTGGCCCCCGCCTCTCCGGGCGACTTCAACGGCCTCTCGTCGTTCTACCTGGTCGTGGGCTGGTGCGTCGGCGGCTACCTCTGCGCCTCGATCCTGGCGATCAGCGCGGGCACCAGGCCGGCCAACCGGCAGCGCGCGGCGATCCGCACCGGGGTCATGGCGCTGTACTCGATCGTGGGCGGGATCGGCGGCGCGATCATCATCGGCCCCGTCCTCGGCGCACTCCCGGGCAGCTTCTGGGCCCTGGCAGGCCTGGGCGCGCTGATCGTCTTCGCGACCGGCATGATCACGCTCGCCCTGGAGGCACTCACCGGCATCGTCGGCATCGGCCTGGCCGTCCTGCTGATCGTGATCGCGGGCAACCCGAGCGCCGGCGGCGCCTTCCCGCTGCCGATGCTCCCCGACTTCTGGCGGGCGATCGGCCCCGCCCTGCCACCCGGAGCGGGGACCTGGACGGCCCGTTCGATCGCGTACTTCAGGGGCAACGCGGTCACCGGCCCCCTGCTGGTGCTCTCCGCCTGGGCGGTCGTCGGCACAGCCCTGACCATGCTCCTGTCGACGCGCCGCCGGGACACGGACGGAAAGGGGCAGGCGACGGCTCCCCGGGACGCGGCGGCCTCCGGGAGCGGCTCGCACCTCGGCTGAGCCCCGGGATCAGCCCAGCAGCTCCTCGACGAGGCCGACGCCCGCGCCGTACCACCCCGGCGCGGGCGTCGGCGTGGAGCCGCGCGCCGGCGACTGGCGACTGGCGACATCGGGGTCGGCGGCCACGGGAGCCCGGGGCGCTCCGGTGCACACGCGGGGGACGACCCCTGGCCGACCCGCACCCGATGCACAGCCGAAATCCCGGCGTCGGGCGGGCGAAGCCACTAGGCATGGCAGGTGCATGACGTCATTCTGGGAGCGGCCTCGCGGGACCCGCGAGGAGCACGGCCTGCACAACCCCCTTTCACTCAACGGAGGTTGCTCATGCGTCGCCGATTCACCGTCCCGCTCGCCGCAGTCGCTCTGTCGCTCCCGCTCGCCCTCGTACCCGCCGTCTCCGCGACGGCCGCCCCCTCGGACAAGCCGCAGGTCCTCAGCTCCTGGACCCAGACGAGCGCCTCCAGCTACAACGCGTGGAACGCCGCCCGCAACAACCAGGGCGCCTGGGCCGCGTACGGCTTCAGCTGGTCGACGGACTACTGCAGCACCTCTCCCGACAACCCGTTCGGCTTCCCCTTCCAGACGGCCTGCGCCCGCCATGACTTCGGCTACCGCAACTACAAGGCCGCCGGCACGTTCCCCGCGAACAAGTCCCGCATCGACTCCGCGTTCTACTCGGACCTCAAACGTGTGTGTGCCGCCTACTCCGGAGCCAAACTGACCGCGTGCAACAGCACGGCGTGGACGTACTACCACGCGGTGGACATCTTCGGCGTCGCCCCGGCCAAGTAGGCCCCGGGAGACTGGACCGGGCGGCCTGACGCGGCCTCCGGCCCCCGGAAAGCCCGGCCCCCGGGCTTCCCGGGGGCCTGCCGCAGTCCGTTCCGGGGGGCGTGTCCCATTTCGGCGGGCCCCGGGCCCTCCGTAGCGTCGAGGCATGACGAAGAACCACGGAACGGACCGTCAGGACGAGGGGCGCGGGCACCCGGCTCGCCGGGGAGTGCTGCGCGGGTTCGGCCTCGCGGCGGGCGGCGTCGTCCTCGGCGCCGGCACGGGGACGACGGCGTCGGCTGCCTCGTCCGGGCGTGACAGCAGCCGCGGCGGCACGGGGCCGTGCACGTATGTGCTGGTGCACGGTACGCACAGCGCGGGGGCGTACTGGCTGCCCGTGGCGCAGGAGCTGGTCCTGCGCGGTCACCGTGTCGTCGCCGTGGATCTGCCGCTGCACGGCTCGCAGGCGTTCGTGCCGGAGTCGTACCAGCGGCAGGACCTCGAGGCCATGGCCATCGAGCCGTCACCCGTCGCCGCGCTGGGCCTGGACGACTACGAGAGACATGTCACCCGCGTGGTCCGCCGCGCCGCGGCGAACGGCCCGGTCGTCCTGGTCGGCCACAGCCTGGGCGGGGCCACGGTGAGCCGGGTGAGCAACGCCGTGCCCGAACTGCTCGACCACATCTGCTACATGGCGGCCTTCTGCCCCAGCCCCGCCCTGCCGACCCCCGACGCGTGCACGGCCGCGCCCGAGAACGCGGACGCGCTCATCCCCTTCGGCCAGATCATCGGGGACCCCGATCAGCTCGGCGTGATGCGGCTCAATCCCCGTACGGGCGATGCGGAGGACCTCGCGGCGCTCCGCGAGATGATGTGCGCGGACTATCCGGACGACGCGTTCCGGCAGCGGCTCGGCAGCATGCAGACGGATGAGTCGACCATGGCCTACGCGGGCCGGGCGGTGGGCGCACCGGAGTCCTGGGGCCGGCTTCCGCGCACCTACCTGCGCTTCGGCAAGGACCGCACGATCGCCACGAAACTCCAGGACCGGATGATCACGGAAGCCGACGCGCGCACGCCCCGCAACCCGTTCACGGTCCATGACTTCCCCGCCGCACCGCACATCGGCCCGCTGGACCAGAGCCCCGTGGCGAGGGCGCTGGCCGGGCTCGCTCCCTGACGGTCCGGCGCCGTGGGGCCGACACCTGACAAACGTCATCTCTTCCTGTGCACAAGGTCGTTCGCAGGGAGGATGGACGGCGGGTGTGACACGCAGAGGATGGGGAGCTCTGTCACGCACACCTGAGGAGACGGGATCCGCCCATGCGCAACACCCGACCGAACCCTCGCTCCGGGCGCCGCAGAGCGCGCCTGGCCGCTGTCGCATCGGCAGCCCTGCTGTCCCTCGCGGTCGGCGCACTGCCGGCCGCATCCGACGCCCCGCCGCCTGCCACCACCACCGCATCCGCCGCCTCGACGACATCCGGCCTCGACCGGAAAGCGCTGCGCGCCTCCCTCGACGCGTTCCACCAGGCGGGGATGTACGGGGCCTACTCAGCGGTCAGGGACGGATCCGGGCAGTGGCGCGGAGCGGCGGGCGTCGCCGACATCGACAACGGGCGGCCGATGCACCCGGACTACGAGCACCGCATCGGCAGCATCACCAAGACCTTCACCTCGGTGGCCGTCCTCCAGCAGGTGGCCAAGGGCCGAATAGACCTGGACGCCCCGGTCGGCGACTACCTTCCGGAGCTGGTGCCGGGCGAGCGGGGCCGCAAGGTGACGGTGCGGATGCTGCTCAACCACACGAGCGGTATCGCGGACTACATACTGCCCGCCTTCCCCAAGCTGGTGACGGACCCGGGACAGGCCCTGGACGAAGGCCGGTTCCGCCAGATGGTCCCCGAGGAGCTGGCCCGCCTCGGCCTGGCGGCCGAGCCACCGGCGCCGCGTGGCACGCACTCGTACGCGAACACCAACTACATCATCGCCGGACTGCTCCTGAAGAAGGTCACGGGCCAGGACCCGGAGTCGTACATCACCAGGAACGTCATCCGCAAGGCCGGACTGCGGCACACGTACTTCCCGCGCTCCGCCCGCATATCGGGGCCGCACGCCAAGATGTACGAGTCGTTCTACGGAACCATCGACCCGGCGCGCGACTACAGCGTGTACGACATGTCCTGGGCCGGGACGGCCGGTGCGATGGTCTCCACGATGAGCGACCTCAACGACTTCTACCGCCTGCTCCTGGGCGGGAAGCTGCTCGGCGCGGCGGAGCTGCGGGAGATGAAGACGACGGTCCCCGCCTACGAGCCGGCTCCGGGACAGGAGGTGGCGATGCGTTACGGCCTCGGCCTGTACACGCTCAAGATGCCCAGCGGTGGCTGGTACTGGGGCCACGACGGTGGCGTGTTCGGGGCCGGGACCTGGGCGCTGTCGACGGAGGACGGGCGCCGGCAGGCCGCGATCGGCTACAACCTGATGAAGTACGAACGGTTCGGCGAGGACGGCACACCGTTGCCCGACCCGATCGGCGAAGCGCTGTTCGGATACATGGACGGTGCGCTGAGCGGCGCCCCCGCCGAGCGGGCCCCCGGCGTGTCGCCTGTGCCTCAGCGTCTGGTCGCACCTGACCAGCTGCGGTGAGGACGATCTGCGCGAGCGAGCCCGCCCCCTCCTGCAAGGGGGCGGGCTCGCCGGTTCACCGGAACCGGAGGGAGACCGGAGGTCAGCCGATCTCGGCGCCGAACGCGTCCAGCGCCTCGGGCACCGGCTGGAAGAACGTCTCGCCGCCGGCGGAGCAGTCGCCGCTGCCGCCCGAGGTGAGGCCGAGCGCGGTGTCGCCCGCGAAGAGCGCGCCGCCGCTGTCGCCGGGCTCGGCGCAGACCGTGGTCTGGATGAGGCCGTTGACGATGTCGCCGTTGCCGTAGTTGACCGTGGCGTCCAGCGCGGTGACCTCACCGTCGTGGACCTGGGTGGTGGAGCCGCTGCGGGTCACCGTCTGGCCGACGGTCGCGTCGCCCGCCTGGGTGATCGCCTGGGTGGAGCCGTCGTAGAGGTCCACCTCGCTGGGGTGCTCGACGTCGGACGTGTACTTGACCAGGCCGTAGTCGTTGTCCGGGAAGCTGGAGCCCTCGTTGGCGCCGATCTCCGATCCGCCCTGCGCGTCGGACCAGCTGGTGATCGACTCGGTGCAGTGGCCGGCGGTCAGGAAGTACGGCTCGCCGCCCTTGACCACGTTGAAGCCGAGCGAGCAGCGGGCGCCGTCGCCCCAGATGGCGTCGCCGCCGGCGATGAGGGGCTTGAACTCCCCTTCGGACTTCTTGAGTTCGGCCTTGGTGCCGAGCCCGTCGACCACCTTGCTGAGCTTGTCCCAGGCCGCGCCGTCGACCGTACGGTCGGCGGTGACGACCACCTTGTTGCTGACCGGGTCGACGGCCCAGGAGGTGCCCGGGATGGTCGCCTTGTCGGAGAGGGTCTGCCGGGCGTTCGTCAGCTCGGCGAGCGTGTGCTGCACCAGTCTGGCCTTGCCGCCCGCCTGGCGGACCTGCTCGGCCGCGGCCTCGTCGATGACGTTGACGACGAGGTTCTTGGCCTTGGCGTCGTAGTACGCGCCCGCCTTGTCTCCGCCCAGGGCCTTGTCCAGGGTGGCCGCGAGGCTTCCGGCCGAGTGGGCGTTCAGGGTCCGTGCGTCGAACTGGGGTACGTCGTCACTGGCGTTCGCGGTCTGGAGCGTGACTCCTGCCGCGACCACGGCGAGGACGGCCGATCCGGCCAGGGCCACGCGCTTCCTGGATATGCGTCGGTGCTTCAACTTCGACCTCCTGTGGGGCCGTGCACGGACAAGTGGGGTGTCCGGAACACGGAGGATGGGGCGCCCACTATTCCGATGCGACCGATAGCACACAAGGTCGACTTCCGGACGCGCACACGACGCCGACGGTTCACGCGCGCCGTGTTCACAACCCGCGTCGCACCACGTCGGTACCGTTCGTGAACACCCGGTGCGACGGCCGGTCGGCAGCGGGTGAGGACTAGTCCTGTCCTGTTACCGCTCCCGAAGTCCGGATGCCGTGGAGGGCACTCCTGAAGCCGAACACCACCGAATGCCCCCGAACGTCCCGAACACCACCGGCTCGTACCGACAGGGAGTGCCGGTATCGCTTCCGATAGGTCATCATCGAACTGGCAGTACACGCCGGGCACTTGATGCCCGGACCGAGCGGGGTGATGAGCGGAGGGCGTCGTGCGGAGTCGGGTGCGCGTGGCCGACGGACGGCATCTGATGGTCGAGCGACTGGGGGACCCCCGCGGCAGACCGGTGTTCCTCCTGCACGGCATGCCGGGCAGCCGGCTGGGGCCTGCTCCACGCGGGATGGTCCTCTACCAGCGGAACATGCAGCTGATCGCCTACGACCGCCCGGGGTACGGCGGCTCGGACCGGCTACCGGGGCGGCGGGTGATGGACGTCGCCGAGGACGTCCGGGCGATCGCGGACTCCCTCGGCCTGGAACGCTTCGCCGTGGTCGGCCGTTCCGGCGGCGCACCGCACGCTCTGGCCTGCGCCGCGCTGATGCCCGAACGGGTCACCCGTGGTGCCGCTCTGGTCAGCCTGGCTCCCCCGGATGCCGAAGGGCTCGACTGGTTCGACGGGATGGCCGCTTCGAACGTCCTCGCGTACTCCAGGGCGACGGCGGATCCGGACGGGCTGGCGGAATCCTTCATCAGCCGCTCGGCGGAGATCCGGCAGAACCCGGCCCGGCTCCTGGACGACCTGCGCCGGGAGCTGACCGACTCCGACCGCACCGTGGTCAACGACGCCGGGATCCGCACGATGCTGCTCGCCAACTTCCGGGAAGGGCTGCGCACGTCGGCGTACGGCTGGATCGACGACGCGCTCGCGTTCTGCAGGCCGTGGGGGTTCGACCCCGCCGACATCACGTGTCCCGTGATGCTGTGGCACGGCGTGAAGGACGTGTTCTCCCCGGTGGGCCACTCCCGGTGGCTGGCCGAACAGATCCCGGGCGCCACCACCGTACTGGAACCGGCGGCGGCGCATTTCGACGCGCTGTCGGTGCTGCCGGAGGTGCTCAACTGGCTGCTGGACGACCGGGAGGCCGCGCTCCGCTGAGCAGCGGTGGGGCTCCGGGACCGGAGCCCCACCGGATCAGCGGGCCCGGAGGAAACCGGAGGTGGAGGTCCTGCCGATGAAGGTGAGCCGGCGGTCCCGGACACCTCCACGGCAGCCGCCGGGCACACGCCCGCCGACCGGAGGATGAACAGTGCGGGACCCGCCCACGAAGCACCACGCGCCCCGGCTCCGCACCGGGCCGCCCCGCCCTGCCGTCACACCGACATCGGCTCCAGCTCGCGCCAGAACCTCCGCTCGTCCCTCGCTATCCGGGTCAGCGGATGGTCGTCGCCGAGCTGCCGTGCCAGTTCGTCCCCCGTCTCGGCCCGCAGCCTCAGTGCCTCGTCCTTGCGCCCCATCGAGCCCAGTGTGACCGCGAGGTTCGACGTCATGGCCAGCGTCTCCGGGTGATGCGCCCCGAGGACCTCCCGGAGCTGACCGGCGACCCGGCGCTCCGTCTCCAGGACGAGTTCGAGATCCCGCCCGGCCGTCGCGTTGGCCAGGTTCATGACGCAGAACAGTGTGTTCGGGTGCTCGCGCCCGAACACCTCACGCATCGAGGCGACCACCCGCGTCAGCAGTTCCTCCGCCTCCTGCGGCGCGCCCGCCCCCGAGAGGTAGGTACCGAGGTTGTTCTGCGCGGCCAGGGTGTACGGATGGCTCTCCCCCGGCACGTTCATGTACTGGTCCACCACCTCCTGCGCGGTGTCCCGAGCCTCGACGGCCTCCCCCGCGACGAACAGGTCGGCCGCCATGTTGAGATCACAGGCCAGTGACTCCGGGTTGGCCGCGGTGTACTTGGCCCGGTACCTGGCCCGGGTGGCGACCGTCAGCCTCCGGGCGTCCTCCAGCTGCCCCGCCCTGCGCAGCGAGACCGCCAGACTCTTGGCCGCGCTGAGCGTGGTGGGGTAGGTCCGGCCGAGGGTGGCCTTGAGACTGCCGTACGTACGGCTGAGCAATCCGACGGAGTCCTCGTACCGTCCGACCTCTCGCAGGTCACGCGCCAGGTTCAGTGCGGAGGAGAGGCTGTGCGGATGCTCCTGGCCCAGTACCTCGGACCGCAGGTCGTAGCAGTCCTGATCGATTTCCCGTGCTCTGGCGTACTGCCCGACGCTCCGCAGGTTCAGGGCGAGATTATTGGCCGCGGCCAGCGTCCGGGCGTGCCTCTCGTGGAAGATCTGGTTGAAGCCGTCATGGGCTTCTGTCGCCAGCTCGATCGCCCGCCCGTAGTCCCCCAGAAGGCCCAGGTCGATGGCGAGGCTGCTGGTGGTCATGTACGTGTGCGGATGTTCCGGCCCCAGCACTTCCCGCTGCAGGCGCAGGGTGAACTCGTCGAGTTCCTTGGCCTCCACGTACCGCCCACGGGTGCGAAGGATGTTGGAGAGGTGGAAGCAGAGGTACAGGTACTGTATGTCCCGCTCTCCCAGCATTCCCAGCCAGACCTCGCGCAGTTCCTCTCCCAGAGTTCCCGCGGTCCTCACATCACCGCGCTTCCAGAGATAGCGCACCCGGTCGATCAGCAGCCTGCGGGTCTCATGGTCACGGCAGTTGCGTGCGTCGGACGGGCCCAGGTGGGGCCAGATCACGGCGAAGCGGGGCCAGGTCTCCGGGTTGTCGATCGGCTCGGTGTCGTCGGGACGGGCGCCCGCCAGGATGCGGTGGACGACATGCCTGGCCTCTGTCTGCTCCTCCTCGCTGAGCTGCGCCCTGATCACCGCCTGCACCAGGCGGTGCACCTGGATGGAGTTGGACACCTGGTCGACCTTGGCGAGGGCGAAACGGCCGATCTCACGGATGACCCGGCCCAGCACCAGCTTCTCCTGGAGCGAGGCGTCGTACGGCTTCAGTGCCTCGATCATCTCCTTGCTGTAGAGGAGATTCGCGGAGATCGGCTCGGGTGCGAAGAACGCGCAGAGCTGGAGCAGTCGCACCGCGGCCGGCGAGCGCTCCTTGAGCCGTTCGATGGAGATGTTCCACGTTGCCGCCACGGGCTGCGGATACCCGGCCGGCTGGTTCAGGGCCAGGACCTCGGGTGCCTGTCGGGCCAGCTGATCCAGGTAGGTGTCGATGGGGGTCGCGGTCTCCGCGATCCAGGCCGCCGCTTGTTCGACCGCGAGCGGCAGGTCACCGACGGCAGTGGCCACCTGGGCCGCATCCTTCACACTGAGCCCGGGGGCCCTGCGCTGCAGGTGCTCGATCGACTCCTCCCGCAGGAAGACGTCGACCGGCAACGCGTCGCCGTGCTGGGACCATGCCTGGTTCCGGGAAGTGACGAGGATGTGGCCGGAGCCGCCCTGCGGGAAGTAACGCCTGAGCCGTTCCGGGTCGTCGGCGTTGTCGAAGACGAGCAGCCAGCGGTCCGACGGCACGCCACGACGCAACAGATCGACCGCCTCCTGAGAGGCCGCAGCCATGTCGTCGCCGCCCTGGGCGCCGAGTCGCACGGCCAGTTCCGCGAGTCCCGCGATCACGTCGTCCGTCTGTTCGGACGATATCCACCACACCAGGTCGTAGTCCGCCATGAAACGGTGCACGTACTCCAGGGCGACCTGGGTCTTACCCACACCGCCGAGGCCGTACAGAGTCTGCGGCTGCGGCAGCACGACGGCCATGCCTCCGCCGAGCTGGTCACGCATCCGTTCCAGGACCAGGGAACGGCCTGTGAAACCGGGGTTGCGGGGCGGTGCGTTCCAGATCCGAGGCACGGTGCCGGGGAATCGGGGGCCGGGCGACGCCCCGTCGCCGGCCTGCGTCGGCCGGTCCAGGGCGCGCATCAACGCGGCCGTGGCGTGGACCTCGTCAAGCCTGAACAGGTCCACCGGGTTGCGGTCGATGTACGGCGCGGAGAGCCGGACATCGCTGATCCTGAGCGGCAGCACCTGACGCCGCCCGCCACCGGGATCCTCGGAGACCGCACGCTCCCAGAGGTCCACGGCCCGCTGGGACTTGAGATAGGCGCTGGAGAGGAGGACGACCGTACGGGCCGCCGTCTCGCCCGCAGCAGGCAGGGGGTCCAGGTTGGCCGGGTCGGCGGAGACATCGCGTGGGACCACCCGGAACCCCGCCCGCGTGAGAACCGACTCGATCCAGTCCGCCCACATCCGGTTCTCCGCCACATAGCTGAGCAGAAGATCAGCGGGCAGTGCGGGCCTGCGCCGCGTGAACGCGTCGCGGATGCGCAGCCGCGCCTCTTCGCCCACGGGCGGCATCGCGGTGACCTCTTGCTGGGTGACGACCGCGGTGAGCCGTTCGAAGGCCGACAGCAGTGAATTGCTGAGCCCGGCTTCGTCGCCGAAGGTGGAGAGGGTCTCCTCGTACGCGTAGTAGGGGCGGTAGGGGATCTCCACCGCGCCCCAGTACGCGGTGAGTTCATCACCGGAGAGGTCTCGGGGCAACCGGTCGAACTTCAGCCGGGCCAGCGCCCGCCCGGCATCGGCCTTCTCCTTCTCGCCCTCGTCGATCCGCATGGGGACGGGGAAGATGGAGATGGGCCGGCCGGTGTAGCGCTCCGCGATCTGCCGGGCGACCGAGGCTGCGCCGTCGATGGACTGGTCGCTGAGGGTGAAGCAGTCGACGAGCACGTCCGGGAGATGGACGGTGCAGATGTCCGCGATGTCGCTGAGGCCCGTACGGCTGTCGATGAGGACGTAGTCGTAGTTGGCCTTCATGTCGTCCCGCAGGGCGTCGAAGAAGTGGCCGCCGCCGAGACGGTCGTAGAAGTTGTCCCAGTCGAAGGTGGAGACGGTCGCGGAGTACTCACGGTTCTGCCGTCCGGCGGACACGAAATCGAGGGTCCCGCCCCTCGGGAACTCCCAGCCGAGCGCCTCAGGGGTGAGTGAGACCGCATGCGGCTGGATGCGGGCGTAGTCCCGGTGCCAGTCGTCGGCCCGCTGGGCGGGGTTGGTCGCGGCCCAGGCGAACTCGGTGATCAGGTCGATCACGCCGGTGGTGGCCCCGAGAGTCGACGGGTCGAGGAAGGGGTGGAAGAACCGGTGGAGTCCGGGTGCTTCCAGGTCCCAGTCGACGGCCAGCACCCGTTTACCGTTGGCGGCCAGGATCCATGCGGTGTTGGCCAGGGCCATCGTGCGCCCTGTGCCACCCTTGTACGAGTAGAAAGTGACGACGCGCCCGTCACGACCGGCTGTCATACGTCCTCCGCATCCGTCGCAGGGTCGTGCATGTCGGGTATGAACTGGGTGTTTCCCATCGGCCCCATCAGCCGCGTCCGTTCACTGTGCCGTCCACCGGCCGGTGGATAGACCGTGGCATGCCTCAGATACTGCTGGGCGGCCACCTCGACCACTTGGGGCAGGATCTGGCCGAACGCTTCCATGCTGGGTACCCCCTTGGCCGCGACACGGCAGAAGGCCCGCCCCTGCCGCATCTTGACCGGCATCGTCTGCTCGAGTTTCTCGGCCAGTTCGGCCTCGGCCGCCCTGCTCTGGTGGTCTCCCCTGCACCACGGCACGACCATGGTCACCCAGGGCCGGTTCTCCGCGTCGAATGCGGCGAGCCGACGTCTCAGGTCCTCGTCCTGCAGAGCCCAGCGGTCGACCAGGAGGATTTCGGGCGTGTTGGGCGGCTGCTTCCCCTGGCGCTGTCCGGGTTCCTCGTCGAACGACGCGATGAGAGGCTGGTAGTTGAGAGAGCGCACCAGTTCTTCGGCCACATAGGCCAGTGGTCTGGCGGAAGCCGGATGGTAGGGGTTCCACTCGTGCGGATTGTCACCGTAGTACTCCGGATTCCGGCCTTCCGGCAGGTCGTGGCGAGTGGGCGCGACAATGGTGATCCGCATGGGCCTCGGCGCACCCGCGCCACTGCCCGGTGCGCCGAAGGCGCTGGGGATGAGACGGAAATCGAGTGGTCTGCCCGAGCCGAGCCGTACGGTGTCGGCGACGTCGACGATGCGCTTGGCCAAGTGGTAGACGGCCTGCTCGTAATCCTGGGCGAACAACGTCAGTTTGATCAGCCCGTAGAGTCCGTCACTGACGTATCTTTCCCCGAAATCGCGGTGGTTGAACTGCAACCGCTCGGCTGGGCCCGGTAGTTGACTCGGCGGCACGGGCACCCAGAGCGCCGGCACGATCGCCTCGGCCGGCTGATTCGACCGGGCCCGGTGATGGATGGCGCGTTGTTCGAAGGCGTACCACTCCCTGCCGCACATCTCGCTGGCGAAGTAACGCGGCGAGAACAGCGGGACGAAGACCCGGCAGTTGGCGAGCACACTGCCCAGCCGCTCGGACCAGCCCTCACCGGAGCGTATCTCCCGGTCCATGAAGCCCGCCGGCGCACCGGCGGGCAGGTTGGTCATGGCCATCACATGACCGCAGAGATCCTGGAAAAGCCGCTCGACCCACATATCCGGGTCCGATCCACCACCGTACCCCGGTGTGTGCGCGTAGCTCAGAAAGAAGTACGGCCGATGGTCCGCCGCTCGCTGCTGCGTCGATGCGTGCACACGACCCCCGTCCTGTGTGGCACTCGCATCGAGAGATTGGAAAGTAAGGATGCGAGCGAATTCATCATCACGGAGCGGACCGCACTCCACCCCCTTGCAGTTCAGTCATTCACCGTTACTTTCCAGTCATCCATCCTCCCCCAGACCAACCTCCTCATGATCAGAAAGCACCTTGCGGCTGTTTTTCCTCAGATGTTCCGTGCGCGCAGCCGGCGAGCTCTTTTTGGAGGCCGGCCAGCACTCGCGTTCCATCGATAGTCAGTTCGGGGGCAGATTCGAGCGTGCGGAGCGCATTCCGGACACCTTCCAGATCCTGTGGCCTGAAAAGTTCCGTCCCCACCCGTTCAAAAGTCTCTGCAAGCAACTGGGAGAACGGGACGGATTCCTGGCTCCAGGGTGCCCGGTGTTCCCATTCCCCGTCCGCGGCGTAAAGATCCGTGACACCGACGAGCGCCCGGAACTTCGTACGCCTGAATCCGCGCAGCAGGGAGAGCGCGTGCTCTTCGTCGTCACCGTCGACGCCGAGACCCAGCGCCCCGTAGCCGTGCTCTCCGGCTCGGGTGGGCCCTGCGCCGAGAGGAGTCAGGACCACCATGGCCCTCGCCGCCTCGGTCGCCTGGTCAGGGACCCTTTCCCGCAGCAGCTCCCACGCCGCGTCCAGGCGTACGCCCCACTGTTCGGCCTGCTGCGGAGTGAGTCGCGAAGCCACGGGGGCACCGAAGCAGTCGCGGTACGGGTCCAGATCGTCGAGCACGAAATCGGGCCCTCCGACGCGGCGCAGCGGAGTCCAGTAGGGGCCCTCGTCCGTCACGGTCTCGATGACGCGTGTCGCTCCACCCGGACCTTCCCCGCGGACCAGGATCCCTTCCCCTGACGCTCGCACCAGGGCTCTCCCCTGTTCCCCCGGTTCACCGATCCGCACTTCTCCCAGAGTCGGAAGGAAGAGCCTGCCGTCGTCGAACCGCACGGGAACCGTGAGCTCGAGTCGCGCGCGGATGGCGGCAGCTGCCACGGATGCGGCCAGGCGCCCGGCCGCCCGGTCCCCGTGGGCCTGGTCGTCCGGCCCCCCTTGGGCTCGGAGGAGCCAGGTACGGGCGTAGGGGTGGCCGAGCACCTCGTCCAGAGCGGTGGCCCCCTGCTCGGTCCGCTCCGCTTCCGCCGCCAGTTCCCACGCCTCGTCCCAGTACGCATGGCCGCGTGCGCCGAGCCTGGTGTGAAGGGCGGCGAGGATCGTGCGGTTCAGGTCCTGTCCCGCCGCCACGAGTTCGGCCGGCTCCGTGACCGCCGGAGAACCGATGGAGGCAGCGGCACGCTCCTCGATGGCTCGCACCAGCGTCTCCAGGTCCCCGCAGTACACGGACGGGTTGTCGAACCCGTTGGAGGAGCGGTAGCGGTGCGTGTAGAGGCCACCACCGCACGAGCGTACGACGGGGCACGCCCGGCACTTCTCGCTGACGCCCGCCAGGCCGAGCTGCCGTGCCCGCACCCCTGGGTGGGCGGCAACCTCGTCGAAGGAGTGCGAGAACACGTCGAACCCGGTGGCCGCCGCCCCCTCATAGGCGCTCTTGAGCGAGTCGACCTGCTCCAGCTGCCCGTCCGTCTCGATGACCACCAGGTCCGTCGGGGCGAGCCCGAGCGATTCGGTGAGGCTCGGGCCGCCGCTCAGAGTCGAGAGGACCGAGGAGAAGAGCCGCACCGGCAGTTTCCGCCCCTGTTCCGCCCAGCGGTCGAAGACCGCGAGGATCCAGTCGGCGTAGGCGGTGGGCGAGCCGCCGGGCCGCAACGGGGGCTCGTCCCACGTGGCGTGCGGCAGGAGGAAATCCACCTGCGGGGGGTCGAGCTCGACGAGTGCGTCGTACACAGCGACCGGATCATTCCGGATGTCGATGGTGCACAGCAGCCCTAGGTCCAGGTGCCGGTAGCGGTCCTGGCGAAGTAGCTCCACGGCTCTGAGGACCAGGGGATGGCTCGTCCGGCCGTTGGCGAAGAGGCGGTGCCGGTCGTTCGCCGCACGGTCGCCGTCGAGCGAGATACCGACCTTGACGTCGAACTCGTCGAAGAGGTCGAGATAGCGGGGGCTGAGCTGGACACCGTTCGTATGGATCCTGAGGTCCAGCTCAGCGGTACCGTCCAACGCCGAGGTGAGCTCCTCGCAGACGCGGCGCAGTCGCGCAGGGCCGGCCAGGAGCGGCTCGCCTCCATGCAGGATCACTGACATCGAATCGAGTGCATGCTCCGAGGCATGCTCGGCCAATCGTCGAGCCGTCCATGAAATCGCCTCGTCAGAGATGGACTTAGGGCGGGTGCGCCAACTCTGATCTGCGTGTTCATAGATATAGCAATGGTCACACGCGAGATCGCACCTGCTGTGCACTTTGAGCACGACCTCGCGAAAGGGGACCAGGGGTCCTGTCATTCCCCCAGTCTAGCCACCTCAGCACTCGACTCAGAGTGCTGAGCTGAAGGTCGAGGTCTGTGTGGGACGACTCATGGAGGTGGTGAGTACCCGCCCGATCTTCCTGGACGCGTCGGCGCCACTGGCGTCGATCTTGGCGAGCGGCACACGGCTCTTCTTCGCAATGGCGAAGGAGGGGGAGCTTGCGTAGGTCTTCACGGCCGTCCTTGATGGATTGTTTCTGGACACTGGATCGACACTGGATCACAGCCGGGCCTGCATATTCACAGTGTCCGGCGGCATGACTTTACTCTGCCCACGCCCCTTCGCAAACGCCGGCGTGAGAGGGAAACCTGTGTTTACGCCGAATTACGGAGACGGAAATCATTGTGACCATTGACCCGCCCGGGTGAGGGAAGAACAGCCGAGACGGGAACCATCGAACGGCCGCCCCCGCGGGCCTCTCCGCTCACCTCACGGTTCTGGTCGCGAACCGAGCCGGCCGGCATCCACACACCCACTGCCGCACCGCCACTCGCGGGGCGCCTGGACGGCCGTGGGCGAGGACAGGACGACGCACGGGGACAGCATCCCCTCATGCGCGCGTTGTTCACCCGTTCGGCGGCCGACACGGGTGTCAGTCGAGCGGCGCGTGCGTGTTGGCCCGCGCTCCCTTCATGCAGTCGCCGGTGCGCTCGTGGCTGTCACCCACGACGTCGGTCACCCGCATACGCACATAGAGCGCGTCGACGCGCTCGACGAACTTCTTCGAGAAGGCACCCACCAGCAGCGTTTCGTAGCTACTGGTGCCCACGAGAGGAAAGCCCGGTCCCAGTTCGACGAGCTGGAAGTCCTCGGCGACCACGAGCCCCGCCCCGGCGAGCTCGGTCACCGCCACCGAGATGTCCGTCCACCGAGAGGCTGCGCGACCGTCCCTGCCCGCAAGGACGACCCGGCAGTCGTAGGACTCCAGGGTCGCGATGTGCTGCCCTCCGTTCAGTACGCCCACGGTCCACGCCTGGGAGTTCCCACGAAGGTGGCCCTTGGTCCACGACCCCCGCCACCCCAGATAGGGCCGCACCGTGCGGGCGTACTGTGCGCGGGCGAGGACGGCACCGACGGCGACAGCCAGGAGGCTGCCGAGCGCCTCCATGTCGAGCACTTCCAGGCGCCAGGGCCAGTGATCCTGCGCGTCGGGCGCGATGTTGCCGCGGATCGTCTCCCGGACAAGGACGAGCGTCAGCAGCCCGAGCATCACCAGAGGTGCGGTGAACAGCAACGCGCTTCTACGGACTCTGTGTTGAAGCTGGGAGGACGGACCAACGTCTCCGGGACCTGCATCCATGCACCCTCCCCCGAGCCGAGGAGAGGCCTTCCCGATCTCTCACTGCACCAACTTCCCCTTGATACCGCGGTGTTGTGTGACCTTTCCACAGAAGCGTCCGATCGCACGAGAGCGCCTTTTCGGCCCCGGCGGACATCGAAGCCCCCGGAGGCGCCATTGCCGTACGAGCAGTCGCGACCTACTCTCATGGCCCCGGGCAGGCCTTCGCACGCGCTTCCGGACCCCCGGGCACACGCATGGGCCGACCACGTACGGCTGCGCCTGGATCCTGGACCGATGTCGCGTTCCACAACTGCACACGGGGGTGAACATGGCGATTCCAGGACCACTGCAGAGCATGGTCTTCAGGAGCGCTGATCTGCCCGCACTCTTCCACCACACCGACGCCGTGGCCATCGCCCGCCGGCGTGAGGCGGTGAACACCACCCGCGGCCAGCTCGTCCTGCTCGTCCTGGGCACCGTGCCCGCCGCCCTGCCCTGGCACGCCGAGGTCGGCTCGCGGGTCCAACTCTTCGATGGTATCGCCGTGTTGGCGTATCTCGGTGTCCTGATCACGACCTACCTCGGCTCGCGGCGCAAAGCAAAGTCGCACTGGCAACTCAACCGTTCCGCGGCCGAGTTCATCAAGTCCAACTGCTGGCGCTACGCGGTCCACGGCTCCCCCTTCGACTCGGCAGTCCAGCACCCCGAAGCGGTGTTCGCCAACCGGCTCGAAGAAGGGCTCCAGGAGTTGCGGAAGGTGGGGTGGAACGACCCGAGGGAGGAGATGGCGGACTCGGGCGGCGGGCTCATCACCTCGTCCATGCGTGAGCTGCGCGAGAAGGCGTTCACCGTACGCAAGGAGACGTACATCCGGGACCGCCTGATCGAGCAGCGGCGCTGGTACCGCAGGCGCAGGCTGGTCTCACGGCGCGGTGCGCTCGTCTGGTCGAGCACCGTCGCCGCGCTGACGCTCCCGGCGCTGGTCCTCGCCGTGCTGCAGAGCTTCGGGAGCGCCGGGTCGTTCGCGCTCACCGGGACGTTCTCCGCGGCGGCTGCCGCCTGCCTCGCCTGGAACGAGATGCGGCGTCATCATCCGCTGGTGACCGCGCACTCCCTGGTCGAGGACGACCTGGAGAACATGCAGGCCGCGATGGAGACCACCCTCACCGAACGCCAGTGGGCGGCCGCCGTCTTCGAGACCGAGCGGATCGTCTCTCCCGAGCACACGGACTGGCTGGTCAGGCACCGGATGTGAGGGCACGTGGGTTCAGCCGCGCTCCACCCCGTCGCGCCAGATGACGGTGACCGGGCGTCCGAGGCTGCGGGCGTACGCCACGATGTCGCCGGTGCCTCCGAGGCCCCGTGCCGGCAGGCCGTCCCAGACCGCGATCAGCCGGTCGCAGTGGTCGGCGATGTAGGCGCCCGCGGCGTAGTAGGCCTCGTCGGTGGAGTGCGGGAAGTCCAGCCGGATCTCGCGGGCGGCCCGGGTCTTGAGCGTCAGATAGCGCGCCAGGTCCGCCTCGTCGGCGAAGCCGTCCTCGTAGTCCCCGCTGGGGATGACGACGGTCAGCTCCGCGCCCTGGGCCAGTGCGAGGTCGGCGAAGAGCTGGTCGGCCCCGACCGCCAGGCTGGAGAGCGCCTCCAGGGCACCCTCGTGTCCGCACAGCGCAGCCCTCAGCCCTGCCAGCACATGCGCCTGGACCTCTTGGGGGATGGAACGGTGACCGGTCACTCCGATGCGTTTCACGGACCTGGAACCCCCTGGTGTCTGCGGGGGCTCCCGGAAGGCATCCCTCCGGACCGCACAGCGTCCGCCCCCGTGGTGCCCCTGCGACCGACCGTCCTGACATCCTCTCAAATGCCGTGGGCGGAACGGGAGCCCCCGCCGGGATCGGCGGGGGCTCACGGGAGTGCGGCGGTGCCCGGCCGGGTCAGAACACGCTGACGCCGTACGCGCTGAGTGCTTCGGTGACCGGCTGGAAGAAGGTCGTCCCGCCGGAGGTGCAGTCGCCGCTGCCGCCGGAGGTGAGACCGATCGCCCGGGTGCCCGAGTAGAGGGGGCCGCCGGAGTCGCCGGGTTCGGCGCACACGTTGGTGCGGATCATGCCGGAGACGATGTCACCGCTGCCGTAGTTGACCGTGGCGTTGAGGCCGGTGACGGAGCCGCTGTGGATGCCGGTGGTGGAGCCCCGACGGGTGACGGACATGCCGACGGTGGCGTTGGCCGCGCTGGTGATGTCCTGGCTGCCGACCGTGCCGGACTTGGTCACCGAGGAGTTGGTGTAGCGCACGATGCCGTAGTCGTTGGTCGGGAAGCTGGATCCCGAGGTGGTGCCGAGGACCGTGGTGTGGGCGGAGTCGGACCACCAGGTGCCGGCGCCGTCGGTGCAGTGTCCGGCCGTCAGGAAGTAGTAGGTGCTGCCGCTGCGGACGTTGAAGCCGAGGGAGCAGCGCCAACTGGAGGCGTAGACGGCGTCACCTCCCGAGATCAGCTTGCTGAACTTTCCGGGGGTGTGCTCGATGCGCAGGGCGCCCGCGTTGGCGCCGGCGGACTCCTTGATGCTGTCGATCTCCGCCTGCGAGACGGTGCTGTCCACGGTGACGACGAGCCGTCCGGTCGCCGGGTCGACGTTCCAGGCGGTGCCGGGGACGTCGGCGTCGAGCACGGCTTCTCCCGCCGCGCTGAGCTGGTCGGCGCCGTAGGTCCCGGCCTGGTCGGCGTTGGCGGCCGGGACGGCCAGGGCTGCGACGGCGACAAGGCCCGCGGAGACGGCCGTGATCCGGCTGCGTCTCGCCCTGTTGCCGCTGCGGGGGTTGGTGCGCTTGATCCTCACTTGTCATTCCTCCCGAGGGGAATCGGGGGCCCGCCTGTGGGGTGGCCGGACCCGTGAGGCGCGGTCATGGAGCACGACAGTGTCCGAAATACGTTCGAATTCCGGATGTGTCGTACTCCTGACGGGCGCTGCTCGGGAGTATCGAGGCGTGTCAACCTGCCGCGCAAGGGCGCCTTTTCGGACGTGCGGGCCGCGCGGCACGGGCCCGTGCCGCGCGTCCGGGGTGGGACGGGGTCAGCCGTCGATACGGTTCCGCTCCCCCGCCGGGACCGCCACCGTGAGGGTGTTGCCCGGTGGCGGGAAGGGGCAGATGAAGTGGTCGGCGAAGGCGCACGGCGGCAGCAGGGCGCGGTTGAGGTCGACCCGCACCCCGCCGTCCTCGTCGGGGGCCGGAGGCCTCAGGAAGCGGAAGCGGTAGCTGCCGTTCCCGCTGGTGGCGTCGGCGAAGACGGCCCAGAGCGAGCCGTCGGGCTCGACCGCCACCTGGAGGGTGTGTTCGGCCCCGTCCACGGTGAAGGCGATCTCGCCGGCGAGTCCCAGGCCCCGCTCGCGCCCGTCGGCGTTCTCGACGCGGACGGTCCGGTCGGATCCGTACGGCCGGAAGGTGCCGTCCAGCGACCACTTCGGGTCGTACGGGGTGGCGTCGATGGTCCGGAAGGCGTGCCTGGCCGGGGACTGCGGGTCGAAGTCCCGTACGGCCCACAGTCCTTCACGGCTCAGCACGGCCAGTCGGCGCTCGCCCTGTGCCACCCGGGAGGTGTCGATGGGCCCCCGGTCGGGGCCGAGGCGGATCTCGCCGGACAGCGGCTCCGTGTCGACGGTCAGCCCGTCCTCGGGGGTGGCGGCGAGCACCACCTCGTCGCCGTCCGCGCGCCACAGACCGGGCACGGCCGGAATTCGACCCTCCGGGTGGTCGGCGAGCCAGTGGGTTCCGGTGAGGGAGAGCGGGCCGTGCGGCGCGGCCACGGCGACGATGCGCCGCTCGTGCCAGCGCTGCCAGGCGTGGAACTCCTCGCTGTCCTGCTGTGCGTCCGTGCTCATGCGGTCAACTTTTCCATACGGGCGTGGCCAGGCCGAGGTGCGACCTCAGCGTGGAGCCGGTGTATTCGGTGCGGAAGGCTCCGCGTGCCTGGAGGAGCGGGACCACCCGGCCGACGAAGTCGTCGAGGCCGCCAGGGGTGAGATGCGGTACGAGGATGAAGCCGTCGGCCGCGTCTGCGGCGACGAACTTCTCCAGTTCGGCGGCGACCGTCTCCGGGGAACCGATGAAGGACTGCCGGGCCGTGGCCTCGATGGCCGTCTGCCGGATGGACAGCCCCTCGGCCTCGGACAGCGCCCGCCATCGCGCGGCCGCCGCCAGCGGGTCCGCGACCCTGACCCTGCCCTGGACCAGGTCCGACCCGGGGTCCGGGTCGATGTCGGGGAGAGGTCCGTCGGGGTCGTACGAGGAGAGGTCGCGGCCCCAGATCTGTTCGAGGGCGAGAATCGCGTTCTGCGGGGACACCTGCTGCCGGCGGATCTCGGCGGCGTTCTGCCGGGCCTCGGCGTCGGTGTCGCCCAGGACGACGGAGACCCCGGGCATGATCTTCAGGTCCCCGGGCTCCCTGCCGTGTCTCGCCAGCCGCGCCTTGACGTCGGCGTAGAACTGCCGGCCGGCCTCCAGGGTGCCGTGCCGGGTGAAGATGACATCGGCGGCGGAGGCGGCGAACTCCCGCCCTTCGTCGGAGTCTCCGGCCTGGATCACGACGGGGTGGCCCTGCGGGGAGCGGGGGACGGTGAACTCCCCGGAGATGTCGAAGTGCTGCCCCGAGTGCGCGAACCGCCGCGAGGCGCCTTCCGGTGTCCAGGAGTCCCACAGCTCCCGTGCGGTGGCCACGAATTCGGCCGCGCGGGTGTACCGGTCGGCCCGGTCGAGGTAGCCGCCGCGGCGGAAGTTCTCGCCGGTGAAGGCGTCGGACGAGGTCACCACGTTCCACGCGGCGCGCCCGTCACTGAGGTGGTCGAGCGTGGCGAGGCGCCGGGCGAGTTCGTACGGCTCGTTGAAGGTGGCGTTGACCGTGGCTGCGAGCCCGAGCCGTTCGGTGACGGCGGCCAGGGCGTTGAGGACGGTGAGGGATTCGGGGCGGCCGACGACGTCCAGGTCGTGGATGCGGCCGTTGTGCTCGCGCAGCCGCAGCCCTTCCGCGAGGAAGAAGAAGTCGAACTTCCCGCGCTCCGCGGTCCTCGCCAGGTGCTCGAAGGAGGCGAAGTCGATCTGGCTCCGGGAGCGGGGATCGGTCCACACGGTGGTGCTGTTGACGCCCGGGAAGTGGGCGGCGAGATGCATCTGCTTCATGAACGACCCCCTGAGGTCCTCGCGAGGGTGTGACGGTTGGCGGGCCGGCCGAGGCCGAGGTGCTCGCGGAGTGTGCCGCCCGGGTAGAAGGTGCGGAACAGGCTGCGGTGCTGGAGCAGGGCCACTGTTCCGTTGACGATCCTCTCCAGGTCGCGTTCCGGTGTGATGGGGGTGAGGTGGAAGCCGTCGGCGGCCCCGCCCCGGTGCCACCGGATGATGAGTTCGGCGAGGTCGACCGGGCCGCCCCGGAAGTAGGTCCCCCGCCCGGCGAGCTGCGGGCCGCTCTCAAGACCGGGTTCGGGTGTCTTCTCGGCGTCCCCGAGGTCGACGGTGAGGGCGACCAGGATCCGCAGGCCGTCGGGGTCCCGGCCGTGGGCCGCGGCACTTCGGCGCAGTTCGTCGCGGAGCGCGGCCGCCTGTTCGGGCGAGGTGGCCCGTACGTGGACGACGTCGGCGTGGAGCGCGGCGGCCTCCCGGGCGGGGCCGCTCGTGCCGTCGACGACGGTGACGGGCCGGCCCTGCGGTGGCCGGGGCACGATGGCGGGGCCACGGACGGAGAAGGTGCTGCCCTCGAAGTCGACGTAGTGCAGCTTGTCGCGGTCGATGAAGCGGCCGGTGGCGACGGACCGGATCTCCGCGTCGTCCTCCCAGCTGTCCCACAGCCGGGCCGCGACGTCGGCGGTCTCCCCCGCCTCCTGCCACAGGGCCCCGGCGGGTGCGGCCGGGCGCCGGCCGAACAGCCGGGCCTCGGCCTCGGTGGTCGACACGTCGGCCTGCCAGCCGGCCCGGCCCTTGCTGACCCAGTCGAGGGTGGCGACGGCGGACGAGACGTGGAAGGGCTCGGTGTGGGTGGTGGTGACGGTCGGCACGAGGCCGATCCGTGTGGTGGCCGGGGCGACGCGGGCCAGTACGGCGAGCGCGTCGGGGCCGGGGCGGCCGAAGGAGTCGCTCAGGGTGACGTAGTCGAGCGCTCCCCCTTCGGCGAGGCGCGCGAGTGTGACGTAGGAACCGGCGGCGTAGCGCGGGGGGCCTCCGATCTCGGCGGCGAGGTGGAGTGGCCTGGTGGCGGGCATGCGGGACCTCTCGGGTCAGTTCTCGGTCTTGGGGAGGCCGGGCGGGTTGATCTCCGACTTCTCGACGGCCTCGTCGGACAGGCCCCAGCGCTTCAGCACCTTGGCGTACGAGCCGTCCTGGATGATGTGGTCGATCGCGGCGCCGTACGCCTCGACCAGGCCGCTGTCCTTCTTCGTGGTGGCGGCGATCTTCCCCTGGATGCCGTCACCGCCGCCGGAGAGCGTGCCGATGATCTCGGACTGTCCGGCCGACGCGACGTGGTAGTTGGCCGAGGGGCTCGGGCCGAGATAGGCGTCGATGCGGCCCGACCGGAGGGCCAGGTAGTAGTCGGTGTCCTTCTGGAAGTACTTGATCTCCACGGGCTTCCGCCCGGCCTTGACGTTCTCCTCGCTCCAGTCGACGAGGATCTTCTCCTGGTTGGTGCCGGAGGCGACGGAGATCGTCTTCCCCGCCACGTCGGCGGGGCCCTTCACCTTCCAGCCGGAGCCCTTCCTGGCCTCGAAGGCGATGTTGTCGAGCCGGTACGTCGCGAAGTCGTACTTCTCCTTGCGCTCCTCGGTCACCGTGACGTTGGAGAGGACTCCGTCGAACTTGGAACTGTCGAGACCGACGAAGAGGTTCTCCCAGGAGACCTGCTCGAACTCCGGCTTCAGCCCCAGTGTGTCGGCGATCAGGGTCGCGAGGTCGACCTCGCTGCCGATCCGGGTTCTGTCGTCGGTCGCGTAGAAGCCGAGCGGTGGTGAGGCGTCGGCGCTCGCGCCCAGCCGGAGTATGCCGCGCTCGCGGACGGCGGCGGGCACTCCGGCCGCGATGGCGTCGGCCTTCTTGCCTCTGATCCGGTTCTGGTCGGGCCCGATGTTGACACCGGCGCCCTTCGCTCCCTCCGGGCGGATCACGTCCTCGGCCGCGTCGCTGCTGCCGCACGCCGTGAGCAGCCCGGCGGCGGTGAGGGTGGCGAGGACGACGGGGAGGGTGCGGCGGACGGACACGTGACTGCTCCTCGACTGCGGCGACGGTTGCGGGGACATGGTCAGAGGACCTTGGAGAGGAAGGCGCGGGTGCGCTCCTGGACCGGGTGGTCGAGTACGTCGGCGGGCGGGCCCTGCTCGACGATCCGTCCCTCGTCCATGAAGACCACGGTGTCGGCGACCTCGCGGGCGAAGCCGATCTCGTGCGTGACGACGATCATCGTGGTGCCCCCGTGGGCCAGGTCCTTGATGACGTCGAGGACTTCGCCGACGAGCTCGGGGTCCAGCGCCGAGGTCGGCTCGTCGAAGAGCAGCAGTCTCGGTTCCAGGGCGAGTGCGCGGGCGATCGCGACGCGCTGCTGCTGGCCGCCGGAGAGCTGCTTGGGGTAAGCCCGGGCCTTGTCCGCGAGGCCGACCCGTGCCAGGAGCTTCTCGGCAGCGGCGACGGCGTCCCTGCGCGGACGGCCGAGCGCGGCGACCGGGGCCTCGATGACGTTCTCGAGGACGGTGAGGTGCGGGAAGAGGTTGAAGTTCTGGAAGACGAAACCGATCCGGGTGCGCTGACGCAGGACCTCGCGCTCGCGCAGCTCGTACAGCTTGTTGCCGGACCTGCGGTAGCCGACGAGGGTGCCTTCGACGCTGATCCAGCCCTGGTCGGCCTTCTCCAGGTGGTTGATGGTCCGCAGCAGGGTGGACTTCCCCGACCCGGAGGGGCCGAGGACGACGGTCACCTCTCCGGCGCGTACGGACAGGTCGATGCCGCGGAGCACATCGAGCGAGCCGAAACTCTTGTGGACGGACCGGATCTCGACCATGGCGTCGGAGCCGGTGGCTTCTTCTGTGGGTGCGCTCATCGCACGGCCCCCTTGGCGTAGTGACGTTCGACGTAGTGCTGGAGGACGGAGAGCACGGTGGTCAGGAGGACGTACCAGACCGTGGCGACCATGAGCAGGGGCACCACCCGGCCGTTGCGTCCGTAGACGACCTGGACCTGGTAGAAGAGTTCGCCGATCGCCATCACGGAGACGATCGAGGTGCCTTTGAAGAGGGAGATGATCTCGTTGGCGGCGTTCGGCAGGATGGAGCGCATCGCCTGTGGCAGCACGATGCGCCGCAGCTGCCGGATCCGTGGGATCCCGAGTGCGGCTGCTGCTTCCAACTGGCCGCTGTCCACGGCCAGTACGCCTCCCCGGATGATCTCCGCGGCGTACGCCGCCTGATGCAGGGCGAGTCCGAGTACGGCGGCGCTCATGGCGCCGACGAGGTTCATCGTGTCGAAGGAGACGAATCCGGGCCCGAACGGGACGCCGAATTCGAGCTCCTCGTAGAGGTAGGCGAGGTTGAACCAGAACAGCAGCTGGACGATGAGCGGGATCGAGCGGAACGCCCAGATGTAGGCGTACGAGACCGCCCTGAGGAACGGGCTGGCGGACAACCGCATGAAGGCCAGGACGATGCCGAGCGCGAAGCCGATGACCGTGCCGTAGAAGGTCAGCTGCAGGGTGACCCAGACGGCGTGGAGGATCGTCCCGGTGGTGACGAAGCGGGCGAAGACGTCCCACTCCCAGCCGGGGTTGGTGACCAGGCCGTTCAGGAACTGGGCGAGCAGGACGGCCGTGGCCGCGACGGCCACCCAGCGCCAGGGATGGCGCAGGGGGACCACTTTCAGGGCGGCGTACTCGTGGGCGGCCGGCTCCTTGCCCGGGTCCGTTCCGGCCTGTGGGTCGATGGGTGGATCGCTGGTCAGCGACATGGTGTGGGTTCCTTCTGCGACAGGATGCGAACGGGGGGTGCCGTGCTCACGCGGTGAGGCGGTCCCGACAGGAGAGGTCGCGCAGGAACGCCAGGGCCGTGCGGGCGGTGGTGTCGTTCTGCCGGAATGCCGGGCCGCCGGTGCGCGGCCGGGTGAAGGCGCCGCCGGCACGCGCGGTGGTGCAGGGGCCGAGGGCGAAGCGGCGCGGGTGCGGGCTGCCGTCGAGGTCCAGGATCCGGCTGTCGGAGGGGTCGACGCGGAGCAGCCCCGTGTCGGTGCCGGCCGCCCCGTCCCCGTGCAGCGCGCTCAGCAGCGGGCTCCGGGTCCTGCGCAGCGAGGGGTCGGGCAGCCGGGCCTCGACCAGGGCGCGGGCTTCGGTGTGCGAGCCAGGCACGGTGGTGCTGCGGGCGCGGAAGACACCTTGCTCCTCGTCGGACTCGACGGTCATGCCGGCGCCGAGGAAGCGCACGACGCCGGCCCGCGAGAGGGCGAGGAGCTGGCGCAGCCGGGGGCCGGGGGGCCCGGAGGCGAGGTAGCTGAAGAAGCCGTGCCACCGCGTACCGATGTCGCCGACGCCGGCGAGCTGCCCGTAAGCGGAGAGCAGTCCGAGGAAGACGGCGAGGTCGGAGGAGTGCGCGGGGTCGTTGCGGCGTTCGAGGTCGGCGGTGATGTAGGCGCGCAGCCCGTCCTGCAGTGAGTCGTACGAGGCATGACGCACCCCGTCGAGCGGCCGGTCGAGGGCTTCGAGGTCGAGCCGGTCGGCCGGGTCGGGGACTGCCGAGGCGACGAGGGCGGCGAGCTCGGGGCTGCCCGGCTCGGCGACGGCGTACTTCTCCTCGAAGTCGCCCAGGTCAACGGTGGTGCGCTCGCGGTGGGCGGTGAAGAGCCGGTGGTAGTGGGCGTGGCCCAGCTCCTTGGCGATCAGCGGCCACAGGTCACGCCGGTAGTCCACGGGGCCGGGCCCGTTCAGGATCTCCCGCACCTGGTCGGCGCCGAAGTGGCGGGGCAGGGGCGGCCGTTCGCCCTGCCAGCTGTAGCCGATCTTGGAGTGGTACGGCACGCCCCGTCGCGACCCGACGTACAGGACGGGCTCCCGGCCGGAGGGGATGTAGACCCCGTTTTCGTACCGTCCGCCGCGCCCCTCGGTGAGCAGCACCATCAGGTCGATGAAGGCGAGGCCGAAGCCGCGTACGAGGACGGCCTCACCCTCCGGCACGGCGGACAGGTCGGTGTCGGCGGTGAAGTCGGGCGGCAGGTGGACCAGCCCGTGGCGTGCGGCGAAGGCGGACAGTTCCCGCTGTTCCGCGTCCGGTTCGGCGTCGAGGTGGCCGACGGTGAGGACGACGAGGTCGGCGACGAGCGGCTCGGCGCGCCCCTGGATCCGGACGTGCTGCCGGCCTTCGCGAGGTCCCGAGACGCGCAGGGCGTGGCCGGTGTGCTCGTGGACGGTGATGCCGGGCGGGAGCGCGGCGACGGCCTGTTCGTACACCCAGCGCAGATAGGCGCTCTGGAGCCTGCGGCTGGGGAAGCTCTGGCCGCCGAGTCCGCGGATCTCCTCCAGGACGGCGGGGTCGGCGGAGGTGACGGTCCGCCCCTCGCGGACGTCCTCGGCCCAGGTGTGCAGGGCGGGGCCGGGGCTGACCGGGCCGTCCAGCTGGACGGTGTCGTCGGTGAACATGGTGACGTCCTCGGCCATGGAGTTCATCCAGAGCAGCGGGGACTGGTCCTGCCGCCAGATACGGCCGCCTCCCGGCGGGTACGGGTCGACGAGGTGGATGTCCAGGGGCAGATCGCCGTAGAGCGAGGCGGCGTTGGCGGCGATGCGTTCGATGACGCCGGTGCCGCGGGGGCCGCCGCCTATGACGACGAGCGTCGGGGTGTCGCTCACCTGGCACCCGCCGTGCCGCGTGCGTAGTGGCGTTCCACGCAGTGCCGGCCTACGGACAGCAGCGAGGTGATCGCGACGTACCGGAACAGCAGGTTGTCCCCGGCGTGCTCGTCCGGCGGGGCGGGAAGTGACGGGGCATGGATTTCTGTCTGCGCGGACATGCGAAGGCTCCGTGGATACAGATCGAACACGGGGCGTGCCTTCAGCGCGAAACACAACGTGGACCGGGCCCCTCAGCGCCGGTCCGCTTCTGAGAAAAGCGTCACGCGGTGCTGTTGTCAAGCTTGTCCACAGTGTGAGCTGTACGTCTCAGTTCGGTTGACGCGTCCCCGGATGCCTGTTCCACTTGGCCCATGTATTCGCAGCTGTGGCTGGTCACCCGCTCCCACATCGACTTCGGTCGTGTGTGGTCCTGTTCCTGTTGAGCTGACCCCCCTGCGTTTCCTTTCTCACCGCTCGCGCCCTCGCCGGCGCTCGAGCGGATTCCCCCGCGTTCCTTCGCGTACACGACGTCGCTCCCCCCTCCCCTCGTACAGCTGATCTCCCGCCCCGATGGTCCGTGCTGCCCTGGCCCCGAAAGCGGGGCCGTCGAATCCGCAGTGACTCCGTCATGCCCCGAACCAGGCAGACCGCTGCCATCAGCCGATGCGGAGGCCGCCGCCTCCGAGGTAATCCTGCCTGACATCTCGTCAGCAGTCGCACCCGCAGTCACAGCCGTCACCGCAGCTGCAGCAGTCGCCACAGCAGTTGCAGCCCTCGCCGCAGCCTTCACAGCAGTCGCAGCAGTCGTCGCACTTGTGGCAGAGCCCCTCGCGCTCCTGACCGCTCCACGGGTCGTTGAAGCTGCTGGCGCAGCACATCTGACAGGTGCAGGCGAGCCCGGCCCAGACCAGGCAGCCGGCTATGAGGCCGCGCCGGTTGCGGGGCGGCTCGGGCGGGAGGGGCGGACCCGGAGGTCCGTACGGGCCCCCGGGCGTCGGTGCGTACGGGTTGCCGGGCGGCGGGCCGAAGGTGCCCGAGGGCTGTCCGCCGGACGCGTGCGAGCACGACGCCGACCCGAAGGCCCGGTCCACGGAGCGCCGCAGCTCGTGCACCAGGAGCACATGTGCCAGCGCGCTGTCGCCGAGATCCGCGTCCCGCAGCGCCAGGCGCACACCGTGCAGCGCGTCGTCGCACAGGCGGCGGGCCTCGGCGAGCGGTGTACCGGTCGCGGTGAGCGGGTTCCAGGCACCCGACGCGGCGTCAGCTTCGCGGTCCTCCACGGCATCCAGCAGATGCGCGAGCCGTCCGAAGAGCCGGCCCGCCTCGGCGAGGGGCACGACATTCTGCGGCCTGCCCGCGAGTACGGCGGTGTGTGCGAAGGCCGCCGCGGTCGCCGTCTCGGTGGGCTCGGTGACCGTCAGCAGCGGGGTGCACGGTCCGGCGAGGGACTCGATGCCGGTCTGCCGGTCGACCGCGTCGACCAGGACCGCCGTGTCGAAGCCGAGCTCCGCCCCCGTGCGCGCCCCGGCCCTGTCCCAGCCCGCGGCGACCCGGCGTGCGGCGGCGGCCACCGGGCGCCGCTTCAACAGCCCGTCCCGGTCGGCCACATGGTCGCGCACCTTCGCGGAGGCCAGCACGAGCGACACGGCGGCGGCGAGCCTGGCCCCCTCGCCACGGGCGACCGGTGCCGTCCGCATGGAGCGCAGCGGGCAGGGGCCGGCGGTGCGCCGCTGCCCGGCGGAGCGCTCGGACTGAGCCTCCGTCAGGACCGAGACGATCAGGCCGTCATAGTTCGTCACGACCCGGGCGAACTGCCCGTGGTCCGCGCGAAGGGCGAGACAGAGACCGCAGAGATGAGCCATCCACTCCGTCTTGAGCCCTTCGGACAGCCGATGGGTACATGGCCTCACGATTCCGAACACGACGATCCCCCGGGAGCCGTTCACCTGACGAGCCGCGCTCGTGCGCCAGCGCGGTGTGCATCGTACCGAGGGCTCCGTTCACCCGTACGCGCCCCATGTCACCCGTACGGACGGGGCATCATATTTTCCTTCCGCAAGCCCCCCTATGCGGTACGAACCCTGACGAATCGCCACATGTTCTGCACCAGTAGCGTCACGAATCGCCTGCGCGGCGACTATCCCCTTGGCGCTGTATCCGCATCATGGACGACCATAGGGATAGGAAAGAGATACGGAACCAACGAACCGCGGTGAGAGGAGGCGTCCATGGGATCGGTGCGCAAGGCGAGCGCCTGGCTGGGCCTCGTGGAGGACAACGACGAGCGGTACTACGACGACGAGTACTCCGAGGATGCTGAGACCGGCACGAATCAGCCATGGGTGACCGACCCCCGGGTGCGGGTCGCCTCCGAGAAGGCCGAGGACAAGGGCCGCCGGATCGCCACCGTCACCCCGGACAGCTTCCGGGACGCGCGCGCCATCGGGGAGCTCTTCCGGGACGGCGTTCCGGTGATCGTCAACCTCACCGCGATGGACCCCGGTGACGCCAAGCGCGTCGTGGACTTCGCCGCGGGGCTGATCTTCGGACTGCACGGCTCGATCGACCGCGTGGCGACCCGGGTCTTCCTGCTGTCCCCCGCCCACACCCAGGTGGTCAACGGCGAAGCCGCCGGCCGGCCCGCCGACGGCTTCTTCAACCAGAGCTGAGCAGGGCGCTCGCCGGAGAGCCCTACCGGAAAGCGTCCAGGCCGGTGAGCGCCTTGCCCAGCACCAGCTGGTGCATCTCCACGGTTCCCTCGTAGGTGAGCACCGACTCCAGATTCGTCGCGTGCCGCATCACGGGATATTCCAGCGAGATCCCGTTGGCACCGAGAATCGTGCGTGAGGTGCGGCAGATCTCGATCGCCTCCCGCACGTTGTTGAGCTTTCCGAAGCTGATCTGCTCGGGCCGGATCCGCCCGGCGTCCATCCGGCGGCCCAGGTGGTGGGCGAGCAGGATGCCCTTGTGAAGCTCAAGCGCCATGTCCGCGAGCTTGGCCTGGGTGAGCTGGAACCCGCCGATGGGCCTGCCGAACTGCTCGCGGGTCTTCGCGTAGTCGAGCGCCGCCTCGAAACTGGCGCGCGCGGCGCCCATGGAGCCCCAGACGATTCCGTAGCGGGCATGGCTGAGGCAGTTGAGCGGGCCGCGCAGCCCGGTGGCACCGGGCAGGACCGCGTCGGCGGGCAGCCGCACGCCGTCCAGGACCAGCTCGCTGGTGACCGAGGCGCGCAGCGACCACTTGTGCCTGATCTCGGGGGCGGAGAAGCCGGGGCTGTCCGTCGGCACGACGAAGCCGCGGATGCCCGAAGCGCTGCCCGCCTGGTCGGTCTGCGCCCATACGACGGCGACCCCGGCGACCGATCCGTTGGTGATCCACATCTTGCGGCCGGTGAGGATCCAGTCCTCGCCGTCCCGCTCGGCGTACGTCCGCATCCCGGCGGGGTCCGAGCCGTGGTCCGGTTCGGTGAGGCCGAAGCACCCGATGGTCTCGCCGGCCGCCATGCCGGGCAGCCACCGCTGCTTCTGCTCCTCGGAGCCGAAGCGGTGGATGGCGTACATGGCGAGGGATCCCTGGACGGAGACCAGGGACCGGATGCCGGAGTCGGCGGCCTCCAGCTCCAGACAGGCCAGGCCGTACTGGACGGCGCTCGCTCCGGCGCAGCCGTATCCCTTCAGGGACATGCCCAGCGCCCCGAGCGAGCCCAGCTCGCGGGCCAGGTCGCGGATGCCGGGCAGCTCGCCGTTCTCGTACCACTCGGCGATGTGCGGGAGGACCCGGTCGGCGGCCCAGGTGCGCACGGTGTCGCGGATCGCGAGGTCCTCGGGATCGAGGAGGTCGTCGATGCCGAGCGGGTCACCCGGGTCGAACGGCGCGGCCTTCGACGGCGCGGACGGCTTCGCGGACTCGGTGGTGGACATGAATGCCTCCGGCGGCTCGCACGGTACAGAAACGCGCCACGGTACTAAAACTAGCAGTGGTAGTTACGGCGCCGTGCCGACGTTACGGCTCAGCGTGCTGATCGTCCAGAGCCCGTGGCCTCGGCGGGTTCGCGCCGGGAGGGGCGGGGAACCCGGCGCGCCGGGGCGTCCGGTGCCGGGAGCCGATGGGACTCACCGCGCGGCACTGACCCGGCGGCCTGCTCCGGGAGTGCGGCCGTCTGCTCCCGGCAGGCCCCCTTCACCGGTGGACAGTCCATGCCACGCGGGAGACGCATGGCCGCCAGCGCCCCGAGCAGCAGCAGGCCCGCGCTGACCAGCAGCGTGATGTGCAGGCCGTCGACGAACGCGTGCCGGGCCGTGTTCCGCAGCAGGTCACCCATGGGGCCGCCCAGCCGGCCCGCCACCTGGTAGGCCTCGCCCAGCGAATGCGACGCGGCCGACCCGGCGGCGGCGGGCACCCCCTCCTCGTGGAGCCGGGAGAGCCCGGGCGCGTAGGCCGCGTTCATGACGCTGCCGAGCAGTGCGATCCCCATGCCCGCGCCCAGCTGGTAGGAGGTCTCGCCGATCGCGGCAGCGCCGCCCGCCCGCTCCGCCGGCACCTCGCTCAGCATCGACTCGTACGCCCCGAACAGCGTGGACTGCAGGCCGAAGCCCAGCAGCACGAAGCCGGCGGTCAGCAGTGCGGGCCGGTCGTGCTGGCCCATCAGGGTCAGCAGAAGCACAGCAACCGCCGTGAGCACGAAACCCCAGCCGACCATCCGGCGGGGGCCGACGCGGCTCAGGGTGTACGACCCCGTGGCACCTGCCGCCATCGCGGCGAAGGTCAGCGGCAGCAGCCGCAGGCCGGTCTCCAGCGGACTCAGGTCCAGGACCAGCTGGAGGTACTGGACCGCGATCAGCTCCAGGCCGACCAGGGCCAGCATGGCGAGCACGATGCAGCCGACCGCGGTGGTGAAGGCCGGCCGGGAGAACATGGCGATGTCGATCAGCGGGTGCGTACGCCGCTTCTGCCTGCGTACGAAGAGGACGAGCAGTGCGGCCCCGGCGAACAGCGGCACGAGTGTGGCGGGGTTCAGCAGCCCCTCGCCTCCACCGGTCCGCTTGATCCCGAGGACGACCCCGAGCACCCCGGCGGCGGCCAGCAGCGCGCCGAGCACGTCCCAGGGGCCGTCGCTCTCGCCGCGGGACTCGGGCAGCAGCCAGCGCCCGGCCGGGAGGATCAGCGCCATGAGCGGGATGTTGATCAGGAAGACCGAGCCCCACCAGTAGTGCTCGACGAGGAAGCCACCGATGACGGGCCCGGTCGCGGCCCCGACCGCGGCGACCGCGGTCCACATGCCGATGGCCAGCGCCCGCTCGCGGCGGTCGGGAAAGACCTGGCGGAGTATCGACAGGGTGGCCGGCATGATCATCGCGCCGCCCACCCCGAGCAGCGCACGCGCCGCGATCAGCACACCGGGCGAGTCCGCCGCCGCGGCGAGCCCGGAGGCGACGCCGAAGAGGGCGTAACCGAAGAGGAGGACGCGCCGTCTGCCGATGCGGTCCCCGAGCGTGCCGAAGAGGATCAGCAGGGAGGCGCAGACCAGCGGGTAGGCGTCCACGATCCACAGCAGACCGACGGCGCTGGGGCGCAGGTCCTCGGTGACGGCGGGGACGGCGACATGCAGCACGGTCGCGTCGAGCGCGACGAGCAGCAGACTGAGGCAGAGGACGACCAGGACGACCCAGCGGTTGGCACCGTCGGCTGCCGCACGCAGCCTGCTCACGGCCGTGGACGTCCCCGTCATGTACGCACCTCCCACAATGAGTCCCTCGCGCTCGGCAGACCTGCTGGGGATCCGGCTCACGGCATCCCCACGGGCCCGGCATCGACGGGCGAGTGAGCCGTCAGCGTACGCGAGTCCCAGGTGGTCACGCGTGGTGCGGCTCATACGTTCACCGGTCACCGAGTGTGGCGTACGCCACTCCGCCCCCCGTACGCGGGGTGACGCCCGGGCCGCCGCACCGGCGCGGCGGTGCCCCTCCGAATGGCACCCCGCCGCCCCGGCCGGGTCGCACTCTGCACCATTCCATCGACACCCAAACATTTCTACGAATAGGGCTCGGAGCTAATAGGCGGCGGGTCGAACCCATTCCCCCGGCGCACAGGGAATAGATACCTGTCTGAGACAAAGTCCACATCACATCGTCATCACAAAGACGCGGGATCGGCCGGATCACACACTCACTCGCTGTAACGTCCTTTGTGTGCGTACCGACATCTTTGCCCGTCTGGACCGGGAGCCGGAACCGCCGAAGATAGAGACCCCGCGGATGAGTCCTCACCGCATCGCTCTCTTCGGCGGGACTTTGGCGTTCTATCTCGCCATCGTCGTTGCCGTGCTGGTCTCGTCCTGGCTGGTGGCCCTCGACTGGAAGGTCATGCTGTTCCGGCCCTACCAGCAGTGGCCGGAGCTCCACGCCTTCCTCGACTACTACGTCGTGCTCGGCCAGCGTGGCCCCACGGCCGTGATGGTCGCCTCCTGGCTCGGCTGGCGCTCCTGGCGCCAGCACACGCTGCGCCCGCTGATCACCCTGGGCGCCTCACTGCTGCTGCTCAACCTGTCGGTGGGCGCGGTCAAGTACGGCCTGGGGCGGCTCGGCCCGCACTACGCCACCCAGATCGGCTCCGCCGAGCTCTTCGCCGGCGGCGATATATTTCCCTCGGGTCACACCGCCAACGCCGTCGTGACCTGGGGAATCCTCGCCTACCTGGCGACCACGCCGCGGGCCAGGCGCTATCTGTCGGCCCTGTCGGCCTTCGTCTCGCTGGGCGTGGGGCTCACCACCGTCTACATCGGCACCCACTGGCTCAGCGACGTCCTGCTGGGCTGGACCGCCGGCCTGCTGATCCTGCTCGCCCTGCCGTGGTTCGAACCGCTGATCACGCGTACCGAGGTCCTGGTCCTCTCGGCGCGTGAGCAGTGGCGGGCGCGCCGCAGGCTCCGGGAGTCCCTTCCGTCGGCTCCCGTGACGCCGGAGCCGGTCCTGCTGCCGCAGGCCCTGAGCGGCGGGGCGGCCACGGAGGGCGCCCAGGAGGCCGCGAGCAAGGGGCCGGGGTCCGGGGCTCCTGGGACCGCGGGTGCGGGTCATCCCGGCTCGGGCGCCAGGGCGCGGGCACACCCGGCACACCCCGTACGCCCGGAGCGGACGCCGCCGGCCCCGGCCGGCTCACGCCGCCCGCCGCCGCACGCGGACCGCTCCCCCAGAGGCAGTGCGGGCCCGTCCCGTCCGGTGGCGGGCGGTCCGGTCGCTCCCTGACCTGCGGGGACGTACACATTTCCGCTCCCGCGCACAGCGAAGGCCCCGACTCCGGTCGGGGCCTTCGCTCGTCGGGCCGGCTTCAGCCGACCCAGCAGCGGGTCACGGTCGAGGCGTCCACCTCGAAGTTGATGCGTCCGCCACGGAACTCCATGGTGATGACGGTGCCCGGCGGAAGTGCCCGGACCGTGCTCCAGCCACGTGCTCTGGCCTGCCGTTCGGCGGCCTCGGCGTCGAGGCCGACGTAGGTGTCGGGGGTGTCGTCCGGCTGGGCGGGAGGGGTCGGTACAGGTGCCATACCTCTCACCGTAGGCCGCCTCGCGCCGCGGTGGAAGCGATGGCGGGCACCGGTCCCGATGCATCCCCATGTACCTCGGCGGTCACGCTTGTGTCACAGGATCCCCACGCCCGTTTACTCCGGGCGACTTCACCCGAACGGCAGCCGGGCGGCACTCCTCCTGAATTACGGGGCGCCCGGTAAAAGCACCTCGGAGGGCCGCCGCGCGGAATTACGAGAGGGCGGCGGGCGCGCACGATCCCCTTTTATACGGCACCCAGGAAAGAAAGAATATACGAGCGCGCCACCTCGAATTCACCGGCCCTTATGCGCGCCTTACCTTTCCCGCGCCCGCGGCCGGAGAGACCTCGGCGGGTCCCCCCGGAAGGAACCCTCCCGGATACGGCACCCGGACGCGGGGCCCGGGTGCCCCGGCTCAGGCACCCCTGCGGAGCACCCCCGCGGCTTTGTAACGCAGCGCGTACGCCCCGTCCAGCACGCCGCCCTTGGACCGGTGGTACGCGTCGCGCAGCGCGCTCTGCGAACGCGCTCCCCCGCCCCGGGCCGCCAGCTCGGCGAAGAGCCTTTCGTGCCGCTCCGCGATCGGTACCGGATCGAACCGCGCGGCGGAGGCGCGTGCGGCACTCCCCATCCGGTGCCTGAGGGCGTCGTCGTCGATGAGACCGAGCAGCGCCTTGGCGAACGCACCGGTGTCCCCCAGTGGCACCAGCCGTCCGTCCGTGCCGTCGTCGATGATCTCGGCAGGTCCGTGGGGGCAGTCGGTCGCCACGACCGGCACCCCGCAGCGCATCGCCTCCACGATGGTCATGCCGAACGACTCCCGCTCCGAGGTGACGGCCGCGATGGAGCTCTTCGGCCACTCCTCCTCCATCGGGTCGGCCGAACCCATGAGAAGCACCCGCTCCCGGAGTCCGAGCTCGTCGATGAGCCCGCGCAGGGGCTTCTGCTCGTTGCCGGACGCGTCGCCGGCGCCGTAGATCCGCAGCCGCCACTCCGGGCGCGCGGCCGCCACCTCGGCGAAGGCACGGATCAGTACGTCGTAGCGCTTGACCCGGTGCAGCCTGCCCGCCGCCACGATCCACTTGGCGTCGCAGTCGGCCGGCCGGCCGGCGGGCTCGGGCACGCTGTTCGGGATGGCCTCGATCCGCACTCCGGGCAGCCGCAGACCGGAGCGGTAGTCCCGGGCGTCGGCCTCGGTGACCGTCGTGACGGCGTCGAGCTGCTGGTACCGGTGGGCTATCTCCCGGCGGAGCCGGTAGCCGTGGCTCTCGAGGGTGAGGTGCTCCTGGCCGACGCGCACCGGGCCACGCCTCGCCTGCCGGCTGATGTGGACGTTGAGGCCGGGACGTGTGCCGACGACGACATCGGCGTCCAGAGCGCCCAGATGGGCCGCGATCCGGCTGTCGGTGAGTCTGCTGTACTGCCGGTGCCTGGTGTCGCCACGCGGGAAGACGGATGCGGGCCTGGCGTGCTCCTCGGCCGTTCCCTCGTACTGCGGGCTCGACTTGCGCAGATCGACGAGGTGACTCATCCGCACACCCGCGGGTGCGCCGAGTTTCGGGTCGTCGCGATGCCTGAAGACCGAGACGATCTCGATGTCGTGCTGCTCCGCCAGGGTCGTGGCGAGCGTGAAGGTCGTACGGATCGTTCCCCCGATGCCGTACGCGTTGTGGAGCAAAAATGAAATGTGCATTACGTAGTCGTTTCCCCTGTTCGACTGGTCTGCAACGGACCCTACGTGGCGTCAGAGGCCGCCACAGCATTCGCACAGGAGTCGTACAGAGCCGTGACATTTCGAACGAAGGCGCGTGCATCAGAGACCGCTGGCGGAGTGTTCGGTTCCGGATCGTCTGCGCGATCTTCCGGTTCGCCGGTCTGCCGGCTCCGGCGCCCGAACTTCCGAATTCGCGCGTGACCCCGGCCCCAGGTCTTCCGTTGTCTCTTCATGAGCCGGGAACCGCCCGGCCCACGCACCGAGTTCGAGGAGCCACCCGTGCCGCGCATGCTCGACGTCAGCGAGGACGTACGCGCCGAGATCGGCGATGCCGAAGCCGACCGGCTGCTCATCGGCGACAGTGCCCCAGGCAGTTACGACTGCACCTCATGCCGCACCCCCGGCGACTCCGACCAGGAGCGCACCAGCACGGTGCTGTTCGTGGGCGACGAGACCGCCGTGCTCGCCTTCGCCCACGCGACCTGCATCCCCTCGCAGGTCGTCCAGATCGCCGAGGACCAGCTCCAGGGCGCCGTGCGGTCCATCACCGGCAGCGAGCAGAAGAATCCGGAGGGCAGCCTCATGCCCGAACAGGCCGTCCTCGGCATCACCAGCGGTCTCGTCCTGATCGAGGACGACCTCCGCCCGGCCCTCGTCGTCGAACCGACCGGGCCGATCGCCCGGCCCGGCACGGACGGCAGCGCCGGCGACCAGTTCCTCCAGCTCCTGCTGGAGCAGGGCTTCCAGCCCACGCCCCACCTGAACCGGCTGCCGGGTGTCCTCCGCGGCTGGTCGGTCCTCCTCGCCATGGGCCAGCTGCACGCGGTGCTCCAGCCGGGTGCCGGAGGCGGCAACCCGGTCGCCTGGTGGCAGGCGCACCAGCCGCTCCAGGTCACCGAGGGCTGGCGGACGGCCGCCAACAAGGCGCAGAGCGTGCTGGTCTTCGCCGCACCGGCCGGCTCCATCGGCCAGCAGCCGCGCGAGGACCTGCTCCGTGACGCGCTGGACAAGGCCGCGGTCAACGGTCTCCTGGTCGCCGCGACGATGCCGCTCGCCGGGACCTGACCGTGTCCCTGCTGCCCTCTCCTGCCCGCCGAACAGCGTTTTCTCCGCCCGGCCCGCATCCGACGGGCGGTGAGGTCGTTGGCACCTACGTGCACTCATACGACCCTCCTCGCCAGCAGCAGACCCCGATCCCGGCCATGCGCCCGTCGCAGGACCCCTCGGGCGGTAAGTCCCCCACCCCGATCTACGACGCGCTGTACTCCGAGTACAGGCGATCGTTCCGGGCGCTTCCCGGGGACCGCACCGGTGAGGAGAATCTCGGCTTCAGAACGTTCGGCATCGGGATGTTCGGCAGTCGTGCACCACTGACCGGCCGTACGGCGGCGAACGCCCAGGGAAGCCACAGCGCGGGCAGCGGCAACCCCGGTTCCTGGCAGCGGGTCGGGCGGCATGCCGGGCGTGCCCGGCCCGCGGCGCTGCCGCCCGGGTCCACGGACGCCTGAGCGGTATACGCCGAAGCCCCGGACCACCCGCGCGCAGCGGGTGGTCCGGGGCTTCGGCGTACTGCTGTCCTACTTCTTGCGGCCGCGCTTCTCGCGCACCCGCACCGAGATGTGGATCGGCGTGCCCTCGAAGCCGAACTCCTCGCGCAGGCGGCGTTCGACGAAGCGACGGTAGCCGTGCTCCAGGAAGCCGGACGAGAAGAGGACGAAGCGCGGCGGCTTGGTGCCCGCCTGGGTGCCGAAGAGGATGCGGGGCTGCTTGCCACCGCGCACGGGGTGCGGGTGGGAGGCGACGATCTCACCGAGGAAGGCGTTGAGCCTGCCGGTGGAGATGCGGGTCTCCCAGCCCTCGATCGCGGTCTCGATCGCCGGGACCAGCTTCTCCATGTGCCGGCCGGTGACGGCCGAGACGTTGACGCGCGGGGCCCAGGCGACCTGCGCGAGCTCCGTGTCGATCTCGCGCTCCAGGTAGTAGCGGCGCTCCTCGTCGAGGGTGTCCCACTTGTTGAAGGCGATCACGATCGCACGGCCCGCTTCCACGGCCATGGTGACGATGCGCTGGTCCTGGACGCTGATGGACTCGCTCGAGTCGATCAGGATGACGGCGACCTCGGCCTTCTCCACGGCAGCGGCGGTACGCAGCGAGGCGTAGTAGTCCGCGCCCTCCTGGAGGTGGACCTTGCGGCGGATACCGGCCGTGTCGATGAACTTCCAGGTGACACCGCCGAGCTCGATCAGCTCGTCGACCGGGTCGCGGGTGGTGCCGGCCAGCTCGTTGACGACGACACGGTCCTCGTTGGCGACCTTGTTCAGCAGTGACGACTTGCCGACGTTCGGGCGGCCGATGAGCGCGATACGGCGGGGGCCGCCGAGCGCGGTGCCGAAGGTCTGGGCCGGCGCCTCGGGCAGTGCCTCCAGGACGGCGTCCAGCATGTCGCCGGTCCCGCGGCCGTGCAGCGAGGAGACCGGGTGCGGCTCACCGAGGCCGAGCGACCAGAGCGCGGTGGCGTCGGCCTCGCCGCTCTGCCCGTCGACCTTGTTGGCGCAGAGGACGACGGGCTTCTTGGCCTTGCGCAGCAGCCTGACGACGGCCTCGTCGGTGTCGGTCGCGCCGACCGTCGCGTCGACGACGAAGACGACCGCGTCGGCCGTCGAGATCGCGTACTCGGCCTGGGCGGCGACGGAGGCGTCGAGGCCCAGCACGTCCTGCTCCCAGCCGCCGGTGTCGACGACCTTGAAGCGGCGCCCGGCCCACTCGGCCTCGTAGCTGACGCGGTCACGGGTGACGCCGGGCTTGTCCTGGACGACGGCCTCACGGCGGCCGATGATCCGGTTCACCAGGGTCGACTTGCCGACATTCGGGCGGCCGACGACGGCGAGCACCGGAAGCGGTCCGTGACCGGCCGCACCGATCGCGCCCTCGACGTCCTCGGGGTCGAACCCCTCCTGCGCGGCGAGCTCCATGAACTCCGCGTACTCGGCATCGCCAAGTGCTCCGTGCTCGTGGTCCGAGCCGCCGGAGTGAATCTGGTCGTTCATGAAGTCCGTTCCTCTTTACATCATCATCGATGGGCCACGATCGCGCGGCCCACTACTCAAGTCCTGGCCGAGCGCCCGGTGAGGCGCCTGGCGTTTTCCAGGTGCGCGGTCAGTTCTCCCTGGATCCGGAGAGTCGCCTCGTCCAGCGCCTTCCTGGTCCGCCGGCCGCTGCCGTCACCGGCCTGGAAGGCGTCGCCGAAGACGACGTCGACCCTGCTGCGCAGCGGAGGCAGTGCCGGTATCAACCGTCCG
The DNA here is from genome assembly GCF_044765585.1 of Streptomyces sp. NPDC102441. NCBI lineage: Bacteria > Bacillati > Actinomycetota > Actinomycetes > Kitasatosporales > Streptomycetaceae > Streptomyces > Streptomyces sp. NPDC102441. Next base: position 434,956 of record NZ_JBIWKH010000007.1, read on the forward strand.
CGGCGCTCTGTGCTTCCCAGAACCGCGACGGGGACGATGGGCGCCCCGCCGCGCACCGCGAAGTACGCGAGCCCCGCACGCAGGGAGGCGAAGTCGCCCTCGCCCCTGGTGCCCTCGGGGAAGATCCCGAGGACCCCGCCGTCGTCCAGCACGCCGAGTGCATGCGTGATGGCGTTGCGGTCGACGGTCGTACGGTCCACCTTCAGCTGCCCGATTCCGCGCAGGAACGGGTCGAGGGGGCCGACGAACGCCTCCTTCTTGATCAGGAAGTGGACGGGCCGGGGCGCGGTGCCCATCAGCATCGGTCCGTCGAGATTGTGCGCGTGGTTCACCGCGAGTATGACGGGTCCGGCGGCGGGGACGCGCCACGCGCCGAGCACACGGGGCCTGAACAGCCCGTACATGAGCCCGATGCCGATCCCACGCCCGACGGCCGCTCCGCGCAGCGTCGGCGCGGCGGTGGCTCGGGTCACTTCGCGGCCTGCTTCTCCCCGACGAGGGTGACGACGCACTCGATGACCTGCGTGAGGGTCAGGTCGGTGGTGTCCACCTCGACGGCGTCGCCGGCCTTGGCCAGCGGCGAGGTCTTGCGGCCGGAGTCGGCTGCGTCGCGCTTGATCAGCGCCTCCTGGGTGGCGGCCAGGTCGGAGCCCTTGACCTCACCGCTACGGCGGGCGGCGCGCGCCTCCGGGGAGGCGGTCAGGAAGATCTTGATGTCGGCGTCGGGCAGCACGGTCGTGCCGATGTCACGGCCCTCGACGACGATGCCCCGCTCGGCCTCCGTCGCGATCGAGCGCTGCAGCTCGGTGATCAGGGCGCGCACCTCGGGCACGGCGCTGACCGCGCTGACCTCGGAGGTGACCTCCTGGGTACGGATGGGACCCGAGGCGTCCTCGCCGTCGACGGTGATCGTCGGGGCGGACGGGTCCGTGCCGGAGACGATGACCGGCTTGGCGGCGGCCGTGGCGATCTCGGCCGGGTTCCGCACGTCGATGCCGTTGTTCAGCATCCACCACGTGATCGCCCGGTACTGGGCGCCGGTGTCCAGGTAGCTCAGGCCGAGCTGGGCGGCGACGGCCTTGGAGGTGCTCGACTTGCCTGTGCCTGAGGGGCCGTCGATGGCGACGATCACTGCGGCCGGGGCGGTCCGGGCGGCGGCGCTTACGGTTTCCACGGTGGTGGACACCTTCCTGGTACACGGGGACGGGCGGAGCGGGGCCACGGAACGGCCTCCCCCAAGGTTACCGATTGCGCGAAGCGGCTTTGTACCCCTGTCCCCGGGGCCCGTCCCCCCGTCCTCACGGGCAGTCCTTACGGGCGGATCGACCAGCCGCGTTCTCTGAGGGCCGCGCTCAGGGCGGGGGCGGCGCTCGGCTCGACCATCAGCTGGACCAGTCCGGCCTGCTGGCCGGTGGCGTGCTCGATCCGGACGTCCTCGATGTTGACGCCGGCCCGTCCGGCGTCGGCGAAGATCGACGCGAGCTCGCCCGGCCGGTCGCTGATGAGCACGGCGACGATCTCGTACGACGCCGGGGCGGCCCCGTGCTTGCCGGGGACCCTGACCCGGCCCGCGTTGCCCCGTCGCAGGACGTCCTCGATGCCTTCGGTGCCCGTGCGGCGCTTGTCCTCGTCGCCGGACTGCAGGCCGCGCAGCGCCCGGACCGTCTCCTCGAGGTCGGTGGCGACGCCCGCCAGCACGTCGGCGACCGGGCCGGGGTTGGCGGAGAGGATCTCCACCCACATCCGGGGGTCGGAGGCCGCGATGCGGGTGACGTCCCTGATGCCCTGGCCACACAGGCGTACGGCGGTCTCGTCGGCCTCCTCCAGCCGGGCGGCGACCATCGAGGAGATCAGCTGCGGGGTGTGGGAGACCAGGGCGACGGCGCGGTCGTGGGCGTCGGCGTCCATGACGACCGGGACGGCCCGGCAGAGCGCGGCCAGTTCCAGGGCGAGGTTGAGGACCTCGGTGTCCGTCTCCCGGGTCGGGGTGAGGACCCAGGGGCGGCCCTCGAAGAGGTCGGCGGTGGCCGCGAGAGGCCCGGAGCGTTCCTTGCCTGCCATGGGGTGCGTCCCGATGTACGGCGTGAGGTCGACGCCGAGCGCCTCCAGCTCGCGGCGCGGTCCGCCCTTGACGCTGGCGACGTCGAGGTAGGCGCGGGCGATCCCGTCACGCATGGCCGTGGCCAGCACGGGGGCGGTGTGGGCGGGCGGTACGGCGATGATCGCCAGGTCGACGGGGCCTTCGGGCACCTCCTCCGTGCCGGCGCCGAGAGCGGCGGCGGTGCGCGCCGAGGACGGATCGCGGTCGACGAGGTGCACCTGGACGCCGCGCCCCGCGAGGGCGAGCGCCGCCGAGGTGCCGACCAGGCCGGTTCCGATGACGAGGGCAGTTCTCACTGGGCGATGTCCTTGCGGAGGGCGCCGGTGGCGCCGAGGTAGACATGGCTGATCTCGGACTTGGAGAGATACGTCTCCACATGGGCCATGACGCGGACCACCCGGGGCATGGCCCCGGCGATGTCGAGCTCCTGGGCGCAGATCAACGGGACGTCGACGATACCGAGGCCCCGGGCCGCCGCGGCGGGAAAATCGCTGTGCAGGTCGGGGGTGGCCGTGAACCAGACGCTGATCAGGTCGTCGGCGACGAGCTGATTGCGCTCCAGGACCGCCGTGAGGAGTGCGCTCACCTGCTCGTCCATGTGAGCGGCTTCGTCCCGCTCGAGCTGGACGGCTCCACGGACTGCTCGTACCGCCACGTCGTACCCCTTGTCGCCTCGTGCTGTGTGCCCTTTCAGCCTAGAGGCGCGGCGGCCGCGCCGGTCACCGGTGCTCTGTCCGTGAGACACGGCCTTCCGGGCGGTCCGGCTGGTGGGGGCGGCGGCGTCCGGCTCCGGTGGGGCGCGTACCCTCGCGCGCATGATCATCCCTGATGGCGCGCGGCTCGTACGGGAGCACACCGTCTACTCCTGTGTGATGGGCTCGCGCGCCTTCGGTCTGGCCACCGACGACAGCGACACGGACCGGCGCGGGGTCTTTCTCGCGCCCACCCCGCTGTTCTGGGGCTTCACGAAGCCGCCGGCCCATGTCGAGGGGCCGGCCGACGAGCAGTTCTCCTGGGAGCTGGAGCGCTTCTGCGAGCTGGCGCTGCGGGCGAACCCCAATGTGCTGGAGTGCCTGCACTCCCCGCTCGTGGAGCGGATCGACACCACGGGCCGGGAACTGCTCGGCCTGCGCGGGGCCTTCCTGTCCCGGCAGGCCCACGGGACGTTCGTGCGCTACGCACTGGGTCAGCGGCGGAAGCTGGAGGCCGATGTGCGCACGCACGGCGCTCCGCGCTGGAAGCACGCCATGCATCTGCTGCGGCTGCTGACGTCGGGCCGGGACCTGCTGCGGACGGGCGAGCTGCGGATCGAGGTCGGGGACGCGCGCGAGGGTCTGCTGGAGGTGAAGCGGGGCGAGGTCCCGTGGGCCGAGGTGGAGCGCCGCATGACGCGCCTGGCCGAGGAGAACGACGAGGCGGCGTCCCGCTCCCCGCTGCCGCCGGAGCCCGACCGGGAACGTGTGGAGGCCTTCCTGGTACGGACCCGTCGGGCGTCGGCGGAGTCGTAGCTCAGGCGGAGTCCGCCGGGCGGCGGGCGACCCAGAGGCTGCGTGTCGTGCGGACGACGAGGTCGTCCCGGTGGCGCACGTCCGCCGGGCCACCGTCGACCAGGGTGCCGAGCGCGGCGAGGTCCGCGGGGTCGACCCGGCCGTCCAAGGCGCCACGGATGCGGTCGAGCACGACGTGGGCGTACCGGCCGACGCCGGCGGGCAGCGGGTCGCGCAGCTCCAGCCGCTCCGTGCGCTCGTCCTCGACGAGGAGGCCGGCCTCGGCCAGCATGGCTCCCCAGTCGGCGCCCAGGTGCGGCATCTGCTCGGCGTGGAGGCCTGCCAGCGCCTCGCGGCACCGTGTCTCCAGGCCGGGGCGGCCGGCCACGGCGTCGTCCGGGAGGAAGTGCGGCATCCCGTCCAGCTCGGCGACGGCCAGCAGCCCGCCGGGGCGCAGCGCGGCGTGGACCCCGGCGAGGGCGGCGGCCGGGTCGTCCACGTGGTGCAGGGAGGCCGAGGCCCAGACCAGGTCGGCGCCCGTGATGCCGGCGAGCCCGGCGCCCGCGTCCGTCTCCAGGGTGTCGACCCGGTCGCCCAGGCCCTTCGCGCGGGCGGCGTCGACGAGCCGGGCCAGCATCGCGGGAGAGCTGTCGACGGCGGTCACTCGGGCGCCGGGGAAGCGTTCCAGCAGGGCGAACGTGCCGGTTCCGGTGCCCGATCCGAGGTCGACGACGTGCGTGACGCCCTCACCGGCACGCTCGGCGATCCGGGCGGTCACCCCGGCGAGGTACGGGGCGAAGATCTCGGCGTCGAGATCGAGCACCTGGGCGAGGGAGTCGTCCGTGTCCGGATGTCCGTGGTCGTGCTCATGGTGATGACCGGGTTCGTGGTGGTGCGCGTGGGAAGTGGAGGATGTCATGCGACCGAGCCTACGAAGATTTGCGCAGAGCGCATACTCTCTTGCTCATGACGCAAGAAGGAAGCGGTCTGGACGGCCTCGTACGCAAAAGGATCCGTGCGCTGCGGGCCGCGCACAGCTGGTCGCTGGACGACCTCGCCACCCGCTGCCACCTCAGCCCCTCCACCCTCAGCCGGATCGAGACCGGCCACCGCAGGATCGCGCTCGACCAGCTGACCGTGATCGCCCGCGCGCTGGGCACCTCGCTCGACCAGCTCGTCGAGACGGACGCCGACGACGTCGTCACGAACCCCACGCACGATCTGGCGCGAGGCCTGACCCAGTGGGCGCTGCGCGGCCAGCCCGGCGTCACCGTGGCCCGGATACGGCTGACCGGTCCGCCGGCCGAAGGCCCCTCGGCTCTCAAGGCGCACCCCGGCCGGGAGTGGTTCACGGTGCTGTCCGGCACGGCCTTGCTGGTGCTGGGGGAACGGCGGCTACGGGTGGAGCAGGGGCAGGCGGCGGAGTTCACCACGATGCTCCCGCACGCGCTGGGCGCCGTCGGCGGCCCGGCCGAGGTCCTCGGCATCTTCGACCGGGACGGCCGCCGCTCCCATCTGCGCGAACGCGGCTGAGAGGGCGGCCTCCAGGGCCTCAGGACGGAACAGTGACGAGGTCCATCCCGCCCCCCTCGTGGTCCCGCATCCGTGACCGTGTCTCCTCCGGCGTACGGAGCCCGACGAGATCCTCCGCGGGCAGGACATGGACCCCCCGCAGGTCCACGTCCGAGTCCCGCGAGGGAAAACCGTACGGATGGGCGCCCGAGACCGTGGTGAACAGGAGCGGGCAGGGCTCCTGTCCGAGTGCCGGGGTCAGGTCGGTGACCGGCAGCCCGGCCCCCCGCAGGAGCGTCGTGTCGCTGTGCATGGATCAGGCGTCCCAGAGCGCGGCCAGCGACAGCAGGTCGCTGCGGTACTCGACGCGCTCCGACCATTCCTTGGGCCAGGCTCCCGACCCCAGGTGCGCTCCGGCCAGCGCGCCCGCGAGGCAGGCGATGGAGTCGGAGTCGCCCCTGGTGCAGGCGGCCCGGCGCAGGGCGGTCAGCGGTTCCTCGGGGAAGAGCAGGAAGCAGTGCAGGGCGGTGGCGAGTGCCTCCTCGGCGATCCAGCCGTCGCCGGTCCGCTCGCACGGGTCGGTCTCCGGCGACGGGTCGCGCAGGGCGTCCTGGACGTGCCCCAGCGCGGTCAGGCACTCGTCCCAGCCCCGGCTGATGAACGCCTCGGGCGAGGCGTCGTGGGTGTACCGCCACAGGTCACCGAGCCACCGGGTGAGGTAGTGGCCGCGGTTCTCGTACGCGTATGAGCGCAACTGGCCGACCAGGCCGAGCGGTTCGGCCCCCTGGGCGAGGAGGTGCACCGCCCGGGCCGTCAGGTCGGATGCCGCGAGGGCGGTGGGGTGGCCGTGGGTGAGGGCGGCCTGGAGCTGGGCGGCCCCGGCGCGCTGTTCGTCGCTGAGGCCGGGCACGAGGCCGATGGGCGCGACGCGCATGTTGGCCCCGCAGCCCTTGGAGCCGGTGCGGCTGGCCTCCTGCCAGATCCGGTCGCCCTCGAGCAGCGCGCACGCCTCCAGGCAGGTCCGGCCGGGAGCACGGTTGTTGTCGGGTGAGCGGTTCCAGCGGACGAACTCCTCCCGGACCGGGCCCACCATCCGCTCCGGGGTGAGGAGCCCCTGGTCCATGGCGGTGCGTATGCCGCGCCCCAGGGCGAGCGTCATCTGGGTGTCGTCGGTGACGAACGCGGGGTCCGGCAGCCGCATCTCGCGCCAGGGCCCGCATTTCGTGAGGATCGCGGGGACGTCGTTGAACTCGGTGGGGAAGCCCAGTGCGTCGCCGAGCGCGAGCCCGGTCAGCGTTCCTGTGGCCGCCTGCTTGGTGAGAATCCTTGTCGCGGTCATGATGTCCGTCCTTCAGGGCGTCCTTCCGGGCGCAGCAATGGAGGGTGCAGGGCGGTAGCGGTCCCCGCCCTGTAGAGAGCGGCGGGTTTACCCCGTCCGCCGGTGCGGCGCGGCGGTCCGTCCACGGCCTGGACGAAGCCGGGCGTGGTGAGGACCTTGCGCCGGAAGTTGGGCCGGTCCAGCTCGACGCCCCAGACGGTCTCGTAGACCCTCTGGAGCTCCCCGAGGGTGAACTCGGCGGGGCAGAACGCGGTGGCCAGGCAGGAGTACTCGAGTCTGGCGCCGATCCGGTCGTGCGCGTCGGCCAGGATGCGGTCGTGGTCGAAGGCGAGCGGCCCGGTGGCGCCCGCGTCCCACCACTGTGCGTTGGCCGCGTCCCCGCCGCCCCGCGGTTCGGGGAGATCGGGCACGAGCGCGGCGTACGCGACGGAGACGACCCGCATCCTGGGGTCGCGGTCCGGATCACTGTAGGTGCGCAGCTGTTCGAGGTGGAAGGCGCACACGGATCGCTTGGTGAGGCCGGTCTCCTCGGCGAGCTCGCGGCGGGCGGCCTCCTCAGCGGATTCCCGGGGCAGTACGAAGCCGCCGGGAAGGGCCCACCGCCCCTTGTAGGGGGCCTCACCGCGCTCCACGAGCAGCACATGGAGCCGTGCCTCGCGGACGGTGAAGACGGCGAGGTCGACGGTGACGGCGAAGGGGACGAAGGCATGGGGGTCGTACCCCTCGGGGGCGGCGCTCATCGTCGCTCCGGCAGGGGTGCCGTGAAGTGCCAGCCGGCGGTGAGGAGCTCGTCCACGGCGGCGACCGCCGCGTCGAGGCGCTCGCCGCGCGATCCGGTGACCTCGATGAATGGCCTTCCGGTACGGGTGAGTTCGGTGCGGAAGCGGTCCGTCATCCAGGGCCGCAGTTCCTCGCCGTCACGCAGTCCGTCGTCCTCGAAGGCGACACCCTCGTGGCCGGTGAGCAGCCAGAGATGGTGGGTGACCCGCTCGGCGGCCTTCTCGACGAGGGGGTTGCGTCCGCCGATGTAGCGCTCGTGCCAGACGGTGGTGGCGAAGGAGTCGGTGTCGCAGAAGAGCACCGGGGACCCCGCCCGCGCGGCGGCGTCCTCCCTCGCGTTCTGTGTCTCGGCGATGTGGGGGAAGTCGTCGGTGGTGAAGGAGACGTCCTCCCACTGGGCCTGAGGCCACCGCTCGCGCAGGGAGGCGAGCTCGGCCTCGCTGAACTCCCGCCCGTACTCGGCGACGTACCGCGTCCGGGCCCATGTCCCGCCGCGCCGGCGGTAGTGCTCGGCGAGCGCGAGGGCCAGGGTGGTGGTTCCGGTGGACTCGGCGCCGACGACGACGATCCGGCGGGCGAGCGCGGCCCGTACGGGCGGCTCCAGATAGTCCCAGCAGCCGACGGGGTCGGCGCGGACCGCGGTGCCGGAGACGGGGAAGAGGGTGCGGCCGGGATCGACGAGGACGGATTCCGCGCCGAAGCGGCGGGCCAGTTCCGCGCCGTACGGCTCGGAGGTGAAGACGGCGTCGACACGCTCGGGCACGGCCGCGGCGAACACCTCCATGTGGGCGTCCCAGACTGCCGCGTCGGTGATGTCCATGGGGATGTCGTCGACGGTCCCCACCACCCGGACGTCGGGGTGGGTCTCCCGCATCCAGGCGACCCGGTCGGCGAGCGGGACGGATTCGACCGAGGCGGCGCAGACCAGGACGGTGAGCCTCTCGCAGCGTTCCCGTGCGGTACGGACGAGGTGGTGGTGGCCGGCGTGCGGCGGATAGAACTTGCCGAGGACCAGGCCGTGCCCGTGGCGTGTCATACGGGCACCACCGTGTCCTCACGGTCCTCACGCCGGCCTGCCGCCAGGTCCCGGCTCCAGTTGCGCAGCCCGACGATGCAGAGCATGAGGAATCCGACGTACAGCAGGGAGGTGAGGTAGAGCTCCTTGTACGCGTACAGCGGGATGTACACCACGTCGGCGGCGATCCACAGCCACCAGGACTCGACCCGCTTGCGGCACTGCCCGTACGTCGCCATGAGCGACAGCGAGGTGGTCAGGGCGTCCCAGAACGGCACGGTCGAGTCCGTGGCCCGGGACAGCAGCAGGGTGAGGCCGAGGACCCCGGCCGCCCCCGCCGCGAGCAGCCAGGTCCACTCGGTGCGTGTGGTGCTCCGCACCGGCAGGACGGACGTCCCTGGTCCACCCCCGTGGGTCCAGGTCCACCAGCCGTACGCGGCGAGGGAGATGAAGGCGATCTGCAGGCCGGCGTCGGCGTACAGACCGGACTGGGCGAACAGCAGGATGAAGAACAGGTTGTTGGCGATGCCGATCGGCCAGTTGGCGAGGTGCTGGCGGGCCACGAGCCAGACGCACAGCGCACCACTGCCGAAGCCCAGCACCTCGGTCCAGCTGACGGGGGTGTCCAGGACCGTCACCAGGGGCTGCTGCAGGGGATCGAGCACGTCCGCGAGCGTCACGCCGCCTCCTTCTTAATAGTCACTATGACTATAAAGAAGAAACGCCGGACGCAAAAGGCCCGCGACCCGTTCCTGTTCGAAAAAACGAACGAGGAACCGGCCGCGGGCCTTCAGGATCGGGCGGTGACTACAGACCGACCTCGCGCATGAGCATGCCGACCTCGGTGTTGGTCAGGCGGCGCAGCCAGCCCGACTTCTGGTCGCCGAGCGGGATCGGCCCGAAGGACGTCCGCACGAGGCGCTCGACCGGGAAGCCGGCCTCGGCCAGCATCCGGCGGACGATGTGCTTGCGGCCCTCGTGGAGGGTCACCTCGACGAGGTAGTTCTTGCCGGTGTTCTCGACGACCCGGAAGTGGTCGGCGCGGGCGTAGCCGTCCTCCAGCTGGATACCGTCCTTGAGCCGCTTGCCGAGGTCGCGCGGGAGCGGTCCCTGGATGGCGGCCAGGTAGGTCTTCTTCACGCCGTACCTGGGGTGCGTCAGACGGTGGGCCAGGTCACCGTGGTTGGTGAGCAGGATGATGCCCTCGGTCTCGGTGTCGAGCCGCCCGACGTGGAACAGCCGCGTCTCGCGGTTGTTCACGTAGTCCCCGAGGTTCTGACGGCCGTCCGGGTCGCCCATCGTAGAGACGACGCCGGCGGGCTTGTTCAGCGCGAAGAAGAGGTACGACTGGGTCGCGACGGTCAGGCCGTCGACCTTGATCTCGTCCTTCTGCGGGTCGACGCGCTTGCCCTGCTCCAGGACGATCTCGCCGTTGACCTCGACGCGGGCCTGCTCGATCAGCTCCTCGCACGCCCGGCGCGAGCCCATGCCGGCGCGGGCGAGGATCTTCTGCAGACGCTCGCCCTCCTGCTCGGCGCCCGGGTTGGTCCGGGGGGTCTTGATCTCGGGCTTGTCCGCGTACCGGTCACGGTTGCGCTGCTCGATCTTGGCGTCGAGCTCACGGGGGCGGGACGGGGCACCCACACGGCGTCCGCCCTTGGTCACCTTCTGTGTGGGCTTCGGGCCGCCCTTGGCGCCGCCGCGGGCCGCCGCGCCGCGGCCCTTGCGGGGGCCGCCGTCGCCGCCCGGCTTGTCGGAGCCCACGTCGTAGCGGCGCTCCTCGGGACGGGGCCGGCGGGGGCGCTGCTCCTGCTTGTCGTCGCGCTCGGAGCCGGAGACCCGCGGGTTCGGGTTGCTGTTCCTGCCGCTGCCGCTGGTGTTCTTTCCGGCACCGCTCCTGCCGCCGCCGCTCCGGGAGCCGCCGCCGCTCCTGCTGCCGCTGCCGTTGTTGCTGCCACTGCTTCGCATCAAAAATCCGTCTTGTCGTCTGCGTGAGTTTCCGGGGTGTCCGGTGCGTCCGGATCGAACGACGGCACACCCTCTAGCGTCTCAGCCTCGATCGCGTCCGCCTCCGGGAGGAAGGGCGCGAGCTCCGGGAGCTCGTCCAGGCCTCGCAGGCCCATTCGCTCCAGAAAGTAGTTCGTCGTCCTGTACAGGATCGCACCTGTTTCGGGTTCCGCGCCCGCCTCGCCGACGAGGCCCCTCTGGAGCAGGGTCCGCATGACGCCGTCGCAGTTCACTCCGCGTACCGCCGAGACCCTCGACCGGCTGACCGGCTGACGGTACGCGACGACCGCGAGCGTCTCCAGTGCCGCCTGGGTGAGCCGGGCGTGCTGGCCGTCCAGGACGAAGCCCTCGACGGCCTCCGCGTACTCCGGACGGGTGTAGAAACGCCAGCCCCCGGCGACGAGCCTCAGGTCGAATCCGCGGCGCTGGACGGTGTACTCGTCGGCCAGCTCCCGCAGGGCGTCCGCGACGGCCCTGCGGGGCCGCTGGAGGACCTTGGCGAGGTGTTCCTCAGTGGCGGGCTCGTCGACGACCATGAGGACCGCCTCCAGCGCGGGCCTGAGATCGAGGCCGGCAACCCGGGCGTCGCGCCCCTCGTCGTCTGTGCTCATGCCTGTACGTCCTCCTGTGGCTCGCGCACCTCTTGGTCGAACTCGTCCGTGACCACCGGTTCGGCCCCCTCTCCCCCGGCCCAGCGCACCAGGAGCTCACCGAGCGCCTCCTCCTGGTCGAGCGTGACCGCCTTCTCCCGGTAGAGCTCCAGGAGCGCCAGGAAGCGGGCGACGACGGTGAGGGTGTCCTCCGCGTCCTCGGTGAGCGTCCGGAAGCTGATCTCGCCCTCCGCGCGCAGCCTCGCCACCACGATCTCCGCCTGCTCGCGGACGCTCACCAGCGGTGCGTGGATGTGGTCGACGTACACCTGTGGCTTCGGCTTCGGCTGCATCGCCTTCACGGCGAGCCGGGCGAACCCCTCCGGGCCGATGCTGATCACGACCTCGGGCAGCAGCTCCGCGTGCTGGGGCTCGAGGCCGACGGTGCGGGGGTAGCGGCGGGACTCGGACTCCAGCCGGTCGCTGAAGATCTCCGCGATCCTCTTGTACGCGCGATACTGCAGCAGCCGCGCGAAGAGCAGGTCCCGGGCCTCCAGGAGGGCCAGGTCCGCCTCGTCCTCCACCTCCGCGGTGGGGAGCAGCCGGGCGGCCTTCAGGTCGAGCAGGGTCGCGGCGACGACGAGGAACTCGGTGGTCTGGTCGAGGTCCCAGTCCGCCCCCATGGCCCGGATGTGCGCCATGAACTCGTCGGTGACCTTCGACAGCGCGACCTCGGTCACATCGAGCTTGTGCTTGGAGATCAGCTGGAGGAGCAGATCGAAGGGGCCCTCGAAGTTGACCAGCCGCACGGTGAACCGCCTGTCGGCGGCGGTCTCCACGGCTCCGGCCTCCGACGGGCCCACCGGAGGGCTACCGGCGGCCGACGGCGCCACTGGGGCCTCGACGGGCGTCGCAGGGGCCTCGATGGGCGCCACTGGGGCCTCGATGGCCGTCGCAGGGGCCGAAAGGGCCTCCAGCGCCTCGCGCGGAGCCGTAGGAGCCTCCACGGGCTCTGTCCCCGGCCCCCGGCCGAGCGCACGGCGGGGCGGGCGGGGCGTGTCGTCGGCAGTCGGCATGTGCTGGGGTCCAGGGGTGCGGCGGGAGGCGGGCGGTGGGCCCCGGGGCGGGGCCGTCCGCACGACGGCCCTCCCCCGGCAGGCTACCGGCGCGACGCCGTTCAGCGGCCCCGCAGCCTCCGGACGAGGATGCTCGCGTCGCCGCGCGACTCCAGGTCGGCCAGCACCACGGCGACCGCTTCCCGGACGATGCGCCCGCGGTCGACGGCCAGTCCGTGCTCGCCGCGCAGCACGAGGCGCGCGTGCTCGAGGTCCATCAGTTCCTCGGCCGACACATAGACGGTGATCTTCTCGTCATGGCGTTCCCGGCCACTGGGCCTGCGGTTCGCTCCCCGCCCGCCCCCGCGTCCGCGCTGCGGCTGGACGGTGGTGGGCGCGGGCCCCTCCTGGGGAGGGACGGTACGGGCCCTGGGCGGGGCTGCCGCGCCCCGGTCGTCCCCGTCGGCGCGGCTGCGCGAGCCGCCGCCGTCGGAGTCCGCCGCGGAGTGCTCCTCCCGGGACGCACCCGCGGAGGGGTCGCCACTGCCCGGAGCGCCGCCGCGGCCGGTGTCCGCCGGGGCAGGATCGCCTCCTCCGGCAGGCGCGGGGACCCGCGCCTCGCCGTTCGCCTTGCGTCGCCGCTCGGCGGCGGACGAGCCCTGGAGGCCCATGCCCCCGGTGGTACGGAACAGCTCGTCGGCCCCCGGCAGACTCACTCGGCGTGACACCGGGCGAGCACCTCCCTGGCGAGCTGGCGATAGGCGGCGGCACCGACGGAGTTCGACGCGTACGTGGTGATGGGCTCACCGGCGACCGTGGTCTCCGGGAAGCGCACCGTACGTCCGATGACGGTGTGGTAGACGTGCTCGTCGAAGGCCTCGACGACACGCGCGAGCACCTCACGGCTGTGCACCGTGCGGGAGTCGTACATCGTGGCCAGGATGCCGTCCAGCTCGAGCTCCGGGTTGAGCCTCTCCTGGACCTTCTCGATCGTCTCGGTGAGCAGTGCCACACCGCGCAGCGCGAAGAACTCGCACTCGAGCGGGACTATCACCTTGTGAGCCGCCGTGAGGGCGTTCACGGTGAGCAGACCGAGCGAGGGCTGACAGTCGATCACGATGTAGTCGTAGTCGGCCATCAGCGGCTTGAGGGCGCGCTGAAGCGTCGACTCCCGGGCCACCTCGCTCACCAGCTGCACCTCGGCGGCCGAGAGGTCGATGTTGCTGGGGAGCAGATCCATGTTGGGCACGGCCGTCTTCAGCAGGACGTCGTCCGCCACCATGCCCCGCTCCATGAGCAGGTTGTAGACGGTGAGGTCGAGCTCCATCGGGTTGACCCCGAGGCCGACCGACAGGGCTCCCTGCGGGTCGAAGTCGACGAGCAGGACGCGTCGGCCGTACTCCGCGAGCGCGGCACCCAGGTTGATGGTCGACGTGGTCTTGCCGACGCCGCCCTTCTGGTTGCACATCGCGATGATCTTCGCGGGGCCGTGGTCGGTCAGGGGACCGGGAATCGGGAAGTACGGCAGCGGCCGGCCGGTCGGGCCGATCCGCTCGCGGCGCTGGCGGGCGGCGTCGGGCGCGAGCGTGGCCGCGTACTCCGGATCGGGCTCGTATTCGGCATCGGGGTCGTAGAAGTGCCCCTCGGGCACCTCGGCGAAGTCGGCGAAGTGGGAGGTCTCTCGGCCACTTTCGTTGCCGGCCATGGCGTTCACGTGTAGGCCGTCCATCGTCTGGGGGGCTGTCGTCATGTGCTGGTGGGTGGCGAAGGTGCGGACAGCGACGGAGCCGACAGCTTCGAGTCCGATCGGGCTCAGACCCCGTGCAGGCATCCCTGGTTGACCACCCCCGGGAGTAATTGTCGACTCATTCACAAGTCGTCTTACCTCCTTGGATGTGACCAGGAAACTTATCGATAGGTCAGCGTGGCACCATGCCGACGATTGGCGACTCTATGGCGTGTCACCGGTTCGCAGCAACACAATCCGCCGGACCCGGCCCTGTGTGTCGGCAATCGAACACCCCTCTGTCAAGAGCGTGGAGCGCCCGGGGCGCACCTTTCGCGGGGGTGCAAAACGGGTAGAGGGTTATCTCTCCGGCGGGTTGATCCGGGCCGTCTCATACGTCCGGCCGGACCTTGCTGGGCAAGGTCCGGCCGGACGCGTGAGGTTGACGGAGAGGGTTGACCGCTCAGCCGAGAAGCGCACTCAGTTCGACGTGGTCAAGACCGTGGGCCTCGGCCACCTCGCGGTAAACCACCTGGCCGTCATGGGTGTTGAGGCCCCTGGCGAGGGCGGCGTCACGGCGCAGGGCATCGGCCCAGCCCTGGTTCGCGAGCTCCAGGATGTAGGGCAGCGTGGCGTTCGTGAGCGCGTAGGTGGACGTGTTCGGCACCGCGCCCGGCATGTTCGCGACGCAGTAGAAGACCGAGTTGTGGACCATGAAGGTCGGCTCGGCGTGCGTCGTCGGATGCGAGTCCTCGAAGCAGCCTCCCTGGTCGATCGCAATGTCGACAAGAACACTTCCGGGCTTCATCTTGGCGACGAGCTCGTTGGTGACCAGCTTCGGCGCCTTCGCTCCCGGGATCAGCACGGCGCCCACGACGAGGTCGGCCTCGACGACGGCCTTCTCGAGCTCGAGGGCGTTGGAGACGACCGTCCGGACCTTCGTGCCGAAGACCTTGTCGGCCTCGCGCAGCTTGTTGATGTCCTTGTCGAGCAGCGTGACGTGGAAGCCGAGCCCGACGGCGATCTGGGTGGCGTTCCAGCCGGAGACCCCGCCGCCGATGACGACGGCCCTGGCCGACCCCGTGCCGGGGACGCCGCCGGGAAGCACACCGCGCCCGCCGACCGAGCGCATCAGGTGGTACGCGCCGACCTGCGGGGCGAGGCGGCCGGCGACCTCCGACATCGGGGCGAGCAGCGGCAGCGCGCGGTTCGCGGTCTCGACGGTCTCGTAAGCGATGGCGGTCGTGCCCGACTCCAGCAGGGCGTCCGTGCATGCGCGTGAGGCGGCGAGGTGCAGGTACGTGAAGAGCGTCTGGCCCTTGCGGAGGCGGTGGTACTCCTCGGCGACCGGCTCCTTCACCTTGAGCAGAAGGTCGGCGGCGGCCCAGACCTCGTCGGCGGTGGGCACGATCCGCGCTCCGGCTGCGACGTACTCCTCGTCCGGGATGGAGGATCCCTCGCCGGCGTGCTGCTCGACAAGGACCTGGTGGCCGTGACGGACGAGCTCATGCACTCCGGCAGGGGTGATCGCCACCCGGAACTCGTTGTTCTTGACTTCGCGGGGGATGCCGACCTTCACGTCGATCACGGTCCTTGGCTCGGAGAATCGCTCGGACACAGCGGGATATACCCGTATGAACCAAGCATAGAGGGAAACACCGCAGGGATACGCGGCAGAGCCATCATTAATGAAGGACTTCTCGCTGTCCAGCCTTACAAAGCATTAACTTTTGATCGAAGCACTACGGATTTCGCAGGTCGGGCCCTTCTCGGCCAGCAGTCTGTCGGCCGTCGCCCGGTGCAGCCGGGCCGCCGCGGGATCACCGAGCCGGTCCAGGGTGTCCGCCAGCCTGAGCTCCAGCGCGGCCTGAAGACGCAGGTCGCCCGCCCTGCGCGCCAGGTCGACCGCCTCCCGGCAGGTGTGCAGCGACTCCTGGGGCCTGCCCGCGTACTCCTGCACCCGCGCGGCCTCGCTGAGCGCGCGCGCCTGGGCCGGGAGGTCCCCGAGCCTGCGGTGGCCGGCCGCGGCCGCGCGCCAGTTGCGCAGCGCCTCGCCGTAGCGGCCCGCGTATGTGTGGACCGCTCCGAGCCGGCCGTACAGCCGTGCCTCGTCGGCCCGCTCCCCCTGTGTGAGCCGCTGCGCGAGCGCCCGGCCGTACCAGTCGGAGGCCCGGTTGAAGTCCCCGAGCTCGGCGTAGGCGCCGCCTGCGGATTCCATCGCCCTGCCGGTCGCGTAGAGGTCGTTCGCCGCGCGTCCGGCGTCCAGCGCCGCCCGGTAGCGGGCCAGCGCCGCCCGCGTACGGCCGGTCCTGGCGTCCAGGTCGGCGAGGTTGAGGAGGGCGGCGGCCTTCTCCCTGGGCAGGTCCCGGCGCTCCGCCACATCGAGGACCAGGCCGTGCAGCCCGTACAGCACGGGGGCGGCGTCCTCGGTGCCCCGGTGCGCGGCGAGGGCGCGGACGAGGGCGGCCACCAGCCGGCGGGCGAGGGTGTCCAGGTCTCCTTCGCGCACGGCGGCACGGGCGGAGGCCAGCAGCGACGGTTCGCGGATCCGCAGCCACTCGGCGGCCGACTCCGGATTGGGGAAGCGCAGCGAGCGCGGCAGTCCGGCGAGGCGGCGGCGGGCCGGGGAGTCCTCGGGATCGGTGACCGCACGGCAGGCCTGGAGCCGGCGCACGGTCCTCTCCAGCATCCTGGCCCGGGCGAGCTGGATCTCGGCGGGCCGTTCCCGCTCCTCCAGCGCGGCGCGGATCAGCGGGGCGAGGCAGCCGGGGACCTCGTACTGCGGCAGGCCGGCACCGTTCGACCTGAGCAGCCCGAACCGGACGAAGTCGTCCAGGGTCGTCTGGGCGGCGGACACGGAGCACCCGGCCAGCGCCGAGGCGGTGTGCGCGTCGGCCAGACCGGCCGGCGCCAGGGCGAGCAGCCGCAGTATCCCGGCGGCCGCAGGCGGCAGCGCCTCATGGACCAGCCGGAAGGCGCGGGCCAACGGACTGTCGCCGGAACGCTGTTCGGGTTCGTCCCGCTGGTCGCGCAGCTGCTTGGCGACATCGGCGACCGACGCGCCCGGCCGGGCCGCGAGCCACCCCGCGACCAGGGTCAGGGCGGCGGGCTGCCCTCCGCACTCCTCCGTGAGCGTCTCGGCGGTCCGCGGGTCGACCGTGATGCGTACCTGGCCGATGGCGCGGGCGAGCAGCTGCACCCCGGAGCCCGCGTCCAGCCCGCCGATGGTGCAGGGGCGGACGCCGGGGATTCCGGTGAGGGGCCCCGTCGCGGTGGCGACGACCAGGCAGTCGGGGTTGTCCGGCAGCAGCGGGTCGACCTGCTCGGCGTCCACGGCGTCGTCGAGGAGGATCAGGGCGCGGCGTACGGCGAACGCCTCGCGGACCATCTCGGAGAGCTCGTCCTCGTCCGCTCCGGGCGGGGCGGTGACGGAGAGCAGGTCCAGGAGCGCGCGTGCGGTGCGCTCCGGGGGGACGCGCTCACCCCCGGGTTCGGTGAGCGGGACCCGGAACACTCCGTCGGGGTAGTCACCGGGTTCCGCGAGGCGGCGGGCCAGTTCGGAGGCGAGTGCGGTGCGTCCGGATCCGGGCCGGCCGGCGATCAGGAGGACCCGCGCGCGAGCCGCTTTGCGGCCCGCCAGGGTGTCCAGTCCCGCCCGCTCGATGTCTTCCTGAAGGGCTTTCAACTCTCGCTCGCGGCCGAAGAACTGACGTGGAGTCACATCCGGCGGCTTCTTGGCTCCCGCCGTCCCCGCCACGTCGGCCGGGCCGCTGGTGTCCACCGCCTGATCGGTCACGGGCCACGCTCCACTTCGCTGCACGCGGTTGCCCGCCGGAAGTCCGGTCGGGGCCTTTCGAGCGTAGTTCAGTGGTACTGACGATCACGGCCGAGCGCGGCGGACACGTCCCCCGATCGGATCAACGTTTCGTACGATCGGCCCACGATCGAACCGGTGCGGGGCGGACAGGTGCCGGGCGGACCAATACCGGCCCGCCCCGACGAGTACGGACCGGCACGGCCAGGACGGCCGTGCCGGACGGACCGTGGTCAGGCCTCGAACGGGCGGGCCGGCCAGGGCGCCTCGGCGGGTCGCAGCGAGTCCACACCGTCACCCGCGAGCACCGCGGTGAGCGACAGAACGCCCACGACCAGGCAGTTGTTGTGCAGGTCGCCCGCGAGCACGCCCCGCACCAGCTCGTCGAGAGGCACCCGCGCCTGCTCCATGTCGGCCTCCTCCTCGGCGACCTCGAAGCGTTCGCCCTCGGCCTCGGAGAGGTCCCGGGCGAGGAAGACACGCACGGCTTCGTCGCAGCCGCCGGGAGTGGTGTAGACGTCGGTCAGCACCCGCCAGTCCTCGGCCTTGACGTGCGCTTCCTCGTAGAGCTCGCGCTGCGCGGCGTGCAGCGGGTTCTCGCCGGGGATGTCGAGCAGCCCCGCCGGGATCTCCCACAGCTTGTGACGCACCGGGTGCCGGTACTGCCGCAGGACGACCACCCGGCCGTCCGCGTCGAGCGCGAGTACGGCCACCGAGCCGGGGTGGACCTGGTAGTCGCGGCTGTGGACGCTTCCGTCGGGCATCACGACGTCGTCGGTACGGACGCTGGTCTTGTTACCGGTGAAGGGGGTCACCGTGGCGGTGACCTGCCATTCCTCGGGCGTGTCCTGGAAACCCATGTACGTCCTCCCACGAACAAACAGAAACCGGGGCACGCATCCCGTCAAGGATCCGTACCCCGGTCAACGGTATCGCCTTACGCGTCGACGGCTGTCCCCTGCGCGGCGACCTTGCGCTCCACCGCGGCCTTCACCAGGCCGGCGAAGAGCGGGTGGGGGCGGGTCGGGCGGGAGCGCAGCTCCGGGTGCGCCTGGGTGGCGACCAGGTAGGGGTGGATCTCACGCGCGTACTCGACGTACTCGACGAGCTTGTTGTCCGGGGAGGTGCCGGAGAAGACCAGTCCGGCCTTCTTCTCGAGCTCCGCGCGGTAGCCGTTGTTGACCTCGTAGCGGTGGCGGTGGCGCTCCTCGACGTACGGCTCGTCGGCGTAGGCCTCGCGGACCAGGGAGCCCTCTGCGAGCTTGGCCGGGTACAGGCCGAGCCGCATCGTGCCGCCCAGGTCGCCCGCACCCTCGACGTACGCGAGCTGCTCCTCCATCGTCGAGATGACGGGGTGGCCCGTGGCGGCGTCGAACTCCGTGGAGTTGGCGTCGGGGATCCCGGCGAGATTCCGCGCGGCCTCGATCACGATGCACTGGAGGCCGAGGCAGAGGCCGAGCAGCGGCACCTTGTTCTCGCGGGCGTACTGGATGGCGCCGACCTTGCCGACCACACCGCGCTCGCCGAAGCCGCCGGGGATGCAGACCGCGTCGACGTCACCGAGCTGCTGCTGGGCGCCCGCCGGGGTCTTGCAGTCGTCGGAGGCGACCCACTTGACCTTGACACGGGCCTTGTTCGCGAAGCCGCCGGCCCTGATGGCCTCGGTGACCGAGAGGTAGGCGTCGGGCAGGTCGATGTACTTGCCGACCAGGGCGACGGTGACCTCGTGGTCGGGGTTGTGGACGCGGTCCAGCAGGTCGTCCCAGGTCGTCCAGTCGACGTCGCGGAACGGCAGGTCGAGCTTGCGGACGACGTAGGCGTCCAGGCCCTCGGTGTGCAGCACCTTGGGGATGTCGTAGATCGACCGTGCGTCCGGGCAGGCCACCACCGCGGTCTCGTCGACGTCGCACATCAGCGAGATCTTGCGCTTGATGGCGGTCGGGACCTCGCGGTCGGCGCGCAGCACGATGGCGTCCGGCTGGATACCGATGTTGCGCAGGGCGGCGACGGAGTGCTGGGTGGGCTTGGTCTTCAGCTCGCCGGACGGGCCGATGTAGGGCAGCAGCGAGATGTGCACGACGAAGACGTTGTCGCGGCCGACCTCGTGGCGGACCTGGCGGACCGTCTCCAGGAAGGGCAGCGACTCGATGTCGCCGACCGTGCCGCCGACCTCGGTGATGACGACGTCCACGTCGTCGGTCGCCATGCGGCGGATGCGGTGCTTGATCTCGTTGGTGATGTGCGGGATGACCTGGACGGTGTCACCGAGGTACTCGCCGCGCCGCTCCTTGGCGATCACGGTGTTGTAGACCTGGCCGGTCGTGACGTTGGCCGAACCGTCGAGGTCGACGTCGAGGAAGCGCTCGTAGTGGCCGATGTCCAGGTCGGTCTCGGCGCCGTCGTTGGTGACGAACACCTCACCGTGCTGGAAGGGGTTCATCGTGCCGGGGTCGACGTTGAGGTAGGGGTCGAGCTTCTGCATGGTGACCCGCAGGCCACGTGCCTTGAGCAGGGCACCCAGGCTGGAGGCAGTCAGACCCTTGCCGAGGGAGGAGGCGACACCCCCGGTGACGAAGATGTGCTTGGTCGTCGTGGATGTGGGCTGCATAGCCAAAGGGGGCTCCCGTGGTCGCGATCGTGAGGTGCGTACCGGTGTGCCTTCCGGAGAATTCCGGAGGCGCCGTCGCTGCGGTTCGGGGGCCTCGTCCACTGTCGGAACGACCACCGGTCCACGGGCTACCAGGGTATCAGCGACGAAGGGAGGCCGCTTCCAGCCATGCCTCCCCGGTACGGGCACAAGATCATCACGTCCGTTTCAGGTCCCACCCATTCGCCGATGACAGGCGACGGACAACTGGTGGACAGTCGCGCGGAACCCCCAGGTGCGTCGTATCCTGCTCGGACACTCGCTGCCGAGTTGGCCGGCCCAGCGGCTCCACCCCAGCCCGCTCACCCGTGCAAGAGCTCGTCGGTTCTACTACAACGACCCCTTGACCAGCAGTAAGCGCCCTTCGGGGCGACATGGCCGTTCGACTGGAGACGCACGTGGCCGGGCGCATCGAGGATTACGCACTCATCGGAGACATGCAGACCGCAGCCCTGGTCTGCCGGGACGGCACGGCAGACTGGCTGTGCCTGCCCCGCTTCGACTCACACGCGATTTTCGCCGGACTTCTCGGCACGGAGGAGAACGGATTCTGGCGGCTCGGACCCGCCCGCCCCGAAGGGGCGGAGCCTCCGGCGGCCGACCGTCGTCGCTACCGCGGCGACTCGCTCGTCCTGGAATCGGAGTGGGACACCCCCCGCGGGACGGTCCGCGTGACCGATTTCATGCCACCGCGTGACGGTGCCCCCCAGCTGATCCGCATCGTGGAGGGCGTGAGCGGCAGGGTGCCGATGCGCTCCGAGCTCCGGATGCGTTTCAGCTACGGACGAGTCACTCCCTGGGTGCACAAGGTCGGCGACCGTACGGTCGCCGTCGCGGGCCCCGACTCGGTCTGGCTGGACACGGACGCGGAGACGTACGGCCGGAACCTGACGACCTACTCCGACTTCACCGTGGCCCCCGGGGACCGGATCGCGTTCACCATCAGCTGGCAGCCCTCGCACCACGAGCCGCCGAGCGTGCCGGAGCCGGAGTCTTCCCTGGAGGCGACGGAGAACTTCTGGCGCGAGTGGGTCGAGCAGTGCACGTACCACGGCCCGTACCGGGAGGCCGTCGTCCGCTCGCTGATCACTCTGAAGGCGCTCACCTACGCGCCGACCGGCGGCATCGTGGCCGCGCCGACCACCTCCCTGCCGGAGGACATCGGCGGCTCGCGGAACTGGGACTACCGCTACACCTGGCTGCGGGACGCGGCGATCACGCTCTCCTCCCTGCTGCGCACCGGATACCGCGAGGAGGCCCGCGCCTGGCGCGAGTGGCTGCTGCGGGCCGTCGCGGGCGACCCGGAGAACCTGCAGATCATGTACGGCATCGCGGGCGAGCGTGAGCTCGGCGAGGCGGAGCTGGACTGGCTGCCCGGCTACGAGAACTCCGGCCCGGTCCGGGTCGGCAACGGTGCGGCGAACCAGCTCCAGCTGGATGTGTACGGCGAGGTCACCGAGGCGCTGCACCTGGCGCACATGACGGGGCTGACCCGCAACGACTACGCGATGGGCCTCCAGCTCAAGCTGATCAGCTATCTGGAGAAGCACTGGGACGAGCCGGACGAGGGCATCTGGGAGGTGCGCGGGCCGCGCCGGCACTTCGTGCACTCCAAGGTGATGGCCTGGGTCGCCGTCGACCGCACGATCAAGCTGATCGAGTCCGGGGACGTGGAGGGACCGCTGGAGCGGTGGCTCCAGCTGCGCGACGACATCCACCGTGATGTCTGCGAGCGTGGCTACGACCCCGAGCGCAACACCTTCACCCAGTCCTACGGATCGCAGGAGCTCGACGCGTCCCTGCTGCTGATCCCGCAGATGGGCTTCCTGCCTCCCGACGACAAGCGGGTCATCGGCACGATCGAGGCGATCCAGCGCGAGCTGTCCACGGAGGACGGCTTCGTCCTGCGCTACCCCACCGAGGGTGACGACGCCGGCGTCGACGGCCTGGAAGGTGACGAGGGCGCGTTCCTGGCGTGCTCGTTCTGGCTGGCGGACGACCTGGCGATGATCGGCCGGGTCGACGAGGCCCGCCGGCTCTTCGAGAAGCTGCTGTCCCTCCGCAACGACCTGGGTCTGCTGGCGGAGGAGTGGGACTCCGGGCTCCAGCGCCAGGTGGGCAACTTCCCGCAGGCGTTCAGCCATGTGCCGCTGATCGACACGGCGCTGAGGCTCACGGCCAGCGGAGCGTACGTCGGCTGACCCGAGGGTGTGACGGGCTCTGCGGTCCGGCCGGCTTCCACGGCCGGACCTACGATGGAAGGGCCCTGTCACGCTCTGCGAAGGGGGCACCCGATGACTCCCCGCACCCCGGCGCCGGACGCCGCGCCGACCGGTCTCCGCTCCTGCTGTGGGATCCCGTTTCCCGTGTCGGATACCACGCGGAGATGTCGTAGCCGTGTCGGATCCGACATGTTAGCGGGATTCATGCCTCCTGTTCTTGTAGGGTCTCAGATTTCGCTGCGCAGTCTCACGCTCCGCTTCATATCGGCTGCACTTATGAAGCGGCCGTGAGACAAGCAAGTCGAGTCAGCCCGGCTGCTGAGCGTCTTCTGCTCCGAACTGCGAGCCGATGTTGTTCCACATGAAGCCGTTCTTCCAGTCCGCCTTGTTGGCTGCCCAGCCGAGCATGGCGGTCTGCACCTTCTCCTGGAAGATGGTCCGAGTCTGATAGTGCTCGGCCGCGACGCCGTCCCGGAATTCGAGTTGGTACGTGTTGTCGTCGCTCAGCAGTACCTGGACGTACCAGCTGCCCTCCATACCCTCCTCCACGCGTTCCAGGACCAGGTGCGCGTTCCCGCGCTGGAGGTTGGCCAGCATCCTGCCTATCGCCGGTTTCGTGGGCTTGGGCTCCGCCATCATGGGCTGGTGACGACATGGATGCGCTGCCATTGGGACGAGGAAGACGTCTGGTTCTACTTCGAGGTCGACACCGAAGGCTGGGTGACCCGGCAGATCGAGCTCGAAGGGCCTGCGCTGACCCCGGTCGCAGCAGCCTCCCTCGCGGAATGGCAGCGGGCCTACGACGCAGGCCGCCTCGACGAGTACGACAGCAGGTTCGGGATCACAGCAGAACTGCCCGTCTCGGAGTGGGAAGGCCATGATCCGGAGCAGCTGACTTCCGAGGAGTTCGAGGAGGTCTGGGACTCAGCTCGTCAGCGGATCACTGCCCGGCCATCATGACTTCCGAAGCGGGCGTGAGAAAATGCCGTCTGCCCCACGACCATGACCCGAAGGGCCAAGCTGCACGGCATCCCCGTGACCAAGGTGAACGGACACACCCGCCCCGAACTTGCGCAGTTGGCCGCTCAGGCCAGAGAGGCACCGGAAATCCTCCGTCCTGCCTTCACGGGGCCCGGCGCATGGGACCGCCTCCGCGAGTTTGCCGCAGTGTCCCGCTATCGAACGCTCAAGGAAGCCGCCGAAGCACTCGGAACCCACCACACGGCCCTGATCACGAGAGTTGGAAGACTGCGTCGCGAGATCGGACACCCACTTCTCACTCGTACAACCACGGCATCACCGATGAAACTGACCCAGATCGGTGAAGCCGTAGTCGCAGCGATCCACGCCACGGGGCCACGGAACCAAGGATGGCTGTGTGCCGACCTACAGGACACGCCCGAGCTCGGCCCGGCTTAGCTTCCGGCCATGACGATGACCAGTTTGCCGCCCTTCGGGCGCTGCTCGCGCTCCAGCTCCGTCAGGGCGGGAATCGCCTCGGCCAACGGGACCGTACGGGCGATGGGCAGGCGCAGGGTCCGGGCCACCTCCTCCAGGTCGGCGGTCACCGGTCGGCCCATCATCGCCCGGAACGGGCCGGGCAGTGCGCTTCTGATCATTTTGGCCGGGGTTGGGACGATGTCGACGATGGTTCCGCCGGGCTTCAGCAGCGTTCGGGCCGCGGCGAAGGGAAGCATGCCGGGCGTGTCGAGGACGAGATCGAACCGTTCCGCGAGGGCGGCCGGGTCGAAGCCGAAACCCACGACCGGCTCGACGCCGAGCTCGTGGGCCTCGTCAGCCGCAGGGTTGCGGCAACTGCCGGCGACCGAGGCTCCCCGCGCCCGGGCAAACTGGACGGCGGCCCGGCCCACCCCGCCCAGGCACCCGTTGACGAAGACCGCCTGCCCGGGACGGACCTCCGCCGTGGCCTGGTAGGCGGTCACGCCCACGGTCGGCAGCGCGGCGGCCTGCTCGTACGAAAGGTCCACCGGTTTGAGCACGACCGCCTTCTCCGGGACCGTCACCATCTCGGCGAACGCCCCCGCCTGCCGGAAACGAGCCCCGCCGAGTACCGCGTCGCCGGCCTTCAAGCGGGTGACGCCGGCGCCGACTGCCTCGACGACTCCGGCGAAGTCGTGCCCCATCGCCCGGGGAAAGGAGCGACCGGTCATCAACTTCATCTCGCCGTTGCGCATCTTCCAGTCCAGCGCGTTGGAAGCCGCCGCTCGGACGCGGACGAGAACCTCATCCGGACCCGGGCGTGGTGGCTCGAACTCAGCGAGCCGCATCACCTCCGGGCCGCCGTAGCGGTCGTATTGAAGGCGCTTCACGAGGCGTATTCGTTCGAGATCTCGGTGGCGTAGTTCTTCCAGAGCGGTTGCATGGTCTCGGCGTTGACTGGCTGCCCGGAATCGATCATGGCCTTGAAGTCGCGGAAGTACTGCACATACAGGTCCGGCGTGAAGGTGTTCAGCATGACCGCGTTCTCGTCGCCGACGTTGGCGAACGTGTGCGGCGCCCCGGTCGGCACGATGACCCAGGTGCCCGGCCCGGCGTCGTATTGGTCCTCGCCGACGGTGAACCGGAAAGTTCCCGCCAGCACGTAGAAGCCCTCGTCATGCTGGGCGTGGCGATGCTGCAACGGGCTCGGGGTGCCCGGCGGAATGGTGACCTCGGCGAACCCCAGCCGGTGGTCGGTGTGCTCGCCGTTCTCCAGGATGCGGATCTGCTGCGCCCCGCTGCCGAGGATCTCGCCCTCACCGGGGCGGACGATGTTTACCTTCGCCACGACTTCTCCTCTTACTATTGCCTGTCTTGGTCACCACCATCCTTGTCCGGGCCGGCTGTGCGCGTCTTGGTCGTCTGTGCACGGTTGCTGGTTACCAGTGCACGGGCGTTGTAGCCGTACGTCGCCTTGAAGAGCTTGCTGAAATGGGTGGGATCGGAGAATCCCCACCGGGCGGCCACGGCGGTGACCGTACGTCCGCTTCCGGTCAGCTCGGCCCGGCAGCGCTCCAGGCGGCGACGGCGGACCAGGGCCGCGACGGTGAGCGGCTGGTCCTCGAAGAGCTTGTGCAGCCGGCGTACGGATATGTTGTGGGTGGCGGCGATGCCGGGCGGGGACAGATCGGGATCGGCCAGCCGGGTCTCGATGTAGCCGGCGATCCGGCTCCGCAGCCACTCGTCCGGGGCCGGTTGTTCGTCGCCGAGCCGGGCCTCCAGGGCGACCGCGATCAGCTCGACGATGGCCGCCGCCGACCGCAGCGCCTCCGCCTCGCGGAACTCGGTCACCGACCACGCCGACTCCCGGGCCAGCACGGAGACGAGAGCGCCCGGGCCGTGGCTGCCGTCGATGCGTACGCCGATGAGCCGGTCGATCTGCGCGGGCCGGATCCGAAGCTCCCGGCGCGGAACCAGGATGGTGACGTGCGCCGCGGCGGTGCTCTCGAACCGGAGCGTACGCGTGGGATCGAGCAGTACCAGGTCGGTCGGCCCGAGTTCGGCGTCGCCGCGCCCTTGCTCGATCCGCGTCCGGCCCCGGGTCATCACCTTGACCGCCAGGTTCTCGCCGTCGGTGGCGTCGCGCTCCCGCCCGATGCAGGCGCTCTCGGGCGTGTCGAGGGAGACCAGCCGCAGCGGCCCGAGGTCACGGGTGGCGATCCCGCCCCGGAAGCCGGCCCCGGCCAGCTTGTTGACCAGCGGCGGAAACCCGCTGGCGGCCAGCTCGTCCTGAAACGACTCAAGGTTGCCTATCACCGGTCAATGATAACGGCGACACTTCTCCTCAGGCACCTGTTCGGCGGGGGGTTACAGCGGCGCCGGCCCGCATCTGCTCTACCAGGCTCTGGTGCACGCGGTGGACGGCTCAGTCGCGCCGGCGACCGACGGCGCCGAACGGTGAGCGCAGCACCGATATCGGAATCGGTGGTAACCGCCGCGATGGACTTCGAGATGCGTTCACGCTCGTTGGCGGTCAACTGGAGTCCGCTGGTGGACACGGCTGTGACGGCCAGCCTGCCGACACCCATAACCGCCGGCCGGGTACCGGGTTGCGAAGCCCCGTCATCTTGAGCGCCGGCCGGTAACGTCTGGTGAGCACCACCGCAGTCACCGCCGCAAAGAACGCGGCAGCGAGGATCGCGCGTGGTTTTCGTGATCGCATGAATGAGTGTCTCTTTTGCCGGTCAGCCTAGCGTTATGCGCGCACGACGCTGGGAAGCCGGGAATGGGAACGGCACCGATGCTCGGACAGATCGGACCTGCCGATCTGCGGTCGGCGGCATCGTTTCGACGTTCGAGGCCGGTCACTCGGTGTAACCCCGCGCGGTCTGGCGAGGTGGGTGAAATCGGGACTCTGTTCAAACGGCGTGGATGTCGATCAGCGGAGCCGGTCGATTGTTGAGCTCGCGGGATCGCGCTCACCAGCCCGGAACGCAGCTACTACCGCTCAGAAATCATCATCGCCGCCATCGTGTTATGGCTGCGTGCCGACCTACAGGACACGCCCTAGTCCATACCAACCGTCGCCTCAATGGGGCCTGGACCCAGCGCTACGAACACGGCGTTCCCGTCAGTGACCTTGAACCCGTCGAGGTCGATGGCACGACCGGGACGCCGGCCCATTTCAAGCCGGACGAGTCGCTGGGTTCGGTGCCCCTGCCGGAGGATGCCGATCTTTCGCGCCTGGCCACAGCCTGGCCTCATCTAGAGGTTCAGGTCAATGACCAGCGGCTGCGGCGTCACGGGCCGAGGTCCGCCGACTGGAGCCGCCATCAGTGAGCGGCCGTTGGCTCTTCCGTTCGCTGAGGAAAATGACACGAAAGCGGGACTGTGTCACTGGCACGACCGCGGAATCCGGCCTGAAAGTGCAGGTCACTGCAGCTCCAGAGGACACGGCTCGCCGGAACCTACACCGAGGGTGTGACGGGCTCTGCGGTCCGGCCGGCTTCCACGGCCGGACCTACGATGGAAGGGCCCTGTCACGCTCTGCGAAGGGGGCACCCGATGACTCCCCGCACCCCGGCGCCGGACGCCGCGCCGACCGGTCTCCGCTCCTCGGCCGGTTTCGCCGGCGCGGTCCACGTCCCCGGCGACCCGGGTTACGACGAGGCCCGTACCGTCTTCAACAGCATGATCGACCGCAGACCCGCGGTGGTCGCCCAGTGCGCCTCCGAGGCGGATGTCGCGCGGGCGCTCCGCTTCGCACGCGACGAGGACCTGGAGGTCGCCGTGCGCGGGGGCGGCCACAGCGTCGCGGGGATGGCCCTGAGCGAGGGCGGTCTGGTGATCGACCTGCGCCGGCTGCGTGCGGTGGAGGTCGACCGGGACGCGCGCTCGGTCCGCGTCGGCGGCGGAGCCACGATGAGCGACCTGGACCGGGCCACCCAGCCGTACGCCCTGGCGACCACGGGCGGGCGGGTCTCCACCACGGGCGTGGGCGGCTTCACGCTGGGAGGCGGTTCGGGGTGGCTGGAGCGCGCCTTCGGACTGGCCTGTGACAATCTGCTGGCCGCCGAGGTGGTGACGGCCGACGGCGGCACCGTACACGCGAGCGCGGACGAGAATCCGGAGCTCTTCTGGGCCCTGCACGGCGGCGGCGGGAATTTCGGGGTGGTCACCTCCCTGACGCTGCGGCTGCACGACCTGCCGGCGATGAGCATGGCGCTGCTCCTCCTCCGCCCCGAGAACGGCCCGGAAGCGGTCCGTACGTACCGGGACGTGATGGAGTCCGCCCCGGACGCCGCCGGCGGCGCCTGCCTCTACATCACCGGGCCGCCCGAGGAGTGGGTGCCCGAGGACCTGGTGGGGCACCTCGTGTGCGCGGTCCTGGTCACCTGCGCCGGTACGGAGGCGGAGCTGCGCGACGTGGCGGCTCCCCTGCTGGCGCTGGAGCGTGAGGCGGACGTGATCACCGCGATTCCGTACGCGGACCTCCAGTGCATGCTCGACGACCCGCCCGGCATGCGGAACTACTGGTCGGCGGAGTATCTGGACAGCCTTCCCGACGAGGCCACGGCCGCCTTCTGCGCCGGCGCCGCCACCATGCCCGTTCCCTCAGGTTCGCAGCATGTGCTGTTCCCGATGGGCGGCGCGGTGGCCCGGGGACCCGCCGGCCATCCGCTGCCCTGGCGCTCCTCCCCGTGGGCGGTGCATCCGTTCGGCGTCTGGGAGAGCGAGGCGGACGACGAGCAGGGCAGGGAGTGGGTGCGCCGGGTACGCGGGGCGGTCATGCCGTGGGCGAGCGGCGCGGTCTATCTCAACTTCATCGGGCGGGAGGGCCAGGAGCGGGTCGTCGCGGGCTTCGGGGAGCAGGCCTACGAGCGGCTGTCCCGCGTCAAGGCACGCTACGACCCGGACAACGTGTTCCACCTGAACCACAACGTCAGGCCGGCCGTGGCCGAGGTGTGACGTGACGGGGGCTGGGCCGGTAACTTCCTGACCGGGGCGATCGCGCCCCTCGTACACGAGGCACGAGCGCGGACGCGCACCGAAGGAAGCACGAGGCCTGAGCCGGTGGAGACAGAGGGCGGGATCACCGTGCGGCGGGCGCTGGAGCTGCCCGGGCTGCGTGGCGGGCTCCCGGAGGTGCTGACCTGCGAGGACCGGCTGGACCGCACGGTGCGCTGGGTGCACGCCGGTGAGGCGCCGAACCTCCCCGCCCTCCTCAAGGGCGGGGAGCTGCTGCTCACGACGGGGCTCGGCATCGGTTCCCGCCCCGCCGACCAGCGCGTCTTCGTGCGCAAGCTGGCCGACCGCGGCATCGCCGCCCTGGTCGTGGAGCTCGGGCCGCGTTTCGGCCGGCTGCCCACGGTGATCGTGGAGGCGGCGCGGACGGCGGGGCTGCCGCTCGTCCAGCTGCACCGCGAGGTGCCGTTCGTGGCGGTGACCGAGGAGATCCACACCGAGATCGTCAACGGCCACTACGCCCTGCTCCAGCGGGCGGAGGAGGTCCACCGGCGGTGCACGCAGGCGGTGCTCGGCGGCGGCGGGGTGCCGCAGGTCCTGGGGATCCTGGCGGACTTCGCCGCGAACCCGGTCTTCCTGGAGACTCCGGACGGCCGGCTGCTGTTCGCCGCGGGGACGACCGGGACCGGGCCGGTGGGTGCCGATCCGCTGCAGGTCTGGGAGGGGCTGCGCGGGGCGCGCGGAGCCCGTGAGGCGCCACCGTCCGGCACGGTCCTGGTGGAGGTGCCAGGAGGCGGCCAGGGGGCCGGTTCCGTACGGGCCCGGCTGGTGCTGCTCGCGGTGTCGGGCCCGCTGGTGACGGTGCACCGGATGGCGGCCGAGCGGGCGGCGGGCATCCTGGCGGTCGTGCTGATGCAGGCACGTCAGGAGGACGAGGTGGCGGCGCGGGGACGCGGCGACTTCCTCACTGATCTGGCCGAGGGCCGGATCGCTCCCGAGGACGCTCCCGCGCAGGCCGGTGTGCTGGGCTTCCGGCCCGGCGGGGACCCGCTGCTGCCGGTGGTGATGAGGCTCGCGCCCGAGTCGGCGCCGTCGGGCAGCTGGGCGCTGCTGGCCCGTGCCGTGACGGAGGAGCTCGCGGCGGTGGGCGCGCCGGTGCTGGTGGGGGTGCGCCCGGTGGAGGGCAGGGTCCCGCTGCTGCTGGCGCTGCGCCCGGGGACCACCCGGGCCGCGCTCGCCGACCGGGTGGCGACCGCGCTGCGGGCCGGAGCGGGGCGGGCCGGCCTGGAACGGGCCGGGGACCGTACGCCGGTCGTCGTGGTGGTCGGTACCGCGGGCGACTGGGCGGCGGCGGGCGCGGGACTGCGGCACGCGGCGGAGGCGGCGACGGCCGCGCGGGGGCTCGGGGAACGCCCCTGGTACGACGCGCGCGGCCTGGACATCGATCTGCTGCTGTGGCGGCTGCGGGACCATCCGGACCTGGCGTCCTTCGTGGACCGGGCGATCGGGCCGCTGCGCGAGCACGACCGGACGTCGCGTCCCGCGCTGCTGCCCACGCTGGAGGCGTACCTCGCCCACGCCGGCCGCAAGGCGGAGGCCGCACGCGACCTGCATCTGAACCGGCAGACGCTCTACAACCGGCTGGCCCGCATCGGCGAGCTGCTCGGCACCGACCTGGACGACCCGGAGTCGGTGCTCGCGCTGAGCCTGGCCCTGCGCGCCCGCCGCCACACCCGCTGAGGGATCAGCCGCGGGCTGCCGTCAGGGGCTGCGCCAACTCGTCGTAGACGGAGAGCACATGGGCGATCGTGTCGTCCTCGGTCGGCCAGCCCGCGGCCTGCGCGCGTCCCGAGTCGGCGAGCCGCTCCCGCCGCTGGGGGTCACCGAGGAGCCGCGCGACGGCCTCGGACAGCTTCTCGGCATCCCCGTACGGAACCAGTTCGGCCGCTTCGCCGACGAGTTCGGGCAGCCCGTCGGCCCGGGCGGCGACCAGCGGGATGCCGAGCCGCAGGGCCTCCTGGGCGAGGAGCGGCCCACCCTCCCCGCGGCCGGACAGTACGGCGATGTCGGCTGCGGCGAGGAGTTCACCGATGTCGTCCGAACCGCCGGCGATGACGACGGGCAGTCCCTCCGCCGCGATGCGGCGCCGCAGGGCACCGGCCCGGGGCCCCTCCCCCACGACGGCCAGCAGCGGCACGGGGTCCAGCGCGCGCCACCCACGGGCCGCGTCCAGCAGTATCTCGTGGCCGTGCTGCGCCACCGACACCAGCAACGGCCTTCCGACCGCTCCCAGTTCGGCGCGCGCCTTACCGTCGCCCTGGGTGCCGGGGTAGCGGCTCGCGGGGATCGCGGCAGGTGCGAGCCTGGCGTCCCTGGCGCCCCGGCGGCGGGCCCGGTCGACCAGCTCCCACGAGGTGCCCAGCACGATGGCGGCGGCGCGGGCCGCCCTGCGCTCCAGCAGCCGCAGCAGCCTGCCCCGGGCACCGTCGGCATGGGCGCGGGTGTGCCAGGTGAGGACCAGCGGGATGCCCCGGCCGCTCAGCGCGATCCCGGCGCGTACGGCGGCGTGCAGCCCGTGGGCGTGGACGATGTCCGCCCCGGTGCAGGCGGTGCGCAGGGCCGCGACGGCGGCGGGGCCGCTGCGCCGGGGCACCGCGACGAAACGGGCGCCCGTCGCGGGAAGGCCGTGGGCGCGGCCGGAGCCGGCCGGGGCGCAGACCGTGACCTGCACGCCTCTGGCGACCAGACCTGCGGCGAGCGAGCTGACATGAGCGCTGCTTCCGGCGCCGCCGCCCAGGACTTGGACCGTACGCAGCTGTGACACTTTGATTGGCTCCCGGGGATCCCGAGTCGTTGGTGAGTACTGCGCCAAGGATGCCAGTCCGTACGCACGTTCCGGGACTGACGAAACGTTGTTCCCGTCCTCGCGTCGACGGCGGGACGGCCCGCCCCACCCGTACGAGTGAGGCGAGCGGCGCGAGACTGACGCCGGTGGGCCGCTATCCGTCCGCCCGCGCGGTCTCCAGCAGCTCCTCGGCGTGCGCCCTGGCGGTCTCCGAGTCCTCCTGCCCGGCGAGCATCCGGGAGAGCTCCCGAACCCGGTCCTCGCCTTCGAGAACCGTGACGCCGCTCCTGGTCACCGATCCGTCGACCGTCTTCTCGACCAGCAGCTGCCGGTCGGCGAAGGCGGCCACCTGCGGCAGATGGGTGACCACGACGACCTGCGCGGATTTGGCGAGCTTCGCCAGCCGCCGGCCGACCTCGACGGCCGCCTTGCCGCCGACACCCGCGTCGACCTCGTCGAAGAGGTAGGTCGGCACGGGATCGGAGCCCGCGAAGACCACCTCGACGGCAAGCATCACCCGGGACAGCTCACCCCCGGAGGCGCCCTTGGCGATCGGCCGGGGCTGGGCACCGGGGTGGGGCGCCAGCAGGAGTTCCACCTCGTCGGCGCCGGACGGCCCGTAGAGCACGCTCCGGCCGCCGATGTCGATGCCGGACGCCTCGTCCGGCGCCTCGGTCTGCCCGATGGCGAAGGAGACCCGGGCGTGCGGCATCGCGAGCGACGCCAGCTCCTGGGTGACGGCCTCGGCGAAGCGCGCCGCCGCCTCCGTGCGCGCGTCGGTCAGCTCCTGGCCGAGGACGGAGAGTTCGCCGCGGAGTGCGTCGCGTTCCGCCGTCAGTTCACCGATGCGGTCGTCGTCGCCCTCCAGTTCGGTCAGCCGGGAGGCACCGTCCTCGGCCCAGGCGAGAACGGAGGTGATGTCCTGGCCGTACTTCCGGGTGAGCACGGTGAGCGCGGCACGCCGCTCCTCCACGGCGGCGAGCCGCAGCGGGTCGGCGTCGAGCTGGTCGGCGTATCCGGCGAGCTCCCCGGCCACGTCGGCGAGGAGGATCGAGATCTCCCCGATCCGGTCGGCGAGCGCGGCCAGCGCGGGGTCGTGGGACCGTACGGCGTCCAGGGACTGCCCGGCGGCCGCCACCACCGTGGTGGCGTCCACGCCTTCCGGGTCCTCCGGATTCCCCGCGAGCGCCGTGTGGGCCAGGGCGGCGGCGGAGGCGAGCGCCTCGGCGTGGCCGAGCCGCTCGGCTTCCGCGGCGAGTTCGGTGTCCTCCCCGGGCAGCGGCTCGACGGCGGCGACCTCGTCGAGGCCGAAGCGCAGCAGATCCGCTTCCTGGGCGCGCTCCCTGGCCCGGGTGGTCAGCTCGTCGAGTTCGGTGACGACCGCGCGCAGCCGGCGGTAGGCCGCCGCGTACTTGGTGTGCGGGCCGTCCACGCGCCCACCGGCATAGCGGTCCAGCGCCTGTCGCTGCCGTGCGGGCTTGAGCAGTCCCTGCTGGTCTGTCTGGCCGTGGACGGCGACGAGCTCGTCGGCGAGTTCGGCGAGCAGCCCCACCGGCACGGATCTCCCCCCGAGATGTGCCCGGGAGCGCCCTTCCGCCGAAACGGTACGGCTGATGATCAGCGCACCGTCCTCGATCTCTCCCCCGGCCTCCTCGGCGCGTACCGCCGCCGCGTCGCCCCGGGACACCGTGATCCGCCCCTCGACGACCGCGGCCTTGGCACCGACCCGCACCAGGGCAGGGTCGGCGCGCCCGCCCAGCAGCAGCCCGAGGCTGGTGACGACCATGGTCTTGCCCGCGCCGGTCTCGCCCGTCACCGCGGTGAAACCGGGTGACAGCTCCACCACCGCGTCGTCGATGACTCCGAGCGACCGTATCCGCATCTCCTCCAACACGGACATGACCTTACGAGGTCCGGAGCCCGGTGTGCGACGGACCCCGGTCACGGATTCACTCACGCGGGTGTGAACGACGGCCCGGGGAATCAGTGCGGAGCGCCCCGCCAGCCCTGTACGGGCAGCGCGAACTTGGCCACGAGACGGTCGGTGAACGACGCCTGGTGCAGCCTCGCGAGCCGTACGGGCACCGCGCCGCGCCGCACCTCCACCCTGGCCCCGGCGGGCAGCTCGACGGTCCGGCGGCCGTCGCACCAGAGCACCCCGTGCGGGGTGTGCGGCTGGACCTCCACGGCCAGCACCGAGTCGGGAGAGGTCACCAACGGCTTCGCGAACAGCGCGTGGGCGCTGATCGGCACCATGAGCAGGGCCTCGACCTCCGGCCAGACGACGGGGCCTCCCGCCGAGAAGGCGTACGCGGTCGACCCGGTCGGGGTGGCGCAGACGATCCCGTCACATCCGAAGCCGGTCACCGGGCGGCCGTCGATCTCCAGGACGACCTCGAGCATCCGCTCGGGCGAGACCTTCTGGACGGCGGCCTCGTTGAGCGCCCAGTCGGTGTGCACGATGTCACCGTTGCTGTGCACGAGGACGTCGAGCGTCATCCGCTCCTCGACCGTGTACGCGCGGGTGACGACCCGGTCGACGACCTGGTCCAGGTCGTCACGCTCGGCCTCGGCGAGGAATCCCACCCGTCCGAGGTTGACCCCGAGCATCGGCACGCCGGAGGCGCGGGAGATCTCGGCTCCGCGCAGCAGCGTCCCGTCCCCGCCGAGCACGATGAGGAGTTCGCAGCCGTCCACGGCGTCGGTCGTCGCGTCCGTGACCGTGACCACGGACGCCGGCAGCGGCAGGTCCTGTGCCTCCGCGGCGAGCGCCCGGACGCCGAGGCCGTTCCGCAGCAGGCCCTGGACGACGAGCTCGGCGCTTCGGATCGCGGCCGGTCTGCCGGTGTGCGCCAGCAGGAAGACGGTGCGTTCCGCGTTCCCGGGTTGTGCCGCATGCGTTGTCAACGGGGCCCCTCCGCCACTGCGCGGTCGACATCCGCGGGATCCAGCTCAGGTGCGCCGGCCCGCAGCCACAGAAAATACTCGACATTTCCCGACGGGCCGGGCAGCGGGCTCGCCGTGACCCCCTGGACACCGAGGCCCAGCAGACCGGCCCTGCGCGCCACTTCCCGTACCGCTTCGGCCCGCAGCTCGGGGCTGCGGACCACACCGCCACTGCCGAGGCGCTCCTTGCCCACCTCGAACTGCGGCTTGACCATCAGCACCAGGTCGGCGTCAGGGGCGGCGCAGCGCGCGAGGGCGGGCAGCACCAGGCCGAGCGGGATGAACGACAGGTCTCCCACCACCAGGTCCACCGGCTCCCCGTCGATCTGCTCCAGCGTCAGCTCACGTACGTTGGTGCGGTCCTTGACGGTGACGCGTTCATCGGACTGCAGGGACCAGGCGAGCTGCCCGTAGCCGACGTCCACCGCCACGACCTGGCGCGCGCCGGCGCGCAGCAGCACATCGGTGAAGCCTCCGGTCGAGGCCCCGGCGTCCAGTGCCCGCCGCCCCTGGACCTTCAGGCCGTGGGGCTCGAAGGCGGCGAGGGCCCCCGCGAGTTTGTGCCCGCCGCGCGAGACGTACTCGGGGTCGCTGTCGTCCTTGAGGACGACGACGGCCGCGCTGGTCTCGACCTGGGTGGCCGGCTTGGTCGCGGTGTTCCTGCCGACCGTCACCCGCCCCGCTGCGATCAGCTGGCTCGCGTGCTCGCGCGAGCGGGCGAGCTTGCGGCGTACCAGCTCGGCGTCGAGGCGGCGACGTGCCACTCCTGCCACTTCTCGTTCAGCTCCTGTTGTCGTGCGCGGGCGTCGGTGCGGGTGCGGGCCGTGCGTCCAGCGCGGTCAGTTCGTCGCGCAGCCCACGGTGTACATCCTCGTACACCTCGGTGTGGCCGTCCGCCGCGAGGTGGTCCACGTCGGCCAGCCGCTCCAGCCGGGTGTCGACACCGGCGTGCCCCGTGGGGGTGCGTGCGACACCGAGGGGTGTGGGAGGGGCGGGGTCGAAGGAGGGCGCGGGAGGTCCCGCGTCCGCTTCGTCCGCCTCACCGTGCTGCGCCGTGTCCTGCCCCGGCATCCAGTCGCTCATGCGGGAACGCTACCCCGAAGGGCCGGTGTACCGTCGGTGACGATGGCGACCATGGCGGAGTGCCGCAGCGCACTCGACACACTTTCCGACAACCTGGCGGGGGCCGACGGCGACGTGGGCGGCGCCGCCGGCCTCGACCGCTCGCTGAGCTGCCACATCAGGGATCTCGACGCGACGTTCACCGGACGACTGGAGAACGGCCGGATCCGGGTGCTGGACACCCATGACGGCCCGCCGCGCGAGAAGGCCGAGATCCGGCTCGCGATGACCGGGGACGATCTGGTGTCCATGGTCAACGGCGAGCTGAACTTCGCGAAGGCCTGGGGGTCGGGCCGGGTGCGGCTGGAGGCGGGCTTCCGCGATCTGCTGAAGCTCAAATCGCTGCTGTAGCCCATCGCTCAGACGGAGGCCGCCGTGCGCTTTCTGCGGGCGGCGGGGACCACGAGCGGCGTTCCCGTCTCGGGGTCGTCGATGACCTGGCACCGCATCCCGAAGACATCCTCCACGAGCTGAGCGGTGACGACGTCGCCGGGCGCGCCCTCGGCGACGACCGTGCCCTCCCGCATGGCGATGAGATGGGTGGCGTACCGGGCCGCGTGGTTGAGGTCGTGCAGCACGGCGACGAGCGTGCGGCCCTGTGTCTCGTGCAGTTCCGCACAGAGGTCGAGTACGTCGATCTGGTGCTGGATGTCGAGATACGTCGTCGGCTCGTCGAGCAGCAGGAGCGGGGTCTGCTGGGCGAGGGCCATGGCGATCCAGACCCGCTGGCGCTGGCCGCCGGACAGCTCGTCGACGTAGCGGCCGGCGAGTTCGCCGACACCGGTCGACTCCATGGACTCCTTCACTGTCCGCTCGTCCTCGGGTGACCACTGGCGCAGCAGCCCCTGGTGAGGGTAGCGGCCGCGTGAGACGAGGTCGGCGACGGTGATGCCGTCCGGAGCTATTGAGGACTGGGGCAGCAGGCCCAGCGTCCTGGCGACCTTCTTCGCGGGCATCCGGTGGATGGACTGCCCGTCCAGCAGAACCTCCCCGGCGCTCGGCTTCAGCATCCGGGAGAGAGCGCGCAGCAGGGTCGATTTTCCGCAGGCGTTGGGGCCGACGATGACGGTGAAGGAGTTGTCGGGGATCTCGACCGAGAGGCCCTCGGCGATGATCCGCTGGTCGTAGCCGAGGGTCACCGAGTCTGCGGTGAGGCGCTGCATGGTCGTACTCCCGGGATCTGTGCGGATGGTCGGCGAGGCGTCCGGCTCGGCCACGGGACCGGCGTTCGTTCCAGAAGTACTCCGGACCAACGTCGGGTTAGGGCAGCCTATCCTCTACTTCCGGCCACCGTGGGAGCCGTACGCATCCACCGCCGGCCGTGCCCGTCTGAGTCCTCGGGAAGCCCCTGCTCTCAGCCCCGGATGCCACGCCGCCCGGCGCAGCCCGATCGCGCATGCGGCGCCCCGGACCGCGTTGGCCACGAAGAGCGGGACGATCGCCAACGGCTGGGCGAGAGGCCCCTGGAGCTTCCCGGCGGGCAGTGACCTGGCGCCGCTCGTGCCGGGGACGCCGCCCCGGGGGGGGGGGGCGCCCCCCCGGGGCGGCGGCCCGCCCCCCCCGGCGCGGGGGGACCCCCCCGCCGGCCCCCCGGCCGGCCCCCCGCCCCCCCCCCGCCCCCC